>NZ_FOLO01000014.1 GCF_900112265.1 Pseudoalteromonas denitrificans DSM 6059 | reverse complement strand
GATGTTCATGATAGTAAAGTAGCAAATGAGTTGATTGAATTATTGCCTCAAGGTGATTTTGTTATCGCGGATAAAGGCTATGATAGTGAAGCGATTAGAAATAAAGTTCGAGAGAGAAATTCAAGCCCTGTGATCCCCAGAAAGCAGAACTCAAAAACGGGTAATGGAGATATAGATTGGTGCTTATATAAATATAGGCACTTAGTTGAAAATGCATTTGCAAGACTGAAACACTTCCGTGCTATAGCTACAAGATATGATAAATTAAAGTTACAGTTTGAAAGTATGCTAGCACTGGCGTGTGCAATGATTTGGCTGCCAATGTGAAAGATCAACAGCCCCTAAACTAAAATCATGTATTTAATCAAAACTAGATTAATAAAAGGAAGTTTTGAATGTCAATTTTTTTATTATTAATAGCAACGCTTATTGTTATGTTTTTAATTAAAGATATCAGAATAAGTTTGCTAACTCGTCCTGCTTTTAAAATTTTTAAACGCATTTTACCTCCACTATCTCAAACTGAGCGAGAAGCGATGGAAGCTGGAGATATCTGGTGGGATGGTGAGTTATTTAAAGGCTCACCAGACTGGCAAGTTTTGCACAATTATCCAAAGCCTTCATTATCAGAAAAAGAAAATACATTTTTAAATAATCAAGTTAATACACTATGCAATATGTTAGATGATTATAAAATAGTGCATGAAACAAAAGATTTACCCCCTGAGGTTTGGCAATATTTAAAAAATGAAGGTTTTTTCTCTTTGATTATTCCTGAAAGTTACGGGGGTAAAGACTTTTCAGCGATAGCAAACTCAACCATAGTATCGCGTATTGCAACACGAAGTTTAAGTGCAGCTGTGACTGTTATGGTTCCTAATAGTTTAGGTCCAGGTGAATTATTAATGCACTATGGCACCGAAGAACAAAAAGAATATTGGTTGCCTCAATTAGCAAATGGTTCACAAGTGCCTTGTTTTGCTCTTACAGGGCCTGAAGCGGGTTCTGATGCGGGCAGTATTCCTGATACTGGCGTTGTCTGTGAAGGCGAAATTAATGGTGAAACTGTTGTAGGCATTAAACTTAACTGGTCAAAAAGGTATATCACTTTAGCGCCTGTTGCCAGTGTTTTAGGCTTAGCCTTTAAAATGTACGATCCTGATGGCTTGCTAGGTGAGCAAGAAGATATAGGGATCACGTGTGCTTTGATCCCTACAGATCATAAAGGTGTTGAAATTGGTGAACGTCATAATCCGATGGCAATGGCATTTATGAATGGTACAACCTATGGTAAAGATGTGTTTATTCCTTTGAACTGGATCATCGGCGGCCCCGATTTTGCGGGAAAAGGCTGGCGTATGTTAGTGGAATGCTTAAGCGCGGGACGTGGCATTTCACTACCTGCATTAGCAACTGCTACCGGACATGTTTGCTCTAAAATGACGGGGGCATATGCTTATGTACGTAAACAATTTGGTTTATCTATTGGTCAATTTGAAGGTGTGCAACAGTCATTAGCTAGAATAGGGGGGTTTACATATAGCTTAGAAGCAATGCGTACTATGACAGCAGGTGCAATTGATTTGAAAATCAGTCCGTCTGTTGTTACGGCTATTGCAAAATATCACATGACAGAAATGAGTCGGACAATTATCAATGATGCGCTAGATATTCATGGAGGCAAAGGCATACAGCTGGGTCCTAATAATTATTTAGGTCATGCTTATATGGGCATGCCTATCTCGATTACGGTAGAAGGTGCGAATATATTAACGCGTAATCTAATGATTTTTGGTCAAGGCGCAACACGATGTCATCCATATGTTTTAAAAGAAATGTTTGCTGCTAATGAAGACGACTTTGATAAAGGCTTACAGACGTTTGATGATTTACTTACAAAACATATTTTATTTGCTTTAACAAATGCTGGTGCTGCAATAGGACATGGTTTAACACAGTCTATATTTTGTAAGGCTCCCGTCAGTGGACCTACAGCAAAGTATTATAAACAGTTAACACGAATGAGCCGTTCCCTTGCAATTTGCACAGATGTAGCCATGCTACGTTTAGGGGGGGACTTAAAGCGTAGAGAAATGATATCTGCAAGGCTAGGAGATGTTTTAAGCCAGCTATACATCGCTTCATCAGTACTTAAACGTTACGAAGATGAAGGGCGTCAGCAAGCCGATTTACCCTTTGTTCATTATTCACTTGAACATTGTTTGTATCAAATTGGGCAAGCATTTGATGGCTTTTTTGAAAATTTCCCATCAAAAATATTCTCGTTTATTTTAAAACGTTTGGTATTCCCTTGGGGGAATCACTACCAACAGGTTATGGATGATACCTGCAAAGATGTTTGCACGCATATGTTACAACCTGGAGTAATGAGAAATAGATTAAGTCATTTATGTCATGAAGGTGATAGTGGTGGTATGCATATTATGGAAAATGCATTTTTGGCTATGCATCAATGTGAAGCTTTATTTAGTAAATTACAATTAGCTAAAAAAGAAGAAAAGCTTGAAGCTAATTTATCTATGACTGAAATGATAGAACAAGCAAAATCAATTGAATTAATTACAGAACATGAAGCTGAGAAAATGTTAGCTGCAAATGAATTAAGAATGTCAGCTATTTCAGTTGATAACTTTGCAAAAAATGCACTTTAGAGATAATAGCCTCGTAACTTCAAGGTGAGCGTTTAAGAACGATATAAATATGTTTTAACGTGGAATAGCATAAAGAAGGGGCTTTCTCATTCAAATTTGAATTTTTTGAGCGTTTTCTTTTTTTGCTTTATACATCTTGCTGTCAGCTGATTTTATAAGGTCATATTCTTTTAATGCATAGTTATTGCCTGTATCTGCAATACCTATGCTTAAATTATAATTAGGATAATTTTCAATAAATTTTGCTAATATTTTTGTACATATATTTTTTGCGTTTATTGTATTGCACTCAGGTAAAATTAAACAAAACTCGTCTCCACCTGCTCTACAAGGAATATCAACTTCTCTTGTTTGGTTCAGTAGTAGTGAACTAATAAAGATAATTACTTTATCACCTTTATTATGCCCCTCTAAATCATTGATGTTTTTAAAATCATCAATATCAAAATAGGCTAAAGATAAGTTGGACTTTCGTCTTTTTGAAACAATAAGTTCTCTATTTAACATATCTTGCATAGCACGTCGGTTATACAAACCTGTCATGGAATCAAGTTTTGAAAGTCGCTCAAATTCTTTAGACTTTCTTTCTAAATTATGTGCATATATTTCTAATTTTTCTTTTGAAGACACAACTTCACTTACGATGCTATCTATATAGGTATCAAATACTAAGGTCGCATCAAATGTGAGTAATTTGTCTAATGCTCTAATAGTTGTTTCAGTATTCGTTATATTTTCTATCAGTATTGGGATTATTATATATTTAAGATCAGATAGAGCAGTAAGGTATAGCTTTGGGTCAACTCCAATTCTTTTATGCACCATGCCTATTCTTAATCTGTTATTGACATAATCTGCATCATATTTACCAGAAAACAAGTCTAAGATATAAGCGTGTTGTGCTTCTTTTAATCGGACAAGCGTATCTGAATCGCCAATTAAAGCTGCGACCTCATCGTTACTGATTTGTTTTTGATAAAAGGTATTAATTATGTGTTCTATCTTTGTTTCGATAAAAGGTCTACTTTTTGAAAGTAACCTTATTTCCTCATCATGAAGGCCCAGTATATTGAGACGTTCAAGGATCTCTATTTTTGTTATTTTCATCCGCTCTAAAAGTGTTTTATCCGTGTAGTTCACTGATGTATCCTTTTGTCTTGTTATTGAGAACAAGCTGTATAAAATTCAGTATAGTTCAATTATTTAAAGTTCAAATTAAAGAAAATGGCAAAGAGGAATTGTGTCCTTATATGAATTTAAAGAGTTAAGAAAATCTGCTATTCGTAAAAGAGAAATTTTGTTAATATCTACGTCCTTTTTTGATTGAAAGCTGAAACTTGAATGTCGTCTGAGTCACAAAAACTAAATAGCCGTGATGTGTGTAACAAATTATATAAAAAGCTAAATAATTGTCTTAAAAAAGATCAGTTCTTTTTTAAACGCCGCATCGATGGTATTAAAAAAATAAAAGATGAAATTAAACAATCTGATGCACTGGCTAAAATTCAACAATCAATCGAAGAAAGCATATTAGCGCGAGACATTAGAGCACAGAATATCCCTAAAATTACCTACCCAGAAAATTTACCTGTTAGTCAAAAGAAAGACGAAATAAAAGAAGCGATTGCCAATAATCAGGTGGTGATTTTAGCGGGGGAAACGGGCTCAGGTAAAACCACACAATTACCTAAAATTTGTTTAGAGTTGGGTAGAGGAATTGCTGGGTATATTGGTCATACACAACCAAGACGACTAGCTGCCAGAAGTGTGGGGAGTCGTATAGCACAAGAATTAAATACTGAGTTTGGTCAACAGGTTGGTTATAAAATTCGTTTTAGCGATCAAGTTACAGAGCAAACTTATATAAAGTTGATGACTGACGGTATTTTACTTGCAGAAATTCAGCAGGACAAATTTTTAAATCAATATGATACGATCATTATTGATGAAGCACATGAACGTAGCTTAAATATCGATTTTATTTTAGGTTATTTAAAAGAATTACTGCCCAGACGCCCGGATTTAAAGGTAATTATCACGTCGGCAACGATAGATCCTGAAAAGTTTTCAAGGCACTTTAATAATGCACCGATTATTCAAGTCTCAGGACGGACTTATCCTGTAGAAGTTCGTTATAATCCGATTTCTGATTATAGTATTAAAGATAATGATAAAAAGTCAGAAGGTGAGGGCGATCAACTTCAAGGTATTTTTGATGCCGTTGATGAATTAATGCATGAAGGTCCAGGAGATATCTTGATTTTTATGAATGGTGAGCGAGAAATTCGTGATACCGCTGATGCATTAATTAAACGAAATTTACGTCATACCGAAGTTTTGCCTTTATATTCTCGTTTATCGAACGCAGAACAAAATCGTATTTTTTCAAGCCACAGTGGTAGACGTATCGTATTGAGTACTAACGTTGCTGAAACCTCTCTAACGGTTCCTGGTATACGGTATGTTATTGACCCAGGTACCGCGCGGATCAGTCGTTATAGCGCGCGTACTAAAGTACAAAGATTGCCCATAGAAGCCATCTCACAAGCTAGTGCAAATCAAAGAAAAGGGCGTTGTGGTCGTGTAGAAGCGGGTGTGTGTATTCGATTATATTCAGAAGAAGACTTTACGGGGCGTCCTGAATTTACTGATCCTGAAATATTACGCACTAATTTAGCTTCTGTTATTTTAAAAATGATTTCCTTGGGCTTGGGAGATATGGATAAGTTTCCATTTTTACAAGCACCAGATAGTCGAAATATCAATGACGGTTTAACGTTATTAGAAGAGCTTAAAGCGATTTCAAATAAAAAAGAACGCAATGCATCAAAAAATAATGTAACAAAACTCACAAAAAGTGGCCGTGATTTAAGCCGGTTACCTGTCGATCCACGTTTAGCAAAAATGGTATTAACCGCAGCACATGAAGGCGGTTTATTTGAAGTGATTGTCATTGTTGCTGCAATGTCTATTCAAGATCCAAGGGAACGCCCATCAGATAAAAAACAAGCCAGTGATGAGAAACATAATCGCTTTAGTGATCCAGACTCAGATTTTGTTGCTTTTTTAAATTTGTGGCGCTATTTAGATGAACAACAAACTGAGTTAAACCGAAATCAATTTCGTCGTTTATGTCAAAAAGAATTTTTGGCTTATATGCGTGTGCGTGAATGGCAAGATATTGTTTATCAATTAATCACTATTTGTCAGGAAATGGGTTTTAAAGTTAATCAAACAAATGCAGATGGTGAAGTAATACACAAAGCGCTGTTGTCTGGCATGTTAAGTCATATTGGTTTTAAAGATGAAGACCGTCAGTTTTTAGGTGCGCGAAACTCCAAGTTTTATGTTTTTCCTGGTTCGAGTTTATTTAAGAAAAGCCCAAAATGGCTGATGTCGGCAGAGTTGGTTGAAACTTCTAAACTGTATGGGCGCATTAATGCCAAAATTGATGTTAAATGGTTAGAGTCAATTGCGTCACATTTAGTAAAACGTAGCTATAGCGAACCTCATTATGAGAAGAAACCTGGCTGTGTTATGGCATTTGAGCAACAAACTTTATATGGCTTAGTAATAGTTAATAAACGTAAGTGCATTTATAGCAAAATTGATGAAAAAGTGTGTCGAGACTTATTTATTCGCACCGCTTTAGTTGGGCAAGAGCTTGGTCAAAATGAAGGCTTTTTACAGTTTAATCAAAATTTAGTTGATGAAATTCAAAGCTTAGAAAATAAAGCTAGGCGGCGTGATATTTTAGTTGATGAACAGACCCTGTATGAATTTTATAGTGAACGATTACCTGAACATATCAACAATCGTGCTGACTTTAATCTTTGGTGGAAAAAACAAAAGCAAACACAAAAACGCTTTTTGCATATGACCCGTGAATATTTAATGCAACATCAAGCGGAACATATCACAGATAATGAACACCCAGACACTTGGCAGCAGAATAATATTATTTTACCGCTGAGTTATCATTTTGATCCTGGTAATGAGATAGATGGTGTGGCAGTGCAAATTCCATTAGCACTGTTAAATCAGGTTGAAGCGACAGGATTTGACTGGCACATCCCTGCATTTCGACATGAGCTGATCTGTGCTTTATTAAAATCGCTACCAAAAACAATCAGACGAAATTTTGTGCCTGTTCCGAACTATGCTGATGCGGTTATGAGTGATATAGAGCCTATGCAAGGGCGTTTTATCGAAGCCATCACTAAGCCATTATTACGTATGAGTGGTGTTAAAATTGACGCTCAAGCATGGGATTATGATGCACTTGCAACACATTTACGCATTCAATTTGAAGTACGCGGTGATAAAGATAAATTATTAGCACGTGGTACAGATCTTGAAAAGCTAAAACAACAATTACAAGGTAAAGTGAGTGCAACCTTGTCTAAAGTGGCAGATAAAGGCATAGAGCAGTCTGATATTACGCAGTGGAGTTTTGGTGAATTACCTCAGTCTTATGTAAAAAAGCAGGGGAGTTACGAAATTAAAGCATTTCCTGCATTAGTAGATAAAAAATCCAGTACATCTATTGAGTTATTTGACTCTGAAGAAAAAGCAATTACAGCGCATAATTTGGGGTTACGTCGTTTAATATTATTAAATGTACCCTCACCAATTAAATATCTGCAACAAAAATTACCGAACAAGGCAAAGTTGGGCTTATATTTTAACCCATTTGGTAAAGTTAATGAGTTAATTGATGATTGTATTGCAGCAGGTGTTGATAAACTGTGTGATGAATTGAATCGTGATAATTCTATTCGCACCTCAGATGACTTTGAAAATATGAAAGAACATGTAAGGGCGAACTTAGATGAAACTGTTGTAAAAATTGCCATCGATGCTGAACAGGTATTGAGACTTGCTCATAGTGTAAACAAACGTTTAAAAGGACGAGTTGATTTATCTTTAATAAACGCGCATGGTGATATTAAATCTCAATTGCAAAATCTTATTTTTAAAGGTTTTATTAGTAAGTTTGGCGCACATAAAATGAAAGATTTAATTCGTTACTTTAATGCCATTGAACGCAGGTTGGAAAAACTTCGAGTGGATGTGAATCGAGACAGGTTGTGTATATTAGAGCTAGATAAATTGGCGGAACTTTATAAAGCTCAAACAAAAAATATACCTAAAGAGGTCAAAATGCCTCAAGTGCTAGAGGATATCTTTTGGATGCAGCAAGAATTGAGAGTGTCATTTTTTGCTCAAACTTTAGGCACACCTTATCCTATTTCGGCAAAACGTATTGTGAATGCAATTAAAGAGTTAGAGTGAGTTTATAATTAACCTTATTAATATTATGACTTCTGAGAAAACCATGCTTGTTGTTACTAACATGGATGTTGGTACATGAACAATGCAGGAGCATATTGTCGGCCTACTATCTTTCAAGGAGTCAATCATTAATACGTAGGTGCACCTAGTTTATGAATTGCTTCGCAGTCCTAAAACTCGTATCTTGAAATGGTTTCGGTATATATTTTTAATAAGGCTTGCATTTTTTTTTCATCTCATTAACTTAGAATATACCAATTGCTTTTAAATCTGTGTTTTAGGGATTTTTAAGTCATTATAAGAAAAATAACGATATTAATGGAGCATGGAGCAGTATGTTGTACGAAGATAAACGTAATTTTTTCAGAATGATGGTAAATGCTCAGGTTCAAATTAATTTACTTGATTCGGAGTCAGGTCGCCAATTAGATGGAGTTTGTCGTGATTTAAGCGCAACAGGTATGTCTATAGAGTTAGATGAACCATTAGAGGTTAATACTGAGCTTAAAATTAAAGTAGACTCAACAAATAATGGCGTTCCTTCTCTTGATGCAATCGCAAAGGTTATTCGATGCACAAGTCTTGAGTCACAAGAGTATTTAATTGGTTTAGAGTTTATTGAAATGAACTAATAAAAATCACACAGTAATTTTTATTAGTTGGGATAGCGGGGTAAAAAATAGTGTAAATTATCTATTTTATTGCCCCGAATTCGATATATGACTAAAAAACTTTACAAATTAATCCTTTCAAGTAAAACCCTTCTGGATAAAAGCCTGCGATAGGATGATCCGCAGCCTGATTTAAGCGCTCCATAAATAATACATCTCTATTTGCATCTAGTGCAGCATCGGCAACTACCTTTTGAAACAAGTTTTGTTCCATTAAACCAGAACATGAAAAGGTCAGTAGTGTGCCGCCAGGTTTTAAAATTTGCATTGCAATCATATTGATATCTTTATAGCCACGACAGGCACCTGTTAACTGAGCTTTATTATCAGCAAATTTAGGGGGATCCATAACAATAGTATCAAATTTTTTGCCTTCATCGCGGTACTGGCGTAACAACTTAAATACGTCTTGTTTTTCAAAATTAGCTTTGTTTAAATCAAGTTCATTTAGTTCAACATTACGTTTTGCAGTATCAAGTGCAGGTTGAGACACATCAACATTTGTTACAGACTCACAGCCACCTCGCAGTGCATATAAGCCAAAAGTGCCTGTGTAGCAAAAACAGTTTAAAACGGTTTTATCTTTTACAAAACGCTCTAATGCGGCACGGCTGTCACGTTGGTCTAAGTAAAATCCAGTTTTATGGCCGGATTTAATATTAACTTCAATTTTTAAACCATTTTCTTCGATTACGACAACTTCAGGTGGTTCAACTCCCCAAAGTACGCCTGTTATTGGTTCTAGCCCTTCTTTTTTACGCACTTCTACATCTGAACGTTCATAAATATTACAATCAGGAAATACATTACGTAATGCTTGTACAATGTCACCTTTATGTCGCTCAGCTCCAGCACTTAAAAATTGTCCAACTAAATAATTATCGAATTTATCTATAGTAACGCCTGGAATCGAATCTGACTCGGCAGCAATTAATCTAAAGCCTGTTAGTCCACCTTGTTTTATTGCGTCTTCTCTGGCAAATAATGCACGTCGAATACGCTTTTCAAAAAAAGCCTGATCTATGGTTTCGTTTTTATCAAAAGTCCAAATTCGCGCACGAATTTGTGAATGTGGGCTATAAGCCGCTGTTGCTAAATAATTGCCATTTGAGTCTTGAATTTCAACTGTGTCACCCAATCCTGGTTTACCTTTAATTTTCTTAATACCTTTTGAAAAAATCCAAGGGTGTTTGCGTTTTAAAGATTTTTCTCGACCAGCTTGTAAAAATAGGATTGACGACATAAGGTTTCCAAATACTCATTTTAAACTGAGTATATTATTGCTTTAAATTAAAGCCGCTAATTTTAGTGTGCTATTTAGAAATAATAAAGAGAAAATCATGAATAAAAGTATTAAAGCAGTTGTTTCAGGAAAAGTGCAAGGAGTTTGGTTTCGGGCATCAACAAAAGAAGCAGCACAAAATCTCAATATTAAAGGATACGCAAAAAATTTATCAAATGGTGATGTTGAAGTGATGGCAACGGGTAGTGATAATGATCTCTTACACCTCATTACTTTTTTGTCTCAAGGACCTGAATTGGCGGTAGTTGATAATATAAATTGGCAATATATTGAATTTCAGCAGTTTAATCAGTTTGAAACCCGATAGAAAAATCACTTTCATTTAGGTCAGTAAAATTGGGACTTGTAGCTTGATTGTTAATCTGGGTTTAGTTGATATGTATTAAATAAGTGCTTTACTTAAATGGTATCCATTCATACAAATGACTTAGATTATGAACAATAAAAAAGTTATTTTTTTGGGACTTTTATCTTTATTTCCCCAAATCAGTCAAGCTGACATTATAAAAAACCAGCAACTTAATAGTTTCACTATTTATAATTGGGTTAGTCAGATTATTTTTGCTCATATTTTAGGGTGCAGCTTTAATTTTTATGGATTTAAAACGCATTACTCTTTTTCTACGAATAAAAACCAAGGGGGGAGATTTCAGGAGATAGACAATACCCAAGTTGAAGTTTCGCAAGTTATGATGTTAACAATGCTTGATCGCATGGTGCATTCAAGTGCTGTAATTGATATGCAAAGCATGAGGTGGCACATATTTTTATATTTAGCCTTAATGAAATATATAAATGATGGCTTTGCGACCATTGAACAATGAAACATAGCTCACAATGAAACCAATTAAATTTCTACAAAAAAACTCAATTGCAACACAATTGATTAAAATTGTTTTTGGGTTTTACTGCATTGTTGCACTTACTATTACAATCATTCAAATATCAATAGAATATCAGCATACACGCCAATCAGTAGAAAATGAACTCGCTATAAACCAGCAAATATTTGAACCTGTTTTAAGTGCTGGAATATGGAATTTGGATGACGAACAAGTAATGAATACCCTTAATGGCATGATGGCTATTCCGATTATAATAGGCGTTAAAATAGAAAAAAAAGAACAAAACTATAAAGCAATTGGCATTGTAAAAACTAAAAGTGGTCAACAAAAAAAATATGATGCGCATGGTATGGGCTTATTTATTTTAGAAAATGAATATAAAGATGTTTTTTCGTATCAGTTTCCGATTCATTATGTATTTAGAGGAGAACCAAGAAAAGTAGGTACAGCTACGCTTTATTCGAATTCATCCGTGATTATTGACCGAGTTAAAATTGGAATAATTTTATTAATTATTAATGCGGTTATAAAAACAATTGCCTTATGGTTATTGTTTTTCTGGGTTGGAAAACGCATTTTACTAACGCCTTTGAATAAGTTGGTTCAGGCAATTGAAAATGTAAACTTTGATGACTTAGATGAACTTAAAATAGATTTAAAAAATAAACGAGAAAATGAACTTACGATAATAGAAAATGCTTTTTCAGATATGCTAAAAAATTTGGCCGATGCCAGAATTGAACTTATTAAATCGCGTTTAATACTAGAAGAGAAAGTAAAACTAAGAACCCATGATTTGCAACGTGCCAAATTAGAAGCAGAGCGTGCAAATGAAGTGAAAACTGAATTTATGTCTCAAATAAGCCATGAGCTAAATACGCCTTTAAATGCCATTTTAGCGGGTTCTCAAGTTTTAAAAACGTGTATCGGACCAAGTCAAAGTCAAAACTTATTGTTGGCGAATCAAATTTATAGTGCGGGGGTACATTTGTCTATGCTGGTGAATGATGTAATAGACGTCGTAAATACAAGTAAAGATGAACTTGAAGTCGTCATAGATAATTGTCAGTTAAATGACATTATAAAATCGAGTATTGCTATGATAAAACCGATTACTGAAGAACGAAATATCACGATTGATTATGAAGAAAATAACCTCGTTATTTTGGCTGATATGGGTAGAGTAAGGCAAGTACTTATTAATTTACTCACTAATGCGGTTAAATATAATAAAGATAATGGCTTCATTGAGATTAGTGCTTTAAAGAATTCTGTTGGTTCAGTTGAATTATCTGTTAAAGATTCGGGTGTCGGTATTAGTATAGAGGATGATAAGTGTATATTTGAGCCTTTTGTAAGGCTTGATTATGCAAAAAAAAACTGCATAACGGGTATGGGGATTGGCCTACCTCTCGTTAAGATGTTAGTTGAACATATGACTGCTAGCATACATTTTGAAAGTACGGTGGGCTTTGGCTCAACTTTTACAATTACTTTTAAAGGTGCAAGTGAATGTAAAAAACATAACAAATGATGAATACACATGTATATCCTTGTGTGTAAACTTAACCCTCAAATAATACTAGAGGCATGAAATCTATTACTTGCTTAAATATTCATTGGCGTTTAATCTTTAAAATTAGATAGTAGTACTATTTTATTATAATGAAATAACGATTACACAATGCTTTAGAGCCATAACCCAGCGGTAAATTGATTTAAAGATGTTAGATATAGATTTTTCAACAAAAAAAGCATTAATTATTGAAAGTTATAAAGTTTTCCGCGATTTAATTAAAAATTCCACCATGAAGCTTGGCATTGGGCAAGTAGATTGTGTTCGCAATAGTTTTGATGCCTTATCAAATTGTAAAGATCATGATTATGATATTATTTATTTAGGTTATGATCTTGGTGAAGGTAAAAAAAATGGGCAGCAGACGCTTGAAGAACTCAGGGTTAATGGTCTCATAAAACGTACATGTACCGTAATAATGATAACCGCTGAGTCTAGTCAAGAAATGGTATTGTGTGCGATGGAGCATAAACCAGATACCTATTTAACAAAACCTTTCACTACAAAAGAGCTTTTACGCCGATTAATACAAACAATGGATAAAAAAGCTGCACTTTCAGAAATATATCTTGCTTTAGATAATGCAAATTCTGAATTAGTTTTGACTTTATGCGATGCGCATCTCATGCAGGATACAAATTACCGTCAGGACTGTTTAAAAATAAAATCACAACAGTTATTTAAGTTAGGGGAGTTTGCTGCAACAGAGGAGATTTGTGAACGATATACAAATGATGCAAATTGCTTATGGGCTGCTATAGGTTTAGGCAAAGTGTATATGGAATATCGTTTATTTGATAAAGCGACACATGTATTTAAAAAATTATTATTAGAAAACCCGCTATATATTCCAGGGTATGAGTGGTTAGCTAAAAATTATAAAATGCAGGGGGATTTTGAATTATCAAAAAGTACACTTGAAAAAGCGATAGAAACTTCGCCAAGATCAGTCAGTTTAATACAAGAATATGCCAGTGTGTGTGAACAAAATACAAATTATGATAATGCCATTACTGCGTATAAGAAAACGTTAGATTTATCAAAAAATTCAATTCATCATACGCCAAAAAATGGTCTGAACTTTGCCCGAGCAATGTCTGATTATTCCGATTTAACGGATGAACTGGATATTAATAAGCTGACTCAGCAAGTATTTAGAGAGCTGACGAATATCAATCGAGATTTTAAAAATTCTGAAAATAAAATTTTAACAACATTGGCATCTGCGTGTTTATTTTTTACCAATAAAGATAAACACAATGCCACAAAAGCACTGCAAGAATCAGCCAATTTATGTGATTTATTAGAGGGAGATTTACCCCGATACATCGCATTAGAACTTGCGAAAGCTTATATGCATTTTCAGATAGATGAAAAGGCAGAACCAATACTATTAGATCTTGTTGAAAAACATAAAAATGATGATGTTTTTATGTTAAAAGTAGATCAATTTTTACAAGCGCCATTAAGTCAACAAGGTAAAGCAGAAACATTAACAGTAATAAAAATAGCTGTTAAGCATTATAATCAAAAAAATTACCAAGATGCAGTAACAGAACTTTCATTAATTCTAAGTCGTTACCCTAATCATGTCAGCATTAAATTAAACTTAATTGAAGCATTATTAAAATCTGTTCAGCATGATGATTTTCAAAATCATTTAACACGTGCAAATCAGCTTATGGTGCAGTTAAATAAATTACCTAGAAAAAATGAACATTTTCAACGTATGTTAGACCTAAGAAAAAAATTGTCTGCAATTTCGGTAGCAAAAGATTCAGTATCAAAAGACTCAGTGAGTTAAAGAGCAATATACTCACTTGCAGTCATTGAATGATAAGTAACATTTGCATGTAAAATATGACAAGGTTGTGGGTCTACAATTTCAATGGGAATATTTTTTTTTCGCGCTATTTCAATCGCCATCTGAGTGATATTTACGCTAAAAGAGGTTCCTATAAATATAATGCGACTGGCTTGTAACATATATTGCTGTGCTTGCGTTATTTGGTATAACTCAGTGTAAAGTTCATCAAATAATAATACGTATGGCTTTAATGACACATTAAGCTCTGGGCCTTTTTTACTAATTTTAAATAAGTCTAAAAGCGAAGCTGTTAAATTTGTTTCATCTATGTGTTCCCAAGGCGCATGTAAACGTTTTACAGCTTCACCTTGTTCATGAAATAAAGTCATTTCATTAATACGTCCATGAATAGAAATATAATCTTTATTTCCTGCTTTTGCATCTAAGCCATCTATGTTTTGCGTGATCAGTTGCTTATCATTTAACCAGTAGTGCACTTCATTTGGGCCATAATTTCGATAAGTTACAAACCTATGGTAATACCAAAGTAAAAACTCCCCAGGATTTTCTTCGTACATAGCACGTGTTGCCATTTGCTGAGGTGTATAGTTTTTACTTCCTATGGTCCAAAACCCATCTTCCCCACGAAAAGTCGGGATGCCACTTTGAGCACTCACACCTGCACCTGTAATATATAGCGTTGTCATAACCTATTTTTTTTATTCATCCAGAAAAGTCTATCCAGATCATATCACTTTGAAAATAGGTATTTAAAGATACTTTTCCTATACTTCTTAAATACGACTTTCTTTAGCTTATATCTGGATAGTTTATGGAACAAACAACGGTAACATCAGAGAATACACAAATGAGTCAAGATGAGCTATTTGGTCACCCCAAAGGTTTGTATGTATGTTTTGCTACTGAATTATGGGAGCGTTTTTCATTTTATGGCATGAAATATTTGTTGTTATTATATGTCACAAAATATCATTTGTTTTCTGATGGCGAAGGATTAGAAGTTTTAGGCGCTTATGCAGGTTTAGTATACGCACTTCCCGTTATTGGAGGCATGTTAGCCGACCGTTACTTAGGTATGCGAAAGGCTGTATTGTTTGGTGGTATTTTATTATGTTTAGGCCATTTATTGATGGCTGTAGAAGGTCATCAAGCAGTGCAGTATGTTGCAGGCACTTTGCTTGAGTCTGATCTTACTCTTAATGATGGTACGGTTATACTTGCGGGCACAAAGTTAACGCAAACGGTTAAAATTCAGGATGTAGCAGCGCTAAATGTTTTTTATTTTGCATTAGCTTTAATTGTTGTAGGAGTTGGATTTTTAAAACCTAACATTTCAACCATAGTGGGGCAATTATATGCTCAAGATGATCCTCGTAGAGACTCAGGCTTCACTATTTTCTATATGGGCATTAACTTAGGGTCTTTTATGGCAACAATTATTTGTGTTTATTTAGGTGAAACTTTTGGATGGGGCTATGGTTTTGGTGCTGCTGGCATTGGTATGTTTTTTGGTTTATTGACATTTATTAAAGGAAACAAATATTTAAAAGGTCTTGCTGAACCTGAGTTTCCAGAAGTTTTACATGAAAAAATCTTTGGTCCCCTCAGTCGAGAACACTTAATTTATTTGATTTCTATTTTAAGTCTTTCACTTTTTTGGTTAGTGATACAACATGAACCTATGGTTTTTGCTGCGCAGCAGTTTTTACTTGTGGTATCAGGTGTTGGGTTAATTACCTATGCCGTGCTCAAGGGCACAAAAGAAGAAATGCAGCAAATGATAGTACTGATGGTTTTGATTTTTTCAACAATTGTATTTTGGGCTTTATTTGAGCAAGCTGCAGGATCTATGACGTTATTTGCGGACCGTGTTGTAGATCGCAATATCGCTGGAATAGAAATAGCAGCAGGGCAATTTGGCTCTCTTAATGCGGGGTTTATTATATTATTAGCATTACCATTTGCGGCACTTTGGGTAAAGCTTGATAAATATAACCTTAACCCTAATATTCCCGTAAAATTTGCCTTAGGTATAATACAAGCGGGTTTAGGTTTTGGTGTTTTGGTATTGGGGGCACAATTTCCAAATGAAGCGGGACAAATAAGTTTATGGTGGTTGGTATTAGCCTATTTAATTCATACGACGGGGGAGTTATGTTTATCTCCTGTTGGTTTATCAGCTGTAACTAAGCTGGCTATTCATAGGGTTGTTGGCCTCTCAATGGGGGTTTGGTTTTTAGCAACTGCATTATCGGAAACAGTAGCGATGCGTTTAGGTAAACTCGCTGCAATTGAAACCAATGGCAGTGAAAGTATTAATATTACTGATGCGGTCGTTACTTATACACAACTTTTTGAATTTTTGATGTGGGTAGGAGTCGGTTGTGGTGTTTTATTATTATTAATTTCACCTATATTAAAGCGTGCTATGCATGGCATACGTTAAGAAATGTATTATTGATATAGTTAACTTACCTCAAAAGTTAACTATGTTGGAGTTGTTTTTTAAAAAAACGTGACCAGATTTTCATTGAAAAATATAATGCTACTGTAAATATCACTAAGCCAATAAGTGCTACAACGGATTCCATCTTTTTATACCTCAAATATACTGACTTGTATAAGTATAGTGTGGGTGAAATACTTGAGATATTTCACCCAAAAAGTAAGAATGCGATTTAATTAAAATTTGTACGCTTTAATGAACATTTTAATGATTCAATTAAAGTTTACTTATTTACAGTAAGCGTGTAATTTCCTGCACCTGAATATGATAAAACGATAATTCGGTAATACCCATCATTTGCTTGATATTGAATTGACTCTTGAGAGTCTGGTGATTCTGAAATATCAACTTGTGCCCAACTCCCATTCCAGCGCTCGAGTTTTAAGTCAAAGTCAGTATTATTTGGGCCGAGTAAATCGAGTTTTATTAAGCCGCCTGAATATTGAAACCAGCGCCCGTCGGGATGAATATCTTGCCCTTTTTCAGATAAAGATCCTGTGTAAATCTCCCCACTGGGAGGCTGTACTGTTGATATATCAAATGAAATTTGTGTCGCAGGATCTGAAATGGCGCTGATTGACAAGCCTGAGTCTGAGCCATTCCACCAAGTCGCATTCGTGCCTTTACTGGTATATGCATTGGGAGTAACTTTATCAAAACTATGGGTTTGTTGACCATCAAATAAGTCAGTATTGTCACTGCGGTTACGGTTATTTTCTGGATCGCGATCACCATCAGCATGCTCCATTTGTATATATGGATGCCATTCATTTGAATTAGAGCCTGCCGTATCAACATGCCAAATTGCGAGCCCTTGATCTGGTTGATATTGATTTTGTTCACTTTGATGAATAGCTTCAATATAAAATGCTTCATTTGCATTTGAAGGATTTGTCCATTTATAAGATGTATTTGACCCTGATATATGGGTTAACCGACCTTTTGGGGCTTGGTTATTTATGGCTGGATTTAATTCAGTCACAGTATCCCAACCGGCTAAATATCTAAAATGTGCAACGGGAGGTGTGGGCTTAAATTTGTTTTGCTGACCAATTGCACCGTATCCCATTACACCAAAGCTTGCAACAGAGCCTTCTGATGAACCATCATAATCATAAAGATCAGGCCAATTTGTTAATAAATGGCCACTTTCATGAATAAAGGTACCTATGGCTAAGTTATTTCCCATGTTGGTAATTTGATATCTATCTGTACATACATTATCGGCACAAAATCTGGGACTTAAACGTGCCATATGTGGCCATAAACCTTTAGACCATGCGCTATCAGAGTCACCAGCATAAAAAATATTAAGCCCTCTGATTTGCTTTGAACTATTGGTGGATAAAGTCGAAAAATCAAAACCTTCTGTATATTCTAACCAATTGAGTGCTTCTGAAATCAACTCTTGTGAACGTACCGATGAGCTATATCTATTATCGGCATAATAAGATTTATTTTTTTTAGCAGTATAATAGCGGGTTACTGTGTTTTTATAATCAAGCTTGTTATTAGATACATTTAAAAAATAACCACGAACAGATTGTGCATTACCAAATTCGGTATAAGGTACGTTATTTAAAAATGCATTAACTTGGTTTTGTGAGATTGTGCCGAGTTCATCTGGGAATTGAATTATGATAGTTAACCCTTGAACTTGTCCAGGTAACTGCATTGCTGCACTTTTAAATGAGGTTTTTTGTTCTTGTTTATTTAAAAATATATGCTTATTTTTTAAAACAATACGCTGCCTTGCTTCTTCTGAGATTGTCTTTTTAAGTGTAAGTTTATTGACATGTGAAGTACTTTTTAAAACAGCATTTTTTTGAGTTACTAAGCGCTTTTCAGATACAATACTTTCACCATCATTTGATACTTTTGCAAAAGAAAAACCATTTAACTCATTATCAAATATGACGAGTTCACCTGATAGTGTTCTTTGCTCTGCGTAATAATCATTACCATTAATACTTAATGTGATTTGATCACCATTAGGTTGTGTAAACTGATATGTCGTATTTTTATATGGGATAGCTGCTTGGGCTATTTGGCTTGCAACAAGTAAACAAGCAGAGGTTTTTATCAAGTTTGAAATTTTCATCATTGTTCCTCAAATATTATACTTAATGTTGTTTTTCTAGGGTTTAAAAAATAAAACATTCTATATATTGAATGCTGTATCGTTTTAGGTAAATTAATTGTTAATTTTATGTTTAAATAAAGCAATATTTTGTTTGGTTGATTAGTAAACAAATGTAAAGATTAGTTTCACTCTTTGTAAGAGATAACTAAGAAAGAGTAAGGGAGAATCAAGCAGGGTTAAAAAATTAAGCGTAAATTTATATGGCAGAGGAAGGTTTACAAAAATTTAATCTAAAGCTAATTACTAAAGGATCAAAGCAAGTATATGATGAATATTCTGCGCAAGTACAGTTACGAAGTTAAGAGGCGAACTATATACAATTAGCTGTAAATACCCGATAAATAAAATTTTATACGCAAAAGCCCCGACCAATCGAGGCTTTTTAATCAATGAACTAGATTATCGCGGTCCATAACATAGCACGTTTCTTGTAGACCACATATCTCCACCTGCGATTTGATTTGTCATATCAGCTGGTAAAGACTTTTTATCTTTTGACAGGTTTTTGATTTTCTTTTTGTTTAGTTTAAATTTCAGAGCTTTGATCACATCTGAAACATAAATGTGCAGTAGATACTTATTAATTTTTTATTTGTAAATTAAAGTCCAGCTTTAATCAAAACATCTGATCTCTACTGACATAATGCGTCAGTAGAGATCAGATACAATAAAGCGCTATTAATTTATTGGATATTAAATAATAAAAATGGACAATTGCGTTCTTGGGATAAAAACATGAAAGCATCGAATAAATTCTATTATTCATTTTGAACAAATAGAGCATAAGTCAATTTTATCAACTTAAATAATGACCTTCTGGCAATGTGACTATTTTGCATTTCAGCAGAAATCTTCCTGTAATAAGGAACTTGAAAGTAATAGAACGATGATTGATTTTAATATTGCTTCTATGCAAAAAAGTAAAAAGACTTTATAAGAAGTTTATTGAATTGGTTGGAATTTATGATGGCAAGCCGGGTCAATGAGGCGCTAATTTGTTGCATACGCGAGGAATTTAGATATGAAAATATGAGTTTTATTCTCGTGTAATTATCTATTATTAAAAATTGGCAGTAGTGGAAAAATAACACCGAAATACCACGATGAGAGAATTAAAATGAAAAAATCAGAATTTAAAGAGGTGATTAACGCCTCTGTAGAAAAAGTATGGAAAGTATTGTTTAGTCAGTATGGTGATATACATATACACAACCCAACCATGACGGCATCTAACTATATAGGTCATGCTACTAAAGGTGAACTAAATAGCGCTAGGCATTGCATGTTTGATGAAAAATTATATGTGGTTGAAAAAATAACTGAAGTAAATGAGATGAAAAGTTTTAAAGTTGAAGTTTACGCTCATAACCTTCCATTTTTACAAGACATGTCTGCTATCTATGAACTATCTTCAATTGATATCAACAAAACCGAAGTGAAGATGACCTCTTTAGTCTCAACTTCGCCTCGTTTTATGATTTACTTAATGAAAGGACAATTGGGAAAGGGTTTAGTAAAACATCTATTCGGATTGAAATACCTGCTAGAAACAGGTGAAACTGTAAATATGGATAATTACTCAAAAGTTTTTAAAAGCTATCAATAAAAATGAAATAACAATTCTGATTGACTGGAAGCATTGAGCTTAATTGTTGAGGTTCAAATTTAGCCTGACAAACACCATATTAAAATGGTTAACGGTCAGATCAAGCCTGAACCATTACAATTAAACTCAATGATTAATGTAAGAAATTGACCATTTTGAAGTCATTATAATGTTGCTGCTTAATTGTGAGGTAGATCGGTTATGAAGCCTTTCAGGTCCCATGATGACTTTTGTAAAATTTGCATTATATAATGTAATCTTCCAGGGAGAACCCTATCTGTTGCATCAGGTAAAAGGCGAACTCTTTGGTCATATTTATCTGCTGGTAATTCAAATGCTTCAATAATTGCACGTCTATAGGCTATGTTAATTATTTGAGAAACGAATTCAGAACAAATCATGTTATCTTGATTTATGTCTGTTTTCATTTCATTTGGATCTATCGTATCAGGAAGCTTACTAAAAACAGTCTTTATCCCATTTAATAGTCCGTATTTACCTGGATTTTGCATAGCTGTATTTGCTTCATCAAATATATACTTTGGTATTAATTCCCCAACCTTTTCTAATTGAGGGAGTATTTCGTTGGGTTCAAACTTCTTTTGATTTTGTAATACACTAAGTACAGATAGCAAATCACCATCTGTAGTCAATCCTGATTTATTAAATCGATATACTAAAAATAACCCATGGGCGGTAGCTGGTTTTTTTCCTTGTCCTGCTACCTCAAGAATATTATTTTCATTTCCTGTTGCTATTGCTGCATGAACGGTATTGTAGAATGTTTTTGTAGGTAACTGCCCCCAGGAGATAGGAGCATGAGTTAATGTTGTATCAGATGTAACTAGTTTACCAAAAACATTTGTAGCAAGTTGCTGTGTCCATGATAGGTCTTTGAATTGGAGCTTGCGGGCTAATAAAATATCGCCTGCCTTCAGTTCATTTGTGTTCATGAATGTCGCTTCATGATCTTCATTCTTAGTGAAATAGTGCGCACTAACTTTATAAGGTTTGTCTATTTTATATCCCATAGGTAATACTCTTATTATACAAAAGAGTTTATATCCTATCGCGTTGTAAAGGGTTGGTACTTTACTTAACATACTGAATTTTCGGTGTATATAGTTATTTGTGAAATAGTTAAAACTAAAAAATAATAAATGAGTTATACTCATCTAAAACTAATCAAGGGAATGATTATGAGACTATTTAAATGGTTTTTGTAGGCTTTAAAATTGGCTATTACCGTTATATTCATTACACAGAAGTCTTTCCTTTCACTATGCCTCAATTTCTACATATGAATAAATGAGAGGTTAGAACTCTTTGCAGGACATGCTAAAAGCTTTATGGAAAATGGTCTTATTTTTGATGATGAATTTACAAAGCTTAGAATAATAGCTCATTTGAAACTGGCCTGTTTGAAATGAATATAGAGACTGATTTGGATATTACAAAGGCTAAACAATTGTTGGTCTATGTACTTTAGGTGCATCAAAACAACTTAAACTGACTCACTAAAAAATTTAATAAACCTATTATGGGTCTAAATTCATTTACTAAGGAGAGAACATGAAAAAAACATTGCTGCCCTTAATTATTTTAATTACAGCTTGTACAAGCTCTAAATATCCAAATTGGGAATACGTAAGAATTGAAACTTCAACCCCTGACACTCAATGTGTTTATAAAGTACAGGAAGCATGCAGTTTATCTGGGGCTAAATGTTTTAATTGGTATAAAAAAAGGGCTACTAAATTTGAAGCCAATACAGTTGTTATAACTCAAAAAGATAAGAATTTAAGCGCTTCTAGCCAAGTGTTTGTTAACCAAAGTAATGGAGGTAGAAACTCCCAAGTGAATATGGAGCTAACCATGCTAGCTGATTACTTGTATTGCCCAAGTAAAAATCAAATAACTAAAAAAGAAATTTAAATGAAAGTATTAAATCTAGAAGATCTCAAAAAAGTATCCGGTAGTGGTACTGGCGGCGGTATTATTGTTTTACAAATTCCATCGGCATCAATAAAAAGCGGTGGCGGCTCAACAGTCCCTCCCCCTCCTGTATCAATACATCAATGTCATTAACTTAAAGATTTAACACATACGTTTATAGCCCATTGAATACTTATTTGGCACGAATCTTCGGTCTTTTCTAACAAACTTCCTATTGGGCCGAATAATACTTAAATTCCTTGATATTTTATTTATCAATAGTTCATATAATTCAAAATCAGCTAGCCTCATTGTGAACCGAACAACATTATCCTTGAGCTGATTTATCGCAAAGGTGAAGTTGACTTTATAATCATAGAGCCTTTTGTTTTTAGGTTTCTCTATTTTTCGTTTTGCATCATGAATTGCAGCAGCCGCAAGGTTTTTCGTCAAAAGCTTAGCATGTAAGTCTTGTAAAATACCTTCAACAGAAACACTAGAGTAATTCTCAATATTAAGTCGACTTTTCAATACTTTATAATCTTCTTCAACTCCCCATCGTTGATGATATAAATTAGCGAAAACAGAAGTTGGATAAGCTTTCAGATCTGTTAATGATGAAACCAAAACCTCTGGCTCACCTGATGGCAGGTCAACTCGCACTAACCTTAAGCGTAATGTTTCTGTCGATATTTTATCTTTTCTACATCGACGAAGAGACTTCTCAGTACATGGAAAATCAACGATATCACTATATTTTCCACTTTCTAAGAAGGCTTTAACAATATTAGAGCTTTTAACGATACGCATGCAGAAATCAACATTCTTTAGCATATGGTATTTATAAAACCAAACGGCAGGATAACCTCTGTCATAAATGACTAAGTCACCTATTTTAGTTTTATTTAGATGCTTTAACGCCATTTCACGCTCTCCTGTTGAGTGGCTTTCTACCTGCAAATCTAAGGTAATATTATTTTTAACATCATAAAGTTGAGAAAGGCGAACGGCAGGCATCAAAGCATGAGAACGTGCTTTACCAAAATGCTCAAAAAGTTCGTCAGAGATAGGTAATTGTGTGACTGAACCATCAACAGCTAACAGTCGATGGCCTTGCCATGTATTAATGGTTGCAGTTTTATAGAACTCTTGCACTAAATCATCATTTAACTCAATAAATGCTTGATGAGATAGTTTCTTTCTGGCCTTACAAAAAGCAGCGGTGCTAACAGACTTTGTTGATAAGTAGCTATCATCGATAACACTGAAAAACCGAACGAGTTCAGCTTGAATTGAACCATTGAGAGCGTTCAACATAAAACTAATTAAACGAGGAAAAGTAAGCGTGCGATTTCGAGTGAAATCAGTAGATTTTTTACGATGATTTTCTAAAAATTCAGTTGAATGAATTTTATTGGTTAACTTTCGTACTATTTGAATTAAATACTGAACAATTCATTGGTTATTTCTCTATGTTTTTAATTCATAGCTAGGTTATCAACTAGATAACTTATTGTAAATTAGTAATTTAAGCTTAAGTTAATGACATTGATCAATACATAGCGGTGGTGGTGTTGTTGTTAATCGTCCGCCTAGTTAGATGCAACAAATTAGCTTATTAGTCTGCTCGGTTTAACCGAGCAAAACATAAATCCCTTAATTGCACTTTTATTTAAACACTTTAACAGAGCGTAGCGAAAATCTAGGGGGCTTTCCCCCGTGCTGGATAGTGTAGAGTGAGCTTGCCTCAGTCTGTAGTATCCACTACATGGAACTTCAAAGAAATTCTCATCATGTTTTTAGATTAATGTATCACTTTGTGTGGATACCTAAGTATCGACACAAAGTTTTTTCTGATCTTTATCGTGAAGCGATGAAAGTTATAATTCAAAGAATTGGTTACGATTACGATTACGATTACGACATAGATATAGTCGAATTAGAAATACCAGAAGATCATATTCATATGGTCGTAAGAAGTTCACGGAAGTCAATTGGGACTCTTTTATAAATATTACAGCCGATTACACCACTGTCAAAAAATGTATATTGAAACAGCGGGTTTCAACTCGTTTATATTTTTATGATGAATGTAAACAAATAATACAATAGGCTCTGTCAGCTATGCTTATTTAAAACTAATCAAGGTAATGATTATGAAAAAGTTTAAATGGATTGTGTGGTCAATACTGTTTGCTTGGACATTAAAAGTTAGCTACTACCATTATATTTATTACACAGAAAGCTTTCCCTTTCGTTATACCTCAATTGCTGATCACATATTAAAAAATGAGAGAACAAAACTTTTTTCAGCACATGATAAAAGCTTTATGGAAGATGGTCATATTTTAGATGACGAATTTACAAAGCTTGAAGTTATAGCACATTTTGAAACGGGTCTGTTTGAAATGAATATAAATACTGATTTGGATATTACAAAGGCTAAACAATTGTTGGTCGATGTACTTTAGGTGCATCAAAACAACTTATTTTATTGTGCACGAAAAAAAGCCTCGAATAATCGAGGCTTTTTAATCAACGAATGTGATTACCTAGGGTCAAAACATTGCAAGGCTCTTGTAGGCCACAAAATACCACCTGCAACTTGAGGTGTCATATTCGCTGGTAAAGAATGTTTATCTTTTGATAAGTTTTTAATTTTCTTTTTATTTAATTTAAGTTTCATTTTCGTTCCTTTTTCAGTGAGTCTCGATAATGGCATATTGATGAAATTAAAATTGTTAGAAAGTGTTCCTATATTGTAATATTCTGTACCTAAATTAATACTCAATAAAACTAGCAAAAATGTTATTAATTTGAAAAAACTCAAATTCATTTACTTTATTGTTTAATATTGCATAAAAAATAATTTTTAAGAGTTTAAAGCTCAGGTATAGTGCTGTACGTTAATGAATTAAAGTTATTGGTTAAATTTTTAGATTTGATTTTACATACCGTAACAAAATCCCCTTAGCATGTTGCGTTAACCAAATGGGCTGCTTTGTAGGCCGCATTATTAGACCACCTCGTAACTGTTAACCTTTATCATATTAATCTTTTTGTGGTATATAAAACTCATGCGAATAAGTGTGGAAGCAGGGCCGCTAATTATAAAAGTGACATTTTTAGGATATAAAAGCCACTCTTAGAGTCTAGAAGAAAGGTTAGGGTCTATTGTGGGTTAAACTAGAATTGTTATTTAACTATGTGTATGAGAATATCAAAATATAATTAAATTCTTCCATGCTTAAAAAATCATTACTGACATTGAAACTGACACTGTCAAATTGATTTGTATTTTATTTAAGCTCAACCAGTTGTTATTGAAAAGGTTTTTGTTTTATGTGTGAGCTTCTCGGTATGTCTGCAAACGTGCCAACAGATATTTGTTTTAGTTTTTCAGGTTTATTAGAGCGGGGCGGTAATACTGGGCCTCATAAAGATGGGTGGGGCATTACATTTTATGAAGGCAAAGGATGTCGTACTTTTAAAGATCCTTTACCAAGTTGTGAGTCAGAAATTGCTAAACTGGTAAAACACTACCCGATCAAAAGTTGTTCTGTGATAAGTCATATTCGTCAGGGAAACAGAGGGGAAGTTTGTTTAGAAAATACGCATCCTTTTACCAGAGAGCTTTGGGGGAAAGAAATAACTTATGCACATAATGGTCAGTTATCAGATTATGATGATTTACAGCCTGAATTTTATCAGCCTGTGGGTGATACAGATAGCGAATTAGCATTTTGTTGGCTATTAGATGAGATACGTAAGAAATTTACTGTTAAACCTCAAGATATGGCACCTGTATTTCTATATGCTGCACAGTTAGCGCCACAACTGAAGGCAAAAGGGGTATTTAATATGTTACTAACAGACGGTGAACATTTATTAGCATATTGTAGTAATAATTTGCATTGGATCACTCGAAGAGCACCGTTTGGTAAAGCATCTTTGATAGATGTTGATGTGATCATCGATTTTCAAAAAGAAACAACTCCGAATGATGTTGTAACTGTTATTGCAACAAGGCCTCTAACCGAAAATGAAGACTGGCATAAAATTGAAGAGGGCGAATTTAAGTTATTTAAACTGGGTGAACTGATCTAAAAATAAACCTGATGTAGGCATGGATTTTTCGAGGATTTGATTTATTTAAAAAGAGCGTAAAATTTTATAAAAAAACGGGACGTAAGCTGGATTAGTCCCGTTTATAAGTTTTATTTATATATTGCGGTATTTCAGTTCAAAGACTTTAATTGAATATCAAATTGCTCTACGCCTTTTTCCCCTTTCCAGGTTCTGACCATCATATAATCAAGTGAAGGTGCAAACCACACTGAAACTTGACGTTTATCATTATCATATAGACGTTTTACTTTAATTGTTTCTACATTACCAAATGGTAGCGTAATTGTTTCTTTACCAACAACTTGAAATTTATAGTGGCGAACACGGCCTTTTTTATCAACAAGCGGGTAATCAAATTCTGTTTTGCCTTGTTTTATATCTCGGCGAAATTGCACTTGATATGAAATGCCATCTTGTAGTTGGTCATCCCAGATGAGTTTTAAAGGGAATTTTTCTTTATTGCTAAAAACTTGCTTGTTAGTCCGATCGAAACTGATTTTATAGTTTTTATCTCTGCCAGTGCCTGTACGGATCATTTGATAATTTTTAGGAGAAACATGGTTGTCGTAACAGGGGAAAGTAGAGATTTCAGTGCGCTTATCTGAAAAAATCATCCACTCAATGTCACTTTCGTAACTAATGCGGCAATTATTATTATCTAATTTTTTTAATATCCTAGTAGCACGGCCATAACGCTCGCCCTTGCGAAGTACATCATATTTAGCTGTATACTCTTTTACAGAATCAGATGCTAAGTCTGTGCTTGTATTGGCGAAGCTAGAGGGGATAACTAAGGTGCTTAAACTTAATGTTAAAGCACCTTTATTTTTTAAACTTTTTTTAAGCGTAGTCAGCGCCGTGTGCAGGAAGTTTTTTATTATTAAAAACTGCATTATCTTCTTCCATTGTTAGTCGTTGTTCACTGAACCACTGAACCACTAACGGATAGATGATATGTTCCTTTTGGTGTATGCGCTTAGCTAAGCTATCAGCTGTATCATCAGGTAAAATATTAATTTTTGCCTGAAGTACTACGGGACCGCCATCTAACTCTTCGGTCACGAAGTGCACACTAACTCCATGTTCTTTATCACCAGCATCTATTGCTCGTTGATGGGTATTCAGCCCTTGATACTTAGGCAATAAAGAAGGATGAATGTTCAACATTTGTCCTTTATATTTTTGCACTAAGCCAGGGGTTAGAATACGCATAAAACCAGCTAATACAACTAGATCTGGTGTAAAAGTATCAATTTTTTCCATTAAGGCACTATCATAAGCTTCACGAGACTCAAATTCCTTGTGATCTAAGACCACAGTTTCAATCGAGGCTTTTTCAGCTCTTTCAAGGCCATACACGTTTGGACGGTTGCTGATCACAGCGACAATGTCGCCGTTGATCTGCTGTTTTTCACACGCATCAATGATAGCTTGTAAATTTGAGCCGCTACCTGAAATTAATACTGCAATGCGCATTCGTTCCATTACTTAGTGCCGCCTACGATTTCAACTTGCTCTTCACCTTGTGTTGCATCTTGGATTTCACCAATATGCCAAGCGTTTTCACCTTGCTCTTTTAAGATGTTTAAGCTGTTTTCTAATTCGTTAGCTGGAACAACTAAAATCATACCAACGCCACAGTTAAATGTACGGTACATTTCGTGTGTGGTGATATTGCCGTTTTCTTGTAACCAGTCAAAGATTGCAGGCCATTGCCAGCTATCACCTTTTACTACCGCTTTTGCTGATTCAGGTAATACGCGAGGGATATTTTCCCAGAAACCGCCTCCTGTGATGTGTGATAATGCATGTACATCAACAGATTTTAATAGCTCTAATACTGGCTTAACGTAAATACGAGTAGGCTCAAGTAAATGCTCACCTAATGTTTTACCATCAAATGCAGCTGAAGTATCAGCACCTGATACTTCTAGCACTTTACGTACTAAAGAGTAACCGTTTGAATGTGGGCCGCTTGAACCTAATGCGATTAATTGATCGCCAGATTTAACTTTAGTACCATCAATGATTTTTGCTTTTTCAACGATACCGACACAGAAACCAGCGATATCGTAATCTTCACCTTCGTACATGCCTGGCATTTCAGCTGTTTCACCACCAGTTAAAGAACAACCTGATAGTTCACACCCTGCACCGATACCTGTTACTACGTCAACAGCTGTATCTACGTCTAATTTTCCCGTAGCATAATAATCTAAGAAGAATAAAGGTTCAGCACCTTGTACTATTAGATCATTCACACACATAGCAACCAAATCAATGCCCACACCTTGGTGTTGTTTTAAGTCGATTGCTAAACGTAATTTAGTACCTACACCATCTGTGCCGGCTACTAATACAGGTTCTTTATAACCAGCTGGAATTTGGCATAAAGCACCAAAACCACCAATACCGCCCATTACTTCAGGACGTTTAGTTTTTTTTACAACGCCTTTAATACGTTCAACAAGTACGTTACCAGCGTCAATATCAACGCCCGCGTCTTTGTAGCTAAGAGACTGTTTTTGTTCGCTCACAGAAATTCCTCAACATTTGTATGTGGTGGATGGTCTTTAAAGGCGCGCATTTTACCTTAAATGTTCGGTGCTCGCTAGTACTTTTAGCATGTTCGTTAGCTTAATATGCCACAAGTAAATAAGGACTTTTGTCCGGTATATACCCAAACCACTTCAAGATACGAGTTTCAGAACTTCTGAGCAATTTATGATTCAGGCGCATCTTTGTATAAATGGTCATTCCCTTTAAAGAAGATGGACCGGTAATATGCCTTCATTGCTCAGAAGCCCCGTGGGTTGGTTTAGAAGCGCTTTATTCTGCGTTATTGATTTTGAAGAGGGATCCGTCATTCTCTGCAATTAACGCCTTGCTTAAAACGTTTTTCACTCCAACTGAGTTCAGTCCCTTGAAATGGT
Organism: Pseudoalteromonas denitrificans DSM 6059; assembly: GCF_900112265.1. Taxonomy (GTDB): domain Bacteria; phylum Pseudomonadota; class Gammaproteobacteria; order Enterobacterales; family Alteromonadaceae; genus Pseudoalteromonas; species Pseudoalteromonas denitrificans. The sequence continues at coordinate 77,982 of NZ_FOLO01000014.1, read as the reverse complement.
TTGGGTATAAGAGCCAGTTGAAAACTGAATATTAAAGACCCATGAATATAGTATATTTAGAAAGGGTATTTGAATGATTAATATATTTTTAACAATAACACTGATTATTTTTGTTGTGACTTATTGGCAATGGAATAAAATTAAAACGCATTTTTGGCATAAAAAATATATGGGTCGCACTTTGAGTAAGAGCCAAAAAAAGTTACTACTTAAAGTAATGCCTATTTATAAAAATATGATAGATGCAGACCGTACTAAGTTAGAGCAACATATCTTGTGGTTTTTAGACAATATCAGCTTTTTAGGCCGAGATGGTTTAAAAGTCAATGCGGGTATGCGTTTAGTTGTAGCTGCAAATGCATGTTTATTGGTATTAAATAAACCTTGGCCTATTTATCAAAATGTAAAGCAGGTTTTGTTATATCCGAGTGCTTATTATGCTAAAGAAAATAAAAAAGATGGTGCAGGTTTAGTCAGTTTTCACGAAACCGTACGCCAAGGAGAGTCTTGGCCCGGAGGGACACTCGTGCTTTCATGGCATGATGTTTTAGAAGGTAATCGTTTACCTGAAGATGGTCATAATTTAGTTTTTCACGAATTTGCGCATCAGTTAGATCAACAAACTGGGTTGACTTCAGGGACTCCACAATTGAAAACCTCTGGTCTTTATAAACAATGGGCGCAAGTATTTAATCGTGCATTCAATCAATTAAAAACGCATTTAGCTTATGGCATGCCTAATGTGATCCATCAATATGGTGCGACGAATGAAGCTGAGTTTTTTGCTGTGTTAACCGAAACCTTTATAGAAAAACCCTCACAATTACAAAAACAAGATCCTGAGTTATATCAGTTAATGCTTAATTATTATGAGTTTGACCCTAGGCAGTGGGTTTAATCTTTTAACTTAATATCGTAGTCATCACAATATGAATAACTGCGATATTAAGATCACTGATTTACTGAAACTTAATAGGATCTAAAGTGATGGTATGCGATTGCACTCTTTGACCTTTAAAAAACTCTAAGACACGTTCTGATATTTCGGGAGAAGTCATAAATACATTATGGCCGCCACCTTCAACTGTGATCATATTGGCATTAGTAAAGTTTGCAGCTAATTCAACTTGGCTTTGGTATAAGGTTCTCCCATCTAAAGTTCCAGATACAAATAAAGTGGGGATATCAGAATGTAGCTCTTGTCTAAAGTCATCTCCTAAGTCAGTTACTGGCAATACAGCGTTAATATCTGGAAATGGGAAGTTAGTTGTTCTGCCAACTAAAGCTGTTTTAGCTTGTTTTTGTACTTGAGACCACCTTTCATTCGAAATACCAGAAGCGGCATCCATTGCTAAGCTCATAGGTGTATGTTCAGCTGACATACCTTTTATATAAGCAATATATGAGGCGATTTCAGTGAACTGATTATTTTTCATATCGGCTATGATACGAGGTAATTGTATTAAATATTTAGGGTCCATTAAGAATATAAAGCTTAAGGCAAATTGCATATCAATTTTACCTATGCCAACAATTAGTGGCTTTTTAGTTCTAAAATCGTGGGTATTTATAACTTGTGGTGATGTTTCTAGATTTTTTAAAACATGTGTTAAATCAGCTAAAAAATTTGGATATCTATCTTTAGTATCTGGGTTTGTTTTTAACATCAAAGATACTTTTTCAATTAAGGTTTGCACACGTGCTGGTTGCTTAATTGTATGATCTAACCCTTCTAATGATGCAAGCACCATCTGGTTAATGATTTCAGGGTGATATTTAGCTGCTGTAAAAGCTAAATGTGACCCATAGCTTATACCCCACAGGTTAATTTTATCAGTATTAAGCGTTTTGGCTAAATCAACAAGATCAGCTGCATTTTGTTTTGTATTATATCCATCTAAATCTATATTTTGGTTTTGCCATTGGGTAACACAGGTTTTCACATCAGAAATTGTTTGAGTCATGAGCTCTTTTTCGACTGAAGGTATTTTTAAATCAAAAGAAGTCGCTTTACAGCTTTTTAAATCATTTGATAGTCCGGTTCCTCGTTGGTCAAATAAAATGACATCTGAAGCGGCACGTAGTTTATTAAAAAGTTCAAAACGAGAACGTTTTGCAGTGCCTGTGGCTGAGCCTCCAGGACCTCCAGATAAATATACAATTGGTTTACCCGGTGTTTTACTGGTTGTTGGGAATTTTACATAAGTTAAAGTAAGCTCTCTTGAGTTTGGGTTGTTTCTATTCTCTGGCACTTTAAAAGTACCCATTTGGGCATTTACTTTTTGTTGTTTATAACCAATATATTCATAAGGTAATAGTGCTTTTGAGTTGGCACTGAATTGGCTTGATACAATTAAAGTAATAGGTAATAAAACGTTGAATAGTGGTTTCATAATAAAGACTCTGTTTGTTAATCTTGAGTTCAGTCTAATGTTAAAAAGCATGCCTTGATTTAGAAATGCACCAATGACACCTGTGCATCACCAAGTGCATTTATCTTTGGAGTAAAGTGGTTACAATACAAAAATGAAAATATATAACGTATTAATTACTTTTGTATTCTTGTTATTAAGTACAAAAGCAATAGCCCAAGAAACCAAAGTGCAACCTGCTAATTACTTTCAGTCATTAGGTCAAGATGCGCGTGTTTCAAATGGTACTGTCGCAAATTGTCACGACATATATTTAGATGATAGTGATTGGTCGAAGTTAAACTTATCTCTCATTTCAGAACATCAGCATTATTGTATTCGAATACCTGTGAACGTAAATAAAAGCCAAGTACCGCGATATACAATTCTCAGGGCCATATTCTTAGGCTCGGCAAAATTCTATTGGGATGGTAAGTTTATTGCTGATAAAGGTAAACCTGGTGTTGACCTAAGTTTAGAGCAAGTTGGTCCGATAGAAATGATGGCGCCTTTATCACAAGCTGAATTATCACAAGGAGCGCATTTACTGAGTATTGAGCTTTCTACCTATCATCATATTGAGGATATGCATGCTATTTATTATGGGATGTTTATAACATCTAAAAATGTAAAACAAGATATTAACTTTCAACAAAAACTGATCCCGCTAATGCTCTGTGGTGCTATGTTTTTGCTAACTGTATTTTTTGCTTTAATATATTTTTTATATGAAAAAAGACCTGCATATATTATTTTTAGCTGTTTATGCTTATTTTCAGGGTCTTTAATAGGCTTAGAGGTTATAAAGTATTTTTGGAACTATCCTTGGGATTTTCATATTGTAAGGCTTAGAATTATTATCACAAATGTGCTGTTAACAGGCATGGCGTTGATTGCTTATTATTTATTTTATTATCAGGTAAAACAAAAAGTAACTTGGTTAGGTTTCAGTTTGATCTGCTTTATTGGTTTAGCATTATTTACACCAAGTTATGATATAAAAAGTTTATCAATTTTTGTCTTGGCTTTATTTATTTCTTTATTTATTAATGCACAGGCATTTAGAAAAAAACAGTCGAGTTCATTAGTCCATTTAAGTATATTAAGTGCAGGTTTTACCCTTATGATAGTTTTACCTTTTTCTTTTATTGATAAATGGTTTGCGGCTTTATTTTCTTTTATCGCGTTAGCCAATTTATATAGTTTGATAGTGCAGTTTGGGCAAGAGCGTTCAAAAGCCATGCAATCTTTAAGATTAGAAGCGCAAATGTTAAGGCGAAACCTGCAACCTCACTTTTTGATGAATAGCTTAACTTTAATTGTTGAGTGGGTTGAAACTGAACCAAAATTGGCTGTTAAATTTATAGATGCCTTAGCGGATGAATTTCGTTTATTAAATCTAATGTCGCAGCAAAAACTGGTTCCTTGGTCAAATGAGGTGGCGCTTTGTCAAAAACATTTTGAAATAATGCAATACAGATATCAAAAGAACATACAACTCAATATTGAAGTAATCGAAAGTGACTTTTTAGTTCCCCCTGCAATCATACATACTATTATAGAAAATGCTTTTTCTCATAATCGAATTAAAAATGGTGACTCTTTTGATATACAAATAAAAACAACAGAAAAAATAGATATTAAAGTTATCACGCCTTTTAGAAATAACAATCATCAGGGCTCAGGAATAGGGGAGAATTATATTAAAACCCGCCTAACTGAGAGCTTTAATCATAATTGGATTTTTGAGTCTGCAGCGAAAAATGATACTTGGCAAACCAGGATTAAATTTCCTTTGATAAAAAATGTTGAACTAGACGAGGGGGAATAATGCATATTGTTATTGTTGAAGATGAACCCGTTATAGCGCAGCGTTTAAAAAGACAAATAGGACAAATACTGGTTGCTGGCAAACCCATTATAAAATGGTTTGATGATATTGAAGATGCCAGTAATTATTTAATTGAACATAGTATTGATTTGTTAATGTTAGATTTAAATTTACATGGTGAAAATGGTTTTGATTTATTAAAAGAGATAACAGCGCAAAGTTTTCATACCATTATAGTATCAGCTTATAGCGAACAAGCGATTATAGCATTTGAATATGGCGTTCTTGATTTTGTTGCTAAACCTTTTAAATATGAGCGCTTAGAAGTAGCGTTATCTCGATTTACTGATAAAACGAGTCATGCAAGTCATGACCTAAAACAATTAGCGGTTAAAAAGCATGATGGCTTATCTTTTATCAAAATATCTGACATTAGTTTTATAAAAGCTGATGGTCATTACACTCAACTGCATTATGTCAAGTTACACTATACACAACTTAACTTAGCCCCACATGATGTCGCTTTACATGACAAATCTATCGATAAACTTTCCATGTTATTACCTAAACAATTTATACGAGTTCATCGTTCTTATATTGTTAATATCAATAAAGTTAAACGACTTAAAATTGGCTCAGGTGCAAGTTATCAGTTATTAATAGAAGGTGAAATTGAAGTGCCCCTTAGTCGCAGCCGTTATCAAGAAGTAAAGTCTTTATTTTCTTAAAACCTTGTATAAATTAAATTTTACATAAAACCTCCTAAATTTAGATATAAATCTATCGTTAAATTCAGTTGATTCAACGATATTGATAGAAATTTTAATGCAATGGTGTTCAAATCAAAACGGAAAATAATTTAAAAAATACAAATTAACAATGAGTCTAAAAATGAAAAACACCATTAAAACAGCATTAGCATTGTCGATATCTTTGGCTTTGAGTAGTCAAAGCTATGCAACTGACAAAAATAAAAAAGAAGATGAAAAATTAACTTGGTCTGTTGATGCACCACAAGGTCAGTTTATTGATGCCAGTATCTCTGTGGAACAGGGAACTTGGATGAATGTTGATGTGAGCCCTGATGGAAAAACGGTTATCTTTGATCTGTTAGGTGATATTTATTCTATGCCATTAAATGGTAATAAAGGTGAAAAAGCCACACAATTAACTTCTGATATTGCTTGGCAAATGCAACCTAAATTTAGCCCTGATGGCAAGCATATTGCTTTTACATCGGATGCTGATGGAGGAGATAATATTTGGATAATGGACCTAGATGGTAAAAATGCCAAAGCGGTCACCAAAGAAACTTTTCGATTATTAAATAGTCCTGCTTGGAGCCCTGATGGTGATTTTATTGTTGCCCGTAAACATTTTACTGATACACGTTCTTTAGGTGCAGGGGAAGTATGGATTTATCACAAAGCGGGTGGTAAAGGCATGCAATTAACAAAGCGTCCTAATGATCAAAAAGATTTAGGTGAACCGGCTTTTTCACCTGATGGTAAATATGTTTACTTTTCACAAGATGCTACACCAGGAAAAACGTTTCATTATTCTAAAGACGCTACAGCGGGTATTTACAAAATTAAACGTTATGAGCGTAAAACGGGTGAAATTGAAACAATCATTTCAGGTATGGGCGGAGCTATCAGACCAACACCATCACCTGATGGTAAAACATTGGCTTATATTAAACGCGATGATTTTCAAACGAGTCTTTATTTATATGATTTAGAGTCAGGAAAACATACTAAGGTATACGATAAATTAGAACGAGATATGCAAGAAACGTGGGCGATTCATGGTGTTTATACCAATATAGCATGGACGCCAGACAGTGAAGATCTCGTATTTTGGGCTGCGGGAAAAATTCATAAATTAAATGTATCTGATAAATCTGTATCAGATGTGCCATTTAAAATACACACCACTAAAAAATTACAAAAGGCATTACGTTTTACACAAAATTTAGATACAGAAAAATTTGACGTGAAAATGTTGAGAAACGTACAAGTCTCTCCCGATGGCAAAACGGCATTATTTGAGGCGATGGGGCATATTTATAAAAGGGATTTAAGCTCAGGAAAAGTGAAACGTTTAACAAAGCAAAATTCACATTTTGAGTTCTTTCCAACATTTTCTCGTGATGGCAAAAAAATAGCATATACAACGTGGGATGATAAAGAACAAGGAACCGTTCGTATTGTCTCTACCCGAAATGGTAAAGGAAAAACGATTGTAAAAGAGACTGGTAAGTATGTAGAGCCAGTATTTAGTCCTAATGGTAAAACGTTAGCCTATAGAAAAATAGAAGGAGGCTCTATTTTAAGCCCTGATTGGTCATTAAAGCCGGGGATTTACACTGTGCCATCAAAAGGTGGTAAATCTGAGTTTATTACTAAGTCAGGATCTCAGCCTCAGTTTGGAAAAAGCGAAAACAAAATATACTTATTAGATGGCTACCCTAAGCCAAGTTTATTAATGGTGGAACTTGATTCTAAAAAAGAACGTACACTTTATGAGTCTAAACTTGCAACAGAATTTAGAGTATCACCTGATGGTCAATATTTAGCTTTTGCAGAGCGTTTTAAAGTATTTGTTACACCTTTAGTTGAAAATGGAAAAACAATTAATATAGGACCTAAAGCTGAGCAATTCCCAATTGAGCAATTATCAGTACGCGCAGGAGAAAATATTAGCTGGAGTCGTGATAGTGACAAACTATATTGGTCTCTGGGTCCAGAACTTTACCATAGCGATTTATCAGGTATTTTTGACATCAAAAAGTCAGACAATGATTTTAAAGTTAAAAATGGTGAAAACATCGGTTTTAAACAATCAATGCATGCACCGAAAGGCATAATTGCACTTACAGGTGCCCGTATTATTACTATGAAAGGTGATAGTGTCATTGAAAATGGTGTTTTAATAACGGATGGTAAGCACATAAAAGCAGTAGGTACGACAGCTGAAATAAATATTCCTAAAGGTGCAAAAATAGTTGATGTATCTGGTAAAACGATTATGCCAGGTATCGTTGATGCTCACGCCCATGGCTCTCAAGCTTCTAATGAGATTATTCCACAGCAGAACTGGAAAAACTTAGCGGGTTTAGCTTTAGGTGTAACGACGATTCATGATCCATCAAATGATACTACTGAGATTTTTGCTGCAAGCGAGATGCAAAAGGCTGGCACGATTGTAGGGCCGCGCATTTTTTCTACAGGTACTATTTTATATGGTGCTAATGGTCCAGGTTATACTTCACATGTTGATTCATTAGAAGATGCAAAATTTCATTTAGAGCGCTTACAAAAAGTAGGTGCTTTTAGTGTGAAATCTTATAATCAACCTCGTCGAGAGCAGCGTCAACAAATCATTCAGGCTGGTCGAGAGTTGCGTATGATGGTTGTGCCAGAAGGTGGCTCATTATTGCAACATAACTTAACTATGGTTGCAGATGGCCATACTGGAGTAGAACACTCTATTCCAGTTGCAAATATTTATAATGATGTAAAACAAATGTGGGGTCAAAGTGAAGTGGGTTATACACCTACATTGGTCGTTGGCTACGGTGGTATTTGGGGAGAAAACTATTGGTATGACAAAACGGATGTTTGGAATCACCCAATACTATCAAAATTTGTACCAAAAGAGCTGTTACAACCTCGCTCTATGAGACGTCCTAAAGCACCAGAACACCATTATAACCATTTTAATAATGCACGTGTGGCTGCGGAACTACAGGATGAAGGTGTTATTGTAAACTTAGGCGCACATGGACAACGTGAGGGTTTAGGAGCGCATTGGGAAATGTGGATGTTTGCACAAGGGGGGATGACAGGGCTTGAAACAATTCGTGCGGCAACGCTTGATCCGGCCCGATATTTAGGGCTGGATAAAAATATTGGTTCTTTAGAAGTGGGAAAACTTGCTGATTTAATGATAATCGATGGCAACCCGCTAACTGATATACGCGTAACTGATAAAGTTAGCTATACCATGATCAATGGCCGTTTATTTGATTCTTCTACTATGCAAGAACTTGGAAAAAAACAAAGAGAAGATTTATATTTTGAAAAATAAGCTTGTTGTAGAAATTTATTTGAGTCCATTGAATATTTAAAAACAAAAAAGGCTGCAATTTAATTGCAGCCTTTTTGTTATTAAATTGATATTTAATAAATTTAAACGATGCCTTGTGGTAAACGACAATCGTGGTCTTTTTCTGCTAAATATACAATCCAAAACTCTTCTGCAGTATAACCGTCTTCGTTATTTTTAACGATAACCATGCCTTTATCTTTGATTTCTACTGGTTTAGCAGCTGTTTTTTTAGCAGGTTTTGCGGCAGCCTTTTTAGCAGGCTTAGCAGCTTCTTTAGGTGCTTCTGTTGAAGTACCTGATGAAAGTTCTTCGGTTAAAGCGGCAAGATCAGCCAGGCGCATATTTTTGCCACCATCTACACTGTACCATCCAGCTTTAGCAACAACTTCAGGTTGTTTGCCATTTACTGCTTGATATGCTTTGTCAAAATCTTCTAAAACTTGTGCTTTATCAAGTTTGCTCATCATAATTCCTAGTTTTTGTTAAATTTGTTGCAGCGGCTTTTATACCGACTTTTGAACCAATTATCAATTTTTTCAGGTTTTTCTTTATTTTTGATCAAGTAAACGGGACAATTTCGCTTATCTATAGATAAAATTGAAAATTTATGAAACGTATTGATTTAATCTCACAGCTCAATATTTTGTTAGAACCCCATACCATCAGAGATTTTTGCCCTAATGGTTTACAAGTTGAAGGTACTGACAATATCAAAAAAGTAGTGACGGGCGTTACCGCATCACAAGCATTGATTGATGCTGCAATTTTGCAAAAGGCTGATGCTATCATAGTTCATCATGGCTTCTTTTGGAAAGGTGAAAATCCAGAAATTGTTGGTATGAAGAAAAAACGTATTGCAGCTTTACTAAAACATGATATTAATTTAATTGCTTATCACTTACCGTTAGATGTTCATCCGACACTTGGGAATAACGCACAATTAGCGAAATTACTCGATATTACGTATGAAGCAGGTTTAGAGCTTGGTTCATCTAAAAGTGTGCCAGTAAAAGGCATTTTAAATACACCATTGACAGCAGAGGAATTTGCACAAAAAATTGCTACTGTATTAAATCGCAAACCTGTTACTTCAATTGTGAGAGATAAAAAAATTGAAAGCATCGCTTGGTGTACAGGAGGTGGTCAAGGGTATATCGATTTGGCTGCCCAGCAAGGTATTGATGCGTATCTGACTGGAGAAGCCTCAGAACAAACGATCCATAGCTCAAGAGAGCAAAATATTGATTTTTTTGCCGCAGGACACCATGCCACCGAAAGATACGGTATCAAGGCACTTGGGGAGTATCTAGCAAACGAATATCACTTAGATGTAACATTTATTGATATTGATAATCCAGTTTGAACTTAATCTGTAAAATTATTAGCGATATTTAAAGTTTCAGATTGACTCAGGGTCGTATAGTCGCTTTATTATGATCCACCAAGAGCCTATTAATTCATGTTGATGGGCTGTAGCTGCAGATAGAGCCTCTGAATTTGGAATAAACTGTTGCCAACTGGCTTGTAAATTTAAAGCATAATAATCAGTTGGAGCAGCAATTACATCTATGCCTTGTTGTTTAAATAAATCAGCTGCACGGCTCATATGTGCAGCGGAAGTAACGAGAGCAACTTTGGCATCTATTAATTTATAAGCGAGTTGCTTTGCCTCTTCAGCAGTGTCTTTTGCTCTGGGGTTGGTAATAATACGGGTATGATGTAAACCTAGACTTAAAGCTGTCTTTTTTAATAGAACGCTACTGCTTGTATTATTGATGGAAAATCCTGATAAAACGAGCTTGGCATAAGGGTATAGTCTTGCGATTCGCAGGCCTTCGACTAGACGTGCTAAAGAACAGGCTCCTAATTGTGAATTAGCAGGACGTCCCTTATGAGGTTTTACCTGGCAACCAAGAACAACAATATAATGAAGCTTTGCGTGTTTTTGTTTGTTAAAAGTAGAATAGCGGTTTTCTGCTGTTGAGATTAACTGCTGAGTGACGACAGGCAAACTCAACAAGATCAGAGTTAATATTGCAGGTAAACATAAAAACAAACCGCATTTATTTTTTTTAAAAAAAATAAATAATAAACCAATGATAATCATGGAAAATAATATAGGTAATGGCATTAATAAACTGCCAAGTATTTTTTTTAATTCAAATAAAGTCATAGTTTATCTAATTATTTTAGTTTTTATGATGCTCGTGAGCTGTTTTTTCTTCTGCGAGTTCTTCTTTTAATTTTCTAATTCTCAAACCAAGTTCTTGACCTCTATATTTTGAATAGTAGGTGCAACCAATAAACATGCTAGTTGCAAATATGAGTTCAAGCAATACCCAAATATCAAGCGCAACATAGAGTAGGGTGAGTGAATGAAGAAAATAAATCATTACGATAAAGTTAGCCCAAGCATAGGTATATATTTTGTCTTGAATGATACCTTTAAGTGGTAATAATAAAGGTAGAATATAAATCATAAAAATAAAGCCATTGCTGTGGCCTTCTCGGGGGGCGATATAAAATAACCATAAAGGCATTAAGATCAGTAAGCCAATATAACCAAATAATGCAAGGCGTTGAAAGTTTTTAGTTTTACTATGTTTTTTGATCATATCACTTATTCAATTGTTGAGTAATTTTAGCAAGCCTGTGCCCGACAGAATGGCATATTTTTATTTCATGTTTACTGAGTTTAGTATCATTACTTAAACCTGAGACATGGCTTGCTCCGTAAGGAGTTCCGCCACTTTGTGTACTTGATAACTCTGGAATATCATAGGGCACACCTAGTAACATCATGCCGTGATGTAATAAAGGTAAAGATAAAGTAAGTAAAGTACTTTCATTACCGCCATGCATACTACTACTTGATGTGAATACACTGGCTGGTTTATCAATTAACCTGCCTTTTAACCATAATTCACTGGTATTTTCCCAAAATAATTTTGCTTGCGATGCCATCATACCAAAACGTGTCGGGCTGCCAAAAGCAAGTGCCTGGCAATGCATTAAATCATCTTGGCTAACAACCAAGTCAGAGTTTGATTGTTTTACAAAGGTACGTAATTTTATTTGCATACCCGTACTTGATATTGCATCACAAATCTCATGTGCCATGCTTTTTACTGAACCATGGCTAGAATGGTAAAGTACTAAAATATAAGACATTAGATGATATCTAATATACTTTCTGGCGGACGACCAATGGCCGCTTTATCACCATTTATAACAATAGGGCGTTCAATTAATTTAGGGTTGTTAGTCATGGCATTAATCAGGGCATCTTCATTTGTTTCATCTTTAAGGTTTAATTCTTTATACAAATCTTCTTTCGTACGCATTAGTTGGCGTGCAGATTCAAAACCTAATTTAGTGATTAATGCATTAACTTCTTGAGCTGTTGGTGTTGTTTTTAAATACTCAATAACATCAGGAGTGATATTGTTTTCTTCTAGTAAAGCCAGTGTTTGACGAGACTTAGAGCATCTTGGGTTGTGATAAATTTGAATAGTCATCTTAAATCCTAAATAAAAAATAGCGCAAGGTGCGCTATTTTAGACAAAGCGATGTGATAATTAAAGCTTTGCTAGCTCTTTTTGCATTTGTCGGTATTGTTTTAGTAGTGCTTTGAGGCGTTGGCGCTTAATATCATCGGTTTTTTCAATGAAGTTAAGTGCTTTTTGAACTTCATCAGAAGCTTGTTGAAATGCGCCATGATCTACCATGATACTGGCTCGAGTTTCGTGATATGCTGATTTATTTTTTTGTTCTTTATAGGTAAGAGCCATTAAATCTTTGCCTAATGGGTGATTTGGTTTATCTAATAAAAAATATTTTAATAGACGTTCGGCTAATGCGTAGTCTTTAGCTTCAATCGCTGCATTGGCATAATTTAAGGTGATCACCTGATTGTTCGGTTTTAGCTGGTAGTGCTCTTTTAGTAAAGTTAAAGCGGCTTGTGTATTTTTTTGTGCTAATAGAAGATCCGTTTTACTGTCTAGATAAAATAAATTAGACGGGTCTGACTTTAATAACTTAGTTAAAATAACTTCAGCTTCTTTTAGTTTCTTTTGATCAATTAAAGATAATGCTAGTCCATATTTAGCCGCCGTTCTGTCTGAAAATTGATGTTTTTTGATATCCATTCTAAATTGTTGTTCAGCTTTTTCAGGTGTTGAGGTGAACCGAGCGATTATCCGACTTTTAGTGAGTAAAAATTCAAGGTTTGAGTCGATAAAGCGTTCTTCATATTGTTGTGCCCTTAATCGTATGTCAGATACTCGGCTATCTGGTAATGGATGAGAAAGTAAAAAAACTGGCGGCTTTTTCTTAAAGCGCATTTGTGCCGAAAGTTTAGCTAAAAACTCACTGGAAGCTCTGGGGTCAAACCCTGCGTTATTAAGTATTGTCATGCCTATACGGTCGGCTTCTTGCTCTGCGCCACGACTATGTGTCATTTGGCTTAACATGCTTTGAGTTTGATTGGCTGAAATAATGGCCAAACCTGCTTCTGGGTTGACTATTGTTGTTAATAGACCTGCAACCATGCCGGCTAATGTTAAGCCCGCATTATCTTGTTGTTTTTGTAATCGTCGGGCTAAATGCCTTTGAGTCACATGTGCAATTTCATGACCTAATACAGATGCAAACTGACTTTCACTATCAGATTTGGCTATTAAACCCACATGAACGCCTACATGACCACCATAAAAAGCAAAAGCATTGATTTCATTATTTTTGATCCAAAAAAAATCAAAAGGAAAACGTATGTCGTCAGCATGGGCAACCAACCTGTTTCCTAGGCTGGTGAGATATTCATCTAATAATGGGTCTTGAATAACGGGTGATGAACTGCGAATTTTCATCATCATGATCTCACCGATGGCTTTTTCTTTTTCCAAAGGTAAAACTTGAAGTGCAGACGTTCCTAAATCGGGAAGCTTAAAGTTTGATTGTGCTATTAGAGGGGCTGATAAAAATAAGGAACCTATCATCAACAACGAAAGTTTTCTGTTTTTTTTCATTTTATTCCTTTTTGGTTTGTTCATTCATAATTAGACTTGCAAGCATAAGTTCATCTTGATCTACTGATGTTTCTTTTTCACATAAATCATAATAGCGTTTGATTGAGACCCCATCTATTTTAATAATGTTCAATTCTTGTTTCAAAAACTCAACTATTCTGTGCACAACTTTATGTGCATGTATGATCAATGCTTTATCTGCTTCATCACCGCGTTGAAAATAAAACTGAATATATTTATGTAATTGATTAATTCTGAGAATGAGTCTCATAGAATGGGGATCCCAAAGCATAAACTCCATTAATTTATTGTCTTTTACATATTGATTAATCTCTAAGTCTTTTGCTAAAGGGTAAACTTGTAATTCAAACCCTCTATTTGTGAATACCTGATATAGCGCTAATCTTGGTTTATTTTCACAAATAATTTTACCCGAGTTATCTAAATAACCTCCAAGTAAAGGGATATTCCAATTGCGTTTATCTATGATACGTTTAATAGCCGTATCAAAGCCATGAGTTAAAATACCTTCAGATTCTCCTAATGATGAAGCAACTAAATGATAAAATGGGGGTAGCTCTCCCCAGTTTAATTGTTTTTTATACCAGTTCACATCTTTCAACGTTGGGTTATCTGGCAAGTTTGCTTTATCATTTTGCATTGTCATTAAACTTATACTTATTCCTTAACTACCTTAAGCATAATGCATTGCACTTAATTGGTATAGATTTGAGTGATGAACCCTTTAAAAAAGAGCTTTAAATTACGGTTTATTTTCTTTTAATCAAATTTGCCGTTATTATCATTTTATATTTTGAAATAATTGTAAATTCAATGATTAAATTTGATTTAACGCCGTATCAATGCCCACAGTTATTTGTTCAATTTAAGTACCAATTAAAAAGAGTTATAGCTAAAAACAATCAACAATTAACATTAACCGGTGAAATGACACAAGAAGATGAATTGTGTCACGTAATTACATTTTTGCATCTTCAAGAGGTCGACATCACTGATATAGAAAATTATTTAAAATTACATCGATTTAAATATCAAATTAATTGCTATATGCACAATAAAGAATTACTCGTCAATTTAAAAAATCACTAAGGTCTTTGCAGAGGAAATAAATAAGTGTTTGAATATTTGAAATCTTGGTACGAACGTAAATTCTCAGATCCACATTCGGTGACATTATTATTATTATTAACTGTGCTCATAGCATTTTTATATTTTGTAGGTTCATTAATTATTCCAGTGCTTGTTGCTTTGGTGATTGCATACCTTTTGGAATGGCCAGTACTTAAGCTGCAAAGTCTAGGGTTAGCGCGACTGACTGCGTGTGCAACTGTTATATTAACATTTGCAGGTATTTTGGTTGGTGTTTTTGTGATTATGGTTCCAGTACTGTGGCAACAAACTGCAAATTTGTTTCAAGAAGCGCCAAATATGCTTGAACAGGGTAAGTCATTTTTAATGCATTTGCCTACACAATATCCAGAACTGATTAATGGCACACAAATACAAAATGTTATGACAAGTGTTGAAAATAAAGTAATTGAATTTAGTCAGCAGGTATTGTCTTTCTCATTAACGTCATTAAAAGATGTTGTTGCTTGGATGATATATTTAATATTAGTACCTTTATTAGTGTTCTTCATGCTTAAAGATAAAGTTGAATTAACATCAGGTATTGAAACTTTTTTACCAAAACAAAGGCGTTTGATAACCCAGGTCTGGCATGAAATGAATCAGCAAATAATGAATTATATTCGTGGGAAAGTAATAGAAATCGTGATTATTGGTGGTGTATCTTTTATCGCATTTGCCATTTTTGATTTAAGATATGCGGCATTACTGAGTGTATTAGTTGGTCTGTCGGTTTTGATCCCTTTTGTTGGTGCTGCGCTTGTGACGATTCCTGTTGCTGCTGTTGCATTATTTCAATTTGGTTTAACACCTGAGTTTTGGTATCTCATTATTGCTTATGGTGTCATTCAGGCGCTTGATGGTAATGTGCTCGTGCCTTTGCTATTTTCTGAAGCTGTTGATTTAAACCCTGTTTATATTATTGTTGCCGTATTATTTTTTGGCGGTTTATGGGGCTTCTGGGGGGTGTTTTTTGCGATACCATTAGCATCATTAGTACGGGCTTTAGTAAATGCTTGGACGACACAAGACAAAGAGTTTGTTCAAGAGTTTGAATGATGGCACTGCGCTAATTAAGATTTTAATTAGCGCAGACTAAAGTTAAATTGAGCTATTTTGGGTTAAAAAATCGATCACAACTTGATGATGTTCTTTAGTTTTGAATTTATTGAAAACATGTTTTATTGTGCCATCTTGAGATATTAAAAAGCTTAATCTATGGATCCCGTCATATTCCTTACCCATAAACTTTTTCAATCCCCAAACGCCAAACTCATCAGCTATTGCATGATCTTCATCTGACAATAATGTAAAGTTTAGTTCTTTTTTGGTTTCAAAGTTTTTAAGTTTTTTTACTGGGTCTGGGCTAATTCCAATCGCTAAAGTATTCAGCTGAGCTAATTGTGTTTTGTGATCACGTAAATGCTCCGCTTGAATGATACATCCTGGCGTCATGGCTTTTGGATAAAAATAGACTAAAACCTGATTTTGTTTTAATAATTCAGCAAGTACAACCGTTTTTCCGTCTTGATCTTGCAATGAAAAAAAGGGGGCTTTATCACCCGCAACTAAGGTATTCATAATTATTCCTATTTTTTATTAGCGAATGCGTCGTAATATAGACTCAAGTTTAAAATCAGTGCACAGATTTTCAAATTTAAGTTTAAAGCTATCAAGTGCGCTATCAACGGGTACATTAATTTCTAACATTGAGCACATGTAAAGTTGCCCATCTTGTTCGTATGTATCAGATTTTAAAGAGCAAATGTCGATATTATCTTCTGCTAAAAAAGCAGCTACTTTACTTAAAGCACCAACTGAATCTAACCCTTTATACTCTAAGGTATAACCTGCACAAAATTCACTGCCAGTTCGATTAGAAGTGCGTTTCATCATGGTTAACAGCCCCATTTCCATACTTTTAACTGGGATAGTATGTTCTATGCGACTAATGGCTGACATGTCACCTGATAAAAGCATTATAATTGAAAATTCATTGCCTAAAATGGCGATACGGCTGTCAATTATGTTACAGCTACATTCACTCACAAGTTCTGTTAACTGCGCGACAATTCCAGTTCTATCATCACCAATCGCAGTTAAGACGAGTTGTTGATTTGAAAATCCAGACATTTATTTTATCCGTGTGCCCCTATAATGGTCGCGAAGTTTAGCACATCAGAAATAGAAACACTCTCTCATTCTTGTTTTTAACTGCGTAGGAAAGTAGTATGTTGCTCAATTATATTTATTTAATCGCTTTTGAAGCAATAAATGAATGATTTTCACACGGTAAGTTTAAATTATACACAAACCGTATGAGGGTATAATTTTTTTGAATCAAATTTTGAACCAAATAGAGCATGACTGACTCATATAATAGTTAATAAAATTGGCGTGCTAAGGAGAATTGTAAGTGCAGTATTGGATCCGTAAAAGTTTGGTATTAGGTGTTATTAGTGCCTTAACTGGTTGTAGTGTTTTTATAGATAATGCCCATGATGAAAAAAATTACCGTGTATCAGAGCATATTAAAGTACCATCGGATTTGAATAAACCTTATCAAGATCCTGAGTTTGTAATGACACCAGCGCAATACTCTAAAGCACTGGCTAATGATATGATTTCACCTCCTGCGCAAGTTCTTAATGTCGCTTCGGGGAGTTGGGTTGAAGAAGGTGACAAAACATCACGTATCTTTTTTGACAAATCAGACGGTATTGATGATCTTAAAGGATTTCTATGGACAACTCTAAACGGTTTCTTAGCGGAAAAGAATGTGTCAGCAACGCAGAAAAATGAAGCAAAAGGAGAGCTGGAAACTGATTGGTACTCTATTTATGATGTTGAAGAACCTGGATTTTGGGATGAATGGTTTTGGGAAAGTGATAAAGAGATCAGTAAGCAAAAGTTTAAGTTTATTATTGAGCAAAAAGAGCATCAAAGAACTGCTTCAATTAAGACTCAGTTATTAGATTATCAAAGTAAAGATCAAACACTCACACCTGTGTTACGTCAACAATTAGAAATTGCAGCCTTAAATGCATATGTGAGCCATTTTGATTTTAAATATCGTCAATTGGCTGTCCAACTTAAAAAACAAAGTGGGATTGTTTCTTTAGAGCTCGGGTTTGATAATCAGGGGAATGCTGCTTTAGTGACTGAGCAAACTTATAAAGACGTTTTTGAACGTTTTTCTACATTTATTGAAAAATTAAATTTCACTATAGATGAATTGGATAATAATAAAGGATTAATTACTGCTACATATGAAAAACCAGACGCCAGTGTTTGGGATTCTATTTGGGGAGACGATGTGGCTGAGTTACCACTTGAAATGGGGCGATATCAGATTTTGTTAAATAAAAATAATTCAGGTGGCACAAGTATTACCTGGATGGATGAACAAGGTGAAACTTTAGAACCCGGTACTATGAATGATTTACAGCAAGCATTAGTTAAAGCTTTACGTAAGCAAGGTATTGAAATTTAGAATTAACATGAAAGTTATTTTTATATTAACTATATAAAAGAGCGCAAATAGCGCTCTTTTATGTTTAATTAGGTAAGCAATTTCATTACTTAAATGCGTTATTACTCAGAAGTTTAAGTAATGGAATTGATATAAACATAGGTTTATTTATGAATTCAGAACAAGTCGATAATCAAGCGCTATATCATTGGCGTACAATCATGACTTTTATTGTACCTTCGTTAATTGGTGTATTTTTATTTATGACACCTGTTCAAATGGGTGATGCATTTACAATTCCTATTGCAGTATTAGCCAAAGAAATACAAAATTTTTCAAGTGAATACATAACGCATATTGTTATGGGTGTCATTACAACAACTGCAGTATTGAGTGTAATCGTAAAGCTATTTAAACCAAAAATGATTATGAAAAATGATTTTATGCGTCATTTATTAGATGTATCACTTATTTGGCTTGCAACTCGTATAACAGGTATGATTTTTGTTTCAATGACATTTTTTAAAATAGGCCCTGATGCAATCCATTCTGGAAGTACAGGAACATTAGTTTTGCATGATTTAATGCCTGTTTTATTTTCAGTTTTCATTTTAGCAGGCTTATTATTACCTTTATTGCTTAATTTTGGCTTGTTAGAACTTGCAGGCACTTTATTGACAAAAGTGATGCGCCCTTTATTCAAAGTACCAGGACGGAGTTCAGTTAATTGTGTTGCATCATGGTTAGGCGATGGTAGCGTTGGTGTATTAATGACATCAAAACAGTATGAAGAAAAATTTTATACACAAAAAGAGGCTGCTATAATAGGAACGACTTTTTCTGCTGTTTCAATTACTTTTAGTTTAGTTGTAATAGGGCAGGTAAAGTTAGAGCATTTATTTGCGCCATTTTATTTGACTGTATGCTTGGCAGGAGTCGTTGCGGCTTTAATTGTTCCGAGACTACCACCTCTTAGGAATAAAAAAGATGAATACATTGATGGCACTATTAAAAAAGGTGAACCGGAAGCTTTACCTGAAGGAAAAACATTATTTAAACATGGCCTGCAGGTTGCTTTAACAAAAGCCTATAATGCACAAGGTGTTAAAGGTACTTTAACAGAGGGCATAAAAAACGCGGTTGATATGGTATTTGCTGTATTGCCGGTTGTAATGGCTATTGGTACATTTGCTTTAATTATTGCTGAATATACGCCATTTTTTCAATGGTTAGGTATGCCATTTATTCCGCTACTAGAGTTATTACAAATACCTGAAGCCCAACAAGCATCGCAAACCATTGTTGTTGGTTTTGCAGATATGTTTATTCCTTCAATTTTAGCAGCAAACGCTATAGAAAGTGATGTAACGCGATTTGTGATTGCTGCTATGAGCGTAACCCAGCTTATTTATATGTCTGAAATAGGCGCTCTAATTTTAGGTAGCAAAATTCCAGTGAGTCTTTGGGAGTTATTCCTTATATTTTTATTACGTACCTTAGTGACTCTGCCTGTAATAGCATTAATGGCCCATTGGCTAGTTTAATGATTGAATGAAAGAAGAAACTCTGCATTATTTGTGGGGTTTCTTCGTTTTCTCTTCTTGTTTTTTACGTGCTTCTTTTGCCTTTTCTGTTGGATCTTGATTAAATTTTTTGATATCAAATTTTGCTGAATACTTTAATAAAGCAATATTGCTCCAAACAACCGCGAATACTATCGCTATGATCAAAATAACTTTCCAGGTTTCCACAATAAATTTCCTCTTTGATAAAGGTTAATAATACCATTTTGAAGTTGTTTGGGTATAAAAGCCTGTTAAACTAAGCCTCTTATTATTAAATAATTTATTTTTGTTGGAGTGAGCAGTTGGAGACAGAAAATGTCTTAATTTGGCCTGAAGAATATGTCTTGTTGTTAAAAGGACTATTAGAACAAAATGGCGCCTTTATTTTAGATGCTTTAGAAGCTTGGCCAAAATGCGAAGAGTCAATAGATCAACAAGGCGTTTGTAGTATCAGCTTACCGCCTATTTATTACTTATTATGGCAAAAGCCAGCGGAACCGTTTGATAGCACTGATTGCCAACATTTAAGTGATTTTGATGATCTTGCTTATAAATATATTGAATCAGTACTTAAAGATTTAAAACTTCAGCTAGGAAATGATGAACAAATTACTTTATTATTGCTAGAACGTTTGAGTGGCTATAGCGACTTAGAATCTCAAATGGTCATAAAATCAAAATTAAGTTTAGCATGTCTAGCGCAACAGAAACGATTTTTAAACGTGCTGAAGTTATTATTAGAACAAGGCTTACAGTTGTCAACATCTGATGTAATGTCACTTTTATCTTATGATGAATTACATCCTTTATTAATGCCATTTTTGAATAAAAGTGTTATGGACAAACAGGCTTTAATAAGTTTATTTACTGAACAATTATTGCAGGGCGAAGATAGATTTGAATTTTTAGCGCAATTAGAGCCTGATGATTCTAAAGGTATATTATTAGAGAGCGCTTTATTAGAGCAATTAAAACAAAGTTCTGCAAAACAAAGTATTTGTAAACGTTTTATGGAACAAGGTGCCAAAGGCTTGCTTGCTGATGAAAATGGTAAAACATGTTTAATGTGGGCTGTTGAGCGAGGTTTTTTAGATGTACTAGAGATCTTATGTAACGAAGAACTGCTTACTCAAAAAGATAATCAAGGAAATACTGTTTTACATTATGCAGTTATATGTAAAAACGAATTTGCAATTAAATTCTTATTAAAGAAAAACATTGATTTTACAATTAGAAATAACTTAGAGTTTACTGCGTATGGCTTGGCGGTAGAGTTAGAACATAAACAAATTGTTCAATTTTTGGAGTCCCAGTTTGGGATCAAAGAATTGAGTAAACCAAAGCAGTTTAAGCGCATAAACTTGGTTCATTCTATACATGCATTTATTGGTGTTTTATTACCTGTTCAGTTGTTCTTTTTCTTTGAACCAGACTTTGATCTAAAAAGTGAGTTATCTTTTATTTTAGCGCTTGTGTCTATGTTGTTAATGTTTTTTGCTATGAATTTAAAACGTTGTAGTCTATATCCTGATATAAAGCATCCATGGAGTTTATCCTTATTACGCGCTATATCACCCTTTAGTTTAATATCTCAGTTAATGCTTTTGCTTGTCGTTATAATTGTTGCATTAACTTAAATTAAGTCACACTATTATCATAGTGTGACTTTTTTTATTAAATAGGGCCTGTGCTGTCTCTTATTACTAATTCAGGTGTGAAAGTTTTGATAATTTCTTTATCTTTATTTCTTTGACCTCGCGTTTTTGAAAATAACAATTTTGCTGCATTTTGTGCAATTGTTTCAATTGATTGATTTGCAGTTGTAAGCTTTGGCCAGGTTTGTCTTGAGAAGGGGGAGTTTTCAAAACCAGATATTGATAACTCATCTGGTATTTTTATGTCCATTAATCGAGCTGCAAATAAAGCACCAGCAGCAATTTCATCATTACATGCAATAATTGCTGTCACAGATTTATCTTGATTTATTATTTTCTTAGCATTTTCAACACCGGAAGAAAATGAGTATTCACCTTCTAAAATGAGTGATTCATCGACCTTGATATTATTGGATACTAATGACTCTTTGTAACCTGATAACCTTTCTCGTGTAGATTTATGGCCTTTATCTCCTTTTAAAAAAGCAATGCTTTTATGTCCTTGGCTAATTAAATGCTCGGTTATTTGAAAAGCAGCATTGTGATCATTTACATAAATACATTCAGTTTGTGCGGGATCTAGTTCTTGGCCAGATAATATTCTAACGTAATGAATGTTTTGCTCATCAAGCATATCTATTACTTCATTAATTTCAGAAAGAGGTGGCGTAAGTACTAACCCAGAAATACGAGCTCTGTTTATCATGGTTTTTAACTCTTCAATCATGTCGTCTTTTGCATATGAACATGGATGAATAAGTAATTCATAACCTTCACTTTTACAACATGATAAAATACCGTTTTGCATATCTAAAACATAATATGCATTTGGATTGTCATAAACTAAACCTATGGTAAAGGATTTACTCCCAGCTAGATTGCGTGCTGCTAAATTAGGTTGATAATTTAACGTCTTAACTGCTTCCATTACTTTATCAAAAGTTGCTTTACGAACAGATGGTTCATTATTAATAACTCTAGATACAGTTTTAATTGAAACACTGGCTAATTTGGCAACATCATTAATTGTGACTTTCATTTTTATTAACTTTATTAAAAGTAAAATGTAATTACTGCGCATTTTACTAAGTTTATTGTGATTGTATGCACTATGGCATAGTTTTAATCTATTTATAATCAATTCATATGGTAATTCTTTAAAAATGAATTTGACAGCGTTGTCATTTTAACATATTGTTATCATAAACGTGATTAGGGCAAACCAGATAGTAGGTTATCACTTATTAGAATATTTTGTTAAAATAGGCCATTACGCGATATTTGCAAATTAATACAGGTAGAGAAAAATTATGAGTTGTCGTTCCCAGTTGTCTAGTTGGCAGTCACTAGAAACATTGGCAGAAGAAATGAAAAATGTTCATTTGAAGCAGTTGTTTTCTGAAGATGCGCAACGTTTCAAACACTTTTCAATTCAATTACCTGGTTTATTGTTTGATTATTCTAAAAACTTAATTACCGTAAAAGAAATGAATGCATTACAGTCATTAGCGCAAGAAACAGAATTAACCGCTTGGCGGGATAAAATGTTTGCAGGTGAAAAAATTAATTTCACTGAAAATCGGGCTGTATTACATGTTGCGCTGCGTAACCGTAGTTGTGCTCCAATTTATGTCAATGGTGAAGATGTATCTCAAGCAATAGCTGCTGAATTATCCAAAATGCATGCTTTTGTTAATAAAGTTCGCAGTGGTGAATGGAAAGGTTATACGGGGAGAGTGATTACTGATGTTGTAAGTATTGGTGTCGGGGGTTCTAATTTAGGCCCTCAAATGGCAACGGAGGCACTGCAAAACTATGCCGATGAAACTTTACGCATTCATTATATTTCTAACGCTGATGGTGTACAAATCTCTAAAGTTTTAAAAGAGCTGAACCCAGCTTCAACCTTATTTGTTGTTTCTTCAAAAACCTTTACAACATCTGAAACTATGGCAAATGCTAAAACGGCAGTTGCATGGCTTAAATCAGTTGCAAAAGATGATACTGCAATAGCAAAACACTTTGTTGCTGTGAGCACTAACCTCAAAAAAACAGCTGAGTTTGGTATTAGCAGTGAAAATGTTTTTACAATGTGGGATTGGGTTGGTGGACGTTTTTCTTTGTGGTCAGCTATTGGATTACCTATTGCCCTTTATTTAGGTTTTGATGCTTTTATCCAATTGCTTGAAGGAGCATTTGAAGCGGATGAACATTTTAAAAATGCAGATTTGAGTGAAAATGTTCCTGTGATCATGGCTTTGTTGAGCATGTGGAATACCACTTTTTTGGGTGCTAAAGCTCAGGCAATATTACCATATGATCAAACTATGCATATGCTACCTGCTTATTTGCAACAAGCCGAAATGGAAAGTAATGGTAAGTCTGTTACTTTCACAGGTGAGAGTGTGCCATATACAACCGTACCATTATTATGGGGTATGACAGGGATCAATGGTCAGCATGCTTTCTATCAATATTTACATCAAGGTAATACAATTATACCGGCTGATTTTATTGGTTCAATAAAACCTGTGGTAGAAGTGAATAATCATCATGAAATTTTAATGTCAAATTTCTTTGCCCAAACGGAAGCATTAATGGGGGGTGTCACCGCAGAGCAAGTAAGACAGGAGCTATCAAGCAAAGGCCAAGAACTGTCGGATATTGAAAGCCTAATTCAGCATAAAGTACATAAAGGGAATAGACCAACAACGTCAATTTTGTTGGACAAAGTTGATGCAAAACATTTAGGCAAATTGATTGCTTTATATGAACATAAAATATTTTGCCAAGGTATTTTATTACAAATTTGTTCATTTGATCAATGGGGAGTTGAACTAGGGAAAGGGCTTGCTTCTAAAATTCAGAATGAATTAGAAAATGATAATGTGAGTGCGGAGCATGATTCATCTACAAATGGCCTAATTAGTTACTTTAAAAATAAAAGAGCTTAAAGTTTAAATAGAATACCTTGAACGGGTAGCGCTGGAGATATTGGGACCTGTGATTTTGTGAGAGGAACACAGGCTCCCTTTACTCATTTTGTATTTTACTTAGATGAGAGCGCAATTCTTAGATAGCGTCAAAACAATAATCATATTATTATCTTCTTCTTTTATACATATCTATAATTTTTCATTTAGATTTCCCTAAATCGTGTATAAAACTGTAACTTATTGTATTTATAAATTCCATTGCTTGGATCTAGGACATAAAAATGAATAATATCATTGAGAAATTTTTTAATTCTAAAACTGAATTAACAGCTGATTTGGCACAGAGTATTGAGCAAGGTTTAGAGCAAGGAATTAAAGATGACGGGCGTGCTGTTATTTGTGTATCAGGTGGGTCTTCTCCAAAACCAGCTTATCAACAGTTATCCCATTTACCGCTAGCGTGGGATCAAGTTGATGTTGTTATGGTCGATGAGCGTTGGGTAGACCCAAGCCATGAAAAAAGTAATGAAACATTCATAAAAGAAACATTACTACAAAATGAAGCCCTAAAAGCAAACTTTGTATCGATGAAAAACGCACATATTACTGCTCAAGAAGGACAGGTAGAATGTGAACTAACTTTCAAAAAACTAAAAAAACCATTTGATATTACAATTTTAGGCATGGGACCTGATGGTCATACAGCATCCTTGTTCCCTAATGCACAAGGACTAGAACATGCTTTAACAACAACTGATTTTGTTTGTGCAATCGATGCGATTAAAAGTGATGTGACGGGTGATATCACACAAAGATTATCATTAACTTTACATGCAATAAAACAATCTAAAGTTGTTAAATTACTTATAAGTGGCGAAGAAAAACTCGCTGTTTATAAACAAGCAAAAATGAGTGGTGAAATAAAAGATATGCCACTACGTGCTATATTAAATCAAACGGAAGTGACTGTTGAAGTATACTGGGCACCATAATATTATTATCTAGATAAGGTTTATTTTGTATTAATATAGTAAATCTTATCTTTTCCCAAATAAAATTTATCCTTTCATCTTATTCTTATAAATCCTCGTAAATACCTAATATTAAAATCTTTAATTGAGTTAATGAGCATCATCAAAATATATTATAGTACCTATAATGATAAATTATCGATGGGTTACATCTTTACACACAAGGGTAACATTATATAATATCTTGCAGGTACAATATCAGAATGTAAAAATATAAATAGCTGATTTAAATTATGTTCATCGTTTGTTTTAACAAGTGATGAAATTTAACGCTATTTTTGTATGAAAAACACAAAATAAATGTAGCAAAGATGTGATTTTATGTGTATGGTTTGTATCTAGATGACAACGTTGTCAATTATTTTGGATGAGTTTTGACAGCGTTGTCATTTTCACTGGGCAGAAAGTGAATAAATATAACTAAATGATTCGAGGGGAATCCTGTGTTAGCTAAAAAATTTAAAAGAAATATATTAGCGGTTAATATTGGTCTTGCAATGAGCGCTGGTTTTAGCGGTTCAGTATTTGCGGCTGATGAAGTCAAAATTAAAGAAGATGTAGAAGTCATTGAAGTACGCGGTTTACGCGCTTCGAATAAAGCCAATATAAACTCAAAAAGATTTTCAAATGCGGTAATTGATGCTGTGAGTGCTGAAGATATCGGTAAATTTCCAGACTCTGATGTTGGTCAGGCGCTAGGTCGTGTTCCTGGAATTACAGTTGGACGCTCATTTGGTCAAGGCTCGTCCGTATCTATAAGGGGTACGGATCCTGTGATGACACTAACAACATTAAATGGTCAAAATGTAGCATCTACAGGCTGGTATGATCAATTAAATATAGATCGCTCCTTTAATTATTCTATGCTGCCATCTGAATTGATCGGTGGTATGGAAATTTATAAGTCAACCCAAGCTAACTTAGTTGAGGGTGGTATTGGTGGTACTGTAATTGTTAAAACACGTAAGCCACTTGATATGAAAGCTAACTCTGTATTTGCTTCAGCAAAAAGTGAATATGGAACTATTAATGAAGAAGTATCACCGGAAGTTTCGGCTCTATATAGCTGGAAAAATGATGAAGAAACTTTTGGTGTTTTAGTTGCTGGATCATATGTTGACCGCGAATATCTACGTGTTGGAACTGAAGCTGATTTAGATTGGGGTGGTAGATCATCTATACAGCCATCTAGCTTTCTTCAAGAACAGGAACGTACAGCATTAGACGCAACTTTCCAATATAGGCCAACCGATAACTTAGAGTTTGGTGCGCATATACTCTCTTTGGAATTAGGTGCTGATAGTATTGGTGCTAATATGTACATAAATACTGATACAGATTGGGGTGATGGAGACTCTAATTGTCAGAAGTTCAATGCCGCTGGTGTTTGTACTTTAAGTGTAACACCCGAGAGTGATCCTTCAAGAGTTTTCTTCCAAAATTGGGCTCGTAAAGGTGAGATGACTTCTGATACTTTTGAACTAAATGCCAAGTATGAAGGTGAAGGTTTTACTTTAGAAGTAATCGCGGGAAATACCAAGGCAGAAGGTGGTACTCAAATGAGTGCAAACTTTGGCTATGGCTGGTGGGGTGATAAGTTTAATCAAGTTCAATGGGCTGGTACTGTTGATGCCACAGGTAAGCAAATTGATATCAATGGACGTGATATGGGCTTTGGTATTGATCAATTAGACACAACTGTAGGTACATCTCAGTGGACTGGTATTCAAGGTCCTAACTCGGATGAAGAAACTTATGTGCAAATTGATATTGATTTTGACTTAGATTTAGGGGCTATCAATAAGTTTGAAGCTGGAGTTCGCTTTACTGAACATGAATTTGAAAAGTCTCAAAATCGCGCCATTTATGATGCAGATAAAACTAACTCATTTAATAGTTCAGACCTATATAGTGGCACAATGAAATTAGGTTATGATGAGTGGACTGTTCCTAAAGCTAACCTAGATGCAATGATTGATGGAACTTTATCTTTAGTTGATAAGTTTGCTTATAGTCGTTCAGCTTATGGCAAAATTGAAGAAGAAAACTTCTCTTTGTACGGTATGTTCTCTTTTGAAGGTGATGGTTTTCGCGGAAACTTTGGTTTACGTTATATAAAAACTGATGTCACTTCTAGTGGTCATGTCATTGATAACTCACCTGCAGATGATCTTGCAATAAATGAAGGTTGGAGTACTGGTGTTAGCAGCATAAAAGACAGTTACAGCGATGTATTACCAAGTGTAAATGTTGCATTTGATTTACAAGATGACTTGATTTTACGTGCATCAGCGGGTCAAGCTATTACGCGTCCAAGTTATGATAACTTGTTTTTGTCAAGCTCTGCGGGTTATCCTGATGATCGTGGTGGAAATGAGCAAATTACTTATGGTAATCCTGGTTTATTACCTATGAAATCTTCACAGGCTGACTTAAGCTTGGAATATTATTATGGGAGTGGCAATCTAGTATCTGCGACTTATTTTGTTAAGGATATCAGTAATTTTATTGTAGCAACTACAGAAGTTGATCAACAAATTGGCGTAGTTAATAATGATTTGGATACTCCTGCTGATAGTTGGATTGTTAACAATTACCAAAATGCTGGTGGTGGTACAATTGATGGTATTGAGTTTCAAATAAATCATGCTTGGGATAATGGTTTTGGGTTAAATGCAAATTATACATACACAGATGCGGATGCTCCTGCGGAAGTTTATACCGATAATATAGGTGTTTTTACTGAATCTTCAAAACACAGTGCAAACTTAGTTGCCTATTGGGAGAATGAAACATTCTCTGCGCGTACAGCTTATAACTATCGTTCAGAGTATATGGTGCGTGAATATGGTAATTACTACGGTAACCGCATGCATGATGATTTTGGAACTTTAGACGTGACTTTAGGTTGGAGTGTGAATGATAATATTGCGCTAAGACTTGAAGTTGTAAACCTAACCGCTGAAGATGATGTTCAATATGGTGCAGCTGCAGCTGGCACAGAGGTTAAGGCTGCACTTCAAGAAGGCAATCCAATTTGGTCTTTCAAAGGTGAAACTACTTATAAGTTAGGCGTTAGTTATAATTTTTAAACGCTATTTTTGAGTAAAAATAGCCCAGTTTAGACTGGGCTTTTTTATATGAGAAGAATATGAAAATAAAACGTATTGCAATTATTGGAGGGGGAACTGCAGGTTGGCTAGCGGCAAATCATCTTGGAGTCGAGCTTAATGCTGATCCTGAAATTGAAATTACTGTTCTAGAGTCAAAAGATGTACCTTCAATTGGTGTTGGTGAGGGAACGGTACCTTATTTGATGAAAGGGTTAAAACGATTTGGTATTTCAGAAGCACAGTTACTCCTTTCTTGTGATGCAACTTTTAAACAAGGGATCAAGTTTGTTAATTGGCTAGACCCCGAATCACATGGCGAAAATTATTATTATCACCCATTTGATACACCATATCCGGGAGGCTTTGATATAAGCCCTTTTTGGGTTTCTCAAGGAGAGGGTCGTCCTTTTGATGATGTCGGCATACAAGCAAGAATATGTGAACTTGGCTTATCTCCTAAAAGAAAAAATTCAGGGGAATATTTAGGTGACTTAGCATATGCTTATCATTTTAATGCAACCAAATTTGCTACTCTTTTGGCTGAGAACGCACAAAAAAGATTCAATGTTGTTCATGAATTTGCAACGATTGTTGGAGTAAAAAAAGATGATAAGGCTAATATTTCGCATCTTTTAACTGATACAGGCTCAGAGTTACCTTTTGACTTTTATGTTGATTGTAGTGGCTTTTCTTCGATATTAATTGATAAAGAATTAAAAGTACCATTTGTAAGTAAAGCTAAAGAGTTGCTAACCGATACAGTACTTGTACAGCAAATGCCCTTAGTAGATGATGAAAATATCAATCCATATACAACAGCTACAGCTCATAAAGCAGGCTGGATTTGGGATATCCCTCTTATTAACCGTCGAGGAACTGGTTTTGTTTATTCTAGTCAACATATGAGTGATACAGAGGCTTTGAGTCTTTATGCTGAATATTTAAATGTGCCTAAGGACTCTATTTCACCAAGAAAAATCTCAATGGACATAGGTTATCGAAAAGAGTTTTGGAGTAAAAACTGTGTAGCTTTAGGGTTAGCTCAAGGTTTTCTTGAGCCTTTAGAAGCAACATCAATATTAATATCTGACTTTTCTGCAGAATTATTAGCGCGAAATTTTCCTAGATATGCATCAGATATAGATATATCGATTCCTTATTATAATAAAGTTGTTACATATGTTTGGGAGAAAGTAGTTGACTTTATAAAGTTACATTATTGCATATCTGATAGAAGAGACTCTCAGTTTTGGTTAGATAATCAAAAACCAGATACTATTTCTGAAGAGTTAAAAGCGCGTTTACAAAAATTTAAGCTTCAACCTCCTCAGCAGTCAGACTTTTTTAGTCGTTTTGACTTATTTGATGATAAGAATTTTCTTTATGTACTTTATGGAATGAAATTTGACACTAAATCAACGAAATTAACTCAAATGGAAATAGAACAGAGTTACTCTCTTATTAAAAGTAATGATGTTTTAGTTAATAAGGCTGATAAATATCTAATGCCACATAAAGACTGGTTAATGGGGTTAAAGGCTGCTGTAGCTAAAAATTAACAACTAGTTAGTTGGTATTTACGATATATTTATAGTTATTAATAATAATGGAAATTGTACAAATATAAATCTAACTGTCTCTTTTTATATCTTAAGGAAAGGCATAAAGAGTTAGTTTATAAACATTGATAGTTATCAATTGACTGGGTTACTAAGTTATGTAATATGTAGGCACTTATTTTATTGCTACTGTATATCATTCAAAGTAGTGGCATCTTAATTTTATGGAGAGTAGTACTCATGGCGGATAATATCCAACCTTTACGTAGTAAAGAACATGCAAAAACAAAAATTAAAAACGGCTTAAATGTTGAGTTTACAAAATTACAACATTTGGTTCCAGTTGTTGCCCATGAATTTTCTCGTGTTGCAAATGAATATCCTTTAGTTTTTATTAAAAATGGTGAGTCAGGTGAATTTCAACCGGTAGTGGTATTTGGACTTGAGCCCGGTGAAAACTTATTTATGAAAGATGACAAATGGCAAGGAGCATACATTCCTCATGCACTTACACGTTACCCATTTGTTTTATCTACAAATCCGAATGATGAAACTAAATTACTTGTAGGCATCAATGAATCTAGTGACTTAGTGAATGAAGATGAAGGTCACGCTTTATTCGATGAAAAAGGTGAGGAAACAGATTATCTTAAGCGTCGTAAAGAGTCTTTAATTAATTTTATTGAATTTTCCCAAGTTACAGCTGGGTTTTCAAAGTACTTAGCTGAAAAAGAATTGTTAATAGCTCAAACACTCACATTAGAAATTAAAGGTGAAAAAAGAGACATTAATGGTATTCATTTAATTGATGAGAAAAAATTAAATGAATTATCTGATGAAGACTTTTTAGATATCCGTAAGCGCGGATTCTTAGGTCCTATATACTCATTTTTAACTTCTTTGCATCAAATAAACCGCTTAGCAAAATTAAAATCTGAGCAGATGTAGTAAAAACTGAGATCTAGAAATAAAACCCAATTTTTTGGTTTTATTTCTAGCTTCAAATTCATCACCATACAACTTCTTATCAAATCATTTCTATTACTTTACTAATCGATTCTCCTAAGTTTTTTAACCTTTAATGGCATCAATTATGCTTCATTTATATGTAGCTTAATTATTGACACAGAATTTCCAAAGGAGATTTATTATGTTTAATAAAGAATATTGCCGAGCTTTAGAACTCAGAATGTTTAAAAAAAGTAAAGAAATTAAAAAATTACGCTCTCAGCTATTTTTTTTGAGACTTATTAGCTTTACTTTTATGTGCTTGTTTTTTGTCAGTCAAATGCAAATTGCAACTTAAAAAATTACCTCGTTAGCTTTTTGACAAATACTACAACAAAGAGTGCTAAGGTGAAGCTTCCTGAGAAGGCTTCACAAGCAGCAATAAAACGTGAGTATCCGACTGGTGTTATGTCCCCATAACCTAAGGTCGTGAATGTCACAACACTAAAATATAAGCTGTTGAGTAAAGCTGATATATTATCGGCTGTAGAGTTTTGTAAACTAAAATGAATGATGTGATTAGATTGACTAACACCAAAAACGAAGTAGCACATGGCACAACAAAAAATTAAGGATAAAGAGAAAAATATTACATTAAGTGGCTTTTCTCCATAACCACACAATAAATCAATGAACTTTGAAAATATTCTGCGTTTTGACCATTTGGGATAACGGTATCGCCTCATTATTAATTCTTGATGACTGAATTTACCTGATAACTCAAATAGCCCTTGAAATTCAGCTGCTTTACGCAGATCTCGATAAATCTCTTCTGATTGTTCATAATAATCTAAAGCGATGTCTTTTTTACCTTCATTTAGGGCACTTTGAGCTTGTGTTTGTTGTAATATTTTGATGCCTATATTTATATTATCAATTCTGGTATTAAATAATTTTATGCCAAGTAAGTTAGTGTCTTTTAAACTACAACAATGTAAGTTAGCTTCATTTAAATTAGCTTTCATTAATGAGCCGTTTTCAATTTTGGTATTGAATAAATGGGCTCCTTTTAGGCTTGCACGATAAAAGTCACTGCCACTTAAATCATAACCTTCTTTTGAACCTGGTTTTACAAGGTTTAAGCCATCTAAATTTGCACGTTTAAGTTTTAATCCTTGAAGTAGGCCCCCGGACTTTGCATATCGCTCAAGCTTATCTTTTAAATTTAGCCCACTTTTATCAAACTTTTCATCATGCCAAAAACAAAAACCTGTGCCCATATCTGTTTCTTGGCATTTTTGTTTAGTTGGGCTATGAAATCTGCATTTTGGCTTTTCGGTCATAAGCATCAGAAATTGGAGTGTTTTATATTTATATAATGGTAGCAGGGATCTGAAACCTTGCTAAAAAATAGTGATTTAAAATAAGATTTACTTATTCATGTTTGAGGGTTTTTGAAACACGTTTAAAATCAGCTTTTAAATCGTTATAGCGTTGTTCATGTAAATGAGGCAGTTTTATACCATCTACTAATTTAAAGGTATTAGAACATTTTTGAGCAACTTCAGTGCGATTTTTTTTGGAATGTTGTAATACTTGTATCAATGCTTGAATTAAATTGAGGGCGCTACCTGTATTAACGGGAGCATACTCTAGCGCCTTTTCAAA
Organism: Pseudoalteromonas denitrificans DSM 6059; assembly: GCF_900112265.1. Taxonomy (GTDB): domain Bacteria; phylum Pseudomonadota; class Gammaproteobacteria; order Enterobacterales; family Alteromonadaceae; genus Pseudoalteromonas; species Pseudoalteromonas denitrificans. The sequence continues at coordinate 45,504 of NZ_FOLO01000014.1, read as the reverse complement.
AGCTTCAATTGCTAAGCTGAAGTTACCTTTTTTGTATTCTTCTATACCTTCTTTATTATGCTGTTCAAAAATACGAATATTTTCTTGTGCTTTATTTGTTTGATCCAGAATCATAGATTCAACGAATTGGCTATTCTTATTATGCTGCTTTAAAGCTTCTTGTTGTTCAAATGCTGCTTCAAACTCACCAATTTGTAATAAAGTTAAAATAGATTCTGGGTATAAATCGTAAGGGAGTGTTTCTTTATTCTCTTCAATTACACAATTTGCATCCGCTAGGATTTTTTTAGCGCTTAAAAATTTCCCTTGAACTGCATCTATTCGTGCATGGCATAAAGCCTCAAAGCTAGAAAATGGTGTTTTAATAAATAAGGATTTCTCATTTTTGGCTTGCTGAATTGCTAATTTACTTTCTTTTATATAATGCTCTTTATCTGGTGCATTATCGGTATTTTGAGCAGCATCAAGTAAAGAACGCACGTAGTTCAATTGGTGTTCTATGTTTTGATGTATTGAGCGTTTACTCATAGCTAAAACTGATTGACAGGCACAAATCAAGCTGTTGTAGGCGCTATTCTTTCGTGCAATATCGGCAAATAAGTATTGCCGTGTAAATGAATAGGGCGAAATAACGGCACTTTTTTTTATAACGTCTAAAGCTTGTTTTTTCTCTCCTTGAGCTAATAAGCACTTTGCTTTAATGTCATGGGCTTCAACACGAAATCGGTTTTGTTGTAAAACTTCATTACAAAGCGCTAAAGCATCGCGATATAACTTTTGTTGATAAAAAATATCAGCTAAAGATATAAGTGCCCAAGCAACTCGCTTGGTATTTAATTCATTTACTAGTAATTGTTCTGCCTGTTCAAAATTTTTTTGTTCCTTATAAAGGTTTGATAATAACTTTGTACAATATTGTCTATACCGATTATTACACGAAATAATTTTTTTGACTTCAGTAATAGCCGTATCTTTATCATCATTTGAAATCGCAGAAAGTGTTTTCTTTAGGGTTTTTTTTCTATTAAATACTTTATGGATCCTGTTTTTCAAAACACCTTGAGAAAAAGGTTTTATTAGGTAGTCATCAGGCTCGGCTTCTACCGCCCCTAGAACCATGGGACGTGTTGTTTCACCTGAAACTATCATATAGATAGAACCTACAGCTAAGCACTTCTTAATTCTTAATTCTTCTAGCAGTTGGCGACCATTTTTACCTAAACCAAGGTTATAATCTATAAATAGTAAGTCAAACTTAATTTCCATGCATTGTTTAATTGCAGATTCACCGGTATCTGCAAAATGAATGTTTCTAGCACCAAGGCCAAATAACATTCCTTTTAATAAAGTTTGAAAAGAACGTTGATCATCAACGATTAATACTTTTCTTTCTTTGAAATCAATAATTTCTTTTTCTGGCATCCGCTTTTATGTTTCGCCTTTATGTATTATGAATAGTAAACTATTTGACTAGAACTGCGTAATAAATTTATTTAGAGATTATTTTGTCGATTGATTATCAATTAAAAAAAAGCTACAAGCGTAAAACGATTGCAATACATGTAAAAAATACATTAGTTACAGTTTTAGCTCCTCACTTTGTCCCACTAAGTTATATCGACAGATTAGTGAATAAAAAACATCAATGGATTATTGATAAAATAGAGCAGCAAAAATCAACTGAATATTTTAGTCAACATAAGCAATCTGCTTTTGATAACGGAGAGTTTCAATTATTTGATCGTACTATTAAATTAACACTTATCGTATCTCAAAATTCAAGCACTCAGTTTAATGGTAGTGAATTGGTTTTGAGTGCTTCACCTCGTGTTAAAAATCTTGCGCTATATCATCAGAATCAATTAAAAGAATTCTTAAAGACTGCTTTAAATATATACCTACAAAAAAGAGTTATTGAATTGGCTGAGGTAATGAATTTAAAGTATGTAAATTTTCAATTAAAAAGGTATAAGCGTAGATGGGGAGCCTGTAATTCTAAAAAACAACTCAGTTTTAATCTGTTACTTGCTGGAGCGCCTGAATGGGTAATTGATTATGTTGTGATCCATGAACTCGCACATTTAAAACATTTAAATCACAGTAAGGAATTTTGGTCGCTTGTAAATAAGTATTGTTGTGAGGTTAAAAAAGCTGAAAGTTGGTTGAAAATAGAAGGAAAAAAATTAGAAATTTAATGAAACTGGTGGAGGGAGGTGGATTCGAACCACCGAAGGCTGAGCCGTCAGATTTACAATCTGATCCCTTTGGCCACTCGGGAACCCCTCCGCAGTATGCGGCGAACAATATTATTGTTCATGCTTGTATTCACACTTGATTCGGCCAAGAAAAAAGTGGTGGAGGGAGGTGGATTCGAACCACCGAAGGCTGAGCCGTCAGATTTACAATCTGATCCCTTTGGCCACTCGGGAACCCCTCCAGAACACGGAGCAGATATTAACAAAAAGAATTAAGCTGTAAAGTTATTTTTTTTAAAAATCGTTTGTTTGCCTTAATTCCGTTCAAATAGAGTGAAAACTAAGCATTGTGGTAAAAGATAGATCCAATTGAGAAACAAAAAAATAACGATTCCATTTTTATTTAAATAAAATTTAAGAATTTCATAATCTAGCCGATGTTTAATATGTAAGTTATCCACTGGGTTATGTTTTATGCAACTTGATGACATTTTGATTAATGAAGCACAATTAGGCAATCAATTGTCTATTTGTGTTGCTGAAAACCGTCGAAATGATTTTTCAATACTTTTAGCTATGTTGTCACAGAATGCATTGGACTTTTCTGAGTTTGCTTTACCTAAAAGTGATCCTAGCGAACTGTATGCTCAGGATCAAAACTTAAGAGTAGCACTGGGCGCTGGCGTTGAACAAACATTAGCACCTGAGCATATTGATTTTTTAATCGGCATAAGAAATGCGGAAATAGTTCAAGGTGATAGTCTAGAGCAGTTTAAGTTAATGAACTATTTAACACCAGAGCCGCTAGCTATTAGAAATGATGTAACTCATATTCGTACTGAAATTATAGATAACTGTGAATTAGCAGTTAGAAAAAGAGTGAAAAATAAAGATATCCAGTTAAGCCATTCTCCAATGAATGCTGCGCGTTTCTATGAACAATTGAAAAGTCCTGAAATCCATAATAACTTGGTTTTACAACAAGCTTAAATTTTTTCTAAATTGTCAGTGAGAATGTTAAATGTGTTTTATTTGCTGTTGATTTTTTCCTTGGTTAAATTAGCTGTTTTTTTAATCAATCAATTGGCATAACTAAAATTTGAATTATCAAACTGAAAGCAGGTAATTTAACGCAATTAAGAATTTACAGAATAAGGAACTTAACTTTATTTTGTAAGACCTTTATTTGTAATGACATTTTTTAAATTTTTTATTACTACCACAAGGGCATAAATCATTTCTATTGATTTTTATTTCTGGTGTTTCCTCAATGTTTCCATCTAAATACTTCCAGCAATCATTTTCTTTTATAAATTTTGACTTTTCATGCAAAGTACATAATAAGTTACTAAATAAATAATGTACTTTAAAAGTAACAAAAGATTCTTCAATAAAGTCATCAGTTTCAAGCACTTCAAGTTTCAAAAATTGACAGCTATTGGCAAATTCAGCAATTTCTTTAATTGGATTTTCAGCTTGTTTTTCTTGAGCATAAGTCTTGTAAATATACTCAGCATCCCCTTTACTATATGCACTATATCTTGAGCGCATCAAAGCTTCTGGATTGGTGGGGATTTTGTCACCATTAATAAAAGGTTGGCAACATAGGTTAAAACTTAATTCATTTCCACATAAACACATATAAGGAGGTCACTTTATTTTTTGATTAAGTGAAAGTCTAACAAATTTTTTATAGCATTAATTATTTAACTGTTCTTTTTCATATGGAATGTATTATTTGGTTTTTTTTGATCGGTAAAGCAATATAAATTTGTATTAGATGATGATTTAACTTTGGCTATAGATGCTAATTGGTATTTAGTAAGCATATTGGTCCAAGTTATCACAGCAGAAAAATTACCGTTATTTAATGCAGAATTTAGAACATAATCTAGATTAGATAAATGTTTTTTTCTGATAACTAGCAGCTTAGATTTATCAATCGAACAAGAGTCTAATAGCGATTTACTCGGAACATGATCTGGAGCAATTAAAAGCATCCAACCATTTTGGCTATTGTATTGATGTAAAATTTTTATTAATTCAAAAGTAGCTGAAATATCATCTTCAATTTCAATCGAATGTAATGATGATTGACAGTGGGTCATGTTGTAGCTTTTAACTTTTCTGATTTCAATTGACTGATGCATTACTTTCTCACTGGTTATTTATACAGTACATTTATATACAGTAGTTTATACAGTTGTTCGGTGCAAGCTTTTTTTGTCATTTTTTAATCAATTTTTTACATCCTGTTTCTCATCTATATATATTTTAAATTGATCATCTTGAATTTGTTCATATATATTAGCAGCTTGTGTTTGAGCATCTTTTATTTGCTTAGCACATAAAGATCTTTGTAATTTATTCTTTGCTTCAACTGCTTCTATTAAACCTTGTGACTCTGCGAGTGTTAGCCAAGTAACAGCATGGTATTCACTTTGTGGTAGGCCATTTCCTTTTGCAAACATTAATCCAAGATAAAATTGTGCTTTCACATGACCAGATATTGCAGCTCGCCTCATCCATTTAGCTGCCCCCACATCATTTTTTGTTTTTGCCATGTGAATCGCAGTTGAAAATAATTGTTCTGTGCTGGGAATTTGTTTATTTGTTGTAGTGATTTTTTTGTGGTTTGAATCAACGATATCAATTAATTTTGAAAATGTATTTAACAGTTGTTCTTCGAGCTCAAAAAGTGTCATTTCTTGTAGGTTTTTATCAAGCATTGTTTATATCTCCCACAATGTTCATCTAGTTATAGAGCTTAGTTTATGAATAGGATCTTCAAAACTTTCTATGAAAAAAATATGGAGCAGGTGAGTATTCATTTTGTACTGCAGTGTTAACCTAGGCTACAATATATCTTTTTATTAAATATATTATTTCTATGATTGAAAGAATTTTTAAAGTTAAATCACAAGGCTCTAATATACCAAGAGAATTAATTGCAGGTCTGACAACATTTATTACGATGGTTTATATTGTTTTTGTTAACCCTGCGATGTTGGCTGAAGCTGGAATGGATCAAGGTGCGGCCTTTGTTGCCACTTGTATTGCGGCAGCAATTGGCTGTTTTATTATGGGTTTTTGGGCAAACTATCCATTGGCTTTAGCACCAGGTATGGGATTAAATGCTTTTTTTACGTATGGTGTTGTTTTAGGTATGGGTTATTCATGGGAGTCTGCTTTAGGTGCTGTATTTATTTCAGGCTGTATTTTTTTGTTATTAAGCCTTTTCAAAGTTCGAGAGTGGATTATTAATGCAATTCCTATGGTACTAAAGCAAGCTATTGCGACAGGGATAGGTGCTTTTTTGGCATTAATAGCACTTAAAAATTCGGGTATTATTATTGCGAGTCCTGCTACATTTGTTCAATTAGGGGATTTATCATCGGCTGGACCTTTATTGGCTATTCTAAGTTTTTTTGTGATAGTTGCATTAATTCATAGAGATATTAAAAGCGGTGTTTTATTTAGCATTTTTATTGTCACATTTATTGCCGTAATATCGGGGTTAGTTGAATATCAAGGTATTGTATCTATGCCTCCTTCATTAATACCTACTTTTATGCAGTTTGATTTAGCAGCTGCATTTGATATCTCTATGCTTAGTGTAATATTTGCGTTTTTGTTTGTTGATTTATTTGATACCTCAGGCACTTTAGTTGCGGTAACACAAAAAGCGGGTTTAACCGATAAAAAGGGGAATATTCCACGCTTAGGGAAAGCATTAAGTGCGGATAGTACTGCAACGATAGCGGGTAGTATGTTGGGTACTTCTACAACAACTTCCTACATAGAGTCTGTTGCAGGAGTATCGGTTGGTGGTAAAACAGGACTAACCGCTGTTGTAGTTGGTATTTGTTTTTTATTAATGCTATTTTTAGCGCCACTTGCGGCTATGGTGCCTGCATATGCAACAGCCGGTGCTATTTTATATGTATCAGTACTCATGTTATCTAATTTAAAATTAGTTAATTGGGATGATATGACGGATGCGATTCCTGTATGTGTTGTATTACTTATGACGCCACTTACTTTTTCAATTGCCAATGGTATTGCACTGGGTTTTATTTCCTATACAGCAGCAAAAGTATTATGTGGTAAAAAAAATGAGGTAAGCATAAGTGTTTGGATTTTGACTGTAATGTTTATTAGTAAGTTTGCATTCTTGTAGGCCTTAAACTGAAAATAAAACGTATCTAAGAATAAGGTACGTTTTACCTTGTAACTAACAATAATTAGTTTGAAACTAAAAATGATATTTCTGACTATACTGAGAATTTCCCCTTGATGCGCTGCAGGGTCTATTTCAGAACGGGAGAATCATCACTTTTTTGTGAGTTATTATTTTAATTAAAATGCTTGTTATAAAAAGGGTGAGTGTCAGATGTATCGATTAAGCTGGGTAATACAATATTTTTTATAAAATTTTAATTTGTTAATCCCATACTCACAGATTGGTAATATACAATACTTTAAGATGGTTTTTTTCGTTTTCAGAGAAATATATCGACTTGTTTTTTTTATTTGATAAATGGTAAAATTTTAGTCCTTTTCTATTTTATAAAATATATAGCATGCCTTCAAAACGTTACCTTTTTTATATTTCTAAAAATTATAGTTTCGCTATTTTAAGACCCATTCAAGCTGCTATTGTTGAAAGAGGGGGAGAGGTTGCTTGGTTTGTAATGGGAAGAGATATTTCATTAGAGTATTTTAATAAGAACGAAAAAAGGCTCCAATGTGTTGATGAAATAAAAAAGTTTGATCCCCTTGCTGTTTTATACCCCGCTAATATAGCACCAACATTTTTACCTGGTATTAATGTTGCAATTTTTCATGGTTTTGATGCGGGAAAGCTAGATAAAAAAGGTAATAACGATCATTATAAAGTCAGAAATTGCTTTGATTTATATTGTACTCAAGGGCCTGAATCAACAGCAGCGTTTTTAGAATTAGAAAAAAATCATCAATCCTTCAAAGTTAAAGAAACAGGTTGGAGTGCGTTAGACCCTTTATTTCAATTAAATAATATGGTTAATAATAAAGGTAAAAAAACGATTTTATTATGTTCTACATTTTCAAAAAAATTATCATGTGCGCCTCATTTATTTGAAAAAGTTAAACAGCTTAGTCAAACAGGAAAGTGGCGCTGGCTTGTACAATTTCATCCTAAAATGTCTCTAGAGGTTGTAGAAAAGTATAAGTCAATTCAAAATGAGCATTTAGAGTTTATTGAAACGGATGATGTGATACCTTTATTACAGCAAGCTGATGTTATGGTATGTGATACATCTTCTGTTTTAATTATGTTTTTATTGCTACATAAGCCTGTAGTGACCTTTAATAATATTTCACCGGATGACTATTTAATTGATATCAATGACCCTGAAGTACTTGAAAGTTCGATTGAAAATGCATTATTACGCCCCTCTAGATTAATGGATAAGATACAAACTTTTATAGATCATACTCATCCATATAATGATGCAAACTCGTCTTATAGAGTGCTGGATGCAATAGATGAAGTGCTTGAAGAAAGTAAACCTGTAAAGGCAAAGTCAATAGATATATTACGTCAATTCAAAATGCGTAAAAAGCTTAATTATTGGAAGTTTTGGTAGTTGAAGAATACAGGGTTTTTATTAGAGTGTTTATTGTAAAGCTGATTTTTCAAATCAGCTTTACTTCGATAATGAGCTGAAAATTAAGCTAAATAAGCTATTATGCGTTCATAATCTTCTATATAATCGACTTCTGCCCAAAAATAACCTTTTACATCATGAATGTGTATTATCTGGCCATTGTCTATTTGGCGATATATCGCATCTTCCCACCACATATTGTATTGCTCTGAATTAACTAAAGAGTTCACTTTTGTGATCAGTTTTTTTGCATCTAAGGCATTAAATTTACCAATACCAACATATTCTCCAGTCGTTTGTGCATTTGTCAGTTCTTTACCAAAAGCAGTTAGTTTATTATCTTGCCATGTAAAGCGATAATCAGCATCTTCAATACGTGTTGAGTCAGCTAACATGAGTGGCGATAACTCGGTTTCTTTTAAAATATCGAGTATTTCCTTTTCAAAAAATACATCACCATTCATAAATATAACATCCTCGTCAGAGTCTAAAAACTCTTGGGCAAACCATAAAGAAGCTAAAGAATTAGTGACTCTGAAAAAAGGGTTAAAAATACGTTTATATTCAAAGTCCTTTAAAACATTTTGTAAATAGTCATCGTGATATCCTGAAATTATGGCAATATCAGTTATGCCTTGGCTATTTAATAGCTCCATTGTATGTTGGATCAGAGGTTTGCCATTAATATCAACACAGCATTTTGGATGATCTTTTAAGTGTCGGCTTATTCGGCTGCCAACACCTGCAGCCATAATTATAACTTTCATACGTTTATTCCATAATAATCATGTAAAACATTAAGTAATTTTTGTGTATCTTCACGTGTTATATTGCCCATATGAGAAACGCGAAAGACGGTTTTTGATAGTGCGCCACCATTTGGGCATAGCACTATTTGATATTTACTTTCAATATCTGCGACAAGTTCTCCTGCATGTTGGCCGTTTGTTGTAATGAGTGCAGTAACACTATTAGGCATATGCTTTGAATATAATGCTAAAGGTAAGTTTTTGATACCATTTCTAAAAAATTGTGCGATTGATTGAGTATGTGATATTGCAGAGTCAATACCACCTTGTTTAATGATACTTTTTAACCTTTGATGCATTTGTAAAATGATTGAAACTGCGGGAGTATAGGGTGTTTGCCCTCTTTGTGCATTCGTTAAATAATCCGAAAACTTAAAATACAGTGTTGCAGGCTCTGGAATTATTTTATCAATTGCTTTAGGGGTTAAAATTATCATTGCAAGACCAGGAGGCAGTGCTAACCCTTTTTGAGAACTCACAATTAATGCATCAATATTATGTAATTGCATGTCTAAGGGATCTGTGAGGAAAGCTGAAATGCCATCTACAATATGAAGCAAATCATTCTTTTTACAAAATTGACCTATTTGAGTTAAATTAAATTGATGGCAAATTGTTGTTTCATGTGCGTTGATCAATAAAATATCATTATCTTTATGGGGTAATAAAACATCAGTATTGGTTAAATCGTCATCTTGTTGAGGGTGGTAACTCTGACACTCCCGTTGATGAATTTTACAAATGTCTGAAAAACGTTGTCCAAATCCACCTGAAACGATACTTAAAGTTTTATCTTCAACGGATACTAAATTAAGTACAGCAGCTTCCATCGCGGCAGTACCTGAGGCTGTTAAAGTAATTACTTTACTATTTTGCGGTGCATTTACTAATGCTAAAAGCATTTTTTCAGACTCTAACATCACCTGAGAAAATTCATCGTTACGAAAGTAAGGGGTTTGTTGTCCACCAATAGCATTTGTTTCTGGAAATTCCTTTACGGGACCAGGGGTAAAAATTAGTTTATTTTGTTTCATATTTTAATCACTTTATGAATAAATGAGTTCAAAAATGCGTTGCGATACTTTTCCGTCCACAATACCACAAATTGAACTTGTTACTTCTGCGCGTAATTTTTGGTGTTCTTTCGGATTTTCAAGTGCGCAAATGACATCGTTTTTCATTGCATCATAGGACTTTGGATTGTAGCCGACACGACGATACACCTCTATACCTTGATCAAGTCGCTTTATAAGCTTTTTAGGGTTTAAATAATACGACCAGCGTAACTTTAAAAAACGATTAATGATCACAGGCTTATCTAATGCGACGCATTCAAAAATAGCGGATGATTCATCGCTTATCATAACATCCGCTAAACTGATAAATTTAGTTAAGTTGTACTGAGAAACATCCGGGATATAACAATTATTTGATAAAGCCCAATGTTTAAATAGTTTTTGTTGGTTTTTATATGCTTTTCTTTCTAAAGATAAATAATGTGGTTTTATAATGACATTAAACTCAGAAAAATCTTCAGTGAAATGTCTGCTCATTTTTTCAATGGAAGATGGAAAAAATGTTGGGGCATATAATATTGTTTTTTTATTCGGGTCTAAATTATATTTTTTTAGCATTTCATGTTTATTATCTGAGTTATCATTAACCATAGGGTCAAGCTTACTAAATCCTAAACACTTTATTTTATGTTGAAATTGAGGTAACTCTTTTTGTAGCATTTCAACTCGGTAAGTACCTTCAATAATAACATAGTCAAATAATTCACAGGCCTTCTGATAATTGCAGTATTTTGTACCAACACCATGATCAAAAAATAGGGTCTTACCCTGAATACCTTTTGTTGAATCCGTGTTTTTTGCAAAGAAAAAAGCATCAGCTTTATATTTAAATAAATTATCTTTTCCAAATACAAAATCTAATTGCTCTTCAGAGGCTATTTTTTCCATTAGTTCAGAGTTTTGTTTTGTGGATAAAATAAATAACGTATTTTTACCTTGTTGTTTAAAGTATTCATGAATGGGTAAAAAATGAGGAAAATAATAGGGGTATGCAATATAAAAGATTGCATGATATTCAGACGTATTTAGATTTTCAGCCATAACATGATAATTCAATTCAATAAACAGCTAAGTATAATATCATAAAGTATTATATTAGTGAGCCACCTTTGCTTCTTATAAAGGCTTAAAGGATATTTTATTTTTCCAAAATATAATAATCGTTGTTGTGAAAATAAAAAAGGTGAGCTTGGCTCACCTTCGCAGGGATTGAAATTTAACTCATAGCATAAAAGCAACTAAAACCGGGAAGCGTGATTTTATTTGCTTGGTATTGGCCTTTGTTATGCGTCAAAGGGGATAATGGGGTGCTATTAAGTGCATTGGGCATTTTAAACTCTGCAACAGCATCACTTAAGTTAAAACAGCAGAGTATTTTTTGTGCATTAGTATGTCGCCAAAAAGCTAATATAGGCTCTGGAGTATCAATAAATTCAATGTTTCCTGTCACTAATGCAGGATAAATTTTACGCCAAGTTAAAAATTCGCGATATGCGTTTAATATCGAGTCACTTGATAGCTCTTGAGTACTGATGCATTTTTCTAAATGATCGTCGGCTAAAGGTAGCCATGGTTTGTTTGATGAAAAACTACCGTTTAACTGATTTGTCCATGGCATAGGTGTTCTACACCCATCTCTGCCTTTGAAGTTTGGCCAAAATGTAATGCCATATGGGTCTTGTAAGTCTTCAAAATTAACCTCTGCTTCTCCTAAACCAAGCTCTTCACCTTGATACATGCAAACACTGCCTCTGAGGGATGCAAGTAATGCGGTTAGCATTTTTACTTGTTCAGAGTTAACACCATTTTTGCTCCACCGTGATGCAACTCTTGTTACATCATGATTACTAAATGCCCAGCAAGGCCAACCTTCAAGCATTTGAGATTCAAGGCATTGCACCGTTTCACGAATATATCTAGCGCTATAGTCATCGGTTAATAATTCAAAACTATAACCCATATGCAGTTTATCTTCATCGGCCGTGTATTGGGCCATGGTCGCTAATGAATCCTCTGAGGATATTTCACCTAAAGACACTGTACCTGGGTACTGATTTAATAATGTACGTATCTCTTTCATGAAATCAAGATTTTCAGGTTGTGTATTATTGTAATAGTGATATTGGAATGCATAAGGGTTATCTTCACTAAAACCACGACCTTCTCGTTTTTTTTCGGGCTTTGCAGGGTTATCGCGTAGCTTTTCATCGTGAAAACAAAAATTAATGGCATCTAACCTAAAGCCATCAACACCTTTTTTAAGCCAAAATTCAATGTTATCTAAAACATGAGCCCGTACTTCGGGATTATGAAAATTTAAATCAGGTTGCTCAGTTAAAAAATTATGCAGGTAATATTGCTTACGACGGGGCTCCCAATGCCAAGCTGGTCCACCAAAAATTGATAACCAGTTATTAGGCGCTGTACCATCTTGTTTGGCATCGGCCCATACATACCAGTCAGATTTATTGTTAATAAGACTTTGCCTGCTTTCATTAAACCAAGCATGTTGGTCTGATGTATGGCTGAGAACTTGATCAATGATTATTTTAATATTGCGTTGATGCGCTTGCTCGATTAAACGGTCAAAATCTGCAATGTTGCCAAATATAGGATCGATATCACGGTAATCACTAATATCGTAACCAAAGTCCTTCATTGGAGATTTGAAAAAAGGAGAAACCCAAATTGCATCTACGCCTAAGCTTTTTATGTAGTCTAAGCGGTTTATAATTCCTGGAATATCGCCAATTCCATCATTATTGGTATCTTGAAAACTGCGAGGATATATTTGATATATAACGGCTCCTTGCCACCAATTATGCTTAGCCATACTTTTCTCCATACCTTATTTATTACACATATATAAGGTCTTTATTTTAGTCATTGCGATTTTGATAAAAGCATACGTGATTAAATTTTTACTGTAAAAACACTACATACGTATGCATGAAAATTATTTTAAATTTGTAATTAAAAATTCTAATAGGGGTTATTTGAATATCAAAATGTGAGGACTTATAAAATTTTGACCAATTAGTTTTAGCGAAAACAAATATTCTCTTTTTAAAAAGCTCTAAATGAAATATAAGCTTATAAACGCTAAGGCTAATAACAAATGCACCAAAATGGTTATTTTCAGTATATTGGTAAAACCAATTAACAATAAAAGAAAATGCAAATTATTATAGGTGATATTATATGTTCTCCATTATTTTTAAATAGCAATATCACTTATAATGAGTTTATATCTTTTAATTGATTTCACTGGCTTAGAGGGTATTAGCTTGTTTGTTTTTATTTTAAGAAAGAGTTTAATTAATAAGCTTTTAGTCTTTGTTTTAATAAATAAATTTAAATTTTTATGTAATGAAAATGTTAACTGAAATGTGTTGGATTTCATTGAATACGTATGCAAGCTGTTGTTTCGTACATTGCGTCGGCGGTATGATTTTTACGATAACAAATGCAACCCATTTTGGTGCAATGCTCACGTATATACCGCACTGAAATTGGAACTAATAAATGGTTAATCGGGGTAACAACATGTCAGTTTTCAAGCCAAGTATATTAACACTCGCATTATTAAGTGCTGGAGTTGGTTCATTTTCTGCTTATGCAGTGGAAGAAACTAAAAAAGAAAAAGAAGCCGCAGCAAAAGAAGTTGAAGTAATTGAAGTGCGAGGTGTGAGGTCTAGTATTATTAAGGCATTAGACACCAAAAGAAATGCAGATGTCGTTGGCGATTTCATTGGTTCTGGTGATTTAGGTGTTTTACCTGATGCTTCTATTGCAGATGCACTTGGGCGAGTATCTGGTGTGACGACTGTTCGTGAGTCAGGGCAATCTTCACAATTAAATATTCGTGGTATGAATGGCGACTTTATTCAAACAACATTGAACGGACGTGAGCAAGCGAGTACCAGTGGACGAACAGAAAGTAGTCGTTGGATGGCATTTGACCAATATCCTGCAGAATTAATCACTGAAGCAGCCGTTTTTAAATCACCGAAAGCGTCTCATATTGAAGGTGGGGTTGCAGCAACCGTTGAATTAAAAACAGCCAACCCTTTGCAAGCTGAAAAAGACAATAACTTTACTGCGAGTTATCGAGCGTCATTTAATGATGCTGCGAAAGATGTGGGTGCCGATGAAAATGGTCATAAAATAAGTTTCTCATATCAAGGTAAATTTTTAGATGAAACATTAGGTTTAGGTCTTGGTTATTCAAGATTAGATCAACCTAATAATTTTGAAGGTGCTCGTGCTGGGGCAGATGGTCAAATTGGCTATCAGAAGGATGATGTTAATGGTGATGGAACTGAAGAAACTAGAGTGAGAGCCTTACAGTATCAAGCAGGTGCAGGAACCGATATTCGTAATGGATATTTAGCCACATTGGTTTATCAACCACACGATAATTTTAAGGCGCAGTTAGATTATTTTAAATCTGAATATGAGTCTGAAGATCTTCGCCATGGTGTCACTATTGGTGGTTTGGGCAGTGATACAGACCTTTTTTCTATTACAGATCCTAATATTGTAAATGGCTCTTTAATCGGTGCAACAATAGGGCTAACAAACCCAAATACACGTAATGATTCTAGTCCTTGGTTTGAAACGCGCTCTGAAGATCAATCAATACAGGCAGACTCTGATGCAATTGGTTTGAATATAGATTGGCAAATTACTGATAATGCGAACTTAAAAGTTGATATAGCACATAGTGAAGGGAAAACGACTAGAAAAGATCGCCTAGCATCTCTTCATGCTTATGAATTTGGTAGTGCAACGGGTTTAAATGAAAATGGACAAAGTGTAACCGGAGAAACTTGGCAAGAGCTTTCTGGGCAAATAATGCAATATATGAGTAATGGTGATGGTACACCTACTCTTGGACTTAATACTGATCTGACAGATACTAACTTAATGAGGTTATCGCGATATGAAGAATATCCTCATGAATATTTAGATGATATAGATAGTTTAAAAGTAGATTTTAAATACAGCCTAGACTCAGGATTTATATCTTCAATTGAAACGGGTATACGTTATTCAAAACGCACATTTGATTCAAATAGGGGCACTTTTTTATATGGTAGTAGAGATGGTCAGTTTAATACTGTAAATGCACAAGGTAATTGGGAGTCTTGGTGTGCTGATAATTTAAGTAGTTCTCCTACATTGGCCTGTGAGCCTCAATCTGTTGCTGGATTTTCATCGATAGGTTCAGTTAATGGTGCGCCTGATCACCTTGTAGTAGATTTAAATGGATTGGCTGACAGTATATTTGGTGCGGGAAACTATCAGGGAAAACAGGTGTTTAGTCGTGACTGGACCTTTATCGAATCTGGTAAATTAGAAGAAAAAGTATTTGCATATTATTTAATGGCAAATATTGAAACAGAAGTTCAAGGGCTTGCATTGACCGGTAACTTTGGTGTTCGTGTTGTAAAGTCTGATGTTAAAGCCAGTGGCATTCAAAATGTGGGCACTGGTTTAGGTGTTGAAATGACAGACGATGTGGGTGTGACAAGTACTAATTATGATCACATTAAGTATGGTCCTAAAGATACTGATGTTTTACCTTCTTTAAATTTAAACTTAGAAATGACTGATCAAGATATGTTACGTTTTGCTGCTGCAAAAGTAATGGGTCGTCCACCTGCTGGTCAATTGAAAGGGGGGGCGGGTTCTTGGGTTTCCGGTGTAGACGGAGATGAATATAATGTTTGGTCTAAGGGTTCACCTTTTATCAAACCATTTATGGCAAATCAATTTGACTTATCTTACGAACATTACTTTGAAGATAATGGTGCTGTAACAGTCGCGCTGTTTTGGAAAGACATAGATACATTAGTTGAAGATGCAGCTTATGGACCTGATGATGAATGGGTGGGTATAGAGATCCCCGAAGGTTTTGTTAAAGGTGACTATTATACTAAACAAAATAGTGATAAAGGTGGATATATAAGAGGATTAGAACTTGCATTAACACAAACATTTGAACAGTTACCTGGGGTTTTTTCTGGTTTAGGTCTAACTGCAAGTTATTCTTACACTGAAAGTGAAGCTGAAATTTCTGGCGGAAACTTATTTGGGGAAAAGATGGACTTGCCTGGTTTATCAAAAAATGTGTGGAGCACAACTATATTTTGGGACATAGATAATTTCAGTACACATATAAATGTGAGATACAGAGATGATTTTGTGATTAATATGGCTATTCCTGGTAGTAATACACCGATTAAATCAAAAGAATATACAACAGTTGATATGCAAGCATCATATGATTTTGAAAATGGAGTTACAGCTGTTTTACAAGGTAATAACTTAACAGACGAAGCAAATGTCGCCAATTATGGTGTTGATTCCTTATTAGGTGAGTACAAAAGTTTTGGTCGACAATATTACTTAGGTATTAACTACAAATTTTAGCTAAAAGGTTTTTAATATATAAAATCGCTATCAAATATTTTGATGGCGATTTTTTTATATTTAATAATTAAGTCATTTTGTTACAAATTAAATATGTACATCTCAATAAATAGGTTCACTATACATTTATGAAAATGCGTGTTGTTAAGTTTTAATAATCTTTAAAACTCAGAATAAAAAATTACAGTTTGGCTTTTATGTGGTTTTTTATGCTGGTTGTTGTTAAAGACCTAAATACTCTTGAGTGGTTAGTTCTTTAATAATATTAAGGGAACAACTATGCAAACAATTAAACCTAATATCGTCATTATAGGTGGTGGTGCTGGTGGGCTTGAATTAGCAACTCAGTTAGGTCATAAATTAGGAAGGAAAAATAAAGCAAATATCATTTTAATCGATAAAAATCGAACCCATATTTGGAAGCCTTTATTGCATGAAGTTGCAACTGGTTCATTAGACACTAGCCTTGATGGTGTAGTTTACTCTGCACATGCGGCTAAGCATGGCTTTAGTTTTCAACTAGGTGAGTTTTATTCGCTCAATAAATTAGATAAAACAATAAAACTTAAAATGATCCATGAGAATATGTCACATTCTTTTGCGGAACGTACAATTCAATACAGTACCTTGGTCATAGCGATAGGCAGTGTATCAAATGACTTTAATACACCGGGTGTTAAAGAGCAGTGCTATTTCTTAGACTCTCATAAACAAGCTGAACGGTTTCAACACGCTTTATTAAATCACTTTACTCAAATACATCAGAATTCTAAATTACCTGAATTGAAAATAGCCATTGTAGGAGCGGGTGCTACAGGTGTTGAGCTTTCTGCTGAGCTTTATCATGTTGCGGCTTTATTAAAAAGTTATGGTTTGAATAATATGACGGCGGATAAGTTAAAAGTTTATTTGATTGAAGCGGGCCCTAAAATACTACCTGCTTTACCTGAGAGGATCACACATTCAGCAAAAAAAGAATTAATGAAACTAGGTGTTGAAGTACATGAAAATACGAAAATAGCCAGTGCAAATGAGGCTGGTTTATTAACATCGGAAGGTACTTTGATTAAAGCAGACCTCAGAGTATGGGCTGCAGGTGTTAAAGTTGCTGATTTTATAAAAGAACTTGATATATTTGAATTAAATCGCGCCAATCAAATAATTGTAACTGATATGCTTAAATCAAGTGTCGATGATTCTATTTATGTTTTAGGCGATGCATGTGCATTTAAGCAAGGAGATGGCAGTTTTGTACCACCCAGAGCGCAAGCTGCTCATCAAATGGCAAAGAATGTTGCACATAATATTTTAAATGAAATTGATCAAAAACCTTTAATTAAATTTGATTATACAGATCATGGTTCACTGGTTAACTTATCTCGTTTTAGTACTGTAGGAAGCTTAATGGGAAATTTAACTCAGAACTCTATGTTTGTTGAGGGTAAAATAGCACGTATTATGTATATGTCGTTATATCGTATGCATCAACGTGCCATTCATGGCAGTATGAAAACCTTCGCTTTATGGCTAGTGGAAAAGCTTATGAAAGTTGTTCGCCCACGGATGAAACTCCACTAAAAGGTTGAAATATATTCATTTAAAAGTGTTTTGCATCTGTAAATACAGGTGCAAATACAATTTTACAGATGTTTGAAATGAAAAATTGATAACTGCTTTCAAATATCATCTTAAATGGGTTAACCTAGTGTTAATTATATTAAATAGATTTTAAATAATACTTCTAGGGTGTTTATGTTTCATTCGCTTAAATTTACCACCAAAATAACGATGGCTGCTTCTATCGTATTAGTTTTGGTTTTGGGGCTATTTACAGTTAATAACTTTATTTCAATGCGGACTCAAACCGAGCAGCAACTTGAATTAGTATTAAAGGAAATATCACAATCTGTATCGCAAAATATTGCGAATTGGTTAAATGGTAAATTAAATATTGTTGTTTCTGTTGCCAATACTTATCAGCAAGAAGATGTGCAATCACTGACCCTAATGCAAATAAAACAAGCTAATAAATCTGGTGACTTTAAAAATACTTATATTGGGAAATTAGATGGTACGTTTGTACTAAACGACCCAAGTATTGAACTACCCAGTGATTATGATGCAAGGCAGCGACCTTGGTATCAACTTGCAAAAGAACAAAATTCAACGGCTTTTACAGCACCTTATATAGACGTCACTACCAATGAATTTACGATTTCAGCTGTGGCGCCCATATTAATAAATGGTCAGTTTTCCGGTGTTGCTGGTGGTGATATCGATATGGCTACAATTACAGAAATTGTCAATGGTATAGATTTTTTAGGTTATGGTTATGCTTTTTTAGTGAATAAAAAAGGTCGCATACTAAGTCATCCAAATAAGGAATATAACGATAAAGAGCTCAGTCGGTTATTTGGTCAAACTATGACATTAAAAAGTGATTTTGCTGAATATGATATAGATGGCGAAACACACCTTGTATCATTTATAGAAATTAAAGGAATAAAAAATGTTACCTGGTACTTGGCTGTCGTAATAGATAAAAACATTGCATTTTCTTCAGTAGATTCATTTCGTAATATGGCAGCTATCTATATGATATTAGGTGTCTTTGCAATCATTCTAATGATGCAACTTTCATTACGTTATTTAATGAAACCTATGAATAGAGTATCTGATGCAATTAAAGACATTGCGCAAGGAGAGGGAGATTTAACAAGGCGACTTGCAATAGAGTTTGATGATGAATTTGGCGAACTGTCACGTTATTTTAATGCATTTATTGATAAAATTCATAGCTCAATCATACAAGTAAAAGAAACTACAATTGCTTTAGAGAAATCAGTTGAGAGTTTAGTTGCCAGTACTGAATCAACATTAGATATGTATAGTGATCAAACACATTGTACAACTAGTGTCGCTGCGGCAATTAATGAACTATCTGCAAGTGCCATTGAAATATCAAATAATGCAAAAAATGCATCAGATTTAGCAAATAGTGCAAATACAGAATCTGAACATAGTCAAAGTACATTAAACGAGAATATTGCTGCAATTGACTACTTATCGCAAAAAATGGCATCAGCCCATAATTCAGTAACAAGTTTAAGTGAACATACAGCGAGCATAGGGCAAATATTAGAAGTCATTAAAGGTGTGAGTGAGCAGACTAATTTGCTGGCACTCAATGCTGCTATTGAAGCTGCAAGAGCTGGAGAAGCTGGGCGTGGTTTTGCAGTGGTTGCTGATGAAGTCAGACAGTTAGCACAACGAACGCAGGAGTCTACTAAAGAAATTGAAATAACAATTGGCCAATTACAAGATGGATCTTCACAAGCTGTGACTGTGATCACCCAAAGTCAGAAGGACTCTGAAAATAGTGTGGTATCAGCACGTTCAGCAGGAGACCAGATGGCTAAGGTAACCACAACTATTTTAGAAATAGACCAAGTAAATTCAACCGTAGCAAATGCAACTGTTGAGCAAAGTCAGGTTATTGATTCATTGGATAAAGAAATTACACATATTAGTGAGTTAAATAGTACAGGTCAGGTAAATTTAAATGGTACGTTAGAAGAGTGTACTTTACTTAAAAATGCATTTTATGAACTTGAGCAAATGTTACTTAAATTTAAAGTATAGATAAGAGAGTATTTAAATAGGGTCTGAATAGACCCTATTTCATCGATAAATTAGACAGATATTTAAGTTAAAACTACCAAGGAGTTTTATCGAGTTTTAATTCAGTATTTAATGTATTGGCTATTTTAGGCACTAAACGTTCTTGCTCTGGGCAAACCAATGAAAATACATGTCCTTGGATATCATCAACTGTTACTTTTGGTGCATCCGAAAATTCAAATTGTTTGGTTGTGATCACATCTTTTGAAAGGTTTTGTTTAGATACTTTTTCACTGTTTGTTATTTGTTTAACTGATTTACGTGCCGTTCTGCCAGCTCTATGAATATAATCGTTGCTATTAACTGGTAAATCAAAATTGATCACATAATAAAGGTCGTCAAAATCGATACCCCGTGAAGCGATATCTGTTGCCACTAAAAACTTAAATTCACCATTTTTGAATCCAGTTAGACGTTCTTGTCTTCTTTTTTGAGCAACTTCATTGTGAATACCTTGGTTTGATAAGCCTTTTTCAGTTAATAATTGGGTTAATTCTTTTACATCTTGCTTAGTACGAGTAAATATTAAGGCACGATCGCAATTGAGCATGGTTAATAAACTAATTAAGTGGCCTGTTTTATGTTTACGATAACAACGGTACATGGTATGTACAATCTTAGATTGTGCAGGTTGTTGTTGCTCAGTTTTAATTTCTTTTTGATGAGACAAATTGTCTTTTGAAAATTTTGCTAAGGTTTTTGAGTCTGTGGCTGAAAATAAAACGATTTGTCTTTTTTTAGGTAACGCCGTTAAAATAGTTCTTAATTCTTGTTGGATCCCCATGCTAACTAATCTGTCGGCTTCATCCATCACAAAGTGTTTTATTTTATCTAAAGAAAATGTACCTAACTTTAATAAATCAACCAAGCGCTTAGGTGTCGCAATTACAATATCAGCACCGCGTTTAAAACGCTTAACCTGAGACTCAATCCGAACACCGCCAAAAATAGAGATTGTACGTAAATTAAGGTCTTTGCCGTAATTGGCAATTGAAAGCTCAAGCTGTTGTGCAAGCTCTCTTGTTGGTACTAAATATACGGCTCTTATTGGTCTGATTTCATCATTACTATGATCTGTTTGACTTAATTCCTGCAAGGTGGGTAATAAATAAGCAGCCGTTTTACCTGTGCCCGTAGGTGCGATGGCATAGGTATCAGCGCCAGATAAAACAGCGCCAATCGATTTCTTTTGAATATTAGTCGGTGTTTTATAGCCCAAGCGTTTAATGTTTGCTTGAAGTGTTTTGTTTAGGCCTAATTCGGCAAATATAGTCATGATGATCAACTTATAACAAATAATGGCGGCATTATACCTAGGTTTTACAAGAAAAAGGCATAGATTAAGTTATTCACAGTGGAAATTTAAAAAAGAAATAAAAAATAGTCAATGCGAGACCTTTAAATTTTATTCTTTTATCTGCTAAATTTATAAAAGAAGGTGCGACATTTTTAAGTATCTCACTGACTTATACCTCTTAAAGATTAATTACATATGCTGAGTAAAATAAGTGCTATTTAATGTGGGAGAATGAAAGTGGCAAAATTTAATCTGACAAAAAGCATTGATTTAATAATACGAAGCATGATCGTATTTGTGTTTTGTTTCAGTTTATTCTGTTTTAGTTGTGATTTATTAGCTTCAAAAAAACCTGAATTAGCTCAAGCTGATAATTTTACAAAAGGACCTTTTGGTAATACAGCGAATACATTTGGCATAGGGCGTATTTTTATAGGTGCTGTATTGAATGACAGATATTTAAATCGACCTGAAAAGCCAGATTCAAAAACCATTTTTATAACACCAGGTTCTTGGTATCCAACTGATTTATTAGAGAAAATCTCATTTGAATGTAGTGAAAGTGGTGCCGAATTAATTAAACAAATTGGCAAAATTAAAGGAAAACATAAAAAAAATAAATTTAAATATGAAAAATATGCAATTTCTTTAGCTAAGCAATATTTAGGCATGAAATCTTACAAAGTCCATAATGGTGCGCAAGGATATAGCAATTTTGAAATCATGATTGATAGAAATAAAAAAGTAATTGGTATGGCTGTTATTAAGCATTATTTAAGTTCTCCAGGACAAAAAGTTATTAGCGAAGCCTTAAAGAAAAAATTAGGAAAGCCTAAAATTCAAGGTGGTTATTCGGTAACTAAATTAATTTATGAAGGCCGGCTGAATGATAGTATGAACCTTGAATTTTATAATGAAGTAACGCGTCCTAAGCAAGAGAAACATCAAAAAAAGTATAGAGGTAATCAATTACTAATTACAATTGAAGACCTTTCAGTAACTTACTTAGCTAAATCTATCGATGAATTAAACGTGAATTATGAAAATTCATTATCGGAATGCATTAAAAGTTATAAAAAATACTTGAAACAAGAGATTGAAAAAGAAAAAAATAAAGCGTCAGCCTTTGAGTTATAAAATGACGTATTTAACTAGGCATTAATAGATTAATGCCTAGGTTAAATATGAAATTAGCTAGATAACTTAAATTTTAAAACCCTATCGCCTAATTGATCAGATAATAATTTTAATTGTTCACTTGAGACTGAAATGGTTTCAGTCAGAACTGAGGTATTCTTAGCAACACTTGCAATAGAAATTATATTTTGATTAATTTCTTGTGTCACCATGCTTTGCTCTTGTGCTGCTGTAGCTATTTGTAAATTCATAGAATTAACAATTTCACTGGAATTTTTGATATCAAATAAAGCACGTTCTACCCTATTCGAATTTGTAACACCTTCTTGCACTTGAATTTTGCCTTGATGCATTGCGATGACTGCATTTTTTGCAAGTAACTGTAAACGCGTAATAACGTTTTCAATTTCTTGAGTCGAATCGGCAGAGCGTTTTGCTAAAGTACGTACTTCATCTGCAACGACAGCAAAACCACGACCTTGTTCACCGGCTCTTGCTGCTTCTATTGCCGCATTGAGTGCTAATAAGTTTGTTTGATCTGCAATGCTACGAATATCATTTAGCATATCACCAATATTATTACTTTCATCGCTGAGTTGTTCAATAATGAGTGCCGATTTTTCAATTTCATCAACAAGTTTTGTAAAACTATTTTTATTTTCCTTAACAAGATGGTGCCCTGTAATTGAAGCTTTATCTGCAGATGTGGAAGCTTGTGCTGCATCCGATGCACTTGCTGCTACCTCTGAAACAGAATCAGTCACTTGATTCATTGCAGTTGCAGCTTGCTCACTGTCTATTAGTTGCTTATTAACACCTTGATTAGTATCAACGGTAGATTGTCTTAAATCTTGAGATGCAGCGGCTAATTCTATTGATGAATGTTTAACTTCAGTCATCAGTTCATCAAACTCAGTCATCATAATATTATAAACATTAGCCATAAGAGTGATTTCGTCATTACCTGCTAAATCTGCTCTAATACTTAAATCTCGTTTGTTAGATGCTTCAGACATGAAGGAAGACAAAATACTGATCCTGCTTGAAACACCATTTGCGATAAAGATAAATAATGCCATAGTAAGCGAAATGAGGCTGATGCCTATTAAGATATTAAATAATTTTTCTTTGTATACAAATGCTTCAATTTGTAATGAAATTTTATTATGTAATTCATTGAATAAGGTTTCACTTTGATGTATTACTTGCCTCATTTCACCTAAAATACCACTGGTACTGTTAAGCCCAAATTCTTGTTCAGCATACACAAGCTTTAAAAATTTATTTTCATAATTATTTAGGGCATTATTAGCATTTATATTAAACTTATTACTGAAAATATTATGTGATAATTTTTCTCGCATTATCACCAAACGTTTATTAAATTTATCAACATACTTTAAATGACGCCTTAGCATAAAATCTTTTTCATGTCTTCGAAGCATGAGCATAGTTCGCATTAAACTATGGGTTTGTGTACTGGCTCCTTGTTTTGTCTCATAGTGCTTTATCAATAATTCAATTTGATGAACATCAAACCTTAATGCGCCATATAAGCCATCTTTTGAATGTAGACCTATCACTTGTTGTTGTTTGACCAGCTGTTCAAATTGCACTTTATATTCAGCTAAAATTCTTTTTAAAGACGTTATTCTATCGATAGAAATATTTGTATTGTTTAGGTTTTGACTAAGTGAATTTATGGTGCTTGATATTGTGTTATATGTGCTTTCAAACTTATTTAAATACTTCATATCTTTACGGGCGATGAAGTCTTTTTCATGCCTACGAAGCATAAGCATATGAGTTTGAATTTGAGTTGCTTGTACAGAAATATTATTGAAACTTGTTAATGAAGTAATAACAAAATAATTGGAGGCAATCAAAAAAATGAATGCAATAGCTGATAACAATGCTAATATCCCCATTTTCCATTTTATACTTAAATAATTCATAAATGATCCTTACTAATTAATTACTACATTTAAGTGACGTTTAGATGGCTATAATATTACATTTATATTTCAGTTTAATGACACCTCAAGGTTAAGATTTTTAAAGACTTTATCGAATATAGTTTATCGAATAAAAAATGCACGATATGTATTATTTATTTGAAACTATAAATCTCAGTTTATTTATTATGGTTATTGCGCTAATTTTTATTTACGTGCCTTTAATTTAGTTTACACTTACAATGTTGTATGTTTTTTATGCTAAAGGTGTCGTAATGAAGTTTTCTGTAGGTCAACCAACATCTATGATGAGTTTTATAGATGTCCAAAGTAAAAAACGTGAAGAACAATCCGAAAAATTAGCTTCTGGTTTAAAAATTAATTCTGCAAGCGATGATGCTGCTGGGTTACAGTTATCTAATCGTTTAACATCTCAGATAGAAGGGCTAAATCGATTAGTTGGCAATGCACAAGATAAAATTAATGCAAATAATGTGGCTGATGCACAACTTTCATCAATTACAGATACTTTACAACGTGCCAATGAGTTGTCGATTCAATCAGGAAACCCTTTATATTCGAACTCAGCTGTTCAGGCTGAATTTGATCAATTAACGGAAGAAATTAATTTAGTTGCAGAGCAAGCTTTAGGACAGTCAAATTTTATTTCAGGTCTTGATGCTAATGATCCCAGTGCAACACAGACAGTCATAAGTGATGCACTTAGCAATATTGGTGAACAAGCAACTTCTATTGGTGCCCAATCGAATGGACTTTCGAGTCAAATTGCAACTTATGAGGTAACAAGTATAAATAGTAGTGCCTCTCGTTCACGAATTTTAGATACAGATTACGCACAAGAAACCTCTGAACAGCAAAAAAATAATTTATTGTTACAGGCATCCCTTATTGTAAAAAAATCTGATGAAGAGCGAAAAGGCTTACTCATAAATCAGTTAGTTTAGAACACTTGGCATTGGTGAATAGGCACCCTTTTTACTTTACGTACCAGATCATTTCGTTCAATTTTTTTCCTTTATGCTACACTAAAATAATCATTTTAAAGCATACTCATAGGATAAAGTGATGATGAAAAAGAGTTTTGTATTTTTTATTATTTTTTCTATATTTGGGCTAATTGCATGTAAAAGTACGAGCCCTATTAAAAATGCTCAGTTGTATTGTATGGAGCATGATAGAGATTTTTATAGTGATTGCGTTAAGCATAGAAAAGATTATCTAACAAAAAAACAAGAGATCATGACTAAGTTCCGTGAAAATAAAAATCAGTGTGAAAAATATATCTCTCAAAAAATAGATGGTAATCGCTGTGAAAGTAGTCAAAATACAACTTTAGTAAAATCAGCTAATGCATCAGTTTCTGGCAACATCAATCCACAGCAGCAGTGTACTGAAAATAACTCATTATCCAACAGTGCAATAAATCGTAAGCGTATGAGTTTACAAAAAAGTGATCTGCAAAGACAGTGCATGATGGATTTAGGTTGGCAAAATCATCACTCATATCGACTTGAGATAAAAGATATAAATCAACAATATGGTTATGATGTAAAAGAAAGTAATTAATGGAAATAGCACGACTATTTTCATCTTAATTCATGACTTTTTTAAGTAAAGTTTTAAACTCAATATCGGAAGCATTATTAAATAAAATATGTTCAAAAAGTTGCATTAGTTCAGGATCAAACTTGCCATTTTCAGCGTGTTTTTTTAGTTCTGAAATAGCAGCATGACTTTCCCATCTTTCCCTGTAGGGACGCCGGGATGTTAATGAAGTATAAGCCTCTGTCACTGCAACTATTCGAGCACCTAATGGAATATTACTACCTGATAGCCCTTTGGGGTAGCCACTGCCATCAAAATATTCATGGTGACATTCAATAATCTCTAGCATACTAATATTTTGATATCCCATACTTTTTAATTTTCTTAAACCTTCCCTAGGGTGCTTGAATATTTCTGTAAATTCATCTTTATTTAAACTACCTTTTCGATTCAGTAAATGATGGGGAATAATAGACTTACCGATATCTGCAAGATAGCCTGCTTCCAAAATATCCTTTTTGTCTTGATCAGGTAGATTGAGTTTATCTGCAATAATATAAGCTAAAAATCCGACGATTCTAGAGTGCCCAATTGAAGCATCTAAACACTCTACAGGGAGAATAATATCTTCTGGATATTTAATTAAACGTTCAATTTCATTAAAATATAAATTAAATAATGATTTTGGAATAATTTCTTGATCATAAAGCGGATTTTTAACTGCAATTACTTTATATAAATGGCTTGGTTTTATTCTACCTTTAATTGGTACCTCTTTTATATGTTCGGTTTTTAAAGCAAGCTCCGCAAATTTTATTTTTATATCTGAGTTAGTAGGGTCAAATTCAAGCGCATATGTGTAAAAATCTTTTGCCTTATTATATTGGCCTCCTTGCTCGTATAGCATAGCTAAAATACTCGCTTGTTTTACTGATTTCTCTTGTTGCCAAAGTATCAGTTCAGCTTCAATTTCTTTAGCTAAAGCCTGTGACATTTGATTTTTATTATTTGAAATGTAAATTGATTCAACATCAAAATAATCTTTTATTTCTTCATAAGTATCTTTATCTATTGTCACTTCCCCCGGGATACATAAATTCTCTATGCGAGAAGCCAAATTTACCACATCACCTAAAGCAGTATAGGATTGGCGTTTATGACCAATTAATCCGATTATTGGCTCTCCAGTCGCAATACCTATGCGCATTTTCCAGGGAAAGTTATCGTGATTGAGCTGCTCTTGCATTTTTAATGCAGCCATAACTGAAAGTAGGGCATGTCTTTCATAATCAATAGGCGCACCAAATTCAGCCATAATGCCGTCGCCAACATATTTATCTATATGGGCATTATAAAGTAGTAAGATAGTCTCCATAGATGCTAAATAATTATTTAAATCCGTGATGACGACTTCTGCGTGGTGTTTTTCTGAATAAAGGGTAAAACTCACTAAATCACAAAATAAAATACTAATGCGACGTTTTTCCGTTCTGAGACGCTTTTCTATCATTAGTTTTACAACAGCTGCATCCATAGTAGAGTACAGCGCATCTTCAATTTTATGTTTATGCACTTCAATTTCACGTTTTGATTTTTCTAAGTTACAGGTACGCTCCGCTACTTTTTTATCAAATTCATTTGTAAACTCAATCAGTTCACTTGTAGTTTTATTAAGTAACTCTGTATTTTCGTTTAGCTCTGAGCTCATTTTACTTGCTTCGAGCAATTTTTCTTTTAATTGCTTATTTAAATAACCGACTACTGAACCACTTAGGATCAAGAAGCCCCCCCAAACCATAATACGAGCAAACAAATCTAGCTCTGCATTATTGACATAGAATTTTTGTGGGAAATAAAATGCGTAAACTGACACCATAATTATGGAAAATAATGCGCCAAGAATTGCTTGTTTTGTTCCAAGGTAAGAGGCCGCAAGTAAAATGGGTATAAAGAAAAAGCTAAGAAATGCTAACTTATGTGGAATGAAATATACTATGCTAGAGACACTTAATAGTATGATTAAAATAAAAAGTTGTTCGAAATTACGTAATAGATAACTTTTCAAAATCAGCATATATCATTTCCACTTTATAAAAGCATAGTTGTTCCTTGCCATAACAAAATATAGCAAAAGATCGCGCAAACGAAAGAATTGATATATTTTAAAAAGTTAGTTTATAAGCCTGAAATTTTAAATAGACAAACTAAAAAGCCTCAATATCAACTGAGGCTTTTGAAGAGGCTAATTATTAGGCTATTGTTGTGATATTAACATTCAATGATATTAACAGCTAAACCACCTCGGGCCGTTTCTTTATATTTTGTTTTCATATCATTACCAGTATCGAGCATGGTTTTAATGACTTTATCTAATGATACTTTTTGCTCGCCAGAGCCTCTCATAGCAAGCCTTGCAGCATTAATTGCTTTTACAGCTCCCATGGCATTTCTTTCTATACAAGGCACTTGAACTAGCCCGCCAACGGGATCACAAGTAAGCCCTAAATTATGTTCCATTCCGATTTCAGCCGCATTTTCAACGTGCTCCACATTGCCGCCCATAATTTCAGCAAGTGCACCTGCCGCCATTGAACAAGCAACACCTACCTCTCCTTGACAGCCAACTTCGGCACCAGAAATTGAAGCATTTTTTTTGTATAAAATACCAATTGCAGCAGCTGTTAACAAGTAGCGGGTAGCAATATCACGGTCTACAGTTTTGATGAATTTGTTATAATACATTAATACCGCAGGTAAAATACCTGCAGCACCATTCGTTGGGGCGGTGACAACACGTCCACCTGCTGCATTTTCTTCGTTTACCGCTAAGGCAAATAAATCAACCCAATCCATAGCACGTAATGGGTCGTTATTATTTTCGACATTCACTTGAAGGTATAAACTCGGGGCCCTGCGTTTTACTTTAAGACCTCCAGGCAAAATTCCTTCAGTCTCAATACCTTTTGTTATACAAGCTTCCATGACTTGCCAAATGTTATAAAGTGCGTCTTTTATTTCGTCGGCTGTTTTGAGTGTTTTTTCATTTTCCATCATTAAAGTGGAAACACTGTAGCCATTTTCTTTGCAGAGATCGACTAACTCTTGAGCAGATTCAAATAAAAAAGGTGCAGGGTTAGTTGTCCTTTTAGCGATTTCAGTTTGTTTTTGACTATCAAAATCTTCAGCTGAAACAATGAACCCACCACCAATAGAGTAATAGACTTGGCTATGAAGTATGGTGTCACCTTCGTAAGCTATGAGTTCCATTGCATTGGAGTGTTTAGGTAATGTTTTTCTGCGATGAAATACAACAGCGCCTTTCTTTGGAAAAGCGACAGGGAATGATTGATCAAGATGGATAATTTCGTCTTGTTCAATTTTAGCCAGTATTTGTGGTACTTTATCTGTATCTATTGTGTCTGGATCAAAGCCCGCTAAACCTAATATCACAGCTTTGCCCGAACCATGACCAATACCTGTTTGTCCTAATGAACCAAATAATTCTACTTTTACTTCTGTTGTCTTACTAATCAGGTTTTGTTTTTGTAATGATTTAACAAATAAGCGTGAAGCTCGCATAGGTCCCACTGTGTGAGAAGACGATGGACCTATTCCAATGCTAAACATATCGAATGCACTGATCATAAAAATTCTCTTAATACCTAGAACGGATTTACCATTATAACGTAATAAAAAAAATTGTAATGCTATAAAGCGATTGTATTTATTTATCTACTTCATAAAAAATATTAAAGATAAAGTGGTCTCAATTATAGAGAATATGAAGCGTTTTTATTTGGCGTGATTTGCGCAACAAGGTTTAAAATGATTTGTGCTGTGGCTCCCCACAGTAGACCATATTCTGTCATAAAACCTTTTAAGATTATTTTTTTATGGTTTCTTGTAAAGTTGAGATCGATCCAATTATTTTTTTGAGTAAGGGCATTGAATGGCAGGAAAAAAGTATCTACGACTTCATTTTTTTGCGGAATAATTGTGACGTTAGCATCGATAACGCCAATATAGGGTTTTATTTCAAAACCAGTCAAAGTCCAATAGCTATTCATTTGACCAAGGAGATTTATTTCGCTTTTAATAATGCCCAATTCTTCGTGTGTTTCTCTGATCGCTGTGTCTTGTAAAGACATATCTGATTTTTCAAGTTTGCCACCTGGAAAGCATATTTGTCCCGGGTGATGCTTTAAATAACTCGGACGTTTGCATAAGAGTACATGCAATTTATTATTAATATCACATAAAGGTACTAAAACCCCGCTTTTAATCGCATTATGCGGATAACCATGATCACCTGTTAAAGCATTCAGTTGAAATTGTGGTATAAATTTATGAATATTCACATTCGTCCCTAATTCATAGTACTCAATACTGGCAATATTTTATTTACTTTATCAAAAGTTTCTTGATATTCAGCATGAGAAGTTGAATCTGCCACTATGCCACCCCCAGCCCAACAATGAATTTGTTGGCTTTTATTATCACATATTAATGTTCTAATGGTAATACTGGTATCCATATTTCCACAAGCACTTAAATAACCAATTGAACCACAATAAATAGAACGTCGATGTGGTTCAAGTTCTTCAATTATTTGCATGGCACGAATTTTAGGTGCTCCTGTGATTGAACCGCCAGGAAATGAGGCTTCTAATAGGTCAATTGCTGTTTTTTCATGTGCTAACTGAGCAGTGATAGTACTCACCAGATGATGAACAGCCGCAAAGCTTTCAATATTAAACAATGAAGGGACTTTGACACTTCCTGCAGTCGAAACTTTACCTAAATCGTTACGTAATAAATCAACTATCATAACATTTTCAGCACGATCTTTTTCTGAGTGGGCCAATTGACTCGCATTATTTTTATCTATGATAGGATCACTACTGCGGGGCATGGTGCCTTTAATAGGTTTTGTCTCTATTAAATTGCCTTTTACTTGTATAAAGCGTTCAGGAGAAAGCGATAAAATAGCACCTGTAGGATGATTTATGTAAGCTGAAAATGGTGCAAGGTTTTCTTGTCTTAATTTTAAATAAGCATGCCAGGGGGAGCCAAGATACTGTGCACTAAACCTTTGGGCTAGATTGATTTGGTAACAATCGCCTGATTTTAAATAGGCTTGTACTTGATCAAATTTTTCTATGTACTGGCTTTTGTCCATATTTGCTTGCCATGGCGACATGAGCTTAAATTGATTATCACTGTTGGGTTTTGCATGAATTAAATCTATATAGTGCGCTAAACGGTTATGCTTTATTTGTGCAATATAAAACCATTTAACAGCTTTATGATCAAAAATTAATGCATCAGGATATAAGCCCACAGCCATATCTGGAAGTGAGATATCTTTTTTAGATAAAGTATCAATTTGCTCAACATAACGACCTAGATCATAGGAGAAGTGACCTAAAAACCCACCACTAAAGGGTAAGTCAAAGGGAGCTTTTTGAGCATTAAACCTTTTCAAATAGTGTTGAATTAAGTTAAAAGGAGAAGCGTCAGTTTTAAGGCCATCAACAAAGCATTGCCCATTTTTTGCTTCTATTTTTATGAGTGGGTCGATTGCAATAATATCAAAGCGATTATTAACATGTTCAGGGTTGGCTGAGTCTAGAAAAATAGCCCAAGGTTTAGTGCAAAATCGTGAAAAAATATCACAACTGGTTTCTGAAATATCTAATTCTATACAAATTAATTGATCTTTATTCATTAACAGCTTTTTACTTTCAATATATTGGTGTAAATCAGATGGGGGGGCATTATACCCAAAACACTATAAAATGCGAGTTTCAAGCCTTTTGAGCCCAAAGCATTAAAAAATCAGTGTGATTAATTGCAAAAATAATTACACCTTGGCGCTAGTTAAGTTAAAATAATGAAAATTGAAAACAAGCCACCGTCACGGGCCAACCAAGGATACAGTATGACTATTATTCGTCAGCAAGATTTAATTGATAGCATTGAAGATGCACTTCAGTATATTTCTTTTTATCACCCGCTAGATTTTGTTCAGGCACTTGAAAAGGCATATCACCGCGAAGAAAGTAAAGCGGCGAAAGATGCAATTGCACAAATACTCATTAATTCTCGCATGTCTGCAGAAGGTAAACGTCCTTTATGTCAAGATACAGGCATAGTGACCTGCTTTGTAAAAGTAGGAATGGATGTTAAATGGGATAAAACGGACTTAACCGTTCAACAAATGGTTGATGAAGGAACTCGTAGAGCTTATTTAAACCCGGATAATCCACTTCGCGCATCAATTGTTGCAGATCCAGCTGGATCACGTAAAAATACCAAAGATAATACACCTTCCGTTGTGCATGTTGACCTAGTTTCAGGTTCTGAAGTTGAAGTGATGATAGCAGCGAAAGGCGGCGGTTCTGAAAATAAAACTAAAATGGTTATGCTTAACCCATCTGATGATGTTGCAGCCTGGGTAGAAAAAACGTTGCCTACTATGGGGGCTGGTTGGTGCCCACCAGGCATGTTAGGTATAGGCATTGGCGGTACAGCAGAAAAAGCTGCTGTACTTGCAAAAGAATCTTTAATGGACCCTGTTGATATTCATGAGTTAATCGAGCGTGGCGCGCAAACAACAGAAGAAAAAATGCGTTTAGATATTTTTGAACGTGCAAATAAGTTAGGGATAGGTGCACAAGGTTTAGGTGGGTTAACAACCGTTGTTGACATTAAAATTAAAACAGCACCAACACATGCCGCTTCAAAACCTGTTGTAATGATCCCTAATTGTGCAGCAACACGCCATGTTCATTTTACTTTAGATGGAACAGGCCCCGCTGATTTAAAAGCACCAAAACTTGAAGACTGGCCTGAAGTGACTTTCGAAGTGGGTGAAGATACACGTAGAGTTAATCTAGATACATTAACTAAAGAAGACACTCAAGAATGGAAAATGGGCGAAACAGTATTACTGTCGGGGACTATTTTAACTGGTCGTGATGCTGCCCATAAACGATTACAAGATATGATTAATTCAGGTGAAGGTTTACCTAAAGGAGTCGATTTTGATAATAAGTTTATTTATTACGTTGGTCCTGTTGACGCTGTAGGTGATGAAGCAGTTGGCCCTGCTGGCCCTACCACAGCAACACGAATGGACAAGTTCACTGACATTATGTTAGAAAAAACAGGTATTGTTGGTATGATAGGTAAAGCGGAGCGTGGCCCTGCAACTGTTGAATCAATAAAGCAAAATAAGTCAGTTTATTTGATGGCCGTAGGTGGTGCTGCTTATTTAGTATCTAAAGCAATTAAAAAAGCACGCGTTGTTGCTTTTGAAGATTTAGGTATGGAAGCGATATATGAATTTGAAGTTGAAGATATGCCAGTGACCGTCGCTGTTGATAGTGAAGGTGCTAACGCACACACACAAGGCCCTGCAATCTGGAAGGCTAAAATCGAAGAACTTGATGCAAAACTTAAATCTTAATTTAACTTAAAAAAGCGCTACGGCGCTTTTTTTATGTAAATTGTTTTAATTTAAAAGGTATAACAATGAAAAAAATACTCGCCTTATCTTTACTTGCAACCGGAGCAATATCAATTGCTCAAGCAGAAGATACAGCACAAGTACCATTTACAGTTGAAAAATTAAACTCACTAAATTCTCTACATAGCATAAGTGTTTCTCCTGATGGATCAAAATTAGTCTATGCACTTAGCACTGAGTCAGGTAGTGATCTGTATCTTAAAAATTTACAAACAAAGGTAGATGATAAACGTTTAACTTCACATCCATCAACAGAGTCTGATGTTATTTGGACAAAAGATAGCAGCAGTATTCTTTTTTTAGCGAATAGAGCGCAGTCAACTCAAGTTTGGCAATTAAAACTAAATGGTGGTGAAGCCCTTGCGTTAACAGATTTGGCTTTAGGTATTAATGGATATAAGTTATCGCCGGATAATAAAAAGCTTGCTTTAGCATTAGAAGTATTTCCTACATGCCAGACAATTCAATGTTCGGTTGATAAAAAAGAATCGCTTAATAAAATAAAACATACGGCTCAAGTGTATAAACAATTGCCTGTACGTCATTGGGATACTTGGAAAACAGAATTTAGAAGTCATGTTTTTGTGAGTGACATTTCTGATAAACCAGCAATACAAGCAAAAGATTTAACACCAGATTGGAATACTGATATACCCGCTAAACCCTTTGCTGGTATGGAAGAAGTCACTTTTACACCTGATAGTTTAAATGTTGTATTTTCAGCAAAAGCACCGAATAAAGATCAAGCATGGACAACAAACTATGATTTGTTTCAGGTATCCATAGAAGGCGGTGAGGTGACAAACTTAACGGCTGATAACACCGCTTGGGACTCACAACCTACTTTTTCTGATGATGGTCGCTTTATGGTTTATTTAGCCATGAAAAAAGCAGGCTTTGAAGCCGATAAATTCTCATTAATGCTAAAAGATTTAAAAACAGCCGAATTAAAAGAAATTGCACCGCTATGGGACCGCAGTGTTTCAAGCTTTACATTTTCAGCAAATAATCGCGCTGTTTATGTCGTTGCACAAGATATGGGTCAAAAAAGCATATATGAAATAAGTACAAATTTTGGTGATGTCCGTAAAATTTATTCAGATGGCAGCGCTGGCGATTTGCACTTAGCAGGCAATAAAATTATTTTTACGCGCCATGCGCTTAATTCACCTAAAAATATATATTCTATTAATCGAGATGGTTCAGATTTCAATCAATTAACTGACATTAATAAAGAAAAGCTAGCCAATGTACAATTCGGTGAATTTGAACAGTTCAATTTTCCTGGATGGAATGATGAAACTGTCCATGGTTATTTAGTGAAGCCTTGGAACTATGATGCAAATAAAGTAAAAGAAGGCAAAAAATACCCTATTGCATTTTTAGTACATGGTGGACCTCAAGGATCATTTGGCAATTTATTCAGCACTCGCTGGAACGCACAATTATGGGCTGCACAGGGATATGGCGTTGTTATGATAGATTTTCATGGTTCAACGGGTTATGGGCAAGATTTTACTGATTCAATTTCTCGAGATTGGGGTGGTAAACCTCTTGAAGATTTACAGAAAGGTTTTGATTTCATCGCAAAACAGCAAACTTGGCTAGATGTTAACAATGCTTGTGCTTTAGGAGCATCTTATGGAGGCTATATGATGAACTGGATTGCTGGAAATTGGACAGAAGGTTTTAACTGTTTAATCAATCATGCAGGTTTGTTTGATATGGACAGTTTTTATCAAAGCACTGAAGAATTATGGTTTCCAGAGCATGATATGGGTGGTCCATTTTGGACAGATGAAAAAGATTATAAATCATTTAATCCGGCTTCATTTACAAAAAATTGGAAAACACCTATGTTAGTGATCCATGGTCTAAAAGATTTCCGAGTACCTTATGCACAAGGTCTTGGTGCTTATACTACATTACAACGCATGGGCATTGAGTCAAAACTGGTTATTTATCCAGATGAAAATCACTGGATTTTAAATAAAGATAATCGAGTACATTGGTATGGTGAAGTGTTTGACTGGATGAAAAAACATACGCAAAATTAGTTATAGACCTTTACTAGTCTAAATTTATCAAAAACCAACCGATCCAGGTTGGTTTTTTGTTTATATATAAACCAATATTTCATCGGTTGTAAATCATAATTATTCACCGTAAAGGCATATATACTACTTATAAATTTTAAGCCTTGATTTTAAACAAAATCATAATAGTTTTATGATAATTTAAGTGTTAGACTCCGCGCCAAATTTGTACCCTAACTATTTCACATTTTTGTAAAAAGGTTAAACACCCAATGGTAACTGGCATCATACTGTCCCTGGTCGCAATCGCATTTCTTTTAATCGTGATTGAAGATATTATTCATGTTAACAAAGCTAAAACAACATTATTTTTTGGTACTTTATGTTGGATTATCGCCTTTATCTCTCCTATTAATGGTCAAACGCCTGAAACTATACAACATCAGCTAGATGATAATATTTTAGAGATTGCGACTTTATGGCTGTTTTTGATGTCAGCAATGACTTTTGTTGCATATTTAAACTCAAAAGGGTTTATTCAGAATTTGGTACACAAGGCCATGCCAAAACAAATATCTGAACGTAAGTTAATGTTTTTGATTGGTATTTCAGCTTTTATATTTTCATCAATTTCAGATAATATCACGGCAACTTTAATTTCTTTAGCTGTTGTTTTGTCATTAAAGTTGGAAGCTAAAAAACGTATTAAATACGCTACTTTAATCATATTCTCTGTTAACTCAGGAGGTGTTTCTTTGATCACGGGTGATGTAACTACTTTAATGATATTTTTAGCTGACAAAGTCACTATTGGTCATTTATTACTCTTAGTGGTTCCATCTGCAATTAGTGTTATGGCTTTAGCGGGCATGTTATCTTTTAATATGAATGGTACGCTTTATTTTGAGTCTGAAAAACAACGAAGAATTGAAAAGACAGATATTACAATTGCCGTTATATTTTTGTCGACTATTACAGCAACCTTAGTTTTAAGTGTAATGTACAATGTACCACCTGTTTTAACTTTTTTGTTTGGGTTGTCTTTCATGTTTTTAGTCGCACAGTTTTTAATGCGTAAAAAAGATGTGAATAAAAAGATTATCGACTACATACGTGAGATTGAATACGATACTTTACTATTTTTTGTAGGTGTATTGCTATTAGTTGGCGCAATGAAAGAAGTCGGTGTACTAAATCAATTTACACATTTATATGAAATTTTGGCACCTGAGTATGCTAACTATCTCATGGGGATTCTATCGGCTGCTGTTGATAATGTACCACTGACAGCTGCTTTATTGAAAGCTGACATCGCAATGGATCCCCGTCAATGGCTTGCATTCACTTATGCTACAGGAGTGGGAGGGTCAATGCTGATTATTGGCTCAGCAGCTGGTATTATTGCAATGAGTAAAATAAAAGAACTGACATTTTTAAGCTATTTGAAAATGAGCCTTTATTTATTAATTGCGTATACAATTGGTTATAGTGGCGCATATTTAGCTGGTTTCTTAATGCCAGTGCTTTAAATTAAAATTAATTATTGACAGCTAGACGTCTAAAATGTAAATTTCAAAACCTCACTCATAGTAGTGAGGTTTTATTTTAAGGAAATTTTCCTTTTAATAAACAGAAGAGGAGCGAAAGCCAGGTTATTTAGTGATAGGAGCGGGATCCGTTGACCACTAATGAGGGGGACTTTTGCCGAGGAAAATAATTTTCCGTGAAATTATTTTTCGGTTTTTTGGGCTGAATCCCTAAAAACTGTCACCGAGAATCAAATATTGTTTCAACATGTTTGATTAGGTGGAGAGCTTCTGGCTGAGACACATATTTTAGAATTGTATTTTATTCGGTTTTAATATTATCAAGTCCTGCCAAGTTCTCCTTATAAGTATTAGGAGATCCCATGAATTCATCTTATATAGTCGCCAAGTTTGGCGGTACCAGTGTTGCTGACTTCTCAGCAATGAGCCGTTGTGCTCAGATAATAAAAAATAATGATCAGGTTCGCCTTGTTGTAGTCAGTGCAAGTGCAGGGGTCACAAATCATCTTGTTGCTTTATGCCTAAACGATATAACGGATGAACAACGGACTACGCATATTAAACAAGTTGTAGATATTCAATATTCTATTTTAGAGGATATTAGCCTTGATGCTGACTTAGCGACTGGCTTTGAACATACTTTAAGTGAGTTTAAGTTTGTGGCAATACAGCAAGTTTTTTCGGAGCAGCAAAAAGACGAATTATTAAGCTTTGGTGAACGCTTTTCATCCTATTTATTTACACAAGTATTACGCCGCTTAAATATAAAAGCGACCCGTCTCGATGCTAGAGATATTTTGAAGACGAACAGTCAGTTTTCAAAAGCAGTTCCTGATATTAATGCGACTAAAACAGCAGCTGAAAAATATTTGTTACCTTTATTAACCAGCCAAGTTGTAGTTACACAAGGTTTTATTGGGTCTAACGAATTTAATGAAACGACAACTTTAGGCCGAGGAGGCTCAGATTATAGTGCAGCGCTATTTGCTGAGGCAGTTGAGGCATCGAGTATACATATCTGGACTGATGTTGTTGGTATATTTTCAACAGATCCTCGTTTATGTATCAAAGCAAAGCCAATTGCTAAACTTAGTTTTGATGAAGCGGCTGAAATGGCAACTTTTGGCGCCAAAGTATTACATCCTGCAACCATATTACCAGCCAGTCGCGCAGGTATTTCTGTTTTTGTGGGGTCAAGTCGAGCTCCAGAACAAGGTGGAACTTGGATAGAAAAAGAAAAATCACAACATTCGGGGATCCGAGCGGTTACACAAAGGAAAAACCAAATACTCTTAACGCTTAAAAGCCCTGAAATGCTGTTAGCCAGCGGTTTTTTAGCAAAAGTTTTTTCAATATTAGCAAAGTATAATATTTCGGTTGATCTAATTACAACTTCTGAAATTAGCGTTGCGCTTACATTAGATAATGCACCGAATACGAGCCGTCCTGAGTTAGAGCAAGCTTGCTTAGACGAATTAACTAAGTTTTGTCATGTGAGTGTTGAAAATAACCTGACATTAATTGCATTAATCGGTTCACAAATCCAATTACAGCAACATGAAATTAATCTTATGCAAGTTTTGGCTGACTTTAATATTAGGTTAATTTGTCATGGAGCAAGTAAGCATAATTTATGTTTTTTGGTTGAACAGTCTCAATCTGACTCAATAGTGCAAAAAATTCATAGTCAATTATTAGAGGCTTAGTGGGAAGTTAATAGATTGAATGTTAACTTTCGCACTAATATGACTGCTTATTAAACTGACATCATATTCTTGCCAGTGACATGAAGTTGTATTTAAAGCGCGTTTTTGGATTTCATCAAAAACGTTTTTACTTAATAACTGAGATATTGGCTGGCAAATTGTTTTTGCGAGTGCTTCTTTTAATGTCCAGATTCGATAAAAACTATCATGTGCTTTATTTGCATTAACTATTAATGCAACTTCGTCATCATGATAAAAGTGTTTGGCAAGTTTTATAAAAGGACGTTTTAAATTTATTTTTTCAATATCGACACCAAAAGTGAATACTGTATTGCTTAGTGCAACTAGCACTACACCGTTACTGTGTGATATTGAAATTGAAACTTGTAAAAGGGTATCTTTATAAAAGACTTCTAAACGACTTGCTTTTAAGTTAAAACGTGTTTCAAGTTCAACAAGTTGGCATTTTAAATACTGACTTAATACCTGCTTTATCATATATCGACTTGCAATATATTCTTGTTTAGCAGCATGTTTTTTACGTGTATTGATAGTGTCTATTTCAAATTGGGTAAATAACTTATTGTAAGTGTAATTGTCTATTTGCAACTTATTTGAGTCATATATAAACAAATTAATACCTGCTTCAAGCGAAGTCGGTATATCTTGTTTTTGATACTTAAGATCATTAATTAAAAAAGGCTGTGGTTTAATGCGTGTTCCTACCTTAAGGCGCTTGCTATATAGTGAGTTAAGGCTGTACTATTCCAACTCGTCGGCGTGCATAATACATAAAAATAATAAGAGATAACAATAAAATGGCAGAAATACGTGATGGCTTTCAAAGTCGTTTAGGTTTTGTACTTGCAGCAGCAGGTGCTGCAGTTGGTTTAGGTAATATTTGGGGGTTTCCAACACAAGCCGCGAATCATGGCGGTGGAGCTTTTCTTTTAGTCTACTTTTTGGTCATATTTCTACTGGCATTGCCTGCACTTTATACCGAATTATATTTAGGGCATAGCGCACAAGCTAATCCTGTTAAAGCACTTCAAAATGCTTGTAAAGAGCGCTCAAAAAATATGGGAGCTGCAGCGGGTTATATTGGTTTGTCTGGTGCAATTGTTATGTTAAGTTTTTATTCGATTGTTGCTGGTTGGATGCTTGCGTATAGTTTAGACCCCATTGCAAGGTTCTTTGAGCTTAATGAATTAAGCAAATTTCTTAATTCAGACTCAATGTTAAAAAACTTCATTTTTACGCCATTTATGTTGTTATTAAGCGCAAGTATTATTCTTAAAGGGGTAAAGTCAGGTATAGAGATCTGGTCTAGGCGGTTAATGCCGTTATTGTTAATTTTATTAATTGCTTTAACCGCTTATATTGCAACTTTAGAGGGGGCAGCGGAAGGTTTTAATGCATATTTAAATCCTGATTTTAATCAAGTTCTTAATCCTGATTTGATTCTTGCAGCAATGGGACAAGCCTTTTTCTCTTTGTCATTAGGTGTAGGCTGTATGATGATTTATGGTTCGTATTTGAAACCGGATGCTAATTTACCTAAGTTGACATTATCGGTCGCAATGTTAGATACAGGCGTTGCATTTCTAGCTGGGTTATTGATTATACCTGCAATTTATGTAGCCCAAAGCCATGGCGTTGAAGTTTTTCAAAATGGTAAGTTGATAGGTGAGGGGCAATTAATTTTTGCTGTTTTACCTGAACTTTTTAATTCTATGGGCCAAATTGGTTTATTCATTGGGTTTATCTTTTTTGTTTTAATGTCGATAGCTTCAATTACCTCTACTATTTCCTCAACTGAAATACCCGTTGCTTTTTTGGTTGAAAATAAAAGTTTGAGCAGACAAAAGTCTACTTGGTTAGTAACTTTAGTTATTTTTATTGCATCTAGTACGATTATTTTAAATTTTGATTGGTTATTTGGTTTAGTAATTAAATTATTTACTCAATATCAATTGCCTCTAATGGGACTATTTTATTTTATAACGGTTGGTTGGTTATGGCGTAAAGGAAATAAGTTATTGTCAGTTTCTAAGGGCCTACATTATTGGTTTGCCCAGTATATACGTTATATTTGTCCAGTATTGATGACCGCTGTTTTTGCTAATGTCGCATTTAAATAATAAAAATTAGGTGGAATTTGGCATATCGTTTGTCTATTAACTAAGGCAAAGATATTTTTAAATGTATTTCACAGGTAAATAATAAGAAATAAGGAAAGTTAAAATGTCGACTAAAGTCGCTTTTATTGGTTTGGGTGTGATGGGATATCCGATGGCAGGGCATTTAAAAAATGCAGGTTTTGATGTCACTGTGTATAACCGTACACAAGAAAAAGCACAAAAATGGATGGCTGAATATCAAGGTAAAATAGCACAAACACCTGCACTTGCAGCAAAAGATGCCAAATTTGTATTTATATGTGTTGGTAATGATGCTGATTTACGTCAAGTAACTTTGAATGACGATGGTGTGCTCAGCACTATGTCTGAAAATACTATTTTGGTTGATCATACAACAACATCTGCTGAAGTCTCACGAGAAATCGCTCTAATGGCTAACAAAAAGCAAATTGCCTTTTTAGATGCGCCAGTATCTGGTGGTCAAGCAGGTGCTGAAAATGGTGTGCTGACGGTTATGGTTGGTGGTGAAGCTGAAACCTTTGAGCAGGCACAGCCCATTATGGGGGCTTATTCTAGATTTAGTCAACTGCTAGGCCCGGTGGGGGCTGGTCAATTAACTAAAATGGTAAATCAAATTTGCATTGCAGGGGTAGTACAAGGTTTAGCTGAAGGATTACATTTTGCGCGCAGTGCAGGGCTTGATGGTGAAAAAGTGATTGAAACCATTTCAAAAGGGGCTGCAGGTTCTTGGCAAATGGAAAATAGATATAAAACCATGTGGCAAGGTGAATATGACTTTGGTTTTGCTGTTGATTGGATGAGAAAAGACTTAGGTATAGCGTTAGATGAAGCTAGAAATAACCAGTCGAGCCTCCCTTTAACAGCACTGGTAGATCAGTTTTATGCTGAAGTACAGGCAATTGGTGGTAATCGGCAAGATACCTCCAGCTTATTATCACGACTTGAAAATATGAGAAGAGATAAATAGTTAATATTGATTATATTTAAATCATAAAGCAAGGTAATTCAATTAACAATTATTATGTATTTCATTTATTTGTTTTAAATCAATAAAAATAAGTTACAAAGTGCTATTTTCCCCCGCAAAGATTCTATCTATTGTAGGGGATTATTTTATTAGTACTTATAGCACGATAAAATAATCACAAAAATTTGGGGACGCTAAATTATATGAAACAACTTTTATTCATTCTGATTGCACTGGTTTGCTCAGGATCTGCTTTTGCTTCAGGTGGGGGTGATACCATCGACTTAACAACGCACTGGATTGGTTATACAGCCCTCGCAATATTTGTACTCTCATACAGTTTAGTTATTCTTGAAGAGAAACTTCATTTACGTAAATCAAAACCTGTTTTATTAGCAGCTGGCCTTATATGGATTTTAATAGCCGCATTTTATAACTCTCAGGGTATGCCGCATTCGGCAGAAGTCGCGATCCGTCATAATTTTTTAGAATATGCGGAGCTGTTTTTCTTCCTTTTGGTTGCCATGACCTATATCAATGCGATGCTGGAACGTGATGTATTTAATTCATTACGCGATTGGTTGGTTCTAAAGGGTTTTAGTTACCGTTCTTTATTTTGGTTAACTGGAATCTTAGCTTTCTTTATTTCGCCGATCGCAGATAACTTAACAACAGCTTTAATTATGTGCGCTGTAGTATTAGCCGTAGGTAAAGATGAACCAAAATTCATTGCGATTA
The DNA here is from genome assembly GCF_900112265.1 of Pseudoalteromonas denitrificans DSM 6059. Lineage (GTDB taxonomy): Bacteria > Pseudomonadota > Gammaproteobacteria > Enterobacterales > Alteromonadaceae > Pseudoalteromonas > Pseudoalteromonas denitrificans. Next base: position 3,012 of record NZ_FOLO01000014.1, on the reverse strand, counting down.
GCTGTATTAATATTGTTGTTGGTGCTAACGCCGGTGGTGCATTTAGTCCATTTGGCGATATTACAACATTAATGGTATGGCAAAAAGGCATCGTACAATTCCAGGAATTCTTTGTATTATTTATCCCTTCCGTAGTTAACTTTATTATACCTGCATTCATCATGCAATTTGCATTACCTACTGGCAAACCAAAATCATCATCGCTTGAAATGACCCCGATTAAAAAAGGTGGATTAACAATTGTTGGTCTGTTTATTCTTACAATTATTACAGCTGTATCATTCCACAACTTCCTACATTTACCGCCTGTATTCGGTATGATGCTAGGACTAGCTTATCTTAAATTATTTGGTTACTACTTACGCCAATCTGCAAAAATTGAAATTGACCACAACGACATACCAACTGGTCATCAAATTGAAGATGACTTTGATATTTTTAATAAAATTGCTAAAGCGGAATGGGATACGTTGTTTTTCTTCTACGGGGTAATATTAGCTGTAGGCGGTTTAGGCTATATTGGTTATTTAGGCTTAGCATCTGAATTTATGTATGTTCAATTAGGTGCCACAACGGCGAATGTATTAGTAGGAATTTTATCTGCAATTGTAGATAACATTCCGGTCATGTTTGCAGTCTTAACGATGCAGCCTGAAATGTCTCATTCACAATGGCTACTTGTAACATTAACTGCTGGAGTGGGTGGTAGTATGTTATCAATAGGTTCTGCTGCTGGCGTTGCATTGATGGGTCAAGCTAGAGGGTATTATACTTTCTTTAGTCACTTAAAATGGACTCCTGTTATAGCATTAGGCTACGGGGCAAGTATTTATGTTCATATATTAATTAATGGTTCATAAAAAACGTAAAAACTAAAAAGGCTTTCTTATCAAAGAAAGCCTTTTTTAATACTTTAATACCTCAATTCAGATAAACTAAATTATCTTTTTAAATATAGATAAGTAGAACTCTAAAGTAACTTCAATATTTTCTTTTTGCTCTAAATCTTGCCAATGCTCAGGTCTAAATTTCCATGCAAAAGGTGTCATCATAACTAAATTTTTTGCAGTAGGAATATCAAGTACCACAGTTCTGGTTAGTGTCTCTTCACTATAACTTTCAAATCCTTGAGGGCAATCAACTGGTGTATGAAGATTGACATCTTGATAGATTTGCTTTTTAAGTTCAAATAAATGTCTTGGACCAGGGCTTGCTACAATAAGCTTGTCTTTACATAAACGTGAAAGTTCAGTATCAAATAAAGGAGCGAAAATACTGACGATTACATCTGCTTTCAAATCATTAAATGGTGCTTGTGCGATAGAAGCAACACTAAAATGACAATCTGGGTACCGTTTAGCGGCATACTTTATCGCGGGCTTGGAAATATCTACACCATAAACCGTGCATGTAGGTGCTGACTTTTGCAAAGCTTGTGTATAAAAGCCTTCACCACAGCCTAAATCGATAACTGTTTTATCTGGGCCAACTGACTTTAATTTATCAGCAACTGCATTTTGTAAAAAACAATAATGCCCTTGGGATAAAAATTGACGCCGAGCTTGAACCATTGCAATGTTATCACCTGGATCTTTACTCTTTTTATGCTGTACGGGCAATAAGTTTACATAACCTTCTTTCGCAAAATCAAAACTATGATTATTTGAACAACTTAGTGTTTTGTTATTAAGACTTAAGTTTTGTGTACATATTGGACATATATAAGCTAATGACATCTTATTTAAACTCAGACCAAATGGGCGCATGATCAGAAGGTTTTTCTATTGCACGTAATTCATAATCAATGCCTGTATCTATGCATGTTTTTGCAAGAGATTCAGTTGCAAGTATTACATCAATTCGTAATCCCCTATTATCTACAAAACCTTTAGAGCGATAATCAAACCATGAGTACTTATCTGCGACATCAGGAAACTGTTCTCTGAAGGTATCTTTAAAACCCCAGTCCATTAATGTTGAGAGCCATTGTCTTTCTTCTGGTTGAAAAGAACACTTTCCTGTTTTTAACCAGCGTTTTGCATTTGTCTCGCCAATACCTATATCTAAATCTGTGGGAGAAATATTAATATCGCCCATCACAATGATGTTTTCCTCATTATCATGGTGTTCATCTAAATAACCCATTAAATCAGTATAAAATTGACGTTTATATGGGTACTTAGTCTCATGGGAAATATTATCACCCTGTGGAAAATAACCATTTAAAACTGTAACTTTATCTCCAGCATCATTTGTTGTTGTTACCATGACCATGCGTTTTTGAGCGTCATCATCATCGGTTGGAAAACCCATTTGCACACTATCAGCTTCTTTTTTACAGAGCATAGCAACACCATAATGTGCTTTTTGGCCATGGAAATAAACGTGATAGCCCATGGCTTCAACGTCTTCAATCGGAAATGCATCATTGTGCACTTTTATTTCTTGCAAACCGATAATGTCGGGTTGATGCTTGTCAATGATAGCTTGAAGTTGATGAAGGCGTGCACGTAGGCCATTTATATTAAAACTGATGATTTTCATCTTTTATGAGTTCCGTGAATTTATTATGTACTGGCTCAAAGTGGATAAGAGCTCACTAAGGTTTAATTCTACCTATATAGAGGTTAAATGTTATCACTATATATAGCATAGAAAATAGTGATTATTTATATATAAGTAAAATGCATAGGTTTTGAGAGTGTTAAATCCAGGGTTGTGCACAGGACTTTGTGAATAACTTGGTATCAATATGTGTTAAATACAGTATAAATAATTAATTCAAAAAAAGTGATAAAAACACTTGCGCTCAATCCAAATCTCTCTATACTGCGCCTCCACCGACACAGACGGCAAGCAACATTCTTAAAGGGGTGTAGCAAGTTAGCTAGGTTGGCGAGGCAAGTAAAACTTAACGATTCTTTAGAAAGAAACTTCTTCTAAAGAAAATTAAAATTAAGTGTTGACTCAAGGTTTTTAAGGTGTATTATTCGCACCCCAAGCAATTAACGG
>NZ_FOLO01000023.1 GCF_900112265.1 Pseudoalteromonas denitrificans DSM 6059 | reverse complement strand
GCATGACAATCTCGTTTAGTTTGGTTTTGGCGAAGTGAATTATACGAGATTGTCACTTACGCACAAAATTCAAACAAAGATCAACAGCCCCTAACAAGCATGAAAAAATATACTAAAGAAACCATCAGACGCTTAGTCAATAATCCTCGATTTGCATTTCCAGGTGCAAAAACGCGTTTGAATACATTTTTAGCTGCTGTTGATAGAATAACTTTAGCTGGAACAGCAAAAGAGTTTCTTTTTTTTGAAGAAACTTATAATAAAAATTTGATCACCAAACGTTTACGTTATAACGATATTAAAATGGATGTAAAGGGCGTGAAATTTACAGCAAATTTATCTGCTGATGTTAGAATGGATGTTAAAGCGCGAATGAATGCATCTGCACTAACAGGTTTGAATGCGAGTATTACGCCGAGCTTTGAAAGTAATTTATCAACAGATGTCACAATTACTCCAGATAATGATTCTCTTCCTTCTGTAAAGCTTAAAGTACGTATGAACCCACTATATAACTGGAATATGCCTTTGGATATGACAGCTGATGGAGGTGGGTTGCATGCTTTATTAGTCAATAATTATCAAAAGCCGAAAGGTTACTTTAGAGCTGAAGGTAAAGTGGGTCTTATTCCTTGGAGAAAAACCTTCCAAAAATTTGATAGTTCACCACAAAGTAAAACCATAATTTCACTTTCAAACTAACTCAAAATTAATCTTTATAGGCTCTGTTTATGGAGCCTATTATCAGGAATTATTTTCAATGAATAAACGTATCATCCTTATATTCAGCTTAGTTATATTTGCTTTTGTATTGTTTTTATTAATGCCTCATTTAAATACACCAAATAACTTGAATTCATCACAAATTAATAACTTACAAACGAGCGTCAATGCACAAGCGTTAGTGGATGAACGATGTGAAGCTATAAATAATATCGCTTCAAGTTTTAGATTTAAAGCTCAAACCAGTACTTTAATTAATTTATCGGCCGTATTTTCTGCGGATGAAGCTGTTACTACTGAAGAGTATCAAAATGATAGCTCAAGATTTTTGATGTCAGGAAATATATCGTTAATGCCTGTTAAAGAAACTCATAAGTCAGGCACAATTTTTACATTTTCTGATTTTAAAGTTGCATGGCAAGATATAGATGCACCTTTAATGGCACAAAAACTTAACCAGCATGTCTGGGTAAACTCAAACGATCAAGTTAGGTTTTCCCCAACAGTCGGAAAAGAAGCTAGATTGATGTTAACGTCATTACTATCGCCCTTTTTGATAGCGAATAATCATCAGGTGAGTGAATATAAAACAACTGACGATTTAGGTTTGTATAAAACAAAAACGTCACAGTCAATAGACTGTAAAAATATAAAGCACATTGCAACAGGGTTTAACGATATAAAACCACTATTACCAGATTATGACTTAGCATATGAAGGAAATATTAAATCCTATAAAACACATATCAATTTAAATAATGAACATGAAATTATAGAGCTATCTCAGGAAGTTAATTTAGATATTTTAGTAAATAATCATGTGTTTTTACAAAGGGATGACACAATTTCATTATTACGTATTTATCCTTATTTAGGTGCTGTTGATGTCGATATAACTGACTTTACAGATAAGGCGCTTGATAGCAATTTATTTGATGATGAAGAACTGCGTAGGATCAAGCTAGCCTATAAAGACTTAGATGCGTATAAAATTTATGATGAAATAAATAATCAATTTTATCAGTCACCACCATTATCAAAAATCAGTGATTTAATTAATAATTTATTAGGTTTATTAAAAGCAAAACCTGAACAAGCCACAATACTGGCACAACTTATCAGTCAATCTGGACAAAAAGACTGGCTCTATGGGGCTGTTTTAACTGCTTTATCAACGGATGGAACGGCAAATTCTTTAAACGCTTTAAGCGAAGTGATTAATAATAACGACCATCAATCGCAGTTGCAGGAGCATGCTTTATTTTCGGCTTCAACAGTTGAAGACCCAAGCGATGAGTTAGCAGAGGATATTTTACTAAAAACAACACAACTTGAACACAGTAATAGTGTTATAAAAGATTCAGGGTTGCTTGCGCTGGGTAGCTTATATCGACGAATCGATGAATCAAAACATGTAACAAGACAGAAAATAAAAAATTATTTCTTAACTGAAATAAAGCATATGCCTTTAGGAGAGATCCCAGTTGTTTTATCGGCTTTAAAAAATAGTAAAAATGAAGAACTCATGTTGATTGCTGGTAATTTATTAGAGCATTCAGAGCGTGAGATCAGACAAAAAGGAGTTGATTTTTTAAATGAAATGACAGACTCAGCAGTGGCACAGCAACTTTTATCACAATATAGTGAAGTAGAAAAAGCACAAGAAAATTTCAGTACTACAAGTGATGACTAGTTTTAAATGAATACTTTTAGTTGGGCCTTTATGGCCCAATTTTATATATATTAAAAAAGTTAAAAATTATATCTGCTTAGTTGTATTAGTTACGTTCAAAAAAGACTCTAATATTTTAAATACCATTTCATTAAATGGTGCGTCACATTCATCAAATACACCACAATTAACCATCGCTGTGATACTGACGTCTAATGTGGGAATATATATATTTTGCGTATAATAACCAAACTCATTGCCAGCATGATGATAAAAAGTTGTTTCATTAATTGTTTCTATAAAAATACCTAAACCATAATGAATTTTGGATGCGCGATAAAAGTTATTTTCGTCTATTTCAATTAACCTTTTTGCACCAATTAAATTCTCCCTTATGTCATCATTAATAAAAGATTTATTGGCAATGATTGCTTTAAGTAGTTTGGCCATATCTGGGCTACTTGAAGCTAAAGGTGCATCGGCAAGCCTTGTGTTTTCGATGACAGTTTTTGTATTAAATCTTTGATAAAGTGGGGTGGGGAAATTTTCTTCTTCATTATTGATAAAGTAACCTGAGGCGATATCGTATTTGTGTTTTTCTATCGCTTTATAATAACTGTGCTGCATGTTTAAGGGGTCTAAAATTTTATTTCTGACAGCTTTTGAATGATGCTGTTTTAAAATACGATCTAAAATAAGGCCCGCAAGAGCATAATTTGAATTAGAGTAAGCATAATGAGTTCCCGGTTTAAAATAACCAGGCATGTTAAGTGCGAACTTTAAGAAAAATAGATCTGTCTTTAGTGATGAAGGATCGGAAAATTGTGCCTTATATAGTGCATAATCCCCGCTATCATTATATTCAAATATACCGCTGGTATGGTTAAGCAGCATTCTTAAAGTCATTAAATCTGAATATTGTATTTGTATTAATAGGTCTTGTGATAGATAACGGCTGATAGGTGCGTCTAAATTAAGTAAGCCTTCATCATGTAACATCGCAATCAAAAGGGCGGTTAGTTTTTTGCCTGCACTACCATTTGGCATTAATGTATCCGGTGTCATTGCAATTTTATTTTCTATATCTGCAAGACCCGCACTGCCTTTAAATTGAGCGCTGGGTGTTTCTACAAATAAAGTGACTCCAGGAATGGCCTCTGAAATTAAATTATTCAGTAATGCTTGATAATCAAGCTCAGTACCTTCCTTGCATTGAACTGGATTTTTTACACATTGAGAAGGGACTGAATCATTGCTATTGTGTTGCTGAATGCATGCTAAAAGAAAAGTGCATAACATTATTGAAAAACTCAATCTTTTTAAATTTAACAATTTTAAATATCCTTATGTGTGTTAATTAATTTGCTCCCGAATAATCTGCCATGATTGTTTCTATTGCGCCACGTTTTTGCATGGTTATAAATATTTGATCACGATTATTTCCGCCAAAAGCAATATTTGTGGGGAATTTTCCTCTTAATTGAATTTCTTTAAGTAACTTGCCTTGTGGTGATACTTTGGCAATGACTCCTTTTCCATAACGCGCAACATATAAATTACCCTTAATGTCAGTTCGCATGCCATCCAACCCAAAGTCAGGAAACTCAATTAATAAACGTTTGTTAATGAGTGTATTACCTTTTTGAATATCGTATTGCCAAATTTTTCTTTGTTTGCTTTCATTAATGTATAAAAGTTTTTGATCATTGCTGACTTCAATGCCATTGGTTGTGCCCATGTTTGATTCTAATAAGTGTGTGCTGCCATCTTTGTCTATGCGCCATAAATTTCCCGTATTGTTAGACCAATTAGGATCGCTGGCAAATAAAACGCCAGACTTCATTATTGCAATGTCGTTTGGTTGATTCATCTTTTTATTATGCGCAAAGACTGTCACTAATTTAGTTTTATTGTCTACCTTTAAAATATTGTGGCCAGTATAATCGGCGATGAACATATTATTGTGGCTATCAAAACGTATACCGTTACCAATACTGCCTTTGGGTAAAGTGATAAATAATTGTGCCTGATCTTTCTTGATTACTTTGCCAATCGTGCCTTGATTTTTAAAGTTGACGGCATATAAATGACCTTTATTATCTACCGCAGGACCTTCAATACCTTGAGTGAATACATTGTCTTTTATCCAATCTGTTGTGTGAGGTAGGAGGGCCGTTTGCGCTAATAAATTGTATGACGTAGCGCACAATAGCAAAGCGGTTAATTTATTCATTCTTAGACAGTTTATATAAATACAATTGCACTAGGCTGAATCCTTTGCTGTTAAAAATCAATCAAACTTTAGTCGGGTAGCATCATCTAATCAGGTATAAATTAAATTTTGTATTTTATTTAAGTTTAACAAGGGTGATAAAGACAGTGTTTTCATATTCTCATCGTTCAGAGCGGCATGTAAAGGTAGGGTTGCAATACCTTTTAATGAAATATGATCAACATCTGGGGTTTTAATTAAGCGCACGACATGTCTGTCACCAAATTGAGAGATTGAAGGAATAAAAGGGCGAAGTAGTGTTATAAATTTATCTAAAAACCAGCTGTTGATATCACCCCCTATGATAATAGTTTGACAATTTAATAGGGATTCTAAAGTATGTATTGCAATTCTCATTGGTTCAGCCGCCATATCAAACCAGGGAGTAATTTTATCAGGGTGATTAGTATAATATTGAATCAAACTTTCAGTATTGCAGCCACTTTTACCAATAAATTTTTTTAAAGAGTTGAGTGATACAAAGTCATTTAACCTGCCAAGTTCGGCTGTTTTTTTATCGGTTTCTGGTGTGACAAATAATTCACCTATTGCACCAGTCAGGCCATTTTGGCCTAATAAAATTTGTCTGTCATACACAACGGATGCTTCGACAACATCTCCTAAATGAATATAAATAAAACTATGCAATTGGCGGGCTTCAGCATGAAGCATATGATATGCAGCGCAAGCAGATGCAGTGGTTTCTAAAGCAACAGGTAAATTAAATAAATGGCTTAACTCGCTTTGTAAATATTTACTCTTTTTATAGCTCTCAATTGAGCGTTCTTGTGCATTATTAAAAGATAAACCTAGGCCTAACAATTGTGTTTTTTGTAATTGACATGCAGTGAGTAAAGTTTCAAATAAAAACTGAATTTGATTTATTAATTTATCTTCTTTATAAGTTGTATTTAAAGAGTTAAGTTGTTCGCCATTGAGTGAGAAAAGACCAGCACTAATATCTTTTTCGTTTATTTTAAAAGCAAAGGTATAAGCTGCGTCTTTATTTAAAGATAGCATTTTAGATGGCTTACCAACGCTGCCCTCTTTTTTTACTCCTAACTCTATAACTAAATTCGCCTCTAGTAGTTCTTCAACCATATTTGTAATGGTTTGTTTAGTCAAATGTGTATTTCTGGCAATCTCTACTCTTGAAATAGGTCCTAATGAAACGATTTGTGATAGCACTAAACGTAAATTTTGCGCCTTATTTTGTTTTGAGTTAGAGCCTTTCAAATGAGTTTAGCCTTTAAATTGATGACTTTTCTATAAATCTTACATGTAATATTACAGTCTTAATGAAAAAAATCGAGCTTAAATTAATAAGTCAAAATGTTTGACATATTAATTTGTTCCCTTAATATTAGCGTATGAATTAAAAAATGAACAATTAGGGATAATAATGAAACTGGCATTTTTGACTCAATTGAGTGATATCTATAATCAGACTAAGTCATGTGTATATTTAATAATGGGCTTGTTAATAACAGCTCAAGTAAATGCAGTTGATATTAAAAGTATTCAAAATGGCACTAAATCGTCAGATGTTACATTAACCTCAGAACAAATAGCGGTGATTAAGAATAAATCACTGACTGCGGCTTTAGTATGGCATGGTTCAAGCCCTTGGGTGAACGCTGTGACCCAAGGTGCAAAAACTGAATTTAAAAAGCTTGGCATTAAAGTAATTACGATAACGGATGCGCAGTTTGATCCCGCAAAACAAGTGGCTGATTTAGAAAATATAAGCGCATTAAATCCAGATATTATTTTATCTTTGAGTGTTGATGGAGTCAGTACAAAAAGTAGTTATCAAAAAGTGATTTCAAAAGGGGCAAAATTAGTATTACTAAGCAATCCTATACCAGGATTTGAATTGGGAAAAGATTATGTTGGTATTGTTACTGATGATATGTTTGGTATGGGAAAAGCTGCTGCTGAGCTGGTGGCACAAGCAGTTAATAATCAAGGTAATATCGGCATGATCTATCACGATGCTAAATATTTTATTACGAATAACCGTGATCAGGCATTTAAAGCTGCACTTGAAAAATATAACAATATTAATATTAGTGCTGAAAAAGGCTTTGTTAAGGAGCATGAAACAAACAGCATTGCATCGGCTATGATTTTACAAAATCCAGATCTTGAAGCGATTTATGTTTCATGGGATGCGGCAGCTGAAGGGGTGATTGAAGCATTGCGAGCACATGGACGCAAAAATATAAAAGTGATCACCCATGATTTAGGTATTAACAATTTAGTTGATATGGCAATGGGTGGAAATTTATATGGCACCATATCAGATAGACCATTTGACATTGGTCAAACGATGGCCCGATTGGGTGGCGCGTCTACTTTAGGACTAAAAGCTGCCCCTTTTACAATTGTGCCATTTGATTTTGTGAGAAAACATAATATGAGAGCTATTTGGGAAAAAGCGTTTAAAACACCGTTACCCAAAATGCTTGACCTTGCTTTAAAACAGTCATCCTTATAACTGGCGGTCCAACCAAATTTGTAGTGTTTCGTAAATAATAACAAGGAATTAGATATGAGTACCGATAGTGCTTCAATTGCGTTATTAAAACAATTTGCTTTTAAACGAGAAGCGTTTATTTATTATATTTTTATTTTAGTATTAGTTATATTTGCAGTATTTCTTCACGATACCGCATTTTTAACTGTGTCTAATTTTATGAATATTATTCGTCAAATGGCACCAATTACGGTTATGGCAGTAGGCTTAACTTTTGCATTATCGGTCGGTCATATCGATTTATCTATCGGCTCTGTGGTGGCTTTATCTGCTTTAGTTGGGGCGCTGTTATTACAATATACCGGCATACCTATGGCGGTTGCAGGGGCTTTATTAATAGGGGGTGTAATCGGTTTAATCAATGGTGTTTTGATTGAGCGTATGCAGGTTTCATCCTTATTAATTACCTTAGGTACTATGGGAATCGTGACTGGCATTGCACGCCAGCTCACAAATTTAGAGTCGGTGCCTATTATTAATCAGGATTTTACTTTCATGTTTGGGGCGGGTGATATTTTGGGCATACCCATTTTGCTTATTTGGACTGTTTTAATTGGCGGCATTGGGTATATTGTGATGCAAAAACTCGCATTTGGTCGTCATTTACTTGCTGTCGGCGGCAGTCCTAAAGCTGCTTTGGCGATGGGCATAAAAGTGACACGTATTCGAATGTATTCTTTAGTTATTTCTTCAGTGGCAGCGGCACTCGCGGGCCTATTGTATGCAGGGCGTTTACATGGTGCACGCTATACCTTAGGTGAAGCTGATCTATTAACGGTTATTGCTGCTGTTGCTATTGGTGGTACTAGTTTATTTGGAGGACGGGCCTGCATTGTTGGGGCTATTTTAGGATCATGGTTAATGGGTATGATCAATAATGGGCTTATCTTATCTGGTTTTTCTACTAACGAACAAATGATTGCAAGGGGTGTGATTTTAATTATTGCTGTTGCGATTGGTGTGAAGGAGCTTAAAAATGGATAGAACATCTTTGGACCAAGCAGCAATAGAGCTAAATTCAATTAAAAAAAGTTTTGGTGGTGTGCATGCACTAAAAAATGTCAGCTTTAAAATAAACAAAGGCGAAGTGGTTGGTTTATTAGGAGATAACGGCGCTGGAAAATCAACATTGGTGCGCTGCATATCAGGTATTCATACACCAGATCATGGTGATATTTTAGTTAATGGCAAAGTTGTTAGTATTGAATCAGCTTTAGATGCGCGTAATGTTGGCATTGAAACTGTATTTCAAGATCTGGCTATGGTGCCTGAATTTAATATTACAGAAAATTTATTTTTGAATCGTGAAATAAAGCATAAAAACCCAATTTTAAAATGGCTGGGTTGGTTAGATAAAGGGGCGATGGAGCGTCGTTCAAAAAAAGCATTAAATCGCTTGAATAGTCGTATTCCTTCTTATGATGAGCAAATACATCATTTGTCAGGTGGTCAACGTCAAGCGGTTGCAATTGCCAGAGCCGTTAATTGGGGCGCAGATATTGTGGTTATGGATGAGCCAACAGCAGCATTAGGCGTAGAGCAAAGTGCGCAAGTAAATGAGCTTATAAAGGTGATAAGTTCACAAGGTGTTGCGGTATTGCTTATTAGCCATAACATGCAGCATGTTGTTGAAACGTGTGATCGTGCAGTTGTGCTTTATCAGGGAGAATCTGTTGCTGATGTTGCCGTTGCTGATGTCACAAAAGAAGACTTAGTGGCGTTGATCACTGGCGCAAAATCTCAAGCAGCCTAAACAATCTTTAAGATATAAAATTTTGGCCTTAAATTTATGGCCTAGATTTTTGCGGCCAAAATTTAGGGAAATGTTATGTATACGCGTAAAAAAGTGGCACAACTTATAGCATCATTGTCTATTGAAGAGAAAGTTGGACAATTATTTATTTTAGCTTTTTCTGGTGAAGATATTGATTATGCGATTGAATTAATAAGAGAGAGGCATGTAGGAGGGTTTTATATTACAGATGATAATGCCCATAATATAAAAGATGCCACAAAACTTGCTGAAACCTTACAACACCAAGCGGCATTAAGAGCCTGTAATGCCCCGCTTATTTTGGGTGTTGATCAAGAAGGTGCTTGGGGTATTTTAGCTAAAGAAACAGACTTAGGCCCTGGGAATCTTGCTTTAGGTAAAGTTGATGATGTAAACATTACACAAGAGATGTATCGTGTTTTTGCTCAGCAAATGCAGTTGATTGGTTATAATATGCTGCTTTCCCCCTGTGCTGATGTTAATGCCAACCCTGATAATCCTATTATTGGGCAAAGAGCATTTGGTGAGATACCTGAACATGTCGCAAAACATGTTCAGGCTGCCATTAAGGGGATAGCAAATGGCAATAATTTATCATGTGCAAAACATTTTCCAGGACATGGTGATACACATACAGATACACATCAGGCATTGCCTGTGGTTGATAAGTCACTTGAAGAATTAATGAATGAAGATTTAAAACCTTTTATCAGTGCAATTGCACAAAATGTGTCTATGATCATGTCCAGCCATATTAAATATCCGCAAATAGATGCCGATTATCCCGCAACCTTATCTTATAAAATATTAACAAAACTATTAAAGCACACATTAGGTTTTCAAGGTCTGATTATTACCGATAGTATGAATATGTGGGCAATGCGTAAAAATTACCCTCCAGTAGAGTCGGCTATTTTAGCATTACAGGCGGGTGCGCATTTAGTAATGCTCAGTGAAGAGCATTATGAAAATGGTACAACCAACTATAAAGAAATTCAAATGCACACTATTGAAGGTGTGATAGAAGCCGTTAAAACTGGTCGATTAAATGAAACTGTGATCAATACGGCTTTAAGTCATGTTTTGTGTCATAAATATATTCATGTGAAAACCGCAGCAGCTTTGCCCCATTTATCTGAAAAAGAGTGCGAGTACATTTCAAACGCGAGTGCATTAAAAGCCATTAAGGTACTGAGAAATAAAATAAATGTGTGGCCTTTAACTCAAAAGCACTTTTATTTAACCTTTGCGGCAGATCCTAAAGGATATGACAGTATTGTTAATAGCCGAGGTATAGGCCCTAATGATGCTAGAGTTGCCAGAGATGTCATTTTAGCCAGTCTAGAGCAAAGCCATTGTAATTTTACTTATATTGATTTTGAGCAATTTAATAAGCAACTTACCAATAAAACACAATTTAAGAGCCAAGATCCATTCATTATTTTTACCGAAGATTACCCCTTGCCAGGTGAAACATTTGATGTGAAAAACCAAATTGACAAAGTGAAAAGTGCATTGGAAATATGGTCCGAACAAGTTGTTGTGATTGGCATGCGGTCCGATTATGAGCTTGAAAGTTATTCAAGTTTATCAACTTATATTTGTGCTTATTCAAGCCGTATTGTAAGTGCAAATGCGATTGTAAAATTATTATTAAATGATTAGTAAAATAAATTGACTAATTGTTGGGGTTGCTGTTTACTGGTTGTAGGTGTTCATAAAACCTTCAAAGTTACTTTTAATTAATTTTAAAAAGGAATGAGATTGTGAAGCTAAGGCTTAAATTAAATAAAAAGAAATTAAAAAATTTATCGAAAGATCAAAAAGCATTGCCACTTGAAGCAACGCTACGAGTTACTGGTGGTGCAGGCATGGGGGATGATTCACTCTCAGGTTCTGTATGTCATATGTTTTCAATGTTTGTTCATTGTTCTCAAAGGTGTGTGGAAACTTTCAAGAACTAGTTCGCTCAAATTAATAAATTATAAGGAATAAGGTTATGAAAATTAAGCTAAATAAAAAGAAATTAAAAAACTTATCGAAAGATCAAAAAACATTACCATTAGATGCAACGGTACAGGTTGCTGGCGGAACTGGCATTGATGCTGATTCAAGTGCATTTTCAAACCTTATTTGTAGAATAATTTCAAAATCAAATTGCTCTGAAGCTGTTTGTAATTAAAAGCGTATTCACTAACGAGTTGGTTACAAGTTAGGTCATAGGGTCAGATTAAGTCGCTGTTTTTACTGGCCCTCTTATTTATGTTTGTGATTGCCAACTATTAAAGTGTTTTTTTCATTAATAATAAAAAATTGTTTAACATTTAATTAGTATAATAATTTTACAAATAAAAAAAGAATATCTGCTCTGAAGTATTGTATGAGTACAAGTTAACAAAAATAATCAACAAGGGAAGAAGAATGAATAAAAAAATTACAAGCTATTTAACCCTATGTATCTTATCCGCATTACATAGTTCAGCTATTGCAGCGCAATCAGGTGAACAAGTGATTGAAGAGGAAATTGAGACTATAGAAGTTAGAGGGATCAGAGGGAGTCTGACACAAGCACTTAATACCAAACGTTTTGAAGATTCGGTGATGGACTCTATTTCAGCGGAAGATATTGGTAAGTTTCCTGATAAAAATATCGGTGATGCCCTGCAAAGAGTACCAGGTGTTACCGTTACTCGTGGCTATTCTGAAGTGGATGGTGTGACTATTAGAGGGACTGCACCTCAACATAGTTTGGTATTATTGAATGGTCAAAATGTAGCCAGTGTCGGCTGGTTTGATCTTGCGAAATTTAACCGCAGCTTTAATTTCGAAATGCTGTCTGCAGAGCAAGTGTCAGGTTTAGATGTGTATAAGTCGGTAGAAGCTGATATTAATGAAGGTGCTATGGGGGGGACGGTAAATTTAAAAACGCGTAAACCACTAGATATGGCAGCTAATACCATTTTTGCCTCTGCTGAAAATGGCTATAGTGAACTTGCCAAGGAATGGTCTCCAAGTATATCGGGTTTATATAGCTGGAAAAATGACAATGAAAATTTTGGTGTCTTAGTTGCGCATTCAGTTGAAAAACAAAGAGTGGTACGCGAAACATTGCGTACATTTGGCCCTGCTGGGCCAAAGGATGCTGATACTTTAGGTAACATTCCAATCGCACCAGGTGCAATGTCGTCAATTTTATTTGATGAAGCGCGTCAGCGTGACAGTAGCCAGATAACCCTGCAATATGTGGCAACAGAACAATTGGATTTTTCCCTAGATTACAATAAGTTTGTACTCGATAACAATCATATTAATACTGCTTTATATGCAATACCGGCTCTAAATGGTGTTTATGACGGTGAAAAGTCAATTGTCAATGATAAAGGCGTCACAACTCGGGCTACATCAATACCTAAGTTGAATGATGCAAATCACGTACCTCTTTTTAATAATACAATGTTACGCACACCAAAAATGGAAATGGATGTTGTTAACTTTACTGTTGACTATGCGGGTGATACTTGGGAGTTACATACTGTTGTTGGGCAATCGACGGCTAAGTCTCGTGGTATGCAAACCAGTACCTGGTGGGGTAATCTCAAAGATAAAAGCAAAACAGGTGTTACCTTTGATATTGCAGGACCTTTGGAGCTGATCCCAACAGATCCAACTTATGTCAATGATCACAGTCAATTGCAGCTGTATAATGAATTTAGCCTTTTGAATAATGTACGTGATAATGAAATTAATTATTATCAGGCTGATCTGTCTTTTGATTTAGACTTAGGCATATTTACGATGCTTGAAACTGGTGTTAAATATCAAGAACAGATGTTCTCGGCTCAAAAGGATTTATTTGATGGTGGTAACAACACAGGTCCATTGTTAATAAATGCCATGAGTGAAGGTTTAACGCTGGCTGACTTTAATGGCGGCCATGTATCTGGGTTACATAGTAAAGAAGGTCGCAGCGGTAGCTTGACCTCTTTTGCGATTATGGATAAAAGTCTCTGGGACTACGCCTTAGCAAATAAGCAGAGTAAGGTTGTTAGTGAGGCTTTTTCTATTGAGGAAGAAATTACAGCCGCTTATGTTAAAGGTACTTTTAGTGGAGATGCCTTTAGAGGCAATATTGGCCTCAGAGTGGTTGATACTAATGTATTATCTAAAGGTACGGCTGATGGTGGACCGGCACAGCAAACTGAAAGTTACGCTAATATTTTGCCAAGTGTTAATTTAGTGGCAGATTTAAAGGATGATTTGTTATTTCGTTTTGCTGCAGGCTCAACAGTATCACGACCTGATTATGATCAGGTTAAAATGGCAGCCAGTGTACAATCAGAGTTAAAAACTGCAACGGTTGGTAACCCGGATGTTAAACCTTATAAGTCAGATCAATATGATGTTGGCTTAGAATGGTATTTTAATGCAAGTTCACTCATTGGTGGTACTGTATTTCACAAAAATATCAGTGATTACATTTATCAGACCGACGCAAGAGAAGCTTTTTCTGGCTGTGGTGAGAACTGTTTAGTCACGCGTTACAGAAATGTGAGTACTGCAGAAGTAACTGGTGTTGAATTACAATACCAGCAAGCCTTTGATAACGGTTTTGGATTGCAAGTGAACTATACCTATACAGATAGCTCAGTGATAAGCCCCGCTGGCAAAGAAGAAATGCTAGATAAGGTATCAAAAAACTCAGCTAATATTTCCGGTTATTATGAAAATGAAATATTTAGCACGCGTCTTGCTTTTAATGTGCGAGATGAATGGCAAGAAGGCACGGATGCTATCGCGCAATCTTACCAACAACTGGATGCTTCGTTTGTCTGGCATGCTACCGATAATATTGATGTCTCAGTGGAAGCGGTGAACATCTTAAATGAGGCACTTGTGATCAAAAGACCTGAGTCTGGCTTTACTTCACAGGTAGATGAGTTTGGTGCTCGTTATTTTGTTGGAGCAAGCATTCGATTCTGACTTAGTACCTTAAATAACCTTATGTCATTGCTATGTCCTATATTAATCCCCAGAATATAACCATAGCAGTTCATAAAGTAGGGAAGATAATTTAGATATATCTCCCTTTTTGCCCATAAAGGCAAGCGTGCTTGCCTTTTATACGCACCGATTTTATGCTCTAAAAGTTAATTGTGCCTTTTAAATATGTTTCACTGGTATTAATTGTGGCACCACCAAAAGACAATGATAAAAGGTTTGCAGCAACAATTTCATCACCGGTAAACTGATGTTCATTATAAGTTAGCTTAGGTGCTGCTATTGCATCTTCAATTACTTCACATTCATAGCCTTTGTTGGTCGCCGAACGACAAATTGTTTGAACACATGCTTGTGCCATGGCACCTACAATAATGAGCTTTTGTATCCCTAATTCAATTAAGCTTTGTTCAAAGGGTGTATTAATAAAGCTATCGATTTGATGTTTTACAATCACCACTTCATTTTTAAGTGGCTTAACACTGCTATGAATTTCTATACCAGGGCTGTTAGGCGTAAAAAATGCTGCTTTGCTATCTTTGAAAATATGCTGAATGTGAATAACAGGCAATGCTTGCTCTCTAAAGTTTTCTAATAGTAATTTTGCTTTATTGGCAGCAGAGTTGATGTTTTCAAGTTCAAAACGCCCACTTTCAAAATAGTCATTTTGTAAATCAACAAGCACTAATGCTGTTCTTTGTTCTGATTTTAAGGGGGTTTCAAGTTGTTTTAACACAGTGAAGTCGTCTTGTTCTAAATACCACTGACCATTATCAGCTAATGTCCATAATTCTTTACTGATAAAACCACTGGCAATGTTCATTGACCAATTTGCTGATAAAACAGCCTGTTTATCGTTAAGTACTTTTATCTCAACATTTCGATAAATCAAATCACTTGGTTTTTTTGTTGCAAATGATAACCAGAAATCAGATATTTCTTGTACGCAATTAAATTGTCCAAAAGGGTGTACCTGCATGGTTGCATTTTTTGAATAGCGTTTGATACATGCCTGAACATCTCCTTGGTTAAAGCTGGCAATCCATTGTTGGCTTGCTTTCATTACGTTTTTTATGATTAATTGATTCATTGTGTATTCCTTGTTATTTGATAACAGTCAGTATATTGTTATTTCAATTGATGATAATTAGCTTAAATTTGAAATATATGTTCATAAAAAGTGAACGAAAGAAGTTATCCTATCAAATGCTGGTATTTGATGAAGTGGTAAAGAAAGGCTCATTTACGCTTGCAGCTGACGCTTTAGGGCATACAAAGTCGGCTGTGAGTCAATATATAACACAGCTGGAGTCAGCACTTGAAGTAAGGTTGCTAAATCGCAGTACACGGACGCTTATTCTTACAGCTGCTGGGCAACTACTTGCAAAACGCAGTGATCAACTTGTTGATTTGCTGTCTACGACCATAGCAGAAGTTGCGTCTCATCATAATGCACCTTCTGGACGGATCGGGATCACAGCCCCACATGCGTTTGAAACAAGTTTAGTCACCCCCATAATTGCAGACTTATGCATTGAATATCCAAAGCTAATACCTGAACTTATATTTACAGATGAAAGATTAGATATTTTAGAAAACAAATTGGATATGGCTATTTCTGTGGGCCCCCAAAAAGACAGCAATTATAATGCTATTTTAATCGGCGTGCTAGACAGTATTTTGGTGGGGTCTCCCCAATATATTGCTAAAATAGGAGTATTTCAGCCTAACAATTTATCTGATTATAACCTGGTGACTTTACCTTGGCAGAAGCAGTGCATGCTCAATAATAATTTAGGTAAATCGATACAGTTTGAAAGCAATAAACTTTTAAAAGTAAATACAACGACCAGTGCAATTAATAGTATTAAATGTGGTGTTGGAATAGGTTTAGTGCCTTCTATATTTGTAAAAAATGAACTTGATTCTGGATTATTAGTACGTGTTTTGCCTGAATTTGAAGGTGAACAAAGAAACGTATATGCCATTCATTCGTACCAACAACAATTACCTTTGGTATTAAGGCGTTTTGTAGATAAATTAAAAAGCGAGTTTAAAGAGAAGCATGCTCTTGATGTGTGTTGAGTTATTTAAAGTATAATCGTCTTTAAGCAAATGCTGTTAATGTAAAAAGCCAACATATTTGTTGGCTTTATCGGTTTAAATTAATGTATATGCATTTGCTCATCATCATGGCTGTGCATCAGGTTTTGTAAAGCAGGACCTGTTGCGGTGAAACTTGCATCAGGTGTGCCTTTAAAACAATTTAAAACCCAGGGAAATGCATTGGTGATGTAGTAACCATATTGACCGTTTACAGTCATGCCATTACATTCATCTAAATCACCAGCCCCGGCAGTATATTCATAATCGCCTCTAAATTGACCATCATAAGTATTACTATTAATATCACCAGTGCCTGAAACAGGCGTAGTGTATCCATTAATACTTTGTCGCGTGCCTGATTTCAAAGTAAAACTTGAGTTTGCTTCTCTGACAGCCCCATTAACATTAATACAAGGCCCAAAAATAGGGTAACCGTCTGCGGCAAAACCAATGACAGGAGATTCTTGAGCGTTTGACTCACATTCTGTATCAAAAAGAGCCAATGGATTGCCATGATAGTGGTAAGTACCATCAGGTTGTGTATGGGCATTATGTTGATCTGTACCAAAACTATTTAAGTTAGACATAGGATCATAGCGCCATGGATTATTTATTTGGTCTGGACCACAGCCTACTTTTTCTTGTCCTAATGGTTCATTCCCTACGTCGTAACATGCGGCTGCGAGTAAATCGACCATGACTCCGTTCAAAAAAATAGCATTACGAGTGCCTAAGGTAACCTCTGTAACATCATTTTCCATTTGTGGTGTGACATCAACTTGGTAGCTACCTGATTGTGAAGATACATTTGTAGCAAAAGAAGCGCTTTGGTCATTAAAGTCATGATTTGGAATCTCATTGACGCTTAAGCTACATTTAGACCCATTGACAGTGATATGAATACTGCCATTAAATGTCATGTTTCTTTTAATATCTGATACATTTGATGCATATTCACCTACGTAGTCAGCACATGATCCCGCCTGGCTGGTAAGTGCTATATCAGTAATATCAGTTCTTGATGACACTTGTTCAGTTGCTGTAATGATGACAATTACTTGTATGCTGTCTATCGTACCATCATTTACAATAAGGGTTATGGTGTAACTGCCTTCAATGTCAGCTGTAAAAGAGGTTGTTTCATTTGTATTGTTGTTTAAAGCAGCGTTGCTGTTAGTGGGAGCTGATTGAATTGACCATGAATATGTTAATGCATCACTATCACTATCTGAGCTTGCAGACGCTGACAAATTTACTATTTCATTTAGTATAACGGTTTGATTTCCCCCTGCATTGGCAATGGGGGGAGTGTTAGTAGTAACAGGGGTATCAACCGAGGTTGAGTCATCACCTGAATTAGAAGAGCCACATGCTATTAATGCAGTTGAAATAAATAACGTGATTACATTTTTTGTAAATATATTTTGGATTTTCATTTATTTTGCTCTTATTTGCTTGCTTTTGAACAATACTGACAATTAAATGTGTAAAAAACGTGCAACCAATAAGGAAGAATGTGAAAGAGCTTTAGCGATTTGTAGAAAGAGAGTGAGACTTGGCTTAATTTTTTAAAAATACTTCTGTATAAAATTTAATAAATTCAGGGGAATTGGCCTCGTTTTCCCACCATGAACCCATCTTTTTAAAGTATAGTGGGCTAGATTTTATGTTTTTTAAAACAACATCTATATCAGCAATCACTTTTTCCCCCCAAGGGTTTTTTGGGCAAGCCACTCGACCGATAACATACTGACTTGCGTCCAACATTTTATACTGTTTGAAGTTATTTTTATTTAAATGATTATATTTATTGTAATAAGAAACTTTAAATGGATACGCAATTGTGTAATCGATACGACCAATTTTAACCATTTGTAGTAGCTGATTAGGAGAGTCTGAACTTTGTAAGTGTATATTTGTTTGGCTACTGTACTTATTGATGATGGCATCAATTTTATTACCAAAAGAGCGCCCTTTATCAAGGCCTAAAGTATAATCTTCTTGGCTAAGTAAGTCATCTAAAGCGATTGTTTTTTCAAATGGCAGTATTTTGTTATTGTTAAAAATGATTCTATGACTAGGGTGCGCTATGGATGATTTTGAAAAAGTCATATAACGTTTGCGCTCATCAGTGGCAAAAAGTGCAGGCAAACAAACATTTTTCTGTTTTTTAAGGTCAAAAATAGAGCGAGCCATTGAACTCACTATAATCTCGTGTCTGTATTGTGGTAATTCACTTATTATAAGTTCTAGAATCTTATCTAAAAACCCTTGGTCTTTATATTCACCTTTAAGAATTGTCACTGGCGGTGCATGATTAACTTGCCAAGTGATAGTATTACTGAGCGATTCTATACTAAAGCCAATAAAAATGAAGAAAATAAAGTTAAATAATAACTTCAATGGTATCTCACTCATAAAAGGCCGTACATTTAATTATAGAAGATATTCCTTATTCTCAGAAGTTACTCATTAATAAATTGCCATGAGTCAGCACCGTCAAAATATCTAACCTTAACTGTATTTAAAGTTTCAGGTGTTGTTAAGCGAAAATTAACGGCCATCCTGTGCTTATTTCCACGATCTGTCGGCATATAGTGCGTAATACAAGCACAGTTTTTACAATGATAAAATATGATGGTTTTATCACCATAACAATATGCGCCTAAATCTTCTTTATTAGCAATAACATTTATATCTTTAGGGTTAAAATATGCCCATAAGCTAGCATATCGACTGCAAATAGAACAATTACAGCTAGTAACAGTGTCAGTAGTATCTGGCACTGTTATTTTTATTTTGGCGCAATGGCAGCTAAGTTCAATCATTTTTTATTTATCCTTTTTGCAGAACCTTACCTTATTTAAATGATTTTTTCATCCGGCCTTAAAGTTAATACTTCAAAAGCAGTATCTGTTACTAAAATTGTATGCTCCCATTGTGCGGATAATTGTTTGTCTTTTGTGACGACAGTCCAACCATCTTTTTTGGTTTTTATTTTAGACTTACCTTGATTGATCATAGGTTCAATGGTGAATATCATGCCTGGCTTTAGCTTGAGACCCGTATTTTTTTTACCATAATGTAATACTTGTGGTTCTTCATGCATTTGGGTACCTATGCCATGACCACAATATTCCTTTACAATAGTAAAACCTGCCATATTGGCATATTTTTCAATGGCATGTCCTATGTCCCCTAAAGTTGCACCAGGCTTTACTTCTTTAATGCCTTTGCACATAGCTGCGTAAGTGACATTAACTAATTTTTTTGCCTGAGGCGTGACCTTATCAAACATATACATTTTACTTGAGTCTGTTATATAACCATTTTTTTCAAGGGTAATGTCTACATTTATAATATCAGTACATTTTAAAGTTTGAGATTCTTTTGGAATACCATGGCAAACGACATCATTCACAGAAGTATTTAATGCGTATTGATAACCATACTGACCTTTACTTGCGGGACGTGCATTTAAATTATTAATAATAAAATCCTCAACCTTATTATTAATCTGCATGGTTGAGATGCCTAAGGTGATAAAGTCATCTAGCATAGAAAATACCTGAGATAATAATTGACCTGACTCTCTCATTAACTCAATTTCTTGATCTGTTTTTATTATTACCTCACTCATTAACAACCTCTACGGTAACGCTTTCTTTTTTTAGTTGATCCTGAATGATTTCATTAAATGTTAACGTTGGATTGAATTCTGACAGCATGCCTATTTTAATCCAAAATTCAGCCTGTGAATTGATTGAACGCGTCATTACCTGACTTGATTTTCGAATTTCGTCATGTAGTTCATCTGATATTTTAACGATACCCATAGCATACACATTATATATAAAACATATATAAAGTGTATGTTTTATGTTGTTGTGGTGCAAGTGATTATTATTAAAGAATTTATAAATAATTAAGGTATAAATTAATGAAATAAATAATAAAAGTATATTTATGGGTTAGATTTAAGATCACATAGCCAAGAGTGCCATTTGGTTTGATTGTTATTGATCCAATGATCGGCTGCTTTTTTTGGTGACATCTTTTTCACATCCACTAAAGCCGCGATAGACTCGAGTTCTGAATTATTAAAGTTCATATTATTTAATATTTTAAATGCACAAGGCCATTTTTTAGGAAGATCTGTGGAAGATACTTTTTTGAGCCAACCAGCTCTGGGATTACCACAATCATATAAATAATTAGGGTTAATACCCCAGCTAGGTTGTGTTTCACATTCTATATGATGCTCTGGAAAGTCAACAAACTGGCCTTGATATACAGAGCCAACCCAATTTGGTGTCCAGTTAAAAAGTATAATTGGTTTTTTATGTTTATATGCTTTTTCTAGCTCAAACCAAAGTTGATCTGCAGTATTGGTATTTATGACTTTAAAGTTGAGGCCTAATGCGCGGACTCTGGCCTTATCTGGTTTTTCCCAAGGACCGCCAAAATAAATGCCTTTCGTTAACTGCTCTTTTCTGGAGAAAATACCTGTGCATTTCTTTAAAGCACGCCAATCTGGTAAGCCTGGGCAAAGTTTTTCTACATATTTAGGGTACCACCAGTCTTCTCTGGTGATGACCTTATAATCACCAGCATTAATAAGTTTATTTTTCGAGATTAATTGCTGGTATTTATCTGCCATAGTGCCTTCCCATACTTCGACCTGAACATGGGCAATATTATGTTTTAAAATATACCATTGGCCATCTGTTGGATAGTATACATATTCAACCGTAAAGCCTGATTTTTTAAATAAAGTACCAACAATATGAGATACAACGAGTTGTGAAGACCAGTTATTTAGAATGATTTTTATGGGAACATCTGTATTTATGACCGATGTGGAAAGGCATAAATTACTATTTGCCAGTAACATTAAAATTAAAAATGACTTTTTCATATGCACTCAATATGAATGTCTCGTTGAAACTTTAAGTTTAGTTGAATGTTCTATAAAACCCATAAATTATGATGGATATTAGTTATTTTTTAATATAAATAGGTATACTTTATTAAGGTATTTGATTGATCAAAAAATATGAATTTCAGACAAAAAAAAGCGCGTTGATATAAACGCGCTGAATATTACTCTAGGGGAAATCAACTAACTTATTAAATAGGAGTCTGCATTTTTATTAAAGTTCATTATTTTTAAAACTAATTTTACTGGGGGATTATTTCCATGAGTAAATCAATTAAGCATCTTACCTTAGGTGATAAATGCTTACGACTTGGATATAAAGCATATACCTCTACTAATTGGCTTTCGTACTCTTGAAATAAAATTTCTAATTTATTTTCTGCTAGCTCTTTTTGCATGTAAAACTCAGGTAATCTACAAATGCCATTGCCAGCGATTACCATAGCCAGTTGCATCTCTGCATTGTTGGACAAAATTGTTTGTGGCACATCAACTGAAATAGTTTCTCCAGTTAAACTTTTATATGACCAGCGTGTTGGAATCTTATGATTTGCATAACACATGCATTGATGATTTGTGAGCTCTTCAGGTTTTGTTGGTTTTCCAAATCGTTTAATATAATCAAATGAAGTAACAGTATAAGCCTTAAAGGTTTTTAATTTTTTGCATATAAGGCTAGAGTCAGTCAAGTTTGTTGTTGCGCGTATGACTAAATCATAACCATCTTGTATCACATCTACATGTCGGTCACTAAAATCTAAATCTAAGGTTACATCTGGATAGCGGTTTAAGTATTCAGCTAATACTGGTTTTAAATAAGCGGAGCCAAAACCGATAGGGCAGCTTATTTTAAGTATGCCTTTAGGTAAAATATGGCTTTGATTAAGTATGCCTTGCGCTTGTTGCGCATCTAAAATAAGTTGCTGGCATTGAATATTAAACTCTTTTCCTTCAGGCGTTAAGCTAATTGAGCGTGTCGTTCTATTTAATAACCTGACACCGAGTCTCGCTTCTAATTTATTTATTTCTTTACTGATATAAGAAGTTGAGTGGCCTGATACATTAGCTGCTGCTGAGAAGCCGCCACTTTCTACAACTTGGTTGAAAACAACTACGCCATCAAATAACTTAGTATTAAGTGTCATTTGGAAATAATCCTTTTACATTTACTATATTAATATTTATTTGGAATGAATGTATAGTGTAATCATTGAAACGTACTTAAGTCACTTTATTTTTAAAACTGATTTAATCGTTAACTAAAATACACATATTGAGGGTTTATCATGAAAGTATTAGCATTCGCAGCAAGCAATAGTAAAAGTTCAATTAATAAGCAGTTAGCAACTTATGCCGCTAATTTAGTGGATAATTCAGAAGTTGAAGTTTTAGATATAAACGATTATGAAATGCCAATTTTCAGTGAAGATCGTGAGAAAGAGTTAGGTCAACCCGAGCAGGCAAAAGCATTCTTTAAAAAACTAGGTGAAGCAGATGCAATCATCATTTCTTTCGCAGAACATAATGGTTCATATACGGCCGCATATAAAAATTTGTTTGATTGGACATCACGCATCGATATGAAAGTATTCCAAAATAAACCTATGTTAATGCTAGCGACCTCTCCTGGTCCAGGCGGAGCTTCAAGCGTATTAGCTGCAGCTTCAGGTTCTGCGCCTTACTTTGCAGCAGATGTAAAAGCGAGTTTATCTGTTCCTAGTTTTTTTGATAATTTTGATGTTGAACAAGGCAAATTAACAAACTCTGAACTGGTAGACAAATTGACAACAGCAATATCACTTTTATAAATTTTAAACCCTTAGGGGGGTTATTTTAAATAACCCCTTTTTTATAGATTATTTCCCCGTTCATTTGAACCTGTTAAAAGGTTTAACATGCTTTTAATATCAACTAGGATGTTATTAAGTCAATCAAAGATAGAGACCCTAATTTATATCACCAGCACATTCCAAGTAACTAGCAGAATGATTTTTGATAATAAAATGAGACGAGCATGACAAGTTAATAAGATTATTAGCTTCAATTCAATAGGACTCTGTACAATTTAGGCTTCATTTAGCAGCATTATCCACTTTATTGATTAACGACTTAAGCTCTTCAATTTCATTTTTACTTAATTTGTCATTATTAGCAAAGTGAGAAACCAATGAGGTAACTTGACCATTAAAAAGGCACTTTAAACAATGAGTCGATTCATATGGATAGTCGTGACATTCTTGTGTATATCTCGCTGCGTCTTTTTTGAATAGCCGCATTAATGAAATTTTAATTACATTAAGCCTTGCTTTTATTTTTGCTGTAAATAAAAAGGAGTGATATTTTTGCCATAGGAGACTAGCCCTGTTGATATGAGTGAGTTCTTTTTAGCATTGAAAATGTTAGGCGTTTTTGAATTATGGTGAATATCTAAAACGCCTTATTACTAAACTTTTTATGTTTATGAAATCATAGAACTTAATTTTTTAAGGTATCTTCTGCTTGGAATTAATATCAAGCCAAGTAAAAGAAATGCTCCCAAAGAACCACTGCTTTTTGATGAAGATGTTGTTGTTTTAGCTGCTTGTTTAGCTGAAACGGTTATGGCTACATTTGCTTCATTTGATACATCACCATTTGTATTTTTAATCGTGTATATAAAAGAGTCTGTACCACTGAATCCTGTGTCAGGTTTATAGGTTATTTCACCTGTGTCATTATTTATTGTAACGATGCCATTTTGGGCTTTGGTTATAATATTAACCGATGACATATCAAGTATGACGCCATCATTATTATCATTTGATAAAATATTTATCAAAACTTCAGAGTCTTGTTGGACATTCGCTTCATCATCTTGAGCTTGAGGTAATATAATGGGTTCTATCACATTAATTGACACTTCTGCTTGGTTGGATTTTTCACCATTGTTGTTACTGACGATATACGTAAAGGAATCCACGCCAATATATTCCACGTTAGGAACATAAGTTATTGTGCCATCTGCACTGTTTACAATTGTAGTGCCATTTTTTGGTGAAGCGGTAATTGAAATAGAACTCAGATCAAGTTGTTCATTCATTGAATTATCATTGGATAAAATATTTATTGCCACTTCAGAGTTTTGCTCAGCGATTGCGCTATCGTTTTGTGTTTTCGGAGCAGTAGAAAAATTTTCAACTAAAGTTATCTTATCTGTGTAGAAGTCTGATACAAATAATTTTGACCCATCTTTACTTGCGGCTATGCCATTGGGAAACTTAAAACCCGCTTCCTCTGAACCTTCAATAATTTCATAGTCGGCATCAGATGTTGGGATTTTATAGAGCTTTTTCCCCATCCAGCCAGAGGCATATACCATACCGTTTGAATAAGTGATATAACCAAAACCATCATCTGGAATATCGGCTAATTGAGTGATTGTTTTATCATTTGTAATTTTAAATACTTTACCGTCATTGTAATTACCTACATACATATCTCCAGCTTCATCCATGACGATACCGACGGGACCGTTAAACCTTTCATCTTCTAGCCAAATTTCATTTTCATTGGCATTTTTGACTTTATAAATTACATTTCCATTATAGCTAGTGACAAAAATTTCATCTTGTGCGTTTATTAAAACTCCGTTGACATATCCAGGGTCTAAAGTTAAGAGCACAGTCTTCATACCGTAAGGTGCTACTTTAACTAATTCTCCACTGATATAGCTGGCGATATACATATTTCCTTTTGAATCAAAATCGTGGCCGAGCGTTGCATTGAGGCCGCCGACAACATCTGTTATTTCACCAAATGAATCAATTTTACGCACTGTTGTGCCAATCGCATCGCCAAAGTTACCGGTATGCGCTATATATAAATTACCATTTTCATCAAAATTTAAAGCATCATTAAAGGCCGTTGGCATTACAGCAAAATCACTATAATCAGCTGCCATAGTGAATGAGGAAAAAGAAATTGCCATTGCAACTGCACATTTTTTAAGTCGTTTATTTTTATACTGGATCAAAAGTAATACCTCATTTTTTTATTTTTAATGACTGCATGGGAAATATAAAATTTATACTCATTTGCAGTTCAAGTTCATCAGAGAAAGACCATAGTTGCGGTCATTTCAAATCAATATAATTAATCTACTTTGCGCGACATATATCGTCTTGAAAATTACTTTGTATTTAGTTGAAATTTTATTGAAATGAACTATTTCCTTTAATAAACAATGTAATACATTTAGGTTGATAAGTGGGTTTTAGCATGACTTCAAAAGATAAATATGAAGTTTTTACTCATAAATACAATGAGTTCATAGTAACTTGATAACTATTTTATAAATATAAAATAGGCAGGGAATTTAAAAGCTATCCAATTTCTGGCTTTGGATAAAAATAGATAATTATAAATTAGTGAATATATAAATAATTTTTTAGGGGGGCAGTAATATCTGGTGGGTGTATTAAAACAGCATTTAGTTGTGTATTTACAATCAAAAATTCAAGATATAAATGTGGAATATCATTGATCCCACATTCAAAGGTTCCCGTAGAGATTAAGAGCTGTATCTATTTCGAATGATAAAGAGGGCTAGATTAAATCATCAGGTCCTAAGCGTACAACTAATTTACCAAAGTTCTTACCTTCTAATAATCCGATAAAAGCATCAACTGTATTATCTAAACCTTCAATAAGGTGTTCACGATACTTTATCTTACTTTCACTTAACCAAAGTGTCATTGCTTGGCTGAATTCATTATATCTATGACTATAGTCATCAAAAACGATAAATCCTTGCATTTTAATGCGTTTGATTAATATACTCCCCATTAATAAGGACATGCGATCAGGTCCTTCTGGCAATTCAGTTGCATTATATTGTGAAATGAGACCACATAATGGAATACGAGCACAAGGATTTAATAAAGGCATCACTACATCAAAGACTCTGCCTCCTACGTTTTCAAAGTAGACATCAATGCCCTTTGTACAAACTTGTTCTAATTGTTGCGCTAAATTATCTGACTTATGATTTAAACAATGATCAAAACCGAGTTGATCAACAGCATAAGCGCATTTTTCCTCACTGCCTGCTATTCCTATCACAGTACAGCCTTTTAATTTTGCGATTTGCCCTACTAGGCTACCTACGGCACCTGTTGCAGCTGCAACAACGACTGTTTCACCTGTCTTTGGTTGACCTATGTCTAACAACCCCATATAGGCAGTTAATCCAGGCATGCCAAGAACACCGAGTGCAAAAGATGGGTTAGCTAAATTAGGAGGAATTTTAAGTAAGTCTTTACCATCAGATAGTGCATAATCTTGCCATCCAGAAAATGCTAAGACCCAATCACCTTCTTGAAAATTATCGTTGAGTGATATCTCAATGCGGCAAACTGTTGCACCAACCATAGTTTCACCTAAAGCAATAGGTTCAGCATAAGACTTCGTATCGTTCATGCGGCCACGCATATAGGGATCCAGTGACAAATACACACTACGTAATAGAACTTGACCTTGCAAAGGACTTGGTGGTTTCTGATTTTTTATCAGGAAGTTATCTGTATTTGGTGCACCAAACGGACGAGAATCTAATGTGATACTGCGATTATTATTTTTTGTTTGTTTTGATATATTCATCTGAGTATCTTACTTAGTTATGTGAGCTAATAATTTTTGCGCTGCGATAGATGAGCTTGCAGGATTTTGTCCTGTGATCACTAAGCCATCTTGTATCGCAAAAGCATGCCAATCAGAGATTTTTTGATAATCACTACCACGTTTAATAAGCTCATCTTCAAGTAAGAATGGCACCACGTTTGTTAATTGTACGGCTTCTTCTTCAGTATTACTAAAACCCGTAATTGCTTTGTTTTTAACAACGAATTCACCTGATTTTTCTTTTGCATTTAAAAACGCAGCTGTCGCATGACATACGGCTGCAATAGGTTTATTTGCATTTAGAAATGATTCTATTAAGCCAATCGATTGGCTATTGTTTGTTAAATCCCATAATGGTCCATGACCGCCAGGATAAAAAACACCATCAAAATCATCTGAATTTATATCAGATAAAATACAGGTATTTGAAATCAAGTCTTGCGCGATTTCATCGATATTAAATCGTTTTGTAGCATCGGTTTGAAAATCAGTTAACTCACTTGTTGGATCAATAGGCGCTTGTCCACCTTTTGGTGTTACTAATGTCACACTAAAACCAGCATCAATGAATTCATAATAAGGGGCTGCAAATTCCTCTACCCAAAAACCTGTTTTTTTGCCCGTATTACCTAGCTTTGAATGTGATGTTAGAACCATTAATATTCTTTTTGATATCGTCATTTTTAATTACCTGTAAGTTTGTATGACCTTTTAAAGTATGAAATGAGTATATTATTAGTGGTTACATCTAACAATGCAGATAAATTAAACTACATTGTTTAATAAATTGATACAATTGGGTTCATTAAATTTAAGACATATGCGAGTATTATGGATATTTCATTCGAACAATTAAAAAGCATGGTGGTTTTTGCTCAAGTTGTGGAGCAGGGGAGTCTAAGCGCTGCCGCAAACCATATAGGCTTATCGCGGGCGGTGGTGAGTTACCATTTAAAAAAGCTAGAATCGCATTTAGATGTTAAGTTATTAAATCGTTCTACGCGTAGTATTTCACTCACTGAGGCAGGTAAAACATATTATCAGCGATGTCATATCATAGCTGAACAAGCTTCTGCAGCAAATCGACAGATAGAAAATTTAAAAAAAGAACCCATAGGCTTACTTAAAATTACTTGTCCAGTTAATGTGGGTTTGCAAACAATTGTGCCAGCACTGAATGAATTTAAGCGCATTTACCCAAAAATAGAGCTAGATGTAATACTTACTGATGAAGTTGTCAATATTATGAAAGAAGGGATTGATTTAGCTATAAGGGGCGCACCTTTACCTGACTCAGGTTTACAAGCCACTAAACTTTCTGTATTACCAACATGCTTATGTGGAGCACCTGAGTATTTAAAAAAACAGGGGCGCCCAATCACTCCTTTAGATTTAGATAAGCATGATTGGGTCATTTATAAGTTGACATCAGGTGTATTGGAGTTAAATAAAGGAAACCGATCTTTTACTGTGCAAATAAAGGGAAGCATTAGTACAAATAATGCTGCTGCACGTACCGCATTTATTGAAGGAGGACATGGTTTAGGGCGCATTCCAATTTATGATGCATGGCCAAAAATAAAATCAGGTTCTTTAGAGCAAGTTCTTGAGGATTATACTCTGAAGGATATCCAAATTTATGGTGTTTTCCCACCAGGTACAGCCAGGTCAAAAAAATTAAGACTTTTACTTGATTATTTGAAGTCTTACTTTGAGAAGAAAAATGTCATTATGTAGTAGTAATGGGTAATAATAATACACTTTGTATTTAAGTTAACCGTAATGTAAATATTATAAATAAACTATGTTACATCTGTGTACCTTTTTGTTAGACTTAATCTTAATACTCTAATATTACGGAAATTTCAGCATGTCTGCCATTCAGGGGACCGGGGCGCAAGACTCTATTATAGAGACTAACTCCTCATTAAAAACACGAATTGTTTATTTTATATTAGTGTTATTAATCATTATTATTACCAGCTTATCTTTGCCTGCTTTTAGTAAATGGATGTTAAGTGAACATACGGTTTCACAAACACGTATTCAAACAGCAAAAGTCAAGTTTGGCTCATTTACCCGAGATTTCTCTGTCCAAGCAAGGGTTGTTGCTGGTGTAAAACCAAAGCTTTATAGCCCCTCTCAAGGTGTGGTTACCTTTATGGTTTCTCCAGGAGATAAAGTCAATAAAAGCCAAGTTATCGCAAAAATTCACAGTCCAGAGCTTGAAAATTTATATGAGCAAGCACAAACCAGATTATCTAAATATAAAACGCAATTAGCTAGACAAAAAATACAAGCAAAACGCAGTGTATTAGAGGCTGAAAAATTAGCTGATCAGGCTTTAGTTAAACTAAATGCTGCAAAAAGAGAAATGAAACGCTCTGATGAAGCTGAATCAAAATCTTTGATCAGTGATATTGATTTTCAAAAAGCCAAGGATGATTTGCAAAATGCACAATTGGAATATAAACATGCAATTAAAGAGTCTGCTTTGGCTCTTGAAAGTTTAGAGTTTGAAGTACAATCGAGCGATCATGAAGTTATTAATCAGGCCTTAAAAGTAAAAAACTTAAAACGTCAGGTTAAGGCACTAAATATTACTTCTCCAGTGACTGGCATGATAGGCACTCGTTTTATTGAACAAAAATCTGCAGTGAATAAACATCAGGCAATTATGAATGTCATTGAGCTGGAGAACTTTGAGCTTGTTGCATCAATACCAGAGTCTTATGCTGATGATTTGGCATTAGGCATGAAAACTGAAATTATTCACAATGGCAAAAATATTACAGGTGAACTCGTCGGTATTGCCCCTGAAGTAATTAATAATAAAGTAGAAGGGCGCATTCGTTTTTCAGATAAATTACCCATGGGATTAAGGCAGAATCAGCGTTTAACGACACGTATATTATTTGAAGAAATTAATGACGTATTCTATTTACCTAGAGGTGCATTTATCGACGGTAATGGTGGTAGAGAAGCTTACCTGATAAAAGATGAAGTTGCATATAAAACAAAAATAAAGATAGGTGCTAAGAGCCTTTCCAAAGTTGAAATCATTTCAGGCTTAAAATCAGGCGATGAAGTGGTTGTCTCTCAGCTTGCACCCTTTAATAACGCACAACAGGTTGCGATCACCCAATAAATCAAGGAGCGAAATAATGTTAAAAATGTCAGGTATTTCAAAGCACTTTATCGTAGGAAATGTAAAAACTCAGGCCCTGCATTCCTTTGAACTGGAAATTAAACAAGGTGATTTTGTAGCCGTTGTAGGCCCTTCAGGCTCAGGTAAGACAACCTTTTTAAATATGACTGGTATGCTGGAGCAACCTAGTTTTGGTCAATATGAAATTGATGGGGTTCAGGTTGCTAATCTTAATGATAAAGAAAGTTCTCGGATCCGAAATGAAAAAATAGGTTTTGTATTTCAAAGCTTTAACCTTATTCCTGAATTAAATGTTTATGATAATGTAGATGTCCCTTTGAGGTATAGGCATTTTTCATCAAAAGAGCGTAAAGCAAGAATTGAAAATGCACTTGAACAAGTTGGGTTAGCTGGTCGCCATAAACATTTCCCACCGCAATTATCGGGTGGACAACAACAAAGAGTTGCCATTGCACGCGCTTTGGCTGGCAGCCCTTCAATTATCTTGGCGGATGAACCCACAGGTAATCTTGACTCAAAAATGGCGGATGGCGTAATGGCTTTATTGCATGACATAAATAAAGCTGGTACCACGATTGTTATGGTGACTCATAATGATGAACAGGCACAACAAGCTGGGCGGATTGTACATATTTCAGATGGATACTTAAGCGAAAGTACACCATTACAACAAGCAATAGCGTAGGTTTATATGTTTAATTATTATTTAAAACTTGCCTTAATAAGCATGCGAAAATCTCCTATTTTGGTTTTTTTAATGGTATTTGCATTAGCAATAGGCGTTGCGGCCTCAATGACAACAATTACAGTTAATTACTTGTCTAGTAAGAACCCTTTACCCCATAAAGAAAATAACTTATTTGCTGTACAACTTGATAATTGGTCGATAGAAAAATCTTGGAGAGAGCCTGATATAACGCCTTTTCATTTGACTTATATTGATGCTAATAATTTACTTTCTTTAGGTGAAAAGTTTAAACACTCTCCTATTGCCCAAATGGATATGCCATTGGAGTCGACCTCAATTGATGGAGAGAAAAAAACATTTATGGCGCAGGCGAAATCAGTATCTCATGATTTTTTCGCTTTGTTTGACGTGCCTTTTTTATATGGTCAGGCATGGAGTAAAGAGGATGATAAAAATAGTGCTAATTTGGTAGTAATAAGTGAAAAAACCAATAATAAGTTTTTTTCTGGCGCAAACTCAGTCGGTAAAACGCTTATTTATGGTGGCGAAGTTTTTACTATTATAGGGGTAACAAAAAAACGTACTTTTTTACCTAAACTATATGCAACAAATGTTTTTATGTTTGCTGAACCCGAAGATTTGTATTTTCCTTTCAGTACTCAAATTTCACTTGGATGGTTTAACGAAGGTAAGTCTATATATTACTGTCAAAAAGATAAAGCCAGTGATACTTATGAAAGTTTGTTACAGTCAGAATGCATGTGGATTTTATTTTGGGCTGAATTTAAAGATAAAGCAGAAAAAGAACAGTACCAACAATTTATCGATAATTATGTCTCTGATCAAAAAGCTTTGGGACGCTTCCCTAGACCACTTGATAATCGCCTAACATCAATTAAAACTTGGTTTAAATATCAAAATGTTACAAATAAAG
Source organism: Pseudoalteromonas denitrificans DSM 6059 (assembly GCF_900112265.1). Lineage (GTDB taxonomy): Bacteria > Pseudomonadota > Gammaproteobacteria > Enterobacterales > Alteromonadaceae > Pseudoalteromonas > Pseudoalteromonas denitrificans. The sequence goes on along the minus strand of NZ_FOLO01000023.1, from coordinate 44,251 downwards.
ATACACAGATTTTGATGTGGTTAGCAATTTTATTCTTATGTGTTTGTTTGTTTAATACTGTTGGATTGATGCTCGCTAAATTTACAGGAAAGTCTTCTGAAGTTGCACTTAGACGGGCTTTGGGGGCCTCTAAACAATCGATTTTTTATCAATATCTCATCGAATCTTTATGCATAGGTTTATGTGGGGGTGTATTAGGCATGTTATTGACTTTTATATCACTTGAATATTTCAAGCATATTTATACTAAGTTAAATGATCAAGTTATGACGCTTAATATTGAGCTTTTATTATCAGGTTTATTACTATCCATTCTTGCCACTCTAATAGCAGGTATTTATCCAACAATCAAAGTGAGTCGTACATCTGCCTGTATGCAGTTAAGACAAAAGTAAGGAAAGATTATGCGTGATATACCTCTTATATTGAAAGTTTTAAAAAAACAAATGACAGGTCCTTTCCTGCTCATTTTACAGATAGTGATTACGTTTACTGTGATTGTGAATGCCACATATATTATTAGTGATAAAACAAAACTGTTAGATATTCCAACAGGTGCAGATCAAGAAAACTCGTTTTATGTCAGCATTTATGCTCAAGATAAAGACATGCAAAATGAGAATCAGATTAAATCTGATATGGCACAAATAAGGTCTTTGAATACAGTCACAAGTGCTGCTCCAATTAATACTATTCCATTAATAGGAATGGGGAAGTATCAAGATTTGTATACTGACGAAAAGGAAGAAACTGGTGACTATACGGCAAAGTACTATACGGATAATGCCGTTGTGGATACGCTTGATATGGAAATTTTGATTGGTGAAGATTTTACAGAACAAGATGTACTTTATGTTAAATCAGATAGTATAAAATGGCCTGACTCTATTATCATCACAAAGGCATTTGCTGAGTTTTTGTATAAAGATGATTGGCGTCAGGCTGTTTCTAAATTATTGTACGTAGGTGATACTAGGGTCAGGGTCAAAGGAATTGTTGATAAGATGCAGTCTCCCTGGTATTTCTGGCGTAATGTTGAGTTCAGTATATTTGTACCAAGTGTCTTGATCACTGAAGAAATGAAGTACCTTGTACGCGCAAAAAAAGGTCAAAAAGATATTGCAATATCTCAGGTTGAAGCTTTACTGCTGAAAACTCCAGGACGTATGATAAATAAAATAGAAACGCTAGGTGAAGTTCGTGATAATGCCCTAAGCACTGAACAAGGTACCGTTAGCATATTAAAATCACTTATCATTACACTGTCGTTGATCACAGCTTTTGGGATTATAGGTCAAGCAAGTTATTCAATAAATGCGCGTAAAAAACAAATTGGAACAAGGCGTGCTCTGGGAGCGAGTAAACTACAAATTATTCAATACTTTTTGACAGAAAATATTTTAGTTAGCACAATCGGAATACTATTGGGTATGATAAGTTGTATCGCACTCAACCTTGTATTGGTAGATAACTTTTCTTTACCTAGGCTACCATTTTATTATTTGGGGTTTGGTGTACTTTCGATATATATCATTAGTCTTTTGTCGGTACTTTATCCCGCATATAAAGCGGCAAATATATCACCTGCAATCGCGACAAGAGAAATGTAATTACAGAAAAGTAAAAACATAAAAAGGCCATTCATTTGGCCTTTTTATAAAATTAATTACAGGATCTCATTAAAAACGTTTAGAAGTTAATCTTACACATGTGTGGTTCATATATGACTCAGTCTTAAAATTTAAACCTATGTGTATAACTGCAGACATTTTATTTACATCCTATTCTTAGCAGTTCAAGTCAGTTTTTAAAACGCGCTAATTTTAGGTGATTTTGTTTTTTAGCCTTAAACACCATTTTTTCATAGGTTGTAACCGTTTGCATATTGCCCATCATTTATAGAATCAAAACCTCATCCCATCAATGTTATTATGCAATCGCATCTGACATTTATTTTTATGAGCTAGAAAGGACGCTTAAATACCTTTAATTAGATTCGATGTAAGGTAAGGAAATGGTATTGATTTACAATCTGTGAGCTTTGCTAATACATTGTTTTAAAATTAAAATAAACTATTGAATGTAAAAGTGAGGATACAAATAAGTGCATAACGTGCACTTCTATTGGTAATGAAAGAAATAAGAGTGCACATAATCAATATTAAAGTCTGGCAGTGTAAAAACAATCTAAAACTTCATAACACACTTTACGGTATCAAACTTAGCATAATGGAAATGTTATTACGATTAACTAGAAAGATTATGCAATGATAATAAATAAAGCTTCATGCTAATAAGCTAATTTGTGTCTCCTATACTTATAGCTGAATCAAAACTAATAAAGATAAAGCTAAAGGTGAAAGTTATGAAAATAACATTTTTATTTGGATTTGTTTTATTGGTATTTAGTTCTACGGCTTTGGGTCAGTTTATTTATCTTGTCTCTACTGAATTTCCTCCTTACGTTTATGAAGAAAATGAAAGAATTAAAGGGTTCAATGTTGATCTTATTGAAGAAATCTTCAAACGTATGAATGTACCAATTGAAATTCACTTAGTTCCATGGGCAAGGGCAGTTAAGATGATTAAAGATGGAACTGCTGATGGCCTCTTTCCTTTTTTTAAAAGTGTGAATCGATTGAAGTTTACAGATTACTCGGATGCGTATACATCAGAAGATACCACGTTGTTTGTTCTAAAGAACTCACCTATTCAATGGAATGGAGACTTGAGTAGCTTAAGCCCTTATCAATTTGGCAGAGTGAGGGGCTACAATTCAGGTCCGCAATTTGAGCATCTATTAGAAAAAGGCATTATCGAAATAAGTGTGGCTACAAAAACAAGTCAAAATATTAAAAAGTTACTTGCAAAAAGATTTGATATTATGGTTGAAGAGCGACATGTCGTGCGCTTCGAATTAAAAAAAATGGGAAGGATAGGCGAGATAAAACAGCTGGCTATTATTCAAAAAAACTTATCTTATTTAGGATTTTCAAAAAAGCGCAAGCGCAAAGCAACGATTAAAGCATTCAATAAAATATTAAAACAAATGAAAAGTGATGGGAGTTATCAAAGAATAATAGATGATTTTTATACAAAATAAATTTTAAATGCATACCTAATGACAATCATCCACAGAACAAGGGGGTCAATAATAAAAGTAATTGGATTTTTGAACTATAAATAGGGTCGATTTGTCATTGCAATGCTCAAAATTTAATTGTCATCGTATTCTTTATTTTTCATTCAGTTGACTCCACCTCGTATTTAATTAAATTGTCATATTAATAACGACTTAGTGTCATATCTTACTTTTACTGTACTCCTGTTTTTAATTATAATAAATAAAATGGAAGTATATGAAACCGCGTTTTAAATTAGCTATGATCTGTGTCTCATTAATCAATTTAAATGGTTGTGATGATGACAATACTCAAATAGTCGAAGTTGAAAAGACAGTAATAGTTGAAGAAATAGTAAATGAAAAAATAGAAATTCCAGTCATTGTTACAGTGCCTGTTGGTACTGGCCCTGATATACAGGTAGGCCCTCGTCCATACTCACTGATTGAAGATATGGATAATAGTGAGCTTAAACATAAGCTACAGCAGTGTAGTGAAGGACCATTTTATAAAACTGATTTTTCGATAGGCCACCGTGGTGCGCCTATGCAGTTTCCTGAGCATACAAAAGAATCTTATGTTGCAGCAGCACGTATGGGCGCTGGTATTTTAGAGTGTGATGTTACTTTCACCAAAGATAAAGCGCTTGTTTGTCGCCATTCTCAATGCGACTTACATACAACCACTAATATTTTAGCCATTCCTGAGTTAGCAGATAAATGTTCAATTCCTTTTAGCCCGGCCGATCAGGCTGCGGGGATCAGTGCAAGTGCAAAGTGTTGTACTAGTGATATTACTTTGGCTGAATTCAAACAATTAACAGGAAAAATGGATGCATCCGATAGCAATGCAACCACAATAGCGCAATATTTAAAAGGCACAGCCGACTGGCGCACAGATTTGTATGCTAATAAAGGGACTTTGATGACACACGCACAAAGTATCACCTTATTTAAGCAATTAGGGGTGAAAATGACGCCTGAGCTTAAGTCCCCGAGTGTTGAAATGCCTTTTAATGGAATGAGCCAGCATGATTACGCACAAAAAATGTTAGATGAATATATTGCCCAAGGTATTAAACCAGAGCATGTTTATCCGCAATCTTTTAACTTTGAAGACATCAAATATTGGGTTAATAATGCCCCTGAATTTGCTGATCAGGCTGTATATTTAGATGGTCGTTATGATGACAGTGATTTTGACCATACAGACCCAAGTAGCTGGCAACCCTCTATGGAAGAGCTAACAGCACATAATATTAAAATTATCGCTCCCCCAATGTGGATGTTGATAACAATAGACAGTGATAACAAAATTGTGCCTTCTGAATATGCCAAGCAAGCCAAAGCTGCTGGCTTAGATATTATTACCTGGACACTTGAACGTTCAGGTCCACTTGACAGTGGTGGTGGTTGGTATTATCAGTCAGTTAAAGAACTGATCAATAATAATGGCGATCAACTCGTAATACTTGATGTTTTGGCAAAACAAGTCGGTGTATCAGGAGTGTTTGCAGACTGGCCGGGCACAGTAAGTTATTATGCAAGTTGTATGAATTTACCTGCAAGCATTCTGTAAAACTTGATTGCCTAGATTTTTCGAGAACTGCACGTTTTAAATGTACCTAACGGTCTTAAAACACGATTGTTAATCGATTTAAGACCGTTCAAAATCAAGTGACAATTAACAAAATTTTTGTCTCTGTAGCATGTTTTCTAGCTGCGCCATGCCTGCAGGTACATCTACTTTTATGCCTAAATCTTTAAAAGTAGAACCAAAAGCATGTATGGTTCTGAACAGGTTATGTTCGCGACACTGTTCACCCATTTGACCTATACGTACGATAGGGGGTCCAAAAGAACCGGCTATTTCAACACGATAATTTTTTGATATATGCTCGCATACTATTTTCGACTCTAGTTGTTCTGGTAAACGGATCCCGATGACCGAGTTGAGTCTGTTTTTACCATCTATATATAAGTCTAATCCTAAACTTTCAATTGCACTTTGTAGTGCTGTTGAGCAGGTTAAATGTCTTTTAAACCTTTTTTCTAATGTTTCATTACAAATAAGTCGCATTGCTTCATGAAGTGCTAATAGCCCAGAAACGGGGGCTGTATAATGATAAGAGTCTTGATGCCAAAAGTTAGAGGCAAGCATGGCATCTAAGGTCCACTGTGGAATTTGAATCACTCGGTTGCTAATGCGTTGCCAGGCTCTATCTGAAAATGCAACTAAAGACACACCAGGAATTGAACTTAGGCCTTTTTGGCCTCCTGTGATCACCGCATCTATATGCCACTCATCCATTTTTAATGGCATAGTACTGAGGGTACATACCGCATCTACAATGAGATAACAGTTAAATTCTTTAGCGAGTTTGCCAATTTCTGCTAACTGGTGGTTATAGGTGGTATTTGATGTTTCACCTTGTACAATTGTGATGACTTCAGGGGTTAATTCTTCTAAAAGTTTTCTAATTTCAACTGGGTTTGCACTTTGGCCTTCGACAATTGAAACCTGTTCAACCTCTGCACCAGCTCTTTGTGCCATTTGAGCCAAGCGATTAGAAAAAAAACCATTACAGATACTTAAAACTTTTGTATTTTTCCATACTAAATTGGCTACCGCCATTTCCATTGCTGCAGAGCCTGGGCCAGCAACACCCACAATCCAAGGAGAGTCGGTTTGAAATATGTAACCCGCCATTGATTTTACTTGATGGATTATTTTCCCCATGGTTTCGCCTAAATGATTGATCACTATCCCATTTGCATTTGCAACGGCTTGAGGAATAGGAACTGGTCCAGCGCCCATCATCAAAAGAGGTTCTTCAGGTAAAATATGATCTAGAGTATCAATTTGAGGCACTGCGATTTTCATGTTTCTTTGCTTAAGTTAAAAAGAGATCAGGAGAAAAATCGTATCATAATGTGAGGCAAGAGGTAATTCATTATTTAGAATAAATATCAGAATTTTTAAAAACCAGCTTTCTCATGCTACTAAATTGATATTTAAATTTTTATTTATAAAAAACACTACAAATAATGGGATATAAATTGAGAATATCTCAGCAAAAAATGAATAAAAATACATTGGCTATTATCGCAATAAAAAATGGTTCGTTTTAAACATATAATGAAGTGCTAAATTCCGATTTTTTGTACTTTTTTTGTTATTGAAATTTAAATCTAGTGAATTTACGACTAATCTGAAAGTTAATTCCCAAAGCTTAGGTCTTAGTTTTTAGCGTGCTTAAGCAGCTAAATATAACCAAGCTATTTAAGATATTTCTTAAACAGGGAGGGTATAAATCAAATATATAAGAGGAATTTACAATGAAAGCATTTACAGGTGTTGCAATGGCAGCAATGGTTGCAGGTTTAGTGGGTTGTAGTAGCACAGATACAACGTCAACAACTGCTGTTGCAACAACAGGTGGAACTACAGACTTAGTGCATTGCTATGATGTGAATGTATGTGGTGGTCATAATGATTGTAAAACAGCTAATAATGCCTGTGGTGGTAAAGCATCGTGTAAAGGTACTGGTTTTGTTGCTATGCCTGCAAAAGCGTGCGGTGATGTCGGTGGAAGAGTGGCTGACAAATGGGTAGGTGAAATTGCAAAAACAGAGCTGGTACATTGCAATGATGTAAATATCTGTGGCGGTCATAATGATTGTAAAACAGCTAATAATGCTTGTGGAGGCCATGCTTCATGTAAAGGAACAGGGTTTGTTTCTATGCCTGCTAAAGCGTGTGGGGATATTGGTGGTTCAGTAGATAGTTAATATTTATTGCTAAATGACATTAAACTATCAGTCAGTTTTATTTTTTGACTGATAGTTGTAAGTTTAAAAAGAAGGCATTATGCATCCATTTTTAGGTTTCGGTTTAGGTTTAAGAAGTTCACATTTTGAAGAAATTATAACAACAAAACCTGATATTGATTGGTTTGAAATTATCTCAGAAAACTACATGGTTGAAGGTGGTAAGCCATGGTATTACTTAGAAAAAATAAGGGCTGATTACCCCATAGTAATGCATGGTGTGTCAATGTCGATAGGCAGTGTTGAGCCACTAAATTTACAATATCTTGATAAGTTAAAACAGTTAGCACATAAAGTAGAGCCTAAATGGATATCAGATCATTTATGTTTCACATCTGTCGGTGGCATCAACAGTCACGATTTATTACCTATGCCATATACACAAGAAGCCCTTACACATTTAAGCGCTAGAATAACGCAAGTTCAAGAGTACTTAGGCAGAGAAATGATTTTTGAAAATGTTTCAAGCTATCTTACTTATAAAGAGTCACAAATGCCGGAATGGATTTTTTTGGCTGAATTATCAAAAAGCACGGGCTGTAAATTTTTAATGGATGTTAATAATGTTTATGTCAGTGCTAGAAACCACGATTTTGATCCTATGGAATATTTAAATGCAATTCCACACACAAGCATAGCGCAGATACATTTAGCAGGGCATCAGGACTTTGGTACCCATGTAATAGATACCCATGATGAAGATGTACCAAATCCAGTTTGGGACTTATTTCGTCAATATGCAACTTCGCTTGGGCCTACCAGTACGATGATCGAACGCGATGGTAATATACCGCCTCTCAGTAGTTTGTTAAACGAATTAAGTTATGCAAAAAGCTTGGTTGGAGATATTTGGTTTAATGAACAAGGTAATATTAAGCATGGCTAATTTAGCGAACATCCAACAACAGTTCATGGATTTATTACAAAATAAGCCGAATGATCTTATTAAGCACATTGCAAAACAAGGTGAGCTCAAAGCAAGTGAGCGTTTATCTATTTACCAAAATGCATACACAATACGATTAACGGGAGTGCTAGAACAAGATCACGAACAATTGGGAAAGTACTTAGGGGATACGTTATTTGATAAAATGGTTGCTGGGTATTTAAAGTGTTATCCTTCACAAAATACGTCATTGCGAGAGTATGGCGATAATTTACCTGTGTTTTTATCAAAAACCCCTCCTTTTAAGCAACATGTTATTTTGGCAGATATTGCATTTTTTGAACGTTTATTATTAAAAGCCTTTGATGCAAAAGAAGCTGAGACGTTAACCTCACAAATATTAGAGAGCTTAAAAGAAACTGATTGGCCTTTATTGGTTTTAAATTTGCACCCAAGTGTGCATTTAATCAGCTTTGAAACATCGGCAGTTGAGTCTTTTCAAGCACTCAAAAATGATAAAACACCGCCTAGCGCAAACACTAATAAAATAAGGCATTGGCTTATTTGGCGTACTCCGGATAAAAGAACTGAATACCGCTCTATAGATCAAGAAGAATTTATATTGTTGAATTTAATTAAAGAGAAAAAAAATTTTAGTGCACTGTGCCAAAGCTTAACAAAAGCACATAAACCAGAGACTATTGCTCCTTTGCTAATTAACTATATAAATGTTTGGTTATCTCAAGGTTTGTTAATTAAACACACTTAAAATTTTTACTTTTAGTTCAAACACATATTATCCTTATTCAACATATTAAGCTAATACAGGCTTCGTTCAAGAAATCTTTGTACTCCAATCATCAAGGCTATTTTAATAAGGTTGGTCATTATGTTAAGTCAATTCTGGTATTGGAAAAACGATTGTTTGGCATCACTTTTTCTCATTAAAAAATATGGATTACTAATTCTGATTGTTAGTGTTTTATCTGGTTGTGTGTCTACTCATAGACTGTATTTGACGCAAGAGTTGATGCGAGAAAAACAAGTTATTGAAGATAATAAGTTGGGAGTAGACGGGTTAGGAGGTGCGAGAGTTGTGGAACTGACTCCCGATGGCAGGCAGCTACTAGTTACCAGTGCAGATGATAACGCGCTGGCTATTTTTAATGTGGATTCAGATTTTAAGCTCACCTTTAATAAGGTATTTATAAACAATTCAAAAATTGATGGGTTAAATGGTGCGACATCACTGATCTTATCATCAGATGGACGCCGTGCTTATGTCGTGAGTTTTTATGACAGTGCGCTCGTAATATTTGAACAAGATAAACAAGGTATTTATCAATTTATACACGCTATAAGAGATGGTTTACCTTATGAGCAGGTTTTTAGTGATAAAGAGTCTGTGAAGGAAAAAGATAAACTTGGGCTTCTTGGTGCTTACGATATCGCTATCACCTCAGACAATAGTCAGCTATTTATAGCAAGTGTAGCGAGCAACGCAGTTTCTATTTTTGATATGACTGAAAACGGAAATGTCCTTTTTAACCAGTTAATTCGAGATAGTGATAATACTGTGTATGGGCTAGCGGGCGCAGTTAATGTCACAATTACTTCGAACAATTCTCAAGTAATCGTTGCAGGATTTAATGAAAATGCAATCACGATTTTTAATCGAGATGAAAATGGTGCTTTAGAACATAGTCAGACACTTATCAATGGAAAAGATGGGGTCAAAAATATGGTATCGCCTCAAGGCTTAGCCATGTCGCCGGATGATAACTATTTATATGCAGCGTGCTCAGGCGGGAACGCAATTGTTGTATTTGCTAAAAATGATCAAGGTAAATACTTATATATGCAATCCATCAGCAATTCTGATAATAATGTGACAGGGCTAGGGGTGCAGGGCATGTTACAACTTCTCCTGATGGGAAGCGTGTATTTGTGGCCTCAGAGTCAGATAATGCAGTCGTGACCTTGGCAAAGCGCAATGATGGCACACTGAAAATTATTTCAGTTTTTAAAAGTGAAGGAATAACAAAAGCCAATGAGCTTAACGGCGCCGCCTCAGTTTATGTTTCACCAGATGGTCAACACTTGTTAGTGACTACGGGTAAGGGTGATAGTTTAATTGTCTACAGTTTGTATTAATAAATTTTATGTAATTTTAAGCCGTAGAGGAATAAGGGGTATTGTTTAATACACGCTTAAACTTTATCACATGTCACGGAGGCGTATTAAAGACGATTTTAGACTTATCTAAAGATGTTTCAAATGAGATGTCACCTTTTTCTATAAGATGATCTAAGTGGTTTACAGCTTCGCTATAAAACTCATCAACATCTTCAATATGGTTTTCGAACAAGCTGATCCAACCGTTCCTGCCATTATTTTTAACGGCGTATAAGGCAAGATCTGCTAGTTGTAATGTTTGCTCCCAAATGAGGGCTTTCACTTGCTTTGTAATAAATGGGAAACCTGCTATGCCCATTGAACATGTTCTGTGGATTGTTCTTCCTTCACCTAAATCAAATTCATAGGCTTCAATATTGGCTCTGATCCTTTCAGCTAAAACGCCCATTTGCGCTCTTTGGATAAATCGACTCACTACTAAAAACTCTTCACCTCCCCAGCGTATTACCCAATCAAAGTCTCGGCATGTTTGTGTAATCACTTTAACAACTTGGATAAGTACTTTGTCGCCTGCATCATGTCCAAAAGTATCATTAATATATTTGAAATGATCTAAATCAATTAAGATAAAGCCAAAACCACTTTGTGATTTATCAGGCTTTTTATAATGGTCTCTTTGTACTTTGGCCAACTCTTGACCAATGAATTTATTTAAAAAACGCCTGTTATGTGCCCCTGTCAGTTGGTCTGTGAGACTGATAGCTTCTAAATCCTGACACACATTTTTAAGCTCTTTATGGGCTGATTTTAGTTTTTTATTTGCTAAAACAAGTTTTTGATAACCTAACGTATTCGCAGTTGAAATTGCGGTATAACTTGCAAGTGTGCGTATCATGCTAATTTGTTCATCAGAATATGCATTGGTTTTTAAACTTTGAATACTTAAGCAACCCATTAGTTTATTACGAATAATAAGGGGGAGATAAACAATTGTCTTCATCTCTTTTCCTGATTTTGGGATGCCTATTTGATTCTGAAAATATTTTTTAATATCTGAAGGGGTTGAAATAATTAATTCTTTTTTATTGTTTATGCACCAGGCCGCAGGGTAATTATTATCTGTTAAATCAAAATTAATTGGTTTTACTCTAATATTATTCTCAATGATTAAAGATGCATGCACTGTATTTTTATCTTTTTGTAAAATACCCAGTAGTAATACATTTGCATCAAGCACTTTATTAATTTTTTCATAAACTTGTGTCAAAACATCTTCAAAATTATGTCTTGATGTAAGCTCTTTACCTATGTCACTCAGTAATAAAATATCAGCTGTTTTTTGCTGTACTCTTTGCTCAAGTACAGTCTTTTGTGCTTTTAATCTCTGGATCCTTAATTTTACAATGGCGTATATAAGTAATAAAAATAGAGTCCAAGCCACCATTTTGAACCATGTTGTTTGAAACCATGCGGGCTGTTGATTAATTGTCATACTAAATTCATTGGGGCTCCAAATACCGTTTTTATTTGTACCACGAATATGTAAAGTGTATTTTCCAGGGTCTAAATTGGTATAGTTGAGCGTACGATGGTCTGAATCTGTAAAACTCCAATCTGTATCATATCCCTCTAATTTATAACTGTATTCAATGTTGTGTGGATTAGAGAAATCCAAAGAAGAAAATTCAATATATAAGCTTTTTGTATGAGGGGCTAATGATAAAGCTTTTATGTTCTCTGACGGTATATTTTTACCATTCACTTTCAAGTTACTGACACGTAAAGGAGGCTGATACGCCCATTTTTGGTATTGCTCAGGTTTTATTAATAATAACCCTTTAGTTCCACCATAAACTAAAGTCCCTAAGCGAGTTTTCATAAATGAACCTAACCAAGGTGTGCCTAAAGCAGACTCTGAAGAGATTGGTGATTTTTGTAATTGCCAATCTTTGGGGTTGACCATAAACCATTGAGTCCAAATACGACCTTGGTTATCTTCTAATAGGTTGCCGCCAAAATATAAGCCTGTGCGGCCCATATAAGTATTAATAGACTCAAAAACACTTGATTTACCTTGCCATTTTTTTAATTTATTTAAACCATATCGTGTATCGACCCATACTTGATTTTTACTATCAACAAGCAGTCCTGGAATATTATTGTGTGAAATAGAGTGGTTGTTTTTATCATCATGAGTGATATGAATGAAGTGTTTATTGCCTGGAAGTAGAACGTATAGACCTCCGTGAGAGCCCGCCCATATTGTGCCATCTTTTTGCTGGGCTAATGAATTAAATACATCTTGGATCTGTTTGTTAGGTTCACTTTGTGTGGTAAAAGTTTCAAAACGCTCAGTTGCGGGGTTAAAGCGATTAATACCTGCGGAAGTTGCTAGCCAGAGTTTTCCTGTTTTTGTTGGCATTATTTTACGAATATTATTATCAATTAAGCCACTCTCTGTTGTATAACGTTTTAGACTATGTGTTTTTGGTAGATACTTAAATAATCCAGTTTGGCGGGTTCCTATCCATATGGTGCCGTCAGTTTCTTGCGCCATCGACATGATCACGCCATCAAAAAATACTTTTTTTTCATTGCTATAGGGGCGAATTTTATTAATAAGACCTCTCTTTGGATCTATTATATCTATGCCATTGCCTCGGGTACCTACCCATATTAACCCTGAATTTAACTCAAGCATGGTACTAATATTTGGATAAGAAATGATATTTTTATTAATTAAGCTATGGGTAATTGTTTTAAATGCTTTATTGATAGGATTAAGCATATTTAAACTGCCCCCCCAAGTTCCTATCCAAATTAAACCTGACTTGTCGATATGAAAAGCACTGATTTCATTTAAGCTAATTGACCCTGGATTATTTTTATCATGTGTTATGTGTCTAATTACTTTTCCTGAATCAGTGCTAATGACGATAATTCCGTGAGAATAACTACCAAGCCAGATTTCATTTTCATTGGCTTGTATGATGGATAAAATCCAAGAGTTTAATAAAAAGTCTAAGTTTTTAGTATTTGCTTTTATTTGTGTTAACGCATAGTTTTGGTTAAACCAAAAGGCACCTTTTGTTTTTGTGCCTAACCAAATTTTATTATCAGTAGATTGAAAAATTTCATCTATTAGAGTCCCTTTTAGTTTTGTTTGCAGCTGAGGTATGACTGATACGTTAAAACTTTTGTTATGAGGTTTGTATTCTATTTTATTTAAGCCATTGCCAGTGCCAACCCATATGGCATTACTAGAATCTAAATGTAATGCCGTAATTCGATTATCATTTAAGCTGTTCGCTGTATCTTTGAGATGATAAAAATGGCTTATTTTGTCTGAGTTTAAATGAAATGCATTGAGTCCATGATTCGTGCCTACCCATATAGTATTATCTTTATCTGCAATGATTGTATTTATATGATTGTTACTTAGGCTATTGCTATCGTTTTTTGAATTTTTGTAATTTTGGAACGTATCTGTGGAGGGGTTGTAAACCGAAATACCATCAGAGGTGGTACCTATCCAGATTTTTCCATCAGAAGCGACAAATAGCGCACTAATATAATCACCAGAAATTGAATTTTTATCTTTGACTGAATAACTAAATTTATGAAACTGATAGCCATCATATCGGATTAAACCATGTTGCGTACCAATCCATAAAAACCCTTGATGATCTTGTGTTATCGCAGTCACTATTCCGTATGGGATCTCTTTTTTATCGCCAATAGATTTAAATATGGGTTGACCTAAGTTAAAAATATCCTTTTCATTGGCAAAAACATTCATGTTTACTAAAAATAAGATCAAAAAAATATAAAACCAATTAAACATGAGTTGGTATGTCTAAGTTTTAAAGGTATTTTAGATTATAGACTTAAATGGTTGATAACCCATATGCATAAATAATTTCAACTTTAAGTTGATTTTTGCTTGGTAAAACAACAAATATATGAAATATTTTGGCTCACTCATCATTTTAAATTGGCGTTAAACACATGAAAAAAGAGATATATTTATTACCAGGTACCATGTGTACGCAGCAGCTTTGGCATAAATTAGTTGATAGCGTACATGATGAATTTAATTTAAACTTTATTGCGATCCCAACAGGGCAGAACCTTGATGAAATAGTCGAGAATTTACATATTGCTTTACCTGAGCAACCGGCTTTTATTGTTGGGTTTTCTTTAGGGGGATATCTAGCAAGTTATTTTGCTGCTAAGTATCCAGATAAAGTAAAGAAACTCTTTATTATTTCAAACTCCCCATGTGCACTTAATTCAAATGAATTGAAACACAGAGCTACGGTTATCAAATGGATAAAGCAATATGGCTATAGCGGCATAAGTAAAAAAAGAGCGATTGGTATGGTAAATTCAGACTCACCTAATGAGGATGTTGTAAATACAATCATTGAAATGGACTCTCAACTTGGTGAAGTTGTTTTTAAATCACAGATATTAGCAACAACTGAACGACAAGACTTATCACAGAAATTAATTGAAACGGGTAAAAAAATTGTATTTTATTATAGTGAATTTGACTCTTTGGTTAATAAAGCTTGGCTTGCAGAGCATAGTGAAAGAAATAGAAATAGTTCGCTCATTGTACAAGCAGGTTCTGGACATATGTTACCTTTAGAACAAGCTCATAAATTAAAATGTTATTTAGCAAACTGGGTTAAAGATGCGTGATTTTCAAATATGTTTAAAAAGGGCAAAAGAATCGGATATCCCTTTTTTAATAAAATTAAGATCTCAGACTATGGATGCATATTTAAAAAAATCGGCCAAGCCAGTCGATGAACAGTCGCATTTAATGCGAATAAAATATTGTTTTGAGCATGCAAAAATTGTTTGTGATAACAATAAACCGATTGGCTTGTTAAAGTATTATTTATCACAATCAAAGTGGCACATAGTGCAAATACAAATCTCTCCTGAATATCAGGGGTTTGGTCTTGGAAAGACATTACTGACAAATATCATCACAGCTGCACAAAAAAATAACCAAAGCGTCTGTTTAAGCGTTTTAAAATCAAATCCAGCTAAAAATTTATATCTTAGACTTGGTTTTAAAATTAAAATGATATCAGAGTATGAAATGACTATGGTTTATTCACATGTTTGATAATGCGTTACTGAGACCATACTGCATATTCGTTATTATTTATATCTGTAAAGTGAAAGCGCCGACCCCCTGGAAATGAAAAAATCGCTTTGGTAATTTCACCGCCATGCTCTGTGATCTTAGCCTGAGTTTTTTCAAGCGTTTTACTATAAAGCACAATTAAAGCACTGCCAGTATTTTGCGTCATAGTTAAATCAGACTTATAAAAACCAGCATCAATACCACTATTACTAATGCTGCAATATTCATCGCCATAATCTATAAACGTCCATGAAAAAACCTTACTAAAAAAATCTTTGGTTTCATTTATATTCTTAACGGGGATCTCTAAATAATTTATTTTGTGATGCATATCTATATCCTTATACCCATGAAAATGAGGACTTTAAAAATTCAGTGCCGTTACCAATAATGCACTTTCCGTGAGAAATAATAATGTGTTCAGGCTGCCACTGCAACATAGTTTCAAAAGATTTTTTAGCTGCTTTCTTACCAAATATAAATGACATACGCCAATCTAATGGTGTTTTTCCATGAGGAGATACAATACCTGAGAATTTAGCAATAGGCTTTTGCCACCAATTGAATGTATCAGGTTTAAAATTTTCAATGAGGTCGGTTAAAATTAAAGTTTTTGAACTTTTATGTAAAAAAATAACTTCTTGCATGGCAGAACTACCTTTAAATATGGTTTGATCTATTTCTTCTTCCCATAATGGATCTGCAGTCATTTGAAGTGCTTTATTAAATTGTATATCAGTTCTTTTTTCTTTTAATCCGGGCGATGAAAATGTGAGTGCATTAGGGTACTGTTTGATCCAATCTGGTAAAAATAAATGATGTAATTTATTTGGGGAAATAAGAAACTTTACTTCGCCTAAATTTTTAAGTTCTTGTATTAATTCCTCTGAAATAGCTAAGGGAGAGTGTAGCCATAAAGCATTGTTTTTCAGGCGAATAACCGTCATCCTGGTGGTGTAGGGCATACCATAAAAGGAAACTGCTTCACCTTCGACCGTCCAGATATTATGTGAGATTTTGTTTAACATTTTATCTTCCTTGAATGAAAAGTATTAAAAGTTGGCAATATCTCCAGTCACTAAGCCTATGCCTTGGTTTGTGTAATTATACTGTTTTTTATGCTTATTATGTTTAGTCCAAGCATATACCTTACTGCCATTTTGTTGTGCAATAGCTGCAAATTGTGCCGGCCACCCCCAGATATATTTACCTTTTTCGGGAGGTACAAAAATATGGGTGTTTTTACAAGAGTCAGGAAAAAAGTGACTCCATCCATACAAGATATAGTCGATAAAGCATTGTTTATTCGATCTAAAACTAAGAACTTTTGCTTCGGGATTGATTTTTTTATATGTATCAATCATAAGCGTATTGCCTATAAAAAGGAGTTTGTTTTTATGTAGTGTGTCACTTGATTTCACTAACTGATTAAGTGCAGGTATCGAATATTTGTTTGGATTTTTTAGGTTAAGCCAAAATTCTTGCTTAGGATATATATTAAAAACCTCTTTAAGAGAAGGAATTCGATATCCTTTATTACGAAAAGGGAAATTTTTACCATCATCAAACGTCGCATTAAACCCGACATCTAACAGTTGTAACTGTGACAGCGTCATTTTGGCAACTTTTCCTTTGCTATTCGTGGCACAGTCAACTGTCGCGTCATGAAAAACAGCAAAGTGATTATCCCGAGTGTAATGAACATTTAAATGGATAATATCAAAGCCTGCGTCTATAGATTGTTTAATTGCGGGCAGGGTATTTTCAATATACTTATTATTTGATGGTATTAGGTTTTCAGAGCCGCAGCTTGTATTTTTCATTTGCGCGTAATTTATGTTTTGACCACCACCGCGATAGGCAACAAATTCACCTTTTGACAATAATGTAGCTGGAGGTGCTTTTAAAATTAAAAAGCCTACAAGAATAACTAATAAAATAATAGTGAATCGTTTTTTATTCAAATCAAATACTTGTTGTTTTTTTATGACTATAAAGTCTTTTTAAAGCAGCGACAAGTTAGAAGAGAAAATAGAATTAAATTGAGGTAATCTAGACTCAAATTATTTCGAAATGCATCATTTGATTGGCGTTAGAAATACTTTCGGTACGGGTTGTTTTGATAGAACATAGCTTGAGTACCTTTTTTATAGGATTAGACACTTAATGGAAAAATTTAAAAGCATCGTTTATTTAATCTTTACCTTTTTTGGTTTTTTCTTTTTACTGATGACACCATTTCAATTTTATGAGGTGTATCAAACTTCAGATGCAACTCCTCTTAAAGCACAAGTTATACATTCATCATTTGGTAAGGACAGTGATGGGTGTTGGTTTGAGTTAGAAGTGAAGGTCATTGAAACTGAAAATATAATAGAGATCAGAGATTTTGAACCTGGAGATATTTCCACATGTTCTTCAATGAAAAGTAATAAAAAGCTGCTGTACAAAGGGAAAAAAACGACAATTTTTATTACAAAAGAGGGGGATTATTATGCAAGTAAAGGCAGTTATCTTCAGGTAAGTATCATTGGTACCTTGAGTATTGTGTGGTATTTACATTTGTTTTATTTAGCGCGCAGAAATAAAAAAACAAACACTCAGGCATAAAAGAGAATAAAAGTGAATTTAGATTATACAAAGTACAGCATTTCAGAGTTATTAGATGTCGAACAAAATATTGATAAAAAAACTTACCCAGAACGTTATCAGCTTCTTTGTGAAGAAATTGCATATCGCAAATCAAATGGGGAGTATCAACAATTTTTGAAACAATGCGCCACAGATGAAAATGAAAGCAGCAATGACAAAGAGTTTATTTTATCCTTTTCATCGGGCAATAAAATGTGGGCTAGAAAAGCATTTATAGTTTTTTTTGTTGTGGTTAATCTAGGTGTATTTTTAAACTTTATATCAAGACATACAGTGACTTCATTTGATGATTTAGAAGTTTATACAACAACTATCAATCAGGTTGAATGTTTAGTTGAAACAGTTGAGGATACTGAAACAGATATAGAATATTTCTATTATGATTTAAAAGTTGGGGTTTTTTCAGCATTAAATATTGATGGTAATAAATGTCAGAAATTAGCTAAAACATTAGCCCTGGGCAATGAAGTTACTCTTTGGCAAAGTGAAGGCGTGATTTTTCAACTTATGACTGATGAAACAATGCATCTATCGTATGCTTATTTAAAACAGCAAGTTATAAAATTAAAAACTGAAAATGATTTTAGTATATTTTTAGGCTTGGCTCTTTTTTGGTTTTTTTTATATAAATCTTTAGCGAATGCGATTAAACCCGGAACCTTTAAAACAAAAAAATAAGGCATTATTTGAAATTCATCTTTCATTAACTAAAATATTAATAGGCTTTATTATTTCGGGGAGGTGGCACATGCGTGGTGCTACTCCATTCATTTGAAATTACGCTTTTGTGACTCATTATTCATTGTCTGTTTACTCTTTTCCCATTTTAATTATTCAAAACCGCTAAAAATTATTTGCAGTACTGATAACCCTGAAGGCTCCTTACATGTGGTTGCACTCAAAAAATTCACGCAATTGATTGAACTGTACTCTGAAGGCGCGCTTGTGGGGGAGGTCCATTTTAGAGGCAGTAACTTAACTCCTGAAATCATGGGAGAGGAAGTAAATGTTACCATGTTAATGTCAGGTAATAGTGGCGTTCATAAAAAAGTTCATGTAACAGCTGTTGCTGCAGGAAATGTATCTTTTAAAGCTAAAATCCTAGAGTTTTTGATGCTACCTTATATTTTTGAAGACAAATATGCAGCACAAAGGTTATTTAATAGTGAGTTAATGACTCATCAAGTAAATAAAGTTTTAATTAAAAAGCATAATATAAGAGCGTTAGGTTGGTTAATTGGCGGGTACCGTCATCTTACAAATGCAATAAAACCGATAAATAAAATAGAAGACATTCAAGGTTTAGCCATTCGAACACCTATTAATCATTTAATGGTAGAAACATATCGTGTGTTTGGCGCTAAGGTAGTGCCTCTTTCTTGGAATAAAACTTTTTTAGCATTAAAAAGTAAAAGAGTTCAAGGGCAAGAAAATCCGTATTCTGTTATTGTTGATTCAAAATTTTGGTTAGCTAATCAAAAATATATCACTAAAAATGGTCCATTTTTGTGGGTGGGTCCTATTTTAATTAATGAAACATTTTTTCAAAACCTTCCTGTAAAAATGCAAAAAATAGTAGAAAAATCCGGTGAAGAAGCATCAAAATTTCAGTGGCGTTGGTCTCATGAAAATACACAGCATTTTTTAAATATTTTAAAAGAAAATAACATGGAAATAATGGAGGTAGAAGATAAACCCAAATGGATTTCTGCAGTAAAACCACTTTGGAGAACACAATATAAAATCATTGGTTATGGCAATGAACATACAGGTAAAAAGCTGGTTGAGCGTGTTGTCAATATAACAAGTCAGGCAAAATCTGAAAATTAATTTAGCAGTCAAATTTTTGATAAAGGTTGTTGAGCATTAAAATGCATTTTGCCATAGACTCATTTTTAAAAGGCATTCATAAAAACCAACAACCTAATACACACTAAACCTTATTCATATTGGTAGGTTAAGTTAAGACCACTAAAATTTTCATAGGCTTTAATGCCAATATGCCAAGTTGTCGCTGTTGGATGAGTAACAGTGCAGCTTTCTATGTTACCTTCTTTAAAAGGCCGACATACATAGCTGTTCGATGTTGGCTTATATGTTTTTTGTAAATATAAATCAGCATCTCCAGTCCCCCCTGAAATACCGACATCAAGTTTACTCACACCGACGGGTAAATCAAAACTTGTAAAATACCAATCATCTTTGTTAACTGAAATATTATTAATTGTATCTCCTCCAGAAGTATCACCACCATTTAGGGTGAAAGTACCTGTTAAAGTGAGACCTTCAAATGTTTTATAGGCTTTGAGTACAATATAATAGGTGCCAACTTGTATCGTATTGATATTACATGACTCAGAGTTACCATCTTTGAATGGGCGACAGTCATAGCTATTTGAGCTGGGTTTTTGAGCATGTTTTACATATAAATCAGCATCACCCGATCCTCCATTTATTTCAAATGTTAAGCTACTAACACCTTGTGGTACTTGCAGTGTGAAAACGAGTTCTTGATCTTTATTTGCCTTTAAGTTTTTGAGTGGTACAGCGTTTTCTAGCACATTGTTTCCAGGAGGGTCGATTGGACCATCACCAAAATCGATAATGCTTTTACCCGTTGATGACTGTTTTAATGAAAGTGTTTCTCCTATTGTGCTTGCTACCCACCAATTAATATTATTAGGTAAGATCACAGGGTTATTTTTACGCTGTTCATAGGTTAAAGCGTCTGCACTTGCATTAAATTGTGCCGTTTTTACGTTTATAGTGTCATTTGAAACTTCAATCACTTTAAATTGTTGAATACTCGCTAAATCTATCGTCCAAGACTTAGGGTTGTTGGCTGAACGCGCAGGTGCACCCCAGCTTCCTTCACCCACAAAAACCGTGCCGCCTGTGGTTGTTGTATTATAATTACTGCCAGAAGGTTTGAGTGCTTGTGTCATTTTATTGATATGCGTATCTGACTCTACCACTAAATTCATACCGTAATCGTAGAAATTTTGCGCCCACCATGAAAATAATTCGGTATTGTCTGACTTGCCAGAATAATGGGGGTACATAGGTTTGTGATATTGAGCAAAACGCCATTTAACCGAATTACCTTGATTTATAAGATCTTGTTTTAACCAGTTATTCATAGCCGTAGCATAACTAGACCAGCCACTATTTTTAAATTGACTATTAAGTGTATAAACTCTTAGGAGTGGAGATATATCAAATGCACCATAACTATCATGGGCATTACAGGTATTATTGTTATCATAATCAATGCCAAAGACTTCACATAATGTTTTATAGTTGCCGTCTTCATGATTACCATGTGTTGCTATAAAAGGATAAATTCTTTTATAGTTGATTGAGTTTATAAGATCGTCCGAAAAAGTCAGTTGCCAGTCGTCTAAATAACGACTCATTTCTGAGGCACTGTTGGCATTGGTATAATCGCCTCCATGCATAATAAATAATGGACGAATTTTAGCCACTAATTTATTGCCTTCACGTCTTGTTGTCCATCCTGTTCGTGTATCTCCACCGGCTATTGCAATAAATGAACTATTATCTGTTGGCGCAGTTTTAAACCATAAACGTGTCCCACACCCTGCATCATCACATATCCTATAATATACAGGGCTATTAGCAGGTAAGTTATTAAGTTTAATAAATTGACTTGTTAATGAACCTGAAAATGTATGCTCCGCAGTGATATTTTTTGTACTCCAACCTTGTTCATCGGTTGTAAATCCATACTTTATATGGTGGTTATTACTTCCTGTTGGTGTAAAACCTATGGTTGCCTGAGAGCTTGGTGATGCATCCCAAATTAATCTGTGTTGTTTAGAGTCTGCAATAACCCAAGTTGAAGCGGATGCCATCGCTAAGCCAAGTATGCCCTTATAAATCATTTTCATAAAAGTTCCTATTATATTTTTGTGTATATCACGCAAAGCGCAAAGGTTAGAGTGATTTTGGTACATGACTATTTACTAAAATAACAAATGCAGCGTTTTGATAAGGTAAAACCTTTTGTTGTTGTTTACTGAAATCAATTGCTGCTGCGCCTTGTGTGATATGGCCATTAAATCGTTTTAAAGGTTTAGAGTATGTCCCACTCCAGTAATCACCTTTTTTGATTTGAATAAAATAATCATTGGCAATTTTATTTTCACCAGGGCGGTCATTTTCGACGATTAAATTTCTCAATTCGGCTTCAGTAGGCAATCGCCATCCGGTGAAACCACACAGCTTTTCTTGATTGGTTTTAGTGATCAAATCTAGTGTATCGCAGCGCTCTTTTTCAAAATAACAATCACCAGAATTCTCAATTCCTGTCACACCATTAAACCAAGAGTAGGTCCAATAACCGTCATGAATGGATTCATTATCAGTTTTTACTTCCCATAAAAGTTGCTGTTTTTGATCAAAAATACATGCCCAAGGTCCTTGCCAGGAAGTAAGTGTTATTCCATATCTGTCTACTTTTATAAAACGATTATTGGTAACCTCATTTTTTTTAGGTGTTAGTTTTGATGCAAACAAAACTGCAGTTATAAAAAGAAAAATAATGAAGCTTATTAAAATACGTATTTTCATAGGGAAGCAAATTTCAGTTTAAGTGGCCTTTCATGCCGGGTATGGGCAATTTGAGCGTGATCAAATGCAGAGGTCCATAAACACACATCATTTTTGAGTTTGATATCATGTTTAGAGCCAGTATTACGTTTTCGAGCAAGCTCTAAAGTCCAAACACCTTTGTGCCATTTTCCACGGGCTCTGATATCAGCCCTATCACCTTCAAATCGATTAGAACGATACAATACAGAAGGTAATAAAGTGCCATCTTTAAATGTATCTTTTGACTTATCGTAGGGTTTGCTTTCAAACCAAGGCAAGATCCAAGCTTTATCCGTTTTGGGATTCAAGTTTAATAAACTTGATGCTATTGGTAGACGTTTGGGAGTGATGTTTTGCTTTTGATACCAGTCCCAGTTCATGACATACGCACCACTTTCCTTACCATCTGGCGTATAACCTGCGCTATAACGTCGTTGGGCCGTACGTACTTTTTTGGCGATGCCAATGTGGTTGTCATCGGCTAAAAACATATTATTGGTGCGAACCGCTTTCCAATGCCAAAGATCGCGAATTTTGTTATCCGTACTTGCGTGATAACCTTTGTTATGGAAATTACGGGGTTTATCAGTTAATGGTTTGGGTCCAAGTTTAGCTGTACCATCACCGCCATATTGGCAACTATTAGAAACTAGTACGGCAAATTTATCTTCATAATGAACTTGCTCATCAAATTGATAAAATCCATTTTGTTGTATTGACCACTTTCCATTTTTTTTAAGTAAAGGCATATGGGTTAGGCTTTGGCTTGGGTCTTGCCATTGAAATAAAAAATAAACTTCTTCTGGGTTTGCAACTGCTTTTACTGACACTTCAGTGCTGCCATTAATAAAATTGGCACCACCAGTTGTAAATATTTTTACAGGTTTTATCTGATGCCAAAAACTTTCATTTTCTTCGCCATCAATATCAATAAATTGTTGGAAATTAATTTTATTTACTACTAAGGTGCGCGTATTGAGTGTTTTTTCAAACATAAAAAATACTAAGCAAAATGAAATAAAAACCATAAGGTAACGGGTTACTTTTACTTTTTTTAAAATGTGTAAGGGCATAATTATGGGATAAAGCTTGATCCCTAACTGCAATATGTAGATATAAGAGTGTAAAAAAATAAAAACCACAATCGCTAGACAAGCAATAAAATGAGCGTGGGGTAGGTAAGTGATAGGTGTTTGAAAGTATTTAAGCCAACCTGTTGTCAGTGCAGAAATAATAGCCATATAACCAAACCTTTTAACCCAAAGATGGTATAGGCTGTGAGATCCATTGGTATTCTTATTTTTATTACATAAAAAATTTAACCCAAGGGCTGTGAAAACCACACCTGAATATATATGAACCCAGTGCATCTCTCCTTGGGGTAATAGTGGTGATAACCAAATAAAACTGGGATCCCATACAAGCCTTATTCGCAATCCAGTCAGTATACTAGTAAAAATACATGCTATTGCTAAAAAGTGAAAAATCATAAAGTTATAGCGCTGTGAGTCTGTTTTCATTTTTATTCTTATTTGGATTAAAGAGCTAACTGGCTATCACTCTGATCATGGTTAGTTTAAATACTTGCTTGATAATTTGACTTCTTATTTCATCTAAAACAGGTTTTCTATTACAAGAAAAGTCGGTTCAAGTTATAGAAGTCACTGTTTTTTAAATTGAACATGTGATTTAAAGTTAGAATAATATACTCAGTTATTTTTACATTTTAATTACACTTATTGGGTACAAAAGATAAAGTGATTCAATAAAAAATGCAAATAAGATGTTAACTAAAAATAATTAATAGGCTGAAATAGATTCAAAAAAGAGGGTTATCGTGTGTTGTTAAATAGATAGGTTAATTTTACTTAATATAAAGATCTCTTTAGTGATGCAAGGAGATCTTAATGGTTAAAAATTTAATTTATAAACAAATCGTTCTTGTACACCACCAACCACCACCACTCATACCACATATTGGCTCGTCTGTAATTGGCCCCCCGCCTGCTACTTGTGGCGTCATATCTGCAGGTAGTGATTT
Source organism: Pseudoalteromonas denitrificans DSM 6059 (assembly GCF_900112265.1). GTDB lineage: Bacteria > Pseudomonadota > Gammaproteobacteria > Enterobacterales > Alteromonadaceae > Pseudoalteromonas > Pseudoalteromonas denitrificans. The sequence goes on along the minus strand of NZ_FOLO01000023.1, from coordinate 19,806 downwards.
TTGATCTTTAGATAGATTTTTAAGCTTTTTTTTATTTAATTTAAGTTTCATTTTTATATCCTAATTTTGATTTTTGTTTTAATTAATTTATATACCTTAAAATAGGTACTAAATTAAGTTAGTACCTTTTTTGTATAAAATAAAGATATGTACTTTATTAAAATGTAACTATTTATTTCCTTTGTGTTATTTCAATATTTTTTAATTAATTCTGCCGTTCTGTGCTTTTTCACCTTTATTTCACATATCACTATTTATAGTAGTGACAAGCTCAGTACTCACGGAATATTTATATGTCTCAAATCATTATGCTTGATGATGTTTCTCATCACTTTAAAATTAATAATCAAACTATTAGCTTATTTAATAAACTCAATTTGAAAATAAGTGCTCATCATTCTCATGCCATTATGGGACCATCTGGTGTGGGTAAATCGAGCTTATTGTTAATATTAGCTGGGCTTGAAAAACCAGTTTCAGGCAAAATGACGTTTACAGATAGAGACTGTATTAAAACTGAATTAGCGCTAAGACAGTGCTCAGGGTTTGTATTTCAACAATTTCATTTATTACCTGAACTTGATGCGCTAAACAATATTGCTTTACCCCTAAAATTGAAAGGGGATAAACATGCGATAGAGAAAGCTTTATTTTGGCTAAAACAAGTTGGTTTAGAATATAGGTCTAAGCATAAACCCAATGAACTCAGTGGGGGGGAACAACAAAGAGTTGCGATAGCACGTGCCTTTGTAACACAACCCAGTTTTGTTTTTGCAGATGAACCAACAGGAAACCTAGATACGCAAACGGCTAAGGAAATAGCCGATTTAATGTTTTCGTGCGCTAAGATAAATAAAACGGGTTTTGTAGTTGTAACACATAGTAAAGATGTATGTGACCGTGCAGATTTTTGTTATGAAATGTCCCATGGAAAAATTAATAAGGTGAATGTTCAGCATAATTTGAAACAAGGGAGTGTGGTATGAACTTGGCAATCATTAAATTAGCATGGCAGCAGTTTTGTCAGCAATATCATAGTGCAGATAGTCGGTTATTACGTTGGACACAATTTTTATTAGTACTTTTTTTGCTGACTTTAAGCATGACAACATCGTCAATCAAACATTATTTAGATACTAATTTACAGCAGTTATTAGGCGCAGACATGGTGATCAGCCAATATGAACCTATCAGCGCTTCGCATAAGAAATTTTTACACAGCCAATCTGATACCATGTCAGTGAGTAGATTGATCAATATTACACTAACAAACAAAACGTTATGGCAAAAAGTACAGCTAAAAGTGGTTGATGAATTTTATCCAATTCAAGGCAGTTTAAAAACATCCACTGAATTATCTATTAATGGAGAAACAACAGCATTTGGGCCACAACAAGGAGAGCTTTGGGTAGATTTAAGATTGTATAAAAGTTTAAATTTAGATATCGGACAATCCCTTATATTGGGTGGTCAAACTTTCATTGTTAAACGTATCATTCACCATGAACCGGACCGTATTATGGAAGGGCATAGTGTTGCAATGCGTGCAATGATCAACCAAATAGACCTTGCTAGGATACAAATAGAAAAAAATAAAACCAAATATCGTTATTTACTCAATGCAAACGAGCAACAAATAACAGGATTATTATCTTGGGTAAAAAGCACTTTACCTGCTGCAAAGTCCATGCATAAAAAGGGTAATCATCCATTAGCGTCGTTCTGGCAACGTGTTGAAAATTTTATTGGATTAGCATCAGTTTTGCTGTTTTTAATGGCTGCAATTGCAATAGATCAGGCTGGGCGCAGGCAACTGCTTAATCAAAAGCGCTTTATTGCTGTTTGTATGAGCATGGGACTAAGTCAATTTTCAAGTATTTATATGAGTTTTATTCAGTGGCTAATAAGTTTTATTTTATTATTGTTGCCCGCTATTTTACTTTCATACGTATTGCAATTTTTTGCGATTGAACAAATGCAACAAACCTTTGAGGGATTAGCAGCAAATTGGCAATTACTGCCTGTTTTGAAAACTTTAGCTGTGCTATTTTTATTGTTGCTTACATTTCAAATACCGCAATGGGTGGAAATATATCAGGTATCGGTTGCTGGACTGATAAGACAAAAATTAGACCAAAGGAACGTTATTTATCGCATCGCTTTTTCTGTTATTAGCATAGGTTTATTAACCATAGTATATTCTGATAATGCACTATTAACGGGTCTTATTTTAGGAAGTTTAGCACTGACAGTTTTTTTATTAATGGGGTTAACTTGGTTAGTACTGACAGTTGCTCAAAAGGTGACTCAAGGTGCAACGGGTTTGATCCCTTTTAGTTTTTTTATGATGAAGCAAAGGCTCTTAAGTAAAACAATGCAAATTTTAGGTGTCGGTTTATGTGCCACCCTTTTGCTATTTACTTTAAGTTTGATGAAAGACTTAGGTCAAACTATGAGTAAGTACATGCGTACCCACGATGGTAATTTAATCATATCACAAGCACAAAAATCGCATATAAATGCGTTAAAAGTTTGGTCAGAAAAATCAAACAGTGTTATTAAACAGTTAAAGCCTTTTACGTATAGTCAATTAGTAAAAGTTAATGGGAAAAGTTTAGCTGAACACTCTGATAAACCAAGCGACAGTATGGCAACCTTGCAAAAACCGGTCAGACTTCATTGGACAAACAAAATACCGAAAAATAATCAGTTAATTTCAGGAAAGTGGTGGCAAAGCAAGCCAACAAACTGGCATCAAATTTCAGTAGAAGAAGAGATAATGACTGATATGAATTTAAATTTAGGCGATACACTGCGCTTTATTATTTTAAATCAATCATATCAATTTACAATAACAGCCAGTCATGAGTTTAAGGCAGGTAAAGGAACAATGACTTTTTGGTTCCAAATTCCTTCTACAGCAAGAGAACATATAGAAGCAAATACGCTTTATATGGGCAGTATGGAATTAACTGATGAAGCTTGGTCGGGTTTATCATCCCTTTGGCAGCAGTATCCTGCTTTAAGGCTTACATCGGTGAAAGAAATCACACATAGGTTTGATCAAACTTTAACGATGATTATAAAATTAGTAAGTGTATTTAGTATTATGATTATTTTGTTTGCACTTTTGGTTATAGCAGCATCAGTACAAGGGTATGAAGCAGATGAAAAAATAAAAAATGGTTTATTACTGAGCTTTGGTCAGTCAAAGTTAATGTGTCTAAAGTTAAGTGTATTTGAATGGTGTATAACAGGCATTATTGCAAGCAGCGGCGCTGTGTTTGGAACTTGGATTGCCGGTGTTTTAATATATAAGTCTCAATTTTCGTTGACTTATACTCCTGATATAATTTGGATTATTTCAACATTATTGAGTACTGTGTTTATAGTCTGTATTGCAGGTTTAATGAATAATAAAAATAACTTAAATGTTTCGATTAAAAGGCTATTAGCATGAGGGTGAAGGTAATATGAAGTCTAAAGGGTTAAATATTTTAATTGTAGAAGATCAAAGTGATATTGCACAAAATATGATCCAATATTTGGAATCTAAAGGCCATGTTACAGATTATGCCAGTGATGGAAAACAAGGGCTGAAACTTGCCTTAGAAAACCCATTTGATGTGGTGATTTTAGATATCATGATGCCAAAAATGAGTGGTTTACAGGTATGTGAAAGTCTCAGGGAAAAAGCGACAAAATATATACCCGTACTCATGTTGACCGCTAGAGATACATTAGATGATAAAGTAAAAGGCTTTATGGTCGGTACAGATGATTATTTAACAAAACCCTTTGCATTAGAAGAAATGGAAGTCAGGTGTTTAGCACTATCAAGACGCCATTTATTACAAAAAGATAATAAAATTTGCATAGGCTCATTAGTGATAGATAGACAAACAAAACAAGTGCAACGTAATGGTATTGCAGTCAATCTAAATGCGATGAATTTTGATATTTTGCTTTACTTAGCACAATCTTACCCACAAGTTGTGACACGTTCTGAACTGTGTCAGCATTTATGGGGAGATGACCCTACAGAGTCTGATGCATTACGCTCACATATTTATCAATTACGACAAGTAATAGATAAGCCCTTTTTACTGCCCGTTTTAAAAACGGTACATGGTGTGGGTTTTACTTTGTTAGAGCATAAAAATGACGCTTAAATTTCATAAACCTTATAGTTTAGCCCGTCGCATTATGATTCAATTTTGTGCATTTTCGGTATTATTATCTGTGGTATTTAGCTTTTATAACTTTATATTTTTATATACCTTGGAAGATAGTGTTATTGAAAAAGCAGTGAAAAATGAGGTGAGATATCTTAAAGAACATTTTGATAAAACGCATCAGTGGGCAAAACCTCGAAAAGACAATATGGTTTTACACTTTAACATTGATACTTTTCCTGAAGTGGTTAAAAAAGCATATCGTCAATCACCAAATGAACGGGAGTTTTATGGCGAAAATGGCTTACATTATCATATGCAAAAAATTCAGGTGCAAAAAACGCTTACTCAATCGGAAATATTTTTACTCGCCGAGGTGAGTCAGCAATTAGTTGTGAGACCGCTGCGTAGTATCATTATTAAGTTATTATTAGTATCTACTTTAATATTAACGTTAATAGCCTGTTTTATTGGTTACCGGTTATCACGTCATTTAGTACAACCTCTCACTAAGCTAGTTAATTTAGTTCAAGATGCATCACCTCAGGATTTACCTAAAAGTTTTGCTCATCATTACCCTAATAATGAGATAGGTATTCTTGCAAATACACTTGAAAATTCAATGGTGAGAATAAATAATTTTGTATTGAGAGAACAGCATTTCACTCGAGATGCCAGTCATGAATTAAGGACCCCTATTGCAATCATTAAAAATGCAACTGAATTATTAGAGACGGGTAATTTAACTGAAACTGAATCACAAGTGGTAGTAAAACGTATCAGTCGGGCAAGTTTGCAAATGGAGCAAACGGTTAATACTTTATTATCTTTGGCAAGAGAAGAGCATACGAATGTAACGTCTTGTGTTATTAAAATTTTACCTTTGGTTGAAAAAGCCATCGTACAGCATGCATATTTATTAAATGATAAACCCGTTGAAGTTGAGGTAAATATTAGTGCAAATGAGAGTGTCAATTCACAATTGGGCATAGTGCAAATTTTAATTGCTAATCTGATTAGTAATGCATTTTCTTATACGACTGAAGGAAAAGTGATCGTTTGTTTTGAACACAATGCATTATCTGTTTTTAATTCAGGTGATGGTATTGAAAATAGTATTCAAGACTCGGTGTTAGAGCCTTTGGTTAAAGGTGAAAATAGTCAAGGATTTGGACTGGGTTTGTCTATCGTTAAACGTTTGTGCGAACACCATAAATTGACTTTGCAGATTGAGTCACAAAATGAGGGCTTAAAGGTTACCATTGAGTTTTAAGCAGGTCCGATGGAAATTACTTAAAATGTAAACTATGTTTTTGGTGGACTTTTTATCTTGTGAGACTAAAAATGAAATTGTTAACTCTAAAGTGGTTCTATCTGATTTTTATTATTCTACTAAGTGCTTGTGGTGGAGGTGGAAGCAGTAATAGTGAAGAAACTCCAACTCCAACTCCCAATCAATCACCTACAGCAAACGCAGGTGACGATCAAAATGTGGATGAAAATATCCTTGTCACTTTAAATGGTTTAGGTACAGATGCAGATGGCAGTATAGCAAGCTTTAGTTGGACACAAACTTCGGGAGATGCTGTTGTATTGACTGATGCTGGTCTGAGTAGTGCTAGCTTTACGGCTCCTAACGTAACTACAGATCAAACTCTTATATTTAATCTCATGGTTACGGATAATGGAGGTGCAACTGCAAATGATACGATTAATGTTAATGTTAAAAATATCAATCAACTCCCAATAGCAAACGCTGGACCAGATGCAAGCATCAATGAGTTTAAAAGTGTTACTTTAGATGCGTCTTTGAGTTCAGACCCTGATGGTACTATTTCAAGTTTTATATGGTCTCAGGTTGATAATGGTACACCCACTATTACATTGACAAATCATGACCAAGTTTCAGCCAGTTTTATTGCCCCTGATGTTGCAAGTTCAACCAATTTTGAATTTGAAGTAACCGTAACGGATAACGATTTAGGTGTCTCAAAAGATAATGTGATTATTACTGTTTTATCTCAAAATCCAGAACCAATAGCGAATGCAGGCCTAGATAGACGAGGTGCTACATCTAATGATGTTGCCAATGGAGTTGCTAATATATTTATTGATGGATCAGCCAGTTCAGGATTAAATTTTCAATGGAGTGTTAGCAATATGCCGGCGAATGCAACGTATCGCTTTACTTCGGCTGAAAATCCAATTACAGGTTTTATAGCTGATGTCATTGGTGATTATGAACTCGAATTGACAGTTGATAATGGTCAAAATAGTGTTGTATCTGATAAAACGATTATCACAATGATTTCAGATAGTGATGCTGATGGCTTACCTGATACTGATGATTCAGATAGAGATGGAGATGGTTTTAATAATACTGAAGATTTATTTCCAGATAATAAGGCAGCACATTTAGATAATGATCTTGATGGTACTGGCAATTATTACAACTTAGATGAAGATGGTGATGGTGTTGTTGATATTTTGGATGATTTCCCGCTAGACAATACAAAAGTGACTATGGTTAATTACTCGGAGCAAAAAGAAACTGAGAATATATTTAATCAAAATGATGGTATTTCAGTTTCTGAAAATGTAGGTGTTGTTCCTATCAAAATATCAGGATATATACGCTCAAATGCACAATCACCTGATTTGGATTATTTTAAGATTGCACTTAAAGCAGGTGTTTATAGTATTTTGTTAAATGAAGTGAAAGGTGATCTTAAAGCCAGTATGAATTTAGTGACCGCTTCGGGCGAAAGAGTGCCAACAATTGAGCAGACTTTTTTTGATGGTAAAAACAAAAAAATGAGCATCGCATTAATTCCCAACGATGGTGATTATTATCTGATCGTTGCAGATAGTAGCGGGAAAAGTGGTGATGATTGGTCTTATGATTTAACAGTTCAATCCGATTCTGATAGAGATGGTATAAATGATCAGTTAGAAAAGGCGCTAGATTTGAATCATCTTAGCTCTGATAGTGATGGAGATTCAATATCAGATTTGATTGAGTTGAATTTAATTAAAGAAAACTGGCAAGCACTCAATGATAGTGACCAAGATGGTCTACCTATTTGGTGGGATACAGATACAGATGGTGATTCCATTCCGGACTCTATTGAATATATACAAAAAAGTGATTATCCCGAACTTGATGACAGTAAAATTGCGATATTAAATGATGTTGACCAAGACAGTATTCTTAATTTTATGGATTTAGATAGTGATGGTAATGGTGTTCTTGATAAAGATGAAATAGGTGAAATGCCGTTTACACCTTTGGATACAGATAATGATAATATTCCAGATTTTATAGATTTAGATAATGATGCTGATGGCTTAGCAGATACAGATGAATCTAATGAGTTAATGAATAACCCCTTAGGTCAGGATGAAGCGGGTGACATACAAATACCATTAGCTGAACAGATTGGTATCATTTCTATCGTTAATACTAATTTGGAACTTGAAAATGTTTGTCGAAGTGGTGACTTATTGAGTGTAACAGGTATTCATTTACCATCAGTGACCACCAGTTTATGGGGAGTATTCCAAAGTGTTGATGCATCGAATGCGGTACATCCAGTATCAATTAACGATAATATTGCCACTTTTGAATGTCCACAAAATATAGTTAGCGGCACAATTGAGTTTTATTTGGCATTAGGTGATACCCGCTCTGATAGTAAAGCAATACAATCTTTAGTGATGAATACAGCCGTTCTTACAAGTGCGGGCTACGATAATACATCAAAAATAGTCACCTTAGGTGGTACAGGTTTAAATACCAACATCACGGTTCAGTTAGCAGGAGCTAGTTTAACTATAGATAATAGTTTTGGTAGTGCTGCTGAATTAACTTTTACATTACCGACATCAGCAAAGAGTGGTTTTGTTAATGTGTCTTCTATTAATGGAGAGTCTAATGCCATATGGTTGAGCGTACAGCGTACAATCAGTGGGTCTGTGAATCTCCCTGCGAACAATGTCACTATGTCAGATGTTGATATAGGATTTATGGAAGCTGTATTACCTGACGCGCAAGGTAATTTTAACTTAGATATTTCGAGTCAAGGCAACCAAACAATAGTTGCTATAATCCAAACATCAGACAGTACAGTTGAAAACCCGAAATATGCACCGTATTTATCGGCCGTTACCCTAGCAGGAGAGAGTCAAGTTGAACTATCTGCAGCAACAACTGCTTTAGCACTGATATGGGATGGTATCGGTATCAATCAATTAGTGAATGAGTCACAGCAAGTATCTGCAAAAACCTCAATCGCAGGATTGCCTGAAGTTATTTCTTTAGCTGAGGCATTAGAAAAGGCTCTAGTTGCGGATCCTTATGCACTTAATTTCACTGATACAAATTTAGTTGAAATAAATAAAGCCGCTTTACTAGCAACTGCAAATTGGGTCGCTACAAATACAAGTTCGACTAACATTTTTAACAGGAATGTAGAACTGGAAGAAATGGCAGCGACGGTTGTCCCCACCGAAGCTGATGACATCAGTGTATATGAACGCAGTGGCACGGGTAATGTTAACTTGGAGAATGATACTCAGTTATATCTTTCCGTTAAAATTACAACTACAGATGGTCAAGTTTTACAAAAACATATAACAGGTTTGAATGGAATGGCTGGGCCACAAGGTTTAGGTTTACTTTTTTGGGCATCGACGTCGGAATTTTCACATCCAGGTGGTAAAAATGCAACTGTTGAAGTCATTACAGCAGGTATAGATAAAGAACTTTCTCCTCACGTTGCTGCACCGATTAGTGTCTGGAGAAAGTTATTTTTTAGAACTTGGATTGAGCGTGTTATTTGGCCTGTAATTGGGGAGTATCTCTCAGTAATCGACGCAAGTACTATGACGAATATCATTGTTTCTGCAGCGCCAGCTTTAGTTGATACCGTTACAACTAAAGTATTGTCAGGTGATGCAACAGGGGCAATGAAAGATTTGCTTAATTTTATATGGGGAGACTTTGCAAGTGCCCCCCCTGGACCTATTACAACAGCATTAGCGAAACGTTTTGGTAAAAATATAGGTGAGGAGATCTTGAAAAAAGTTGCAGCTAAAATAGGTGCCAAGTTTGTTCCAGGTATTGGGCAAGTCGCACTCGCTTTTGAAGTTGCCGGACATGTAAACAATGGCCTTAATGCAGGAAAAGCAGTGAAAGATGTCTTAACGACAGATCAAGTGTTGCATTTTGAAGTCAGTTTTCCATTGCAGGTTGAAAGTGTGGCACCAACTAAGGTGAAATCAAATCAAGTTGCGCATACTTTTGTATTGGAAGGTGAAGGTTTTAGTAAAATTAAGCGCGGAATTTGGCCATTTGATTATTATCTAGAGCCTGAAATTACATTTACATCAGCTAATGGCAGTGTATATAAAGGCAAGGCAAGTACAATAAGCCAAGATGGTGAGAGCATGGCCGTTGATGTACCAGCGTGGTTTTTTTCAGAAACACTAGAGGGCCCTTTATCAGTAGAAGTGCATCACCCAACAGATGAAGATACAGCTAAATCAAACTTAAAAGATGCGATAGAGGTTGTACAAAACTTAGAGTTGACATCTCTTTCACCTGACAAAGGTGGTAATGATGAAGAGGTAACAATATATGGTGCTGGGTTTAGCTCTGCAATCAATATGAATGAAGTAATGGTTGGTGGTAAGGTTACGTTAGTGACAGCTGTTTCGACTGATACTTTGAAAATTATAATTCCAGATGGATTAGATGCTGGAACATATGATGTTTTGGCAAGAGTGCAAAATGATGGTGTTTGGTCGGACTGGGCTGGACCATTACAATATGAAGTACTTCAGGCCAAAATAGAAATAACGGTTTGTGACAGTGGTAACTTGAAAGATGATGCATTTGCGCTATATGTAGATGGTAAATACTTAGGCACTATGAATGCGACGAACTCGAACTACTGTAATACTTATAGACCGACTCTAAGTGAAGGGAGTCATACTGCTGTTTTAATTGGTGTTGAAGCACCTGACTCTGTTGGCACTTATAGTATTGATTTTACAGGTGTAAGTAATCTCTCTGGCTCATCTACTTCTGGAACTGATTTGACTCCAGGTGTGAGTAAATTATATAGTTTTGATGTATCTGTAACTTCATTGATGGAAGCTAAGAAATCAGATGCAATAAGACCTAATATTTTACAGGAACAGCAACAAAAAATAGAATAATATGAGATATGTGTGACTAACGAGTTAGCACTCACCAAATAAAGTTGAGTGCTAACTTAAATTAAGAGGAAAAAGTAATGTTAGAACCACGGGATAGGTGGATTTTAAAAGGAGCAGCTGTATTTGCTTTACTAGGTGCGATACAAATTCTAGTGTATGGCGAATTTGGAGCACCAACAACAGAGTCTGTGTTTAAATTTGATGGTTTAGAAAGGCTTTATTTTATAATTCCGACCTTGTTATCTATCTTTTTTTATAAGTTAAGCAATTCTAAGGAATAATTATCAACTCAAGTAAGTTATATTTTCCTTTAAAAATATGTACAAAAAATTTCTAAACCTGATTAATTGATTGTGGCATGCAGCTGAGTGTCCTTATGCATGATCTAAATCAATACACTATAATTCAATATGTTATGTAATATACATCTGCCTCGCAGTATTAGAAGTATTTCAATCAAATCATTCATTAAAACCTAGCTTAAATGTTGTTACTTTATATTAGTAAGATTGTTTACACAGAAGATGGATAATGAAAAAATTTATTTAACAGGCTTTTAAATGCAAAGTTTTGATTATTTTATTTTAGCCCGTGTCTTTCATATTATTGGCATCGTCCTATGGATAGGGGGGGTTGCCTTTGTTACTTTAGTTTTATTGCCATCGTTAAAAAAAATACCTAATAAACAAGAGCGTATGACACTATTCGAAAAGCTCGAAGGTGCTTTTTCATTTCAAGCTAAGTTTTCCACTTTAATAACGGGGCTATCTGGCGTCTATATGCTGGAATATATGAATGCTTGGTCACGATATTTGGAGTTTCAGTTTTGGTGGATGCACCTGATGACCTTGGTATGGTTCATTTTTACTGTGGTACTCTTTGTTTTAGAACCCTTATTTTCACATAAATGGTTTAACCAGCAGGCAAAGCTTAACTGTGATAAAACGTTTAAATACCTTCATATAATGCATATTGTTTTATTATCTATAAGTTTAATAGCGATATTTGGTGCGGCAGGGGGAGTTCATGGTTTGAGTTTTATTTAATTTATTAAACGGTGATTTAGCTGGTATATCATTTTTTAACATCATTTTGCCAAAATGCTGGAATAACTTCATCATATTTATGTGCAATGGCGAGAGGTTAATCCTGTGTTAAACCCATAAATTAGAAATCAAAGCCATACCCTAACTTAAACAATATAGCCTGAGTCATATCAAGGTTAATTCGATTTAACTTAAAACTTATTTATCTTTTTACATCTCAGAAATGTAGACATTACAAATTGGCTCTGTTTTAATATGCTCGATTCTTAATGAGCTCAGACTTTATCTTTAAAAGGTGTAAATTGATAAATATACATGCTTCAAAACAGTTAATACTGGCGAAGTTAACATTAGTTTTAATGCTAGTGATATTTGTATGTCAATTTTTTGCACAAAATGCTGTGGTCTCAGTTCAGTTTTCTAATGATGAACATCCATTAGGTACACAAATAAACCATCATCATAGTCACGGTCATCAGCATGGTGATAAGCATTTAAATTACGATAGTGATGTTGAATTTACATCTCAAGATATTGTAGCTCAAGACATTACAAGTCATGAGCACGCCAACCATTCCCATAATGTGTTTCATTCGTCAATTTACTCCATGTTTACGACTAATCGACTTCTGTCTGATGATATTGAAGTTTTAATTACACAGTACCAAACTTTAAGTTACGCCCCCCCAATCCCCCCACCAACAGTTTGATTTTAAGTTTATTAATTTAATACCTTTAGGTATCAAATAACTCATTTTTGAATGTATGATTTTCATATTTATATGAAAACATTCTCGTGTGGTAATCGTACACTTACATCAGATTTCAAAAATACGTATAAATATAATTTCAGTAGAAAAATATGATAATTAACTTGAAAAAAAGAGGCGCGTATTATGAATAATGTGTCTTTAAATATAATGCGATGTGTATTGGTTTTATTAGGCTTATTCGCATCATTTAACTTATTTGCACACGGTGTAGATGAAAATACAAAACAATTTTTAACGGCTAATCAAGGCGTTTCAATTATTCCTTTTATATATATTGGCGCTAAACACATGGTGACGGGTTATGATCACTTATTATTTTTAGTCGGCGTGATCTTTTTCCTATTTAGAACCAAAGATGTGGTGCTTTATGTGAGCTTATTTACTTTAGGTCATAGCGTCACTTTGTTATTAGGTGTGCTCAATGATATTCAAGTGAATGCATATTTAATTGATGCCATTATTGCTTTATCTATTGTTTATAAAGGATTTGATAATTTAGGCGGTTTTAAACGTCTTTTTGATTTTCAACCTAATACAAAAGCGGCTGTGATGATTTTTGGCTTATTTCATGGTTTTGGTTTAGCAACAAAAATTCAAGAATTCAAACTACCGGATGAAGGTTTAGTTGCCAATATCATTGCATTTAATGTAGGTGTCGAAGTAGGTCAGTTTATGGCATTGGGGCTTGTGCTTATTTTAATGAGTTTTTGGCGCAGACATTCAAGCTATATGCAATTTTCAACTATGGCAAATACTCTCCTTATGAGTGGTGGGTTAATGCTGTTTGGTCTACAAGTCACTGGCTTTTTCATAAACCGCTAATAAAAATTTTTAAGGATTATAAATGAATACGTTTAATATACCGGTACATTCAACAAAAACATTAATTAAAGCAAGTTTGATTGCAGCCACTATCGCCAGTTTAGTTTTAATCATCTGTATTTTACCTTCAGAGTATAATATTGACCCTACGGGTTTAGGTAATAAAATGGGTTTAACCAAACTTGCTCAACAAACCCACGGCACAACATCTGCTATTGAAAAGGCTGAATCAAACAGCATTGCACTTAAAAGTGATAAAGTTGAAATAGAAATACCAGCAAATAGAGGTCTTGAATATAAGCTCTTAATGGAAAAATATGCACATTTAGAATACCAATGGCAAACAAATGGTAAGCCCTTATATTTTGATTTTCATGGTGAACCTAAGGGGGATACCACAGGTTATTTTGAAAGTTTTTCAATTACCACATCAGATAATATGAAGGGCTCTTTAACTACGCCTTTTGCAGGTTCTCATGGGTGGTATTGGAAAAATACAACAGATGAGCCTGTAACAGTCACTTTAACCATTAAAGGCAATTATTTGATTAAAGGTTAAAGCCGTTTCAATAAATTGATTAATGCTTTATTGTTGGCATTAATCAATTTATATTGAGCAGCTACGAGTGATATAAGTGGTAATGGCAGGAATGCCATTACCAAACCTATAGGGGGCATTTATGGTGAGTTATATCAATCACCACTTAATTTTTTAAGGGTTATGCTTTCACTCACATTGATAATTTATTTTTGTGAAACAAGTTTAGTCAGTTCTGCTATTTGTTGTTTAAGCTCATTTACCTGACCCACTGTTGCTGGTAATTCATCATTATCTTGATGTTCTAACGCAAAGTCTGCACTTTCTTTTGTCATGACTTCAAGTACTACACCAACCATCATATTCAAAAATATAAACGCGGTTAAAAAGATGAAGCTTAAATAATAAATCCAGCTTAAAGGGTGAACAGTCATAGTTTCATACATAATGTCGGTCCAATCTTCAAATGTGGCAATACGAAAGAGTGTAAGCATTGCAATTGAAACATCTCGCCATAAAGTTTCATTAATATCGGTAAATAACATACTACCAACGGCTGCATAAATATAAAAAATGACAAACATTAATAATGCGATATATCCCATTCTAGGAATTGCTTTAAGTAAAGCATTTACTAGCATGCGAAGCTCTGGGATCATAGAGACCAAGCGTAGTACACGAAACACTCTTAATAATCTGGCAATCAATATGGTTGAGCCTGCCAGAGGTATTAAGCTGCCTAATACGATGATCACATCAAAGATATTCCAGCCTTGAGAAAAGAAGCGTTTAAAGTTATTAGTGGAAATATAACGTATGATAATTTCAACCAAAAAGAAAACTGTAATGGCAGTATCTAGCATGGCTAGAGTGCTTTCAAACCAATGTGGGAGTTCGTAGGTATGCGCGCCAACACTTAAAGCTGAAATCACTATGACAAAAATGATTAATGATTGAAATAATTTACTATTATCAAGGCGGCTAAATAGTAATTGCAAAGGAGTTAACATGTATTTTTCCATTGTAAAAAACGTAAAATTGAAATATGAGTGAAAGTTTTAATAATATTGGTCTCGACTTAAATAACTTCACTTTAGTCATTTTGGCGGAGTTTAAAGTGTTGTCTCAATAATTTCAAATATGGAACGATAACAAGGCTATTTTGCGAAGATAAAATCCAATTATACTATGCTATTGTTTCAGTAATATTTTTTAAAAGTTAAGAGAGTGGCACAGTCATGAGAAAATTATGTTTTTAATTTTATTTTCTTCAAATTCTTTAATGGCGCAAGTGGTGGCATAAAGACCATATCTGATTTGGGAATTCAACAAACCTTACCATAGAAGCAAAAGCGGGTGGTTGTTTTTGTGAAAAATTTCAAGATAAAGAAGTGATGCACATGACAGTATCATATATGAATCCAAATAATGAGATAAGAATGATAGGGGGACTAGGTCCCCTTCAAATGATGGGGATCCAAGGAGGGATGTCATGGCAATTCAAAAAAATATCAGATTCTAAAACACACATCATTCATAAGTATCAAGTTGTCGGTTTTGTACCTGACGGATTAGATAAATTGGCTGACATTGTTGATAAAGTACAAACAATTCAAGTTAATAACCTTGCTAAAAAAACTGGTTAGCCATAAATAAACCCAGGTAAATTTTTACATTATTAAACATGAGTTTGCTGCTCAAAAAACAGATGTGCACTACGCGTAAAAAGTTCAGTGTTTAATTGAACAAGCCTTTAATTTAAAGTGATATTATTTTTGATATTCACTCTTTAAAATACTATAAAAATAAAAGTCGTGAAGCGCATCATTGATTTTTTTATGTTGCCTTAAACACGCTTCACGTTTCATATTGAGTTTTTCCATCAGTTTATATGAAGCGATATTATTTATGCCGCAGCCAGCACTTATTTTATGTACAGCTAAATGTTCAAATGCGTATTTGATCAAGCCTTGCGTTGCTTCAAATGCATACCCTTGGCCCTGGTAGTTTTGGTATAAACCATATCCAATTTCAGCAATACCAGATAATTCAGGAATATAACGGAACATAAGCTCGCCAGCTAGCGTGTTATTTGATTTTAACGTGATACTAAATACCAACCTTTCATTGCTACCTTTTATCCAAGGTTTCAGTGTTTTTTTAAATCGACCAAGTGCTTGGTCTTGATTTAAAGGCGTGCAAATGTATTTAGTCCAATCAGGATCTTGCCAATGACTTAAACTTGCGCTTTCATCTTCTGCTATTACAAGCCTCATAATTAAGCGTGATGTTTCAAATTGCATTCTTTTTTCCTACAAGGTTTAACTTAAAATAATAATAGCGGTTTTATTTAACAATAATAAATGAATACATTTGCTTTGTTATGAATTAAATTAATATTAAGTCAGGTATCTAAAATGAAATTGCCATGTATAAATATTTACCACCATTAAAACCTTTACGTGCATTTGAAGCGACAGCCCGGCATATGAGCTTTAGCCTAGCAGCGAAAGAGCTATGTGTGACACAAAGCGCTGTAAGCCATCAGGTAAAAAATCTAGAATCATTTTTGGGTATGTCGCTTTTTATTCGCCAAGGAAAGCATTTGTCTTTGAGTGAAAAAGGAGGGCAGTATTTTTCATTTATTCAACGAATGTTTATTAGTTTAGATAATACCACTGCAAAAATAATGGGTTCTGCCTCAGGGGTGACCCGCATGGCTGTATATGGTTCATTTGCGATGAAATGGTTGATCCCCAGATTACCTGAATTTAGAAAAAAATATCCTGAAATTGATTTGCGTATTTCAATGTTAAGTGAAGAAGAAATTGATTTAGATTTATTAGGTGTTGATTGCGGTATTTGCTTAGGAAAAGAAAATACACAATATCAATATCATCATTTGCTTACAGAAGAGTGGTTTCCTGTTTGTAGTCCTCAAATATATGATGAGATAAAAAATAACCCCTTAGCAGAGTCATTAATGAAGTATCCATTATTAGAAGGCGATCATCAAAATGACTGGCAAAAGCTATTTGATAACTTAGGCTTAACTTTTGATAAACCACCTGTGTATCATTATTTTAGTCATGTAATTTTGCTTTTGCAGGCTGCTATAGAAGGTCAGGGAATCGCTTTAAGTAGTGATATTCTGTCAAAAGATGATATTGACTCAGGGCGATTAGTTAGACTTCCATTAAATTCAGATCAAAATATTGGCATTATCAGTCACTATTATTTTTGTTTCACAAAAGATAGGATGAAAGATTTAGATATTAAAACAGTTCAAAATTGGTTATTAAGCTTCTTTAAGTGAAATAACCTTAATAAAAACTGACTTTTCTACATTGAAGTTGACAGGTTTTGTTTTTATTAAGCTTATGTTTCAAATTTGAGAATGGTTACTTGTATAAGTTTTTTGTAATATATTACAAGTAACCCATTTACCTCAGAGTTCAATACGTACTAACTTATTAGCATGACAGTTTATCACTATTTCAAAATAGCATTGCGTTATTTACTAAAATCCATAATCCAATTTGTTTCCCATGTTCTACCTGAGTCTGTTGAAAATGCCTGTTCCCAGCGGGGTGTTTCAGGTGTGGGTAAGGTCCATATAAAACGTACTTTAATTGTTTTTCCTTGAAACATATCATCGGCATAAAAAATACCGACGCCATCTGAAAATTGACCTTTCATAGGTTCATCCAGCTGATCTACAAATCTGCCATCGACCCACCAAATAGACCACATATTTGTTTTTTTGTTATAAGTTCTAAGTGTCACAGCACAATAAGTTTCTTCTGGTAAATTGAGCAGATTGTCATCAAAATTACCATAACCCCCCAGTATTTTTTGGCTAATACAGGTCCCTTCAAATTCCTCCCACTCTTGACTGTCTATTAGTCTATGTATGCGTTTTTTATGTTTTACCTGCCACTGGCCGATAAAAAAATTAAAATCATCTGATCCTGAATGTAAGTTTTTTGTGTTCATTTATACCTCTATATAAAGTTTCTTTTCGTTAAACATTAAATATGAGTATATGTTTCATATAGGGCATAATGCGTCCTATTAAAAATAAAAAGTGTATTTTGATGGCTCAACCTACAACGCGCATTTTGGCTGTTTTAGAATTATTACAAACTTATGGTCGACTCAGTGGTGCAGAATTATCAATGCACCTTGGATTAGACAGACGTACTTTACGTCGTTATATTGTTGCACTTGAAGAGTTAGGCATTCCCATTATGACAGAGCGTGGACGCTATGGCGGGTATACTTTAATGCCTGGTTTTAAATTACAACCTATGATGTTCAATGAAAATGAAGCAATGGCCTTAGCTGTGAGTTTGATGGCAGCAAATCAATCAGGTTTAGTTCAAAATATGCTTGCTGTATCTTCTGCGCAAGCGAAGTTACAGCGTATTATGCCAAATGAATTAAAGCAAAAAGTGCAATCACTTAAGGATACTATTAGCTTAGATTTATTTTCATCGCGAGCAACCCAGCAAGAAGACAATCGTTTTTTATTAGAGTTAAGTACAGCAACAAAACAAGAAAACAGTGTAGAAATTGAATATCATGCTGCCAATGATAAAAGTACAAACAGAATAATAGACCCTTATGGTCTGGCTTTTTATTTAGGATATTGGTACTTAGTCGGTTTTTGTCGACTAAGAAAAAATATACGAATATTTCGCCTTGACCGCATTAATCAAGTAAATATAGTGACGAGTATTTTTAAACGACCTAAAGATTTTAATGTTCTTGAATATTTACGTACTGCAATTGCACAGATCCCGCGTGAATTTTCAGTTGAAGTATTATTACATACCAATCTAGAAATGGCGTATTCTTATATAGATCAAAATATGGGGCTATTAATACAAACTGATAAAGGTGTTTTATTACATCATGAATGTAGTGATTTATCTTGGTTTGCTAGGCAACTTGCTTTGTGGCCATTTAATTTCGAAATATATCAGCCAAATCAATTACATTTAGAAGTTAAAGCCCTAGCAAACCGATTACTTGAATGCTCAAAGAGTTAAGCCTCACACTAAAATATGTTGATGTGATTAGAGTTAAAAAGTGGTAATCACATATTTAAAAAAGTAAGAGTCAGGCCCGCTTTACATACAGGACATACATACTTAAAATTATGCTTTTATTTTGCAATTCGAGCATTGATTAGTTTATGTTTCAAAACATCCATTTTATTTGAAATAAGTGCACCTGTTATAATGAAAATTAATGCAATAACAATATTAATAGACCATTGACTGATCCCAAATAAAGATAAAAGTAATGAGGATATTAAAGGTGCCATAAAACTTAAAGAGGCTAATAGGCTTTTATTACCCTTTTTTAGGCTTAAATCCCATAAATAAAATGCGCCGCCTACAGGGCCTAAACCTAATAAAATAATACCTAACAATAATTTTGCATTAAATTGCCACAAACTGGTTTCGAGTATCAAATGTGCAATAAATGATAAGAGTGCGACACCTAAAGATAACCAGCCAATATCATCTACTTTATTTTTTGATTTAGATAAATACCAAGAATAGCCAGTCCAAATAATGGCACAACTAAGTGCCAAAATATAACCTGGCATATATTCTTGCTTTAAGCTTAATTTAGTATTGCCCATGATTATGACACCAACACCAATAAAGCCTATAAACCCACCTATTAAACTTTGAAATTTCATTTTGTTCGGTGAAACTAAAATCGCCAATAACATAGGCCAAAGATAGCTGATTAAACTCACTTCTATGGCTGGTGCTATTTTTAATGCCATAAAATAACAAAAATGAAAACTAAACAGGGCAGCGATACCGATAAACCATTGTTTGAACGTTAAGCAGGGTTTTATTAAAAGCGGCTCTTTAGTCAAAGCCCTTTTAATAAACATTAATGTCCATGATATAAAAAAACACAATGATAAAAGCTGAAGCGGGGGAATTGAGATGGTTAAAGTACCTAAAAGAGCCAATGCACCCCACATGAAAATGGCGTTAATACCATAAAAAGTATTCATATTATTATCCTTTAATGTCAAAGTTAAATTATGAATGACAATTAAGAGTAGTAGTGTGCTTTAAAGTCGTTTTATTACTCTTAGAAGACTGAAATATGATTACTTGATCTCAATTTATGTTAACTAACCTGAATTCTGGATAAGAAGTGAACTTATTGCCCACCTAGCGATCAGATCTTTCGAC
>NZ_FOLO01000009.1 GCF_900112265.1 Pseudoalteromonas denitrificans DSM 6059 | reverse complement strand
TTGCTAAAGTTTTGAACAGTCTCATTAATATGCCTTTTCTTGACCAAAGAAGAAAACGACGATAAATGGTATTCCACAACCCAAAACATTCAGGTAAATCACGCCACGGACAGCCAACACGTAAGCGATAAAGTATTCCTTCTAGTGTTTGTCGATGTTCAAGCTTGTTATAAACTCTATCTTCAAGCAATATAGCTTTTAGTTTCGACCACAGCTCATCAGTGAGCATTAATCGGGGCATGACAATCTCGTTTAGTTTGGTTTTGGCGAAGTGAATTATACGAGATTGTCACTTACGCACAAAATTCAAACAAAGATCAACAGCCCCTAATTAAACTTACTTTTCGCCTTACTCACAAAGGAATCATGGTGACTTTTGAGTATGCACAAATAGTCACAAGCTTAACTAACTGAAAATATTATTAAAAATGAAAAATACACAAACAGATATTAATCAAATCCAAATAGGTGAATTTGTATTTGATAAAACAAATTCAACATTAATATTAGCTGATAAAAGTACTAAACTAGAGCCGCTATCATTTTCTTTTTTATGTTTTTTAATTAAAAATCAGGGTCAAGTTGTCAGTAGAGAAGAGTTATTAAATGTTGTTTGGGAAAACAGAGTTGTATCCGATGATTCAATTCGTAAAGTTGTAAAAAAGCTAAGAGATGCATTTAATGATGATGCAAAATCACCTAAGTATATAAAAACAGTTTCACTCAAAGGTTATTGCTTAGTAGCAGATATCAAAGTATGTAAAACGAAAAGTAAAAAAACATATAAGTCTATTATCTTAATTATTGCAGTTGTTATAGTGTGGATCTCTACTTTTATCATTTTTACAACTCAAAAAAATAATGAAGCTGTATTCAGTAACAACACTAAACATAAGATTGAATTACTAACAAATTTGCCAGGCTCAGAGATTGATGCTGATTTTCATCAAAAAACAAATACTTTGATTTTTTCCCATAAAACACACAATGATGCACTCTGGCAACTACATTACAAAAATTTAAACTCAGGTTTAACCTCTAGACTTACTTGGGATCAGCATAATTATCAAAAACCTTTATTTTCACCAAAAGGTAATAAAATTATATTTTGGCGAACGAATAAACCCAATCGAAGTCTATTTATGGCAGACTTTAAGCCAAATACAGGCTTAACTAATGTTGTTAATTTATCAGCTGAATTTTCAACTGCATTACCTCTTTCTTGGTCAAGTAATGGTGAATTGATTTATTTTGCTGGGACTAAAAAAAGTAATGCCCCCATTACCTTATTTACAGTAAATATTTCAAGTTTAAAGACCAAGCAATTAACTTTTGTAAATTCAGCAGGTTTTGGGGATTATTTTGCAAAGGAATCAAATGACGGCAAAAAATTAGCGATGCTACGAAATGTTGCAGATCAAAAATATGTCATGCTAATTATTGATCTTGAAACGGGTAAAATAATAGTCAATAAGCCCATTTCTTTTTATGCAAATGCAATCGTCTGGCATAAAAATAATGAAAAGCTATATATTTCAAGCTACAAGGGTGATTTTTATTATTATTCACTAATTAAAGATCAATTAACAAAACAAGCGGGAACTCAACCGAGTATTAATGATGTTATACATAACTGTGGCGATAACTGTTTTTATATGCGCCAACACAATATGAATTATACCGATATAACAGAAATACCGAATCCATTTGAAGAACCATCAAATAGTACAACCTTGTACATTGAATCTGATAATGCTGAATTTCACCCTATTTATAATGCAGCTGCAGATGCGCTTTATTACACTTCAAAGTCAACGCACAAGGCAAATATAATCCACCATGTATTAGGAGGAGATCCTAAAGTTTTATACAGTTTTGCTCCCCAAACAGTCATTACTGATCTTAGTATTAATCAGCAAGAAAATAAGTTACTAGGTAAAGCTGAAGGCCGCATTTTTATTCTTGACTTACTCACTAAAAAACTAAGTTATAAAACATCAGCGCTTGAAATAGCTGCAAACCCTAGCTGGAAACTAACAGGTGAAGGCATTTATTTTTCAAGAATAGAAAATCGTAAACAAAGATTAATTCAATACGATTTAAAGACCAGCAAGGTAAAGAAGTTAAATCAAGATATTATTCAAAAACAAGAATTATCAGATGGGCGCATTTTCATAATTGATAGTCATAAAAACTTATACCAAGTCATGCCTGATTCAACAAAAAAAATAGTTATTAAATTGCCAAGAACAGGGATTAATCATTGGCAAATTCACAAAAATGATCTGTATTACAGCTTCAGTGAAGGTAATGATTTTTATTTAACGCGTCTCAATATGAGTACAAAGCAGCAAAATAAACATTTAATCACCAAAAACACTTTATATATGGATTTTAAATTACACCCTGACGGTAAAAAAATATTATTTACCAAACCAATCATAGATAAAAGCAATATTATAAAAATTAACTGGTGAATGAGTTTATATGTTTAATCTTTGAGGCTAGATAAAAAGTTGACTGAAGGTGCAAAAAAAGAAGCCCCCATTTCTGCCTGTGTATAATCAAGCCAGGCATCATAAACACCTTTATTACCTAAACGTGCTTTATTTAGCACTTCAAATGCATCACCATCATTACTGCAAGTAACAAGTAACATTCCTTGCTCGTGCATATCACCATAAGGCATGCCTTGATGTAACAAAAGTGGATGACCATCTTGACTTTTTAGCTCAACTCGATTGGCATGACTAGATGCATTTAAAGGCATAATCAAATCATTATCTAAACGAGAGCGACCCATTATTTGCTCTTGCTCAGTAATAGAAAGTTTCTGCCACTCAATAATATTATGACGATAACGTTGCACATGAATATAGCTTCCTTGTGAAAATTCAAGGTCGTCATGGGGGGAAACCAAGGCTGTAGTCATTTTAGATCTACCCCTTGGTGTATCAGCCCCATATATAAAACCATTAAAATCGCGACCATCTAAAAAACGAAAACATTTTATTTGTTCGACTAATTCAACATCCGATGAAAATAAAGTTAAAATATTTGAAGCAAATAAATGGATCACATCAAGTCTGTCTGAACGAATTTGAATAAATACATCAAATGGCTGACTTGGCATCTCATGATCAGAATGAGAAATATTAGGAAAACTTTTCAAGCCCTTAGGGATCGTTTTAGGATATAAATGCGGCCAATACTGTGCCCCTATAGCAACCATACTTGATAACATAGCTTCAGAAAACTGATCTGAATAATCATCTTGTAAGCTTGTTATTTGTCCAAGCTTATCTCTAATAGAAGTATCATGACCATCTAATACATTAAAAAATAAATATAAGCCATGCAAGTTTGCTTCAGCACACACACCAGATTGAGCTTGGGGCATTCAAAATTCCTAAGTATTTCTAGTTTATAAAAAAGTTTACTGGATGTGGCAAAATATTCAAGTCAACCCGATCACCAGTATTAAACAGGCCATCATCA
Source organism: Pseudoalteromonas denitrificans DSM 6059 (assembly GCF_900112265.1). Classification (GTDB taxonomy): domain Bacteria; phylum Pseudomonadota; class Gammaproteobacteria; order Enterobacterales; family Alteromonadaceae; genus Pseudoalteromonas; species Pseudoalteromonas denitrificans. The sequence continues at coordinate 146,760 of NZ_FOLO01000009.1, read as the reverse complement.
GTTGCTACAACTTCAATTTCTTGTGCTGAAACTTTAAGACGATAAATATAACGAGTTCCCATAAAGCGTTTACTTAAAATAGTAACGTCATCAATACCTGAACTTTCTGTGCTTTTAGCCTGTAAACTTAAATATTGCGGCCTTACATATAAGCTCCCTTTTTGCTTATTTTCATCAACAGCCTGAGTTGAAATCACATCTCCCAGAGATGTTTTAAAACACTGCCCACCTTGATATTGTGCATCTAAATAAATACCTTGCCCTAAAAATTCAGCCACCATTTTTGCTTTAGGTTGATGAAAAAGCATTTTAGCAGTGTCTTGTTGAATAATTTCTCCTTGATGCATAATGGCTAATTTATCTGAAAAGGCAAAAGCTTCATCTTTTGAATGTGTTACAAAAATTGCTGATACTTGCTGATCTTTAATAATTCGACGAATATCTTCTATTAACTGGAATCTAACTTGATGATCTATGTTAGAGAATGGTTCATCAAGTAATAATAAACTTGGCTTGTATGCTAATGCTCTTGCGATTGCGACCCTTTGCTGCTGTCCGCCAGATAACTGGTGTGGGTAGCGTTCACCCAAGTCCTCAAGTTTAACTAAGTGAAGCATTTCGCTAATACGGTCACGCTTAAATGTTTTATCTCGACTCAGTAAGCCATAACCAATATTTTGGGCAACCGTTAAATGAGGAAAAAGCGCATAATCTTGAAACATCATGCCTATATTACGTACTTCTGGTGCAATAAAAACATTTTTATCATTAACAGTTTTATTTGATATTTTAATAAAACCTTCTGAAGGTTTTATTAGCCCAGCAATCGCTTTTAAGGTTGTTGTTTTACCGCAGCCACTGGCACCTAAAAGACAAACAATTTCATTTTTTTCAATCATTAAAGATAAATTATCAATAACTTTATTACCTTGATAATCAAAGTTTAAATGTTCAATTAAAAGATCACTCATGAGCTGCTTCTTCTTCAAATTTAGCGCCTTCCATAGAGCTGGTAATAAAATATAAAGGTAGTAAGCCTACCAAAACAATGAACAATGCAGATATTGAAGCCAGCTCTAACTGTTCATCACTGACATATTGAAATACATGTGTGGCTAAAGTTTCAAAATCGAAGGGCCTTAAAAGTAACGCAGCTGGTAACTCTTTCATACATTCAATAAAAATTAATAGAGCAGCAGTTAACATGCCTCTGCGCAATAATGGAAAATGTATTTTTGTTAATGTTTGCCCTGGCGTTTTACCCATAGAACGACTAGCCATATCTAGTGAAGGAGAGATACGTGTAAAACTTGCTTCAATTGTGCCTTGTGCAACTGCATAGAAACGTACCACATAGGCAACTATAATCGCCACTAATGTACCACTAAAAATTAACCCAGGTTCGTTCGTAAACTGACCCACAAACTGATTAACAGCATCATCTAACATACTTAAAGGAAGCAATACTGCAATTGCCAGTACAGTACCTGGTAAGGCATATCCCATGCAGGCCATTCTTCCAGGAAACAAATCTATAGGCTTTTCACTCAGCCTTTGGCTAAATACAATAAACACACTCAATACAACACAAATAACACTAACAATACTTGCCAATTTTAAACTTTGCCAAGCATAAGTAAAAAACTCACTATTCCATGCCTGGTCAAAATAACTAATGGCATAACTCATTAAAATAGAAATAGGTATAAAAAAGGCAAATAAAAGAACAGATATACAAAAACCCGCTGCTAATACGCCATTCTTTTTTGATAATTGATAAAGCATCGCTTCATTATTTACGGCGCCTCTTTCATGTACCGCTTTTTTCCGCCTGCTATAACGCTCAATGCTTAAAAACATAAAAACAAAAAGCAACATAATACCAGAAATTTTAGCCGCTGCAGTTAAAGAGTAATACCCAAGCCATGTATCATAAACAGCTGTTGTTAACGTACTTACAGCAAAGTAATTTACAGTTGCAAAGTCAGCCATGGCTTCCATTGCAATTAAAGCAAGTGCCGCTACAATAGAACCTCTAGCCAAAGGCAATGAAACTTTGAAAAAGCTTTGGCTGGCGCTATAACCCATTAATTGACTGGCCTGTACTAACTTAAAAGATTGCTCTCGAAGGGCTGTTTTAAAAATTAAATATAAATAGGGATACAAAACCAAAGCAATCATAACAATTGCCCCAGGTAAGGTTCTTATATCAAAAAACCAATAATCAGCTGGATTTTGCCAACCAAATGTACTTCTAAGCCAAATTTGAACTGGCCCTGCATAATCTAATAAATCAGTATAAACATAAGCTATAATATAAGTGGGCATAGCCAAAGGTAACATTAAAGCCCATTCAAAGTGTTTTTTCCCTGGAAAGTCGCAATAAGCAACAAGCCAACCTAAAGGCAAAGCAATTAAACTACTTAAAGCTAATACACCAAAGATAAGAACAAAGGTATTATAGGTATAATCCCATAAAACAGTATTCCATAAATGCTCAAATACATCAGGATCGGGAACTAAAGATTCAAAAATCAGAAAAAGAAGAGGGAGTGCTAAAATAATTCCAGCAGACCAAGCAAACAACTGCCATCGAGAAATAGAAAAATGCATTAATACCTTTTAAAATCGGAAGTTTGAGGCAGTATTATACCTACAAACTTCCAAACTATATTAGTTATAAATCAAATTTTACTTCATCAATTAACTTCAATGCTAAAGTACGATTATCACTAATTTTAGAAAGTGGAATTGTATCTTCTGAGAATTTTCCCCAAGAAGCAACCATTTCAGACAAAGCAACACCTGATTTTACTGGATATTCCATATTAAGTGAGGCATACATTTTTTGTGCACTTTCATCACTCATAAATTCTATTAACTTCAAGGCATTCATTTTATGTTTAGTGTATTTACTTAAAACCACACCCGATACATTAATATGAGAACCACGATTAGCTTGATTCGGGAAATTAATAAAAACTGACTCCGCCCATACTTTTTGTTTTGGATCTTGCATCATTTTGCCGAAGTAATAACTATTTCCTAAAGCAATATCACATAAACCTTCTTTAACAGCTTTAACTTGGGCGCGATCATTTCCTTGAGGTTTTCTAGCCAAATTTGCTTTAACACCTTCAAGCCAAGTTTTTGTATCTTCTTCCCCATGGTGTGCAATCATAGAAGCAACTAAACCTAAATTATATGGATGTTTACCTGAGCGCGTACAAAGCTTACCTTTAAATTTAGGGTTGGCTAAATCTTCATATGTAAGTTGTGGTAAAGCACCTATACGGTCTTTTGAAGAATAAACATTACGAACACGTTTAGTCAGTGCGACCCAATGCCCTTCAGGGTCTTTAAATTGAGTTGGAATATTGCTATTTATAGTTTCACTCATAATTGGTTGCGTTAAATTTGCATGCTCCAATTGTAATAAAGCACTAAAATTAGAGGTTAAAACAAGATCCGCAGGTGTATGCTTACCTTCTCGCTTCATACGTTCAATCAAACCTTTTTTTGCAAATATAACTTTAGTCTCAATACCTGTTTGCTTAGTAAATTCTTTTAAAATTGGTTCAATTAAAAAAGGCTGACGAAAAGAGTAAATATTTACAACTTCTTTTGCTGTAACAAACCCAGAACTTAAAGCCGCTATTGCAAAAGCAAACACCATGATTATTTTTTTCATTTTAGAACCTATTTTTAGAAAGCAAGATTAAGAAAGTCACAATATTAAATTAGTATATTAACTTTTCCAAATAATAACTATTATCAATTAATAATTCAATTTTTAGTGCTATCTAACTCGTTTTAATACAAAATTATCTAGCCATAGACTAAAAGCCGATTAAAAATGTAAGATATATCGCACAGGAACGGCAGATATATCAGCAAACAATACATTATCAATAAAAATAAAATGAATAACCTCATGATATACATTAATAAAATATGAGGTCACATCCTATTTCAATTACATTTCAAAAAAATCATTTGTACCTTAATATTTCTATTTAAACTCCTATCTCTATAATTATCTTATCGCTTGGAGGGAAAAGGATTGTTCAAGCTAACAGGATGTTAAGATATGTACTCAGATGAGTACAAGGTAAAGGAAGTGCAAGATGCACACAGTTTAAAACTGATATCATGGATGACAAAGTAAAGGAAAGCGCTGACAGGAGTTAGCATACTAGGATGGTAGGGCTGCAAGAACTGACATTGGAGTGTCAAATGTAGCACAGGAGCATGGCATAGGATTTGCCAGTTATATGTATTAAAAATGTATAACAAAGGACTATATTAAGGAGCTAGTATTTCTCTAGTAAAGCAGGACGCTTAGAAGATTCCAGTCAGCGTGGTATATATAAATATACCACGCATTTTTGTGCCTGAAACTTATTAACTACCTATCTCTTTTTACACTTTAAATATGCTTCTCTAAAATCTGTAAAATGACGATCTAATTTTTTTGCTGCATCGTGCTCACCAGCGAGCTCTAAAACCATAATAGCAACTTCAGCAGTTCCTAAGTGATGCTCATGAATTGCCACTCTTAATTTATATTCTGACATTTTATCTGGAGAAATAGCTAAAACAGGAAAGTCATCCAAATAAGGGCTTTTTCGAATCATTTTCTTCGCTTCACGCCATGTACCATCCAAAAAAATCAATAAAAGAGTCTTATCATTTTCTCGAGCGATTGTACTCATAATACGCGCAGGTGACACATTATCTTCAGGAAAAATAACAATAGGCTGATATTGAGGATCTTTAAGTAAAGTTAGCAAAGCCTCATCTGGCTCAGTGCGATCCCATCTAAATGCGAAATTATTAGGAATAATATCAGCAATCAGACGCCCTGTATTTGAAGGTTTAAAACTTTCGTTGTGATACATCAACATACAAACAGCGAGGCCACACTGAGCTTGTTCAATACCATCACAGATGCATTCATTAATATCAATCAAACAATGATCACAACGTTTGAGTTTTGCACCTCGGGCTTTAAATTCTTTTTTGGATGTTAATAACTGTTTTTGCCTTAGTGCTAATACTGAGTTGCCCATTGAAACCTAACTACCCGTTTAAAAAGCCGCTATTCTATCCGTAAATCGTATTTTGATCTATAAATTCAATGCTTATTAAAATAACAATTAATTTTACTCTGGTGGGTATATACTAAATAAAAATTCAAAAGGTAGGCCTTTATGTCTCAAATCCCTAATGACTTTGTGAATTACAAATCATCCGCTATTTTAACGAAAGACAATGTACCAAAAATGTTTTTACACTTACATAATACTCGAGCAGGCGTATACGGGAAAATCTGTGTATTGGCGGGTACATTGAAGTTTTATGGTTTTACCGATAGGCGTGGTGAAGTTGAAAAAGAGATAGTTATTCATGCCAACGAATCTGCCATTTCACCGCCTCAATATTGGCATAAAGTCGCACTATTAACTGAAGACACACAATTTAGGGTAGATTTTTATGCTCAACAAGATTCTGAAATTGTAAAAGAGAATATGTCTGAACGACAATAACTTCCTATCAAAAACAAAAAACCTCGCTTAAACGAGGTTTTTTAAAAGTTATTAATAATCAGAAATTACTTCTTCTTTTTAACTGCTTTTTTATTTGGTAAATCTGTGATTGAACCTTCAAAGATTTCAGCAGCTAGACCAATTGACTCGTTTAGAGTTGGGTGAGCATGAATCGTAAGCGCTAAATCTTCACCATCTGCGCCCATTTCAACTGCTAAACCAATTTCACCAAGCATTTCGCCTGCATTGATACCAACCATAGCACCACCGATCACACGACCTGTCTCTTTATCAAAGATCATTTTAGTTTGACCTTCCGTACGTGCTGAAGCGATAGCACGACCAGATGCAGCCCAAGGGAATACAGCTGTTTCAATGTTTAAGCCTTGCTCTTTTGCTTCTCTTTCAGTTACACCCACCCAAGCGATCTCAGGGTCTGTGTATGCTATTGAAGGGATACATTTAGGGTCGAAGAAATGCTTTTGACCAGCAATTACTTCAGCAGCTACGTGAGCTTCATGCACCGCTTTATGTGCAAGCATAGGCTGACCAACGATATCACCGATAGCAAAGATATGGTTTACGTTAGTACGTAATTGCTTATCAACATTGATAAAGCCGCGTTCATCAACAGCAACGCCCGCTTTTTCAGCGTCAAGTAGCTTACCATTTGGCGTACGACCAACAGCAACTAATACTTTGTCATAACGTACTGGTTCTGCAGGAGCTTTTTTACCTTCAAAAGTAACGTATAAACCGTCTTCTTTAGCTTCAACGCCAACAACTTTAGTAGAAAGCATTACGTTGAATTTGTCTTTTACGTATCTTTGATAAATCTTGATCACGTCTTTATCAGCAGCTGGCACTAATTGGTCTGCAAACTCAACAACATCAATTTGAGAACCTAGCGCACGGTAAACAGTACCCATCTCAAGACCGATAATACCACCACCTAACACAAGTAGTTTCTCAGGAACATCTTTAAGTTCTAATGCACCGGTTGAATCAATTACACGGTCATCTTGTGGGATGAAAGGTAAGTTTACAGGTTGAGAACCTGCAGCTACGATTGCATTATCAAAAGTGATTGTTGAAGTTGTATCGCCATCAACAACTTCTAAAGTGTTAGAGCCAGTAAATTTACCGTAACCGTTAACAACTTTAACTTTACGCATCTTAGCCATACCGTCTAGACCACCCGTTAACTGGCCGATCACAGACTCTTTCCAAGAGCGGATTTTGTCTAAATCAATTTTAGGCGCGCCAAAAGTAACACCATGAGATTCCATTGCTGCTGCATCATCAATTACTTTAGCAACATGTAATAATGCTTTAGAAGGGATACAACCAACATTTAGACACACACCACCTAACGTATTGCGAGACTCAACTAAAGTTACTTCTAAACCTAAATCAGCAGCACGGAAAGCTGCAGAATAACCACCAGGTCCACCACCTAGTATAACGACTTGCGTTTTAATTTCGTTACTCATGCTTTTACCTTTATATTTTTGAACGGGACAAAATCAGTTCTGTCCGCTTATTTTCCTGCCACCTATCACTGAAAACAGTTTCAATAACAGGAATAAGGACATATTGAATAAATTTGTGGCCGGATTGTATCACCCGACCTAAAAAAGCGCGAATAAATTCACGCTTATACTTACATCACTAACTGGCGAATATCGCTCATGTAATTAGCAAGTGTCACTGTGAAACGAGCGGCTAATGCACCATCGATAACACGGTGGTCGTATGACATAGATACATAACACATCATTAGTTTTGCTCGTTAAGCTTTCACTTACATCACTAACTGGCGAATATCAGACATATAATTAGCAAGTGTCACTGTGAAACGAGCAGCTAATGCACCATCGATAACACGGTGGTCGTATGACATAGATAAAGGAACCATTAGTTTTGGTTCAAACTCTTTGCCATTCCACTTAGGTTTAATTTCAGACTTAGATACGCCTAAAATTGCAACTTCAGGTGCATTTACAATAGGTGTAAATGAAGTTCCACCAATACCACCTAAAGATGAAATAGTGAAACAACCACCTTGCATATCTGAAGATGTTAATTTACCTTCACGCGCTTTTTTCGAAATATCCATTAATTCACGAGATAGCTCGATAATGCCTTTGTTGTTCACATCTTTAAATACTGGAACAACTAAACCATTTGGCGTATCAACAGCAACACCAATATTGATGTATTTTTTAAGAATTAAGCTTTCACCATCTTCACTTAATGAAGAGTTAAATCTTGGGAAATCTTCTAATGCTTTAGCAGCTGCTTTCATAACAAACACAAGCGGTGTGATTTTCACGCCAAGTTTGCGTTTTTCAGCCATCACATTTTGTTCTTTACGGAACACTTCAAGGCTTGTGATATCTGCTTCATCAAACTGTGTAACATGAGGGATTTGAACCCAGTTACGGTGTAAATTAGCACCAGATAGTTTTTGAATACGAGATAGTTTTTGCTCTTCAACTTCACCAAATTTAGAGAAGTCTACTTTAGGCCAAGGAATTAAACCTAATTCACCGCCACCAGCATTACCTTTAGAAGCCGAAATTTGACCTGATTCAACTTGCTTAACTAGGTTTTTAACATAGTTTTGCACGTCTTCTTTAACAACACGACCTTTACGACCAGTGCCGGTTACGTTAGCTAGGTTTACACCAAACTCACGCGCTAAACGACGAATAACTGGCGAAGCATGTGCATAAGCATCATTTTCTGCAAAGTTTTCTTTTGCAGCTGGTGCAGTAGCTGGTTTTTCAGCAGGTGCTGTTGGAGCAGCCGTAGCTTGTGCTACTGGCGCAGCTGCTGGAGCACTTGAAGTAGTTTCAAATGTCATTACTAAAGAACCGGTAGATACTTTATCGCCAGCAGCTACTTTAATTTCTTTAACAGTACCAGCAAATGGTGCAGGTACTTCCATTGAAGCTTTATCGCCTTCAACGTTTAAAATTGATTGGTCCTCGCTAACAACATCGCCAACTGTAACTAAAATTTCAGTTACTTCAACTTCATCACCACCGATATCTGGTACATTAACATCTTGTACTGCAGATACAGCAGCAACTGGTGTTGCAGGAGCTGATTCAACAGCAACAGGTGCAACTGTTGCTGCGCCCGCTACTTCACTCTTGATTTCGAAAAGCATTACCAAAGAACCGGTAGAAACAGCATCACCTGTTGCTACTTTAATTTCTTTAACAGTGCCAGAAAATGGTGCAGGCACTTCCATTGAAGCTTTATCGCCTTCAACATTTAAAATTGATTGCTCTTCTGTAACAACATCGCCAACAGCAACTAAAATTTCAGTTACTTCAACTTCATCGCCACCAATATCAGGAACATTCACTTCCTGAACTGCTGATGCCGTTGCGATTGATACAGTAGTCTGTTCAGCAACAACAGGCTTAGCAACTTGTACTTCGCCTTCAAAAACCATGATTAAAGAACCTGTAGTAACAGAATCACCGATCGCTACTTTGATTTCCTTAACAATACCTGCAGTCGCTGCAGGTATTTCCATTGATGCCTTATCACCTTCAACGTTTAAAATAGATTGATCAACTTCAACCTTGTCGCCTACGCTTACAAGGATTTCTGTCACTTCAACTTCATCTGAACCGATGTCTGGTACATTAATTTCGATTGTCATGTTTTATATCTCTTATGCGTATAAAGGATTAAGTTTATTTGTATCAATATCGAATTTAGCAATCGCATCAGTTACAACACTTGCTTCAACTTCACCACGTTTTACTAATTCAGTTAACGCTGCAACAACAACATAGCCTGCATTTACTTCGAAATGACGACGTAAATTATCACGACTATCTGAACGGCCGTAACCATCCGTACCTAATACTTTAAAGTTTTCTGTTGGAACAAAAGCACGTACTTGTTCAGCAAAGTTTTTCATGTAATCTGTTGCTGCAATTGTAGCTTCAGAACCTAATACTTCGTTGATATATGATTGGCGTTGCTCAGCTCCTGGGTTAAGCATATTGAAACGCTCAACATCTTGGCCGTCACGTGCTAATTCATTAAATGAAGTAACAGAGAAAATATCAGAACCAATACCGTATTCTTCACTTAAGATAGTCGCGGCTTTAAGTACTTCAATCATAATAGTGCCTGAGCTTAATAACTGAACTTTAGATTTATCACCAACAAGCGTCTTAAGTTTGTAAATACCTTTACGAATACCTTCTTCAGCACCTTCAGGCATAGCTGGCTGATGATAGTTTTCATTCATCACAGTTAGGTAGTAATAAATATTTTCTTGATCTTCACCATACATACGACGAATACCATCTTGTACAATGACCGCAACTTCATACCCATAAGTTGGATCATAAGAAATACAGTTAGGCACTGTACTTGCTAGAATATGGCTGTGACCATCTTCATGCTGTAAACCTTCACCATTTAACGTTGTGCGACCAGCTGTTGCACCTAATAGGAAGCCACGAGCCTGTTGATCGCCTGCCATCCAAGCCATATCACCAACACGTTGGAAACCAAACATTGAGTAATAAATATAGAATGGGATCATAGGTAAATCATTTGTGCTATATGATGTAGCGGCTGAAACCCATGAAGACATTGCACCTAGCTCATTAATACCTTCTTGCAATACTTGACCAGAAGTACTTTCTTTATAATAAGAAACAATCTCTCTATCTTGAGGCGTATAGTTTTGCCCGTGAGGATTATAAATACCTATTTGACGGAATAAGCCTTCCATACCAAAAGTACGTGCTTCATCTGCAATAATAGGTACGATATTTTCACCGATATTTTTATTTTTCAATAAAATATTTAGCGTACGCACAAATGCCATCGTTGTTGAAATATCACGTTTTTGTTCATCTAATAAAACTTTGAATTCTTCAACTTTAGGGATCACGAGATCTTTTGTGAAGTTAGGTAAACGTGCCGGAGTATAACCGTGTAATGCGTCACGACGTGCGTGTAAGTATTTATGTTCAGCGGAGCCATCTTCTAACGTTAAGTAAGGTAAATCTTTTAATGCTTCGTCAGAGACTAAATCTTGTAAACCTAAACGTGAACGTAAATGCTCAACATGACTCATGTCCATTTTTTTAACTTGATGAGCAATATTTTTACCTTCAGCCGCTTCACCCATTCCGTAACCTTTAACTGTTTTAGCTAAAATAACTGTTGGACGACCTTTAGTTTCTTCAGCAGTTTTAAATGCAGTGTAAAGTTTTGAAGGTTCATGCCCACCACGCTTCAGAGCAAAGATTTCATCATCTGTCATATCAGCAACAAGTGCTGTTGTTTCTGGGTAACGACCAAAGAAGTGTTCACGTACATATGCACCATCTTTTGCTTTATATGTTTGGTAATCACCATCAAGCGTTTCATTCATTAACTGAAGTAATTTACCTGTTGTATCTTTAGCAAGTAATTTATCCCAACCAGAACCCCAAACCACTTTAATTACATTCCAGCCAGCACCTTTAAATAGACCTTCTAGTTCTTGAATAATTTTTCCATTACCCATCACTGGACCATCAAGGCGTTGTAAATTACAGTTGACTAGGTAACATAAGTTATCTAGCTTTTCACGCGCTGCAAAAGAGATAGCACCACGTGATTCTGGCTCATCCATTTCACCATCACCAAGGAAGGCAAATACTCTTTGGCTCTTAGTGTCTTTTAAACCACGGCCATCTAAGTATTTTAAGAAACGCGCTTGGTAGATAGACGCGATTGGACCTAAACCCATAGATACTGTTGGGAACTGCCAGAATTCAGGCATTAATTTAGGATGTGGGTAAGATGGTAAACCTTTACCGTCTACTTCTTGACGGAAATTATCAAGTTGGTCAGCGCTAAGACGGCCTTCAACAAAAGCACGCGCATAAATACCAGGAGAAATATGGCCTTGGTAATAAACTAAATCACCACCATTAATATCATTTGCAGCTTTGAAAAAATGATTAAAACAAACTTCATAAAATGCTGCTGATGACTGGTACGACGCCATATGACCGCCCAAATCTAAATCTTTTTTTGATGCTCTTAATACGATCATTATCGCATTCCAGCGGATAATTGAACGAATACGGCGCTCTAAGTTAACATCTCCAGGATATGCAGCTTCTTGATCTGCAGGAATTGTATTTACATAGTTAGTTGTTATACCTGTTGGCATATCAACACCATCTAAACGTGCTTGCTCTAAAACTTGCTCAAGTAAAAACTGAGCACGCTCAACACCTTCTTCTTTCACTACAGATTCTAATGCTTGCAACCACTCTTGGGTTTCAAGTGCGTCAATATCATGGTTCTGGACTTCAGACATAGGATGTTTCCTTAATCTATCTAATATTTAATTTGTGTATTCGTACAATTATAAGTATTCAATTGAAATACTAGTTTTGTTGTGTACGTCTTAAACTGCGTTTTATTCTGGAATTTTCTTTACCTGCTTTTAATAAAGCCTCTTCAATAAAAGCTAAATGCGCATTGCTTGCCTCTCTCGCTTTTACTGGTTGACCTTCTATAACTGCATTAAACAGGGTTTTTCTATGCTCAGCTAATTGTGCTTTTACGCTGTCTTTTTCTACTAGAACAGTTAAATTTTCTAAAATACTCTGCTCAAGTAGTGATGACATGCCGCGTATTAAGTGCAGTAATACAACATTATGAGATGCTTCAGCTACTGCAAAATGAAACTCATTAATTGCTTTTGCTGTAGCTTCTAAATCAGTTTCGCGACCGATTTGATTAAAGCTGAGTTTTACTTCTTCATAATCTGTTTCTGTACCACGTAATGCAGCGTAATAGGCCGAAATACCTTCAAGCGCATGACGAAATTCCAATAAATCAAATTGTGACTCAGGATGTTTGCTGATCAATTCAAATAATGGATCTGTCATTCCCTCTTCAAGCTGGTTTTTGATATAAGTGCCACCGCCTTGGCGACGATAAACTAAACCTTTAACTTCAAGCTTTTGGATTGCTTCACGTAATGAAGGTCGAGAGACCTCAAATTGCTTTGCGAGTTCACGTTCTGGTGGTAATTTTTGTCCCGGTGCAAGCGACCCTTCAAGGATCATATTTTCTAACTGTTCAAGAATGATGTCAGATAATTTTGCTGTTTTAATTTTAAAATTCATGGTTAAAAATAGTACCTAAACCCTAACGGTAAATTGGTCATACCAAATTATTTTGCATAAATTAACAAAAATAGTGCATATAGTCAAAGTTAGCTAGACCAACGCCCATAATTTAGCGAGATCTAGATCAATAAAAGGTAAATTATGGAAACTATAAATAGAAAAGAAAGAAAAAATATTAAAAAGCTAAGTGGTCTGACCAATAAAAGGCGTTAATAAAGTTGATATCACCCCCACCCTAAATAAAAACGCTTTCTGACTATCACCATTTATTACATCAAAAATGAAAAAAGCTTGCACATAGGCAAGCTTTTTTCATTATCAATAACGATACTTATTAAGGTAAATCAGCAAATAAGGTCAATAAAGCAGTTAAGGCTAAAAATAGAAAAATATTACGCTTAACAAGTTTTACCATACACTTAGCTTCAAAAGTACAGCCTAAGTGTTTTTGCTCAACTTGTTCGGCAGCAAGGGCGGTATGAGTTACTACTTTTCGATTGCTTACTTTGAAGTTTAATAAAAACTTCAACCAACACGTAGTGCCTTTATTAAAATTACCAATGATTAAATACCCTAAACTGGCAATACGAGCAGGAAGCCAATCAAGCCAAAATAGCAGAGACTGTAATACTTTATGATATTGCGATATTGAATGTTCAAATACTTTCGGCTTTGCTTCAAGAACATCATCGTTATTATCTTCTTTTGCTTCAATATCTTTTCGTACTAAATCAGCATAAGTACGCACTAAAGCATAAAAAACAGCACCTGCAGGCCCTAAAACAACAAACCAAAATAATACTGCACAATAAAATCTAAAATTTATCCATGCCAAGGTTTGGCCTAAAGTTTCACCATTTAGTTGTTGCTCTGTTTTCTTTTGCCCTAATTGTAATGCATATAAAGTTGCAGCTTCATCATCTTGGCGCTGCATCGCATTCAAATAACCTTTATACTTTTCTCTTAAATAAATACAGCCAATGCAAACTAACAAAACCACTATATTAATAATTAATTGAAATAATACAAAATCAAATAAAGTATAAATAAACCCCACTAAAGCAGCTGGAATAACCAACCAGATCAAAAATCCAATTTCTTTACTTAATAATGACTTAACTACTGAGTTAGCTAAAAATGAATCAGATGTAGAAAAATTTAAATATTTACTCGCATATAAGTGCATTTGCCAATAACGGCCTTTTGCATCTAAACGCTCAATAATTAAAGCAATTAATATGGAAATTAAAGTCATGGCTCACCCGAAAATACTAAGATTCTAAATTTAATAACTTATTAAAATATGACCAATCAAAACTTTCACCAGGATCCGTTTTTCGTCCAGGAGCAATGTCTTGATGGCCAAGAATACGCTCTTTTGTTAGCTTAGGATAATGCTTTATTAAGGTTTTTGCTATAGTGCTAAGTGATTGATACTGCATTGAAGTATATTCAACTGTATCGGTACCTTCCAACTCTATACCGATACTAAAGTCATTGCACCCTGTTAAACCTTGGTAACTCGAAACACCTGCATGCCATGCTCTTTTATTAAAAGGAACATACTGTATGACTTCACCACAGCGTTTTATCAAACAATGCGCTGATACCTGCAAACCTTTTAAATCAATAAAACTTGTATCGGCTTCACAATCAAGCTGCCCCAAAAATAAATCATCAATATAACAAGTACCAAATTCACCAGCAGGCAATGAAATATTATGAATAACCAAAAGTGAAATTTCAGTGCCTTCTGGCCTTTCATTAAAATGAGGTGAAGTATGAAAAACCACGTTATTTAAACAATCATTTGAAATAGAGCAATTTTTCATATTAAACCTGATTTATTACAATTAAATTATTTAATTTCAACTCTTTGAGAACGCATCACTACTTCGTCATTAAGTTCAATGCCAATACCTGGTTCTTCTGATACTTCAAAAAAACCATTTTTAGGTTGTGGATCTTGCAAACATAATTCACGATTCCACTTTTTAATCGCATAAGTATGGTGTTCATGAATTAAAAAGTTAGGTATCGCAGTTTCTAGATGCAAAGAAGCTGCGGTTGCAATTGGGCCACCACATACGTGGGCTTGGATGCGAATATCGAAAGTATCGGCATAGTCACATACTTTTTTAGTTTCGGTAAACCCACCACATAATCCAATATCAGGCTGTAAAACATCGATGCTTTGATCTTCAAAATATGGACGTACATCCCATCTATGGTATAAACGTTCACCACCGGCAATAGGTACGTTAACTTTATCGGCCACTTTAGCATGTAAAGAATGGTTTAAATAATTCACAGGTTCTTCATAGAACATACAATCAAATTCTTCAGCTATTTTACCTAACTGAATCGCTGTCGTTGCACCCGGTAAGCTATGACATTCAAAAATGATATCAACTTCATCACCAACCGCATCACGAATCGCTTGCATACGTGCACGGTATAATTTCATTTCACTACGATCAATGATTTTTGTACGATCGTAATACGTATCACCATTTTTGTTATACATAATAGGGTCAACTTTTACAGCATCATATCCTTGTGCAATCGCTTTTAGTGCAGCTTCGGCATATTGTTCTGGATGCACTAAAGCTTTAAACTCATCATCCCAATCAAATTGTAGTTGTGATGCATAAGTTCTTAATTTATCGTTAACTTTACCACCTAACAATTGATAAACGGGTAAACCAAGGGTTTTGCCTTTTATGTCCCATAAAGCAGTATCAATAGCACTCATAGCAGCATAAACGACTGGCCCACCACCTAAACCCCAAAAGCTTTCACGTAACATTCGAGACCATAATTTTTCAGTTTGAAATGGGTCATGACCAATCAGAAAAGCTTCAGCCATTTCTTTGATCATAGCTGCTGCTGCACTGTGCCCTAAATCATAAGCTAGGCCTGCCTCACCCACTCCAGAGATCCCTTCATCAGTATGGATACGAACAAAAACAGGTGTCCAAGCGGGTCTATCTGGACAATGGATATCAAACACTTCGACGCGAGTTACTTTCATTGTATTTCCTATAAAATTAGATTATCACTTTGCAAAGCTAGGATCTAAGCGATACGCCTTACGCAGCATAGCAGGCCAAGATACTTGCCCCCCAGTGCTACCAGTATGAACTTTATTTTGCTGAATTTTAACTGTATCTAAAACCTTTTGTGCAATAGGTATAAGCGGTTTTTCAGTAGACAAAGCCATTACTTGCACTTCACATGCACGCTGTAAATCAGCCCAACGCATAAAAGCTTCGCCTACACTAGGCCCTAGTGTTAATGCACCATGGTTTGGCAACATTAACGTATGCGCACTTCCTAAATCTTGTTGTAAACGGATTTTTTCATCCGAATTAACTGCCAAACCTTCATACTTATGATATGCCAGAGAATTTAGTGGAAACATCGCATGCTGACAAATTGGCTGTAAGCCTTCTTCCAAACTAGAGACTACAATTGTTTCATTAGTATGTAAGTGGATCACACAATGCGCATCTTCGCGCACTTCATGAATTGCGCTATGAATAGTAAAACCCGCAGGATTAATTTGAAACGGGGAGTTATCTAAAACTTCTCCCTGCAAATTAACTTTAACTAAATTAGAAGCCGTTATTTCATCAAATGCAAGACCAAAAGCATTAACTAAATACTCATTTTTTCCAGGTAAACGAGCGGAAATATGCGTATAAATAGTATCATCCCAACCGTAAGAATAAGCTAGACGGTAACAAGCGGCCAAATCAATTCGTAATTGCCACTCTTCTTCTGAGACTTTATCTTGTAAATCTAAAATAGGTAATTCAAACATGTGCAGCTCTCTCATTGAAATTTTTTAAATTGTCAGATTAAACCAACAGCAGATGTTTAGAAGTCTAAAACATGCCTGTAAATGTTACAATAACCTAAAATAAAAAAGTCGCATAATGCGACTTTTTTATTATAATTACCAAGTTAAATCATCTGGTATTTCAAAATCAGAGTATGGGTCATCATTATCTTTTTCTTTATCTTCTGGTTCAGCATGCAATACAATGTATTTTTCATCAACTTCTGCAATTTTACGGGCAGGTTCATCATTTAAAACATAAAAGATACCTTCAAGAACACAAATTGCTAAACGCCCTTTTGCTAACGCTTTTTGTGTCGCTTCATTTACATCAAGATCTTTAATTTTATTTTCATAGGTGAAATTAAATGTTAACTCCCCTTTAATTTCAGATTGATTGTGATGCTGCAAAATTTGTTTAACACGTGCAACATCTTCCTTTACTTTTTGCTCTGCTTGTTTTGTTAAATTTAATTGTTCAGCTTTTTGCTGTTGTTCAAGTTTATTTTTTTCAATATGCTTTTGTAAATCACTCGGGTTACTACTTGCGCCTTTCTTTTTCTTTTTTTGTTGTTTACGTTTAGTTGTTTTAGCCACTTTCATTTTATGTTCGGTGGTTAAACCTGATTTTAATAATTGGTCTTGTAATGAACCCATGATCATCATGCTCTTAGAGATAGAATAACTTTATTTTAATGACCCTTTAAATGAATTAAAAGCCTTGTATTGAAATTTTAAAGGATTAAAATTATCACAAATTTAATCGCTTCATTAAATTAGCTTCACCTATGCATTTTATTCACCTATTAAGCTGTTCTATTTTCATTTTTTTTGTGCTTTACGCACCACAACCACTTTTACCTATTTTTGCTTCACAATTTAATATTAGCCCAGCAACAGCAGGCAGCTTAATGACAGCCACTATGGTGCCTTTGGCTATTGCTCCTTTATTATATGGCCTATTGTTACAAAATTTGAATCCTTTAAAAATATTACGCTTAACTATGATGTTATTAGCCATATCTTGTCTGATATTCCCTTTTATTAATAGTTTTGAATTACTCTTAATATGTCGCATCATCCAAGGCTTGTTATTACCTGCAGCTTTAACAGCCATGACGAGCTATATAGGGGAAACATACAAAAATAATCAACTACAAAAAAATATGACTACTTATATAGGCAGTACTATTTTAGGTGGTTTTTTTGGACGATTATTAGCAGCAAGTTTTACAGAGTTTTTGAATTGGCAGAGTTTTTATTGGATTATATCAATTGGCTTAATCAGCCTTTCTTTTTTTATCAAAGTAGAGAGCAAGACAAAAAACACATCTAACCATTCTGCTCTTTCACAATTAAAAGAGTTAAAACAACCAGGTTTATTTAAAATTTACACAGCTATTTTTTGTATGTTTTTTTGCTTTTCAGCAGTATTAAATTACTTACCATTCATTTTAAAAAATGACTTTAATATGCAAAGTACAGCTAATATAGGCTTAGTATATATAGGTTATTTGATTGGAGCCGTTGCCTCCATGGTAACCCCTTTATGTGTTAAGCATTGTAATGAACCTTTTAAGCTGCTTAGTATTATCTTTTCAATCTATTGTGTATCAATTATTTTAATGATACCAAATCACTTTGTTTTATTTTTTTCTGCTTTTTCAGTATTTTGTGCATCTATGTTTATGATCCATTCAATTGCAGCACCGCTAGTAAATAAAATTAGCCCAGCCCCATCTAGTGTCACCAATGGAGTATATGTTTCATTTTATTATTCAGGAGGTGCTTTAGGATCTTTTTTACCTGGGTTAGTTTACCAAAGCTCAGGAAAAATAGTTTTTTTTATCAGCATTCTACTAATGTGCTTAATAGGATTAGCTTTAGTATACTCTGGTAAAAGAAGCGCAAAATTAACACTATAATTTTTAATTGGATAAATCATCGACAACGACCAGACAACTTAACACTAAAATCTCTCCATAAGACATTATCGATAGAATGTTGTTGAGAACAATACCGCCTATCTTTTAACTCTTGCTCTAACATTTGTGCCGCTTTATCTTCTAACTCTAATTTTAGCTCTCCTGAGTCACTAAAACTTTCACTTAATAATAACTTTTTATATTTACTACGAGACATTTTTTTTGTTGGGGTTAAGTTAGATGAACTTGAGGGTTTAACTGAAACAATATAAGAGAATAGTTTTTGATTATTAACCATTGAACTCGTAAATTTTTGATTATTAATTTCAAATGCAGGTTCGACCACATTACTTGCACAACCAGATAAAACAACTAATACAATCATAATCAAACTTACTCGCATTATCTCACTCCTTATTTGATAACTTCAATCTAGATAAATTAGATTAACCTTAAGCGCAATATGATTCAATGATCTAAAACTTAAACTCACTAAAACCCAAGCAAACAAATTGTTATTCAGCCAATGATATTATTTAAGTACTCTATTTTACCAGCCTCTCAAGTACACTTACTTTTTTGATATATCCACCTCATATATAAACAAACCGTACCTAAAACTCAACGTTTGTTTTATTTTCCCCCACTTAAATAAAAAAAACAAAAATGACTTGACCGTATAGCAGAATAAACTTAAAGTACGCACCGATTCAAGGCAACCAGAACCTTGAATGATGGATATGGGGTTATAGCTCAGCTGGGAGAGCGCCTGCCTTGCACGCAGGAGGTCTGCGGTTCGATCCCGCATAGCTCCACCACTATCCATCTAATCTATTCTTAAAAAACCTTCTATCTTGATTAAATCATTTTTGTTACTTCCTATAAAACTTTTGCTTTACATCTTGTTTATCTTCTTTTATTACTTAGCTAAGATATTAAATCTAAATAAAGCAGACTAAACAGCTTGTTATGTAAATTAGAGTTAAATACTATAAGAAAAAAATATAAAATATAAAATGCAATCACATAGTCAAAGTTTACTTTATTTACATATCGCAGTATTTTTATTTGGCGGTACAGCACTATTTTCAAAATTAATTGCATTACCCGCTTTAGATATTACGGTTTATCGAACTGGTATTGCAGCTATTACTTTATTTGTATTGCTATATTTAACCAAAAAAAAAATAAAATTAGAGAATAAAAGAGATTATGCGACAGCCATATTATTAGGTATTGTTGTTGGTGCACATTGGGTCACTTATTTTGCAGCAATGCAAATGGCAGGAGTGACTGTCGGTATTATTGCTTTTTTTACTTACCCCGTTTTTACCGTTTTTTTAGAGCCTTTATTTAATAAAACATATCCCAAATTAAAAGACTTAGTTATTGCATTCATCGTTATTTTTGGCATCTATTTATTAATCCCTGAAGCAAATTTTGGCAACCAAATTACTTTAGGTATTATAACCGGTGTAATATCAGCTGTATTTTTTGCATTACGCAATGTATTACATAAAAACTATTTTGTGCATTATTCAGGTCCACATACTATGCTGTATCAAACCTTAGTTGCATGCTTGATGTTATGCTTATTTATTGAAGTTCCTCCTTCACAAGTCACACAAGCAGATTGGTTGTTAATATTATTAGTAGGTATTATTTTCACTGCAGCTCCTCACTCATTGTTTGCTTCAAGTTTACAAAAATTATCAGCAACAACCGCTGGATTAATTTCCTGTTTACAACCTTTATACGGTAGTATTCTATCCTTTATATTACTAAGTGAACGACCTAACCTAATGACTATTATAGGTGGTTTTTTAGTTGTCAGTGCCGCTTTTTATGAGACTTGGTCCGTTAGTAAAAAATAAAATATAAGGCTAATTAACAATGAAAATATTTGCTCATAGAGGTGCTAGTGGTAATTTCCCTGAAAATACACACAGTGCTATTAATGGCGCTTTAGATGTTGAAGTAGATGGCATCGAAGTTGATTTACAAAGTGCAAAAGATGATTATGTCATTATTCATGATTCTTGGTTAGACAGAACAACAAATGGCCAAGGAAAAGTAAGCGATTACTTTTTATCTCAACTAAAAGAATTTGATGCTGGTAACGGAGAAAAAATCCCAAACTTACAAGACTTATTTAATTGGGTAGGCACAAAAGCAATTATTAACATTGAGCTAAAACATACAACTTGTTTAAAGCAATTAAAATTGAACTTAGAAAAAAATTTAGCTCAAGGAAACATTTCAAAACAAAAAATGATTATTTCATCATATGATCATCATCAATTAAAGTGGATAAAACAACAATTGCCCTGGCTAAGAATTGGTGCACTCACATCAAGTATTCCGATTAATTACGCTCAGTTTGCACAAGAACTGAATGCATTTAGCATTCACATTGATATGAATTTTATCAATAATGAGTTTGTCTTAGATGCTAAAAAGCGTGGTTTAAAAGTGTATTGTTATACTGTAGATAAATATGAAGATATTAAACGTATGCACACTCTGAAGGTTGATGGTATTTTTACTAATTACCCTGCAAATACTAAAAACATATTACAACAACTCAATTTATGACCTCTCAATTGCAAAGCTGACAACCTGTTTAATGTGTTTTTTTTGTAAAGCGAGCATTATTAAACGGTCAATACCTAAGGCAACACCAGCACACTGTGGCATCCCATGGTTCAGTGCATTTATTAAATTATGATCAGGTTTCACTTGCACCAATCTCATATCATTTCTTTTTATATTATCTTGTTCAAAACGCTTTAATTGCTCATTCCCATCCGTTAGCTCATTAAAACCATTAGCCAATTCCATATTTTTATAATACAACTCAAACCTATCAGCAACCAAAGGGTTAGCTGTATTTATCTTTGCTAACGCAGCTTGCGAAGCTGGAAAATC
The DNA here is from genome assembly GCF_900112265.1 of Pseudoalteromonas denitrificans DSM 6059. Classification (GTDB taxonomy): domain Bacteria; phylum Pseudomonadota; class Gammaproteobacteria; order Enterobacterales; family Alteromonadaceae; genus Pseudoalteromonas; species Pseudoalteromonas denitrificans. Next base: position 125,333 of record NZ_FOLO01000009.1, on the reverse strand, counting down.
ATAAATAAAACAAGGTTTATCTTGTCCTATTTTTGGTTCAACAACCATACTGAATAATAATTGAAGTAATGTGTCTTTATCTTTTTCATCATTGGCAATATTTTCAAAACCTTGCCCACAACAAAGCACTTTTAGTTCAGCTAAAGATGCAGTCAAAGGGTTAATATTAAATATATTTTCAAAGGCGCTTTGATAAGTCATTCTACTGGCCGGTTCACACTTTAAAATACACTGAATCAATAAATCTATTTCATCCATTAAAGCAAAATGATCAAAACCGGGGCGATACCATTCCAACATTGAAAACTCGGGATTATGATGCTTTCCAGACTCTTCATTTCTAAATGCTTTACAAATTTGAAAGATTGCTCCACTGCCTGCAGCCAATAAACGTTTCATTGCATATTCAGGGGATGTTTGTAAATACAGGGTCAAGCCTTCATTATAGTTAGGGCCTACAAATTCAGTTGTAAAACTCTTTAAATGAATATCTGTCACACTCGCCTGGGACAAGCTGGGCGTTTCAACTTCCATGACATTTCGTTGATAAAAAAATTCGCGAATAGTTCGAATTATTTCACCGCGCTTTTTTAAAGTTTCGATATCGGCACTGGGTTGCCAAAGGTTAGAGTTCACAGAAAACCTTAGAAGTTCAAATAGAAAAGTATGGATATATAGCCAAACAACTTACAAATGTCATTCAGTTACATATCCACTAAAACTGCCTCTATAGAATTGCGAGTTAAATCTATTTAGAAACGCGACTTACATACTCTGCAGTACGTGTATCAACACGAATAACTTCATTTACTTGAACAAATAGTGGTACTCGTACCACTGCGCCTGTAGATAAAGTTGCAGGCTTGCCACCTGTACCCGCAGTATCACCTTTGAGACCTGGGTCTGTTTCAGTGATTTCAAGTTCTACAAAGTTAGGCGCCGATACTGCAATTGGGCGACCATCCCAAATTGTTAAAGTACAAACATCATTTTCAACTAACCATTTAACTGAGTCGCCTAATGCTTTTTCGTCAGCAGCAACTTGCTCAAAAGTTTCATTGTTCATGAAATGCCAAAATTCACCATCGGTATATAGATAAGCAAGTTCTGTATCCATTACATCTGCAGCTTCAACGCTATCGCCAGATTTAAATGTTTTTTCTAACACTTTACCTGAAATTAATTTACGTAATTTAACACGGTTGAAAGCCTGACCTTTGCCAGGTTTAACCATTTCATTTTCAATAATGCTACAAGGTTCGCCATCCATCATAAATTTTAGGCCTCCCTTGAATTCGTTAGTGCTATAATTCGCCATTATGTCCTCTATTAATCAATTCGAGTTATTTACACACCTATGATACAAACAATTGAAGCAAATTTGCATACTAACTGGCAAAAAGAATTAGCTATGGTCGTAACTGACCCGATTAAATTATTAAAAATGCTCGAACTTGATGAAAAATCATTCAGTGATGATATAAAAGCCAAAAAATTATTCCCTATGCGAGTCCCCATACCCTTTATAAAAAAAATAAAAAAAGGTGACCCTCAAGACCCTTTATTATTACAAGTGATGCCATTACAGAAAGAGTTTTTAACAAAAAAAGGGTTTGATTTTGATCCCCTACTCGAACAAAAAAATGAAGTGCCGGGTTTATTGCATAAATACAAATCACGTGTACTCATTATATTTAAAACAGGCTGTGCAGTTAATTGTCGATATTGCTTTAGGCGTCACTTTCCTTATCAGGATAATCACTTAAATAAACGTGATTTACTCAAATCTTTAAAATATATCGAAAATGACCTCAATATCAATGAAGTTATATTAAGTGGTGGTGATCCTTTGATGGCAAAAGATGAAGCTATTGACTGGTTTATAACTGAACTTGAAAAAATAAAACATGTCTCTCGATTACGCGTTCATACTCGTTTTCCAGTTGTTATTCCAAGCAGAATAACAACGGCTTTATGTGAGCGATTTTCTAACTCAAAATTAAAAATTATAATTGTAATGCATATTAACCATGCTAATGAAATTGACAAAGTATTAATTAATAAAATGAAACTCTTAAAATCCTCTGGGGTTACTTTATTAAATCAAGCTGTTTTACTAAAAGGCGTAAATGATACAAGTAAAGACTTAGTTAACTTGAGCGAAAAGTTATTTAGTGCTGATATATTGCCCTATTATTTACATTTGCTAGATAAGGTTTCAGGCGCATCACACTTTGATGTGAGTGAGGAGAAATCGAAACAATTAATGTTAGATATTTTAAGTGAATTGCCAGGCTTTTTGGTTCCAAAACTTGTAAGGGAAATCGGCGGCGAGAAAAATAAAACACCGATTAATTTAATAGTAAATTAGATGAATATAAACGATGAACCTTAAACTCTGATATTAATATTCTGACCTAAAGTAGCCGTCACAGATGAAGCTGAAGGTTGGCTACTAACTATTTGTGAAGTACTTGCTGTAGCTTGTATCAAGGCTAATGCAGCTTGACCTTCTAACTTTTGCTGCGACTTAGATAATGAAGCTGAATATAACTGTGCTCCTTCACTATTGTTTACAGAAGCTAGGCGACCAGTAGAGACATCCATAAATCCACCATATTAGAAGTTAATCATTAATGTTATTATAGCGGCAATTCCAAAATAAACTTTAGATAAATATGAACCCTGTAATCGAACAACTTAACAACAACTTACAATTACTTTATAGACAAGCACTTGATGCTGATAGCCAATTAGACGCATTACAAAAAAGTGGCCATGGTAAATTTAGCGCTCTTTTCAAACAAGAAGCTGGATTTTCTTTTGAAGCAAAACGATTTAAACCATATATTTTAGATATTGCAGCAGATGTAGAAATTCTCAGTAAACAAGAGTCTTTAGATAAAAACAAATTAGAATCTACAGTTATTAAATTACAAAAAGTTCATCAATTATTAGCGAACTTCAAAAATAAATAGCCAATTTAAACTAACCAATATTTATATATTCAAACAACTTCAATATACAAAATTCAGTTGAAGTTGTTTACACCGTCGTTTTTCAATTTTCAAAATCAATAGCACAACATAAAACATTTAAAAACCACCCCAACGGGGACCTTTGAACAAATCATGTGCGCTTCTCCATCTCCTTTCAAGAGATCAGCATTAATACAAAGGAGCGCCTAGCTCATGAATTGCTCAGCCGTTCCAAAAATAGTGTATTGAAGTGGCTTAGGTATAGACTATACTTAGTTTAGGTCCATTTATTTGGAGGGGATATGTCTATTGCAATCCCGTTAACGGCTGGTAGTGAAATACAAAAAACCAGTGTTATACGCGACCAAGTTAATACCACTAAATCAGAATCCAAATTTGGAGACTTTAGCAATGATATTGTTAAAATTTCACAATTAGCAAGACAAAAACAATTAAATGAAAAGAGTGAATCAAATCAAAACTCTCACAGCATTACCAGTGAATCGGTTAGAGTCAGTAGTACAATTGGCAAAGCAAAATCAATTAGTAACTTAACACAAAAACAAGCGACTCAACTTTATAATGAAATCGCTTCTTTTTTATAAAAATTAAACTTGTTTTATGAGTACATCATTAAACCAATCAGTAATGAGTCTATGATCATAATAAAAAGAACCGTCTCTACCATGTTTAATTTTATCCATAAAACCCATATCTTTTAGTTTAACATCGTCTTTATTAATTAACTTTCCATTGGCATCAATCAGAGCATAACTAAATTCAATTTTAGGAAAATAAATAGGTTTAATTATACGCATATCTCTATGGGTGCTAAAGCGTACATCACCTGCTAAATCAAGGTTATTCACTTTAACTTTAAGTTTATATCCCAATGGAAGGTCTTTAGCTAACTTAGCAAAGTGTTTTTCAAAGGACTTGGCAACTTGTTTATAAAATGAACCTTTAGGTCCTCCATTAGGCCTGACATCAGTAAAGTCATTAAAGTCAGCCCAAGTAACCGTTGCTTTGATCTTATTTGAGTTATCAGAGGCATTTACTAATAAGGGTATAGACAAAACAAGTGCTATTGCTACTTTATTAATTTTTTTCATAATATCATCTCAAGGTAAAATACAATGATACTAATATGACACTAATAGACTGAACACACACTTAATAATAATGATTAATTCAATATACCAGCCATGCTTTGTTTATAACGACGAGATAAATTTAATAATGCACCATTCTTTAAAGTTATTAAGTAATCACCATTGTCTGTTGGCTTAAGCTCACTTATACTTCGTTTTTTTACAAGAGCAGAGCGATGTACTTGAATAAACCCATGTGATGTTAACTTATTTAGCATTGATGTAAGTGTTTCTCTATGTAATATTGGTCTTTGCTCATCAGATAAATGTAATTCAACATAATTACCCGCACTCGCCACCCATAAAATATCGTCAGTATCGATAATACGGATGTTTCCAGTACCTTTTACAATAATTGGATCTTTTTTTTCTATTGGAACTTGAAATTGCCGTAACATTTTTTGCATATATTGCATTGGAAAATCAACAATACTATTGAGTTCTTTTAATAACTTTTTAATACACTTGTGAAAACGTTCAATACCAAATGGATATATTAAATAATCAATAACCCCTAAATCGAATGCATCAGCCGCTTGAATTGAATCTTTAGATAAATAAACAATCCGAATCTCAGATGACAACTTTTCAATAATTTGGTTTTGATCAAAATCAGATAAAAGATTTGAGTCAATGAATAAAACATCGACAGTACCCGAAGTACAAGCACTTAAAACGTCGCATTCATTAGTAATTAAAGCAACAGTTTCAAAATCAAAATGAAAATGAAATTCAAGTAATTGTTTAATATTAGAGCGCGTTTTTTCACTAGCACTGGCAATTACAACGTTAAATTTTTTCATTTTTTATATCCTTGTACGAAACTGTTCGTATTTAATATACGAGAATATTCGTACAAGTCAATAATTTCTAAAAATTAAATTTAACTATCATTCAGCAACTAACTCTACTGATCGATAAAAACCATCTTTATGTGATAAATATTCTACGAGTTCAGGCATTACAGTATCCATAGTTGCTTTTAACTTCCAAGGCGGGTTTATTACTATCATTCCTGATGCTGTCATGCCGTGTTCTTGTGTATCTTGAGAAGTGCCCAGTTCATATAAATGGATGTTTTTAATACCTGAATCAATTAAAGTTTGTTCCATCGTATCGATTCTTTCCCTTTGTACTACAGGGTACCAAATCATATAAGTCCCACTGCTAAAACGTTTATGCGCTTTAATAATCGTTTTAACCACTAACTCATAATCTGATTTAATTTCATAAGGGGGATCCATTAAAATACATGCTCTACGAGATTCTGGTGGCAATAAGCCTAATAGACCTTTAAAGCCATCTTCAAGCCTCACTTTACGCTTTCGGGTTGGTTTAAAGTTCTCAGTTAATAATTTATGGTCTTGAGGATGTAATTCAAATAACCAAGACTTATCATGCGCTCTTAAAACATCGTCAGCAACAGCGGGTGATCCCGGATAAAATGCCAATTTTTGTAGATTAAAACGTTTGATTAATGCCAAATAATTTTTAATCGTTGGGCTATCTCCATTATAATGCCAGAGCTTTGCAATGCCTTGTTCAAATTCTTGTGTTTTTTGTGCTTCGTTTGAAGAAAATGCATACATTCCAGCACCACTATGAGTATCTATATATTCTAAAGCTTTATCTTTTTGTGTTAAATATTGTAAAACTTCAAATAAAACGAGATGTTTAAGAACATCGGCAGGGTTACCTGCATGAAAAGAGTGGCGATAGCTAAGCATTAAAAATCCTATTTATTCATACAAAAAAGAGTTAACTACTGGTATTTTACAAAATAAAGCAATTAATTTCAGCTATTCGTGTTTAAACAGTAGCTATATGCATAACTTTAGATTAAATTTGCACATATTATTAATCCAGTTATAAGAGCGCCTTATGATAAACGATACACTTCCTCAACTCGAAAAACTGATCAATCAACTTATCGAGCAAAATACTCAGTTAAAACAAGATTTTTCAGAGTTGAAAGATCTTAACGCAAAATTAACCGACGAAAATGAAACCTTATTACTTGAAGCTTTAGAAGTTGATGAAAAACAAAAGCATGCAACAAATACATTAGAAGGTTTACTGCAGAAGCTACAAAGTGTGCAACAGGCTAGCTAATGCCTCCAGCCAGCCAAAAAGGCATTAAGGTTGAAATTATGGGTCAGCAACATCAATTTGCTTGCCCACAAGGACAAGAAGACGCCTTACTAAAAGCAGCCAAACAGTTAGATAAAATGTTTTGGGATATAAAACAGCGTAGTGGCATTAGAAATAATGACCGCGCTCTTCTTATGGCTGCGCTTAATTTAAGTAACGAGCTTGCTTTAGCTAATCAAACCTTAGAAACAAATCAACAACAACTCAATTCCTTAGTTAGTTCATTAAATGATGCTTTAACAGAAAAATAGCCCCTAAGTAGCTATTTTCCTTCTTTAGTTATAATCACCTAGTATTTATTTCACTTTTCAGTCAATAATATGATTTTTATAGTATTGAGCATTTATGAAATCTAAAAGCCAAATATTAGGCCTCAAATTTATTATAGTAAGCATTACATTGTTAGTTATTTTAATAACCGATGCTCATGTATTTGCTACCTTATTAAATATAAAAAATACACAAAATACCAGTAACTTACAGCTCTGGGGTTGTATGATTGTTTTTGGTGGAATAATAGCCGGATGTTCATTAATAAAAATTAAGAAAATTCATTATATTCATTCAGCTATTTATTTAATAATGGCGATAACATTTCTTTTTTTACCCTTTTTAATCATCAAATCCCCTTACGTTCTTTTAGAAGTAATAGGTTAAATTTTCACTAAATCATATTACCTCTAATTTTTAAACTAGTCTAAACTCAAATTATTCATCAACTGGAGGTTTAGCTTATATGGCACAGTTTCGCATATTAATTTTACTGACCTTAGTTGGATGCCAAGCGACTAATAATGGCACATCAAACAAAAGTACTCAGGTAAAAAAAAACACTCTCGTTATTGTTTCAACTGTACAGCCTGAAAATAAAAAAACACAAAAAAAAATAACAAAAGTAACAAAAGCTAATACCCGTAAAACTAAAAAAATCAAACCAAGTGAAGTTTCAGATCTTTGGCACCGCATCGCAATGCAACTCAAACTACCAAATTATAATGATAATAGAATTGAGCAAAGAATAAATTGGTATTTAAAACATCCACATTATATGAAAACCATCACAAAACGCAGCAAACCTTTCATGTATCATATAGTTAACCAAATAGAGCAACGGAAACTCCCTTTAGAATTAGCACTTTTACCAATTGTAGAAAGTGATTTTAATATAAAAGCGAAGTCACCTGCAGGCGCATCTGGCATCTGGCAACTTATGCCAGTTACAGCAAAACATTTTAATTTACAAACGAATGCTTGGTACGATGGCCGCTATGATGTTATTGCATCAACGACTGCAGCCTTAGATTATTTAGAATATTTATATTTTCGTTTCTCTAAAAACTGGTTACATGCAATAGCAGCCTATAATTCGGGAGAAGGTAGAATAATGCATGCTATAGCCAAAAATAAACGTTTAGGTGAAAAAAGTGACTTTTGGTCACTAGATCTTCCAAGTGAAACAACAAATTACGTTCCAAAATTACTAGCATTAGCCTCTCTTCTAAAACAACAAAAAAAATACCACTATTGGCCTAAAATGCCTAATCAAGCAACCACAGTTAATATAGATATAGAAAAACAATTTGATATGTTAATTGCAGCAAAAATAGCAAAAATAACGATGCAAACTCTTTATCAACTTAACCCCGGATATATCAGTAATTCTAGTGCTAAAAAAGGACCTCATAAATTATTAGTACCAATCAGCCAGGCCCATTATTTTGACTCTCATTATCAATTAATCAATGGCAAACTGGTTTATGGCCGATATCAAGTAAAAGCGAAGGATTCTTTATATAAAATATCTAAGCAATTCAATACAAGCATTACTAAACTCAAAAGCATAAACCAATTAAGTAGTGATTTAATTAAAATTGGTCAAATTTTAGCTCTACCCGCCTATAAAAATTCACCGCTTACCATCGAATATCATATAAGCCCTTATTTGCAACGTAATAAAACGCCCGACAAAATAAAAGTAAGTACTTCTTACATCGTAAAAAAAGGCGATACATTATGGGACATAGGCCAAACTTATGGTGTGTCATTTAAAGAACTTGCAAGCTGGAATAAAATGGGTCAAAACGCAGTTTTAAAACTAGGAAAAAAAATGATAATTTGGCTTGAAAAAGAGCCCCAACCATTAGCAAAAGAACCCAAAAGTACTGTAAGCAATACTTTTTTAGACGTATTAAATATGACAGGCAGCATACCAAATTAAAATTGACTGTATTTAACATCTCTTTTTACCTCATAATCCAGTAAACTTATAAAAATTTTTTAAATAAGCCAAATTACATTATGTCTATTAGTAAAAACTCAGTTGTTGAATTTCATTACACGCTGTCAGAAAACCAACAAGAAATTGAAAACAGCCATTCATCAGCACCATTGTCATATTTACATGGTCATAATGCCATGTTGCCAGGCTTAGAAAATGCCATTGAAGGTAAAGAAGTTGATGATAAGTTTGAGATCACATTAACGCCTGAAGAAGCTTATGGCGAGCGACAAGATAATTTAGAACAACGCATTCCGCTTAAGCACCTACAAGATGGTAATGCAGGCCCAAGTAAGAAAAAAGCTAAAGTTTGGAAGAAAGGCATGAATGCCTTTGTAGAAACAGAAAATGGCCGCCGTCAGGTAACCATTTTAAAAGTTGGTAAATTTAATGCTGATTGTGATTTAAATCACCCTCTTGCAGGTAAAACTCTTACCTTTGCTATTGAAATAAATTCTGTAAGAGCCGCAACCGAAGAAGAATTAACGCACGGTCATGTTCACGGTGAAGGTGGTTGCGGGCATTAGTTTACCAGCGCAACTTTAAATCCTAGGAATATTTTATATTATAAATATTCCTTTTTAAGTGTCTTAAATTAAGTATTTATCATGAAAAAAATAGCAGTTGTGACAGGTGGCTCAAAAGGCATAGGCTTAGCCATAGTGGAAAAATTATTAAATCAAGACTATCAAGTCTTCAATTTAGATATCTCAAAAAGTGATATTGGTGAATTTATTCATTGTGATATTAGTAAAGTGCCTCAAGTAATAAATGCGATTAACAATATCATTCAGCAAACACAGCAAATTGATGTCCTTATATCTAACGCAGGCATTCACTTTTCGGCCACGATAGAAAATACAACAGAAGATGATTTAGATAAGGTTTTTGCGCTTAATGTAAAAGGAGCTTATGCCTCAATAAAAGCCTGTTTGCCCACAATGAAACAACAAAAATCAGGTTCTATTATTTTAATTTCATCAGATCAGGCCATAATTGCAAAACAAAACTCGTTTGCTTATAACTTATCAAAGGCCTCTTTAGCATCAATCGCTAAAACAACAGCACTTGATTACGCAGCATATAATATTCGTGCCAATGCAGTTTGCCCCGGAACAATAGAAACACCGCTTTACCATAAAGCAATTGATAACTACTGTGAAAAGTCAGGAGCCAATAAAAAACAAATTCATGCTGAAGAAGCAGCACTTCAACCTTTGGGCCGATTAGGTCGACCAGAAGAAGTTGCCAACTTAGTGGCCTTTTTAGCAAGTGATGAATCACAATTTATAACGGGTAGTTTGCAAGTCATTGATGGTGGATATACAACACAATAATGATTGCCCCTGTATATTTAGCCTTATTGATAACTCAACAATCAAAATAACGTGTCATTTAAAACTTTTTGATGAAAGGGGCTGATTTCAAGGTGAATCTGATAATTCATATTAAATAGTTGAAATAATTATGCGTATGCAACATAAAATAATAGACCCTCATCTACATTTTTTTGATTTAAGCCAAGGTCAATATCACTGGTTAAAAAATCAAAATCCCCCTTATTGGCCTGATAAACATATAATTCAAAAAAACTTCAACGAACACAATTTAATATTAAATGATAATTTCACACTTGAAGGCATAATACATATTGAGGCTGGTTTTAATAATGATTACCCCGTTGAAGAAATTAACTTTTTAAATAAAAGTATTCGCCATACTCCCTTTAAAGCTATTTCTTTCATTGATATGACCTTGCCCCTAGCTGAATTCTCAATACAACTACTCAGTTTAAAAAAACAAGCTACACCTGCCTTAATAGGAATTCGTCATATAATGGAGGGTGATGATATTGATTTGTTATTCTCAAAAAACCTCATTCATAATTTAAAGTTACTCGCATCGAACAACCTAATATTTGAAGCCCAGTTTGAACTAAACAATATTAAAGCGACTCAACAGCTGGCAGAATATGCACACCAAATACCCAATTTAACCTTAGTGATTAATCACTGTGGTTTAGTATGTGAAAATAACTATATAGATTGGCAACAAGCTATTGGCGTTTTATCAAATCACTCTAACATTTATATAAAATGCTCAGGCTGGGAAATGAATAATAGGCAATACAAGCAAGATTGGTTGCAAGAAGTGATCACTTACTTAATTAAAAGCTTAAGTTTTAAACGCGTTATGCTCGCCAGCAACTTTCCTTTATGTTTATTCAGTAAAAGCTACGCCGCACTTTGGCAAAGTTATTTAGATTTAAATTTAAAAAAAACAATTTGGCAAGCAATTAGCTATACAAACGCGAAGTCTTTATACCAAATCAAAAGTAACAAAGCTCAAAAACCAGAAAATCCTTAACTTGAAGTCATATGGCTATACAAGTAAAATTTCAGCATAATCGAAGATTCAACTTAAATTAAATATCACCCTAAAGAGAATTTAAAATGTCGCTTACCCAAGAATTAATAAGCCAACTAGTAAAACTTGCATTAGACGAAGATCTAAATACCCATACCGATAATGCACTTTCAGGTGATATAACAGCTCAATTAATTCCACACAATCAAAATGCCAACGCTACCGTTATTACACGTGAAGATTGCATATTTTGTGGTAAAGCATTAGTTGAAGAAGTATTTAAACAAGTAGATGCTTTATCAAATACTAAGGTTGAACTAAAGTTTTTAGCCAATGACGGCGATGCAATTGACGCAAATAGCACTTTATTTACCGCTAAAGGCAATGCTAGGTCAATTTTAACGGCTGAACGCACCGCTCTTAACTTTGTGCAAACATTATCGGCAACAGCAACCACCACAGCCTTATGTGTTAAAGAATTAGCTGGTACTAATACGCAATTACTTGATACCCGAAAAACCATACCCGGCTTACGCCAATTACAAAAATATGCCGTAAAATGTGGTGGCGGACAAAATCATCGTATAGGCCTGTTTGATGCATTTTTAATTAAAGAAAATCATATTGCAGCCTGTGGTGGTATAAAACAAGCGATATCTGCCGCGCAACAAAGTAATGCAAAAAAACACAACGACACGATTAAAATTGAAGTAGAAGTAGAGAATTTAAACGAGCTTCAACAAGCAGTAGATGCCGGTGCCGATATTATTATGCTAGATAATTTCACCGTTGAACAAATCAAACAAGCTGTACTCATAGTTAATAATAGCCAAGCGATTCACCGCGCTAAATTAGAAGTGTCAGGCAATATGACAATCGAAACTTTAAAACAATATTCCCAAGCAGGTGTTGATTACATATCAAGCGGTGCGCTTACAAAACATGTTAACGCCATAGATTTATCTATGCGCTTCAAAAACAACTAATGGTAAAGTATTAGACTAATAACTCCACGCCTAACCAAGCATAAAGTATTGGTTTTGATGTTTAAAACATTAAAATCAATACTTTTACTGGTAATTTAGACTTGAAATTCACTTTTGTTATAAAAAGGTAACTAATAAGCTACCAATCTAAAATCGAGCGTGTTAGCATCGAGTCCAGTTAGTGGGACATGATGTGTAAGCTAATGAAAAAGAGTTGATTTTTACGTTTGTTTTCTGTTTGTTTTTTAATCAAAAGATAATAATAAATGTAACTCAATTTATTTTTCATCTGTATAGCTGAATTTGAAAGGAGCTCTATAAAATTCAAAAATACGTTTTTATCTTTAAAAATAAAACATGCATAACGAGTCATGTTTTATATAGAAAAGAAAACTGAAAAACAATTGAACTAAACAAGTTAAATAAACAATCAACAAGCGAACATAAGTTTCAAATTGTTTATTTATTTGAGCCCCTGTTAGGAGATTAACAATGCAAAATATGAATTTAAAACAAACAGCACAAATCCAAAAAAGCCAAAAAGGCTTTACACTAATTGAATTAATGATAGTAGTAGCGATCATCGGTATTCTTGCTGGCATTGCATTACCGCAATACAGAGATTACACAAGAAGCTCTACAGCGCAAGGTATTGCAAACGGCGCTAATGTTTATAAAACTGCAGTTGCGCTTTGTTCACAGGTAAATGGCGGCATATTAACACCATGTGACGCTGGTGCGGAACGTATACCAGCTGTAGACGGTACTGTTACTGCGGTAGTAGATGGCGTAGTAGACCTTACTTTAGGTGACCTTGATGGTGATGGTACTGCTGAAACAATACAATTAACTCCTGTAGTTGGTGCGACTCGAATTACATGGGGAATAGCCACATCAGGTGGCACTGATGTATGTGCTGCAACTACACAATGGTTAGAGTGTTAATACTCGCCATATAAAAAGGTAAATAACTTTGTTATTTACCTTTTTTAAAAGCCTTTTAAAAAAGGTAAATAACTTTGAGCTAGGCCTAGATTATATAAATGCACTTTAACCAATTTTATGAAGTTTAATTTAAAAAGCCATATCAGCTTCAGAGAACACATAAAACAACACACACTTAACTATCCCCCTACAAAATCTACTCACCCCCCTATTTACAACAAACACCACAATAGCTTGATTTAATTAACCAAAAAAACAAACCTCATTAAATAAAAATTTATAAATCAGCTAAGTAACGCTAATTTACTAAACTCTCCAAATCCAGTAGTGCTCATCACCGAGTAGATAAGATAAAATAAAATAAAATAAAAAAATGAAATTTTCATTTTATCTATTTCAAAGAGTTAGCTCTGAATCAAATAAAATATTTAAAACCCGACTTTCCCAATCAAAAATGTTAACTATACTGAAATAAACGCGCAAAAAACAACCAAGCTATGTTCAAAATTCAAGATAGCTTATTTAAGTTAAATATTGTGCGATTAATAAAATAGTTAGTTTAAATTAACTTAACTCATTTTAGCCCCAACCCCCGTTAGGAGAGTATCATGCAAAATGTGAAATTGAATCAAAGAGCTCAAAAAGGTTTTACACTCATTGAATTAATGATTGTAGTTGCAATTATCGGTATTTTAGCAGCCGTAGCACTACCTCAGTACCAAAACTATACCGCAGGCTCTCAAGTAAGTGCCTGTTATAAAGAAATTGTACCCGGACAAACCAAATTTGAAGTATTAACCGTTTCAGGACAGTCAGCTTTATTAGTAGATGGTCCTGCTATCGGTTTACCTGAAGCGAAAGCCTGTACTGCACATGCAGTAACGGCAACAACTATAGTGGGCACAATTAAAGGTGCGGCTGCCGTAGATGGTAAAAAAATGACTTTAACCCGTAATGCTGCAGATGGTGTATGGGCTTGTACTTCTGATGCACCTGATGACATGATGCCTAAAGGTTGTACTGGCGTGTAATTTTAAGCGAATACTTATTGAAAAAAGCTCATAATTTTATGGGCTTTTTTTGTATGTAATAGGTAGTTCTTTTATGAAAAAATTAATGAACGGTTTTACCTTAATAGAGCTCATGATAGTAGTTGCCATTATTGGTATACTGGCCGCAGTCGCTTTACCTGAATATCAAAGCTATGTTGCTAAATCTGATGTATCAGCATGTTATAAAGAAATACAATCAGGTACACTTTTATTTGAAATAAAAGCTAATGCAGGCACGCCACCAACCGCCGCGGGAAATCTTGCAGGCATAAATGTTGCCTCAGCGCGATCATGTGCAAGCCACAGCTTGACAGCAACAACTATCACCGGAATAGTTCAAGGTAGCACTCCCGTTAGTGGCGCTAATATAAATTTAGTCAGAGACGTAGCTACAGGTATATGGAGTTGTAATATTGCTAACCGACCCGCAACTTGGGATAGCAGTTATACACCTCAGGGCTGTACTGAAGTCTAAGGTTTAGCTATTGTGATGTACTATTTTATAATTTATAGATAATAAATTATAAAAACAAGCCTTCATTTAAAGATACTAAGGGTGAAGGCTTTTTTATATTTAAATTTTTAAATTACTGTCGACCTAAATCATTAGTTTTAACTTAATTAAAAACTTCAATTAAAAAAATCTGATTTAACATCTAATTTTGCATTCATTTTTATTGACTTAAGTGGGTTTATCTATTGAAATAGATAGATGAATATTATTTAAATAATTATCGATAAAAATGTTAATAAACTCTCCATTAATACGTAAATTAGTTCACTTAGGTGTACTTGATTTTGATAAAATCAGTAAAGCAGGCAATACTGACAATATTTCAGTCGCCGAGCTAATTTGCAGGGAGTCAGACTTAACAGCCACTGATTTAGCATTAAGAGCTTCGCAATTATTTCATGCTCCTTATTTAGATTTAACAGATTTTGATAACCGTTTATTACCAGACGAAAAAATATTAAATGAAAAGTTAATCAAAAAGCATCATGTATTACCTATTTCAGTTAAAGGAAAGACTCTTTATTTAGCAACCAGCGATCCAACTAATTTTGATGCCTTTGAAGATTATGAATTTAATACTGGCATGCAAAGTGAAGTGATAGTTGTAAGTTATGATCAACTAGAACTTGCCATAGAGTCTTTATTTGATACCAGTTCTGCATTGGAATTAACTGACGCACAATTAGCAGAGTTAAGTGGTGTATCGGAAGCTGGAGATGAGCCATCCTCAGATGAAGAGACTAAAGAAGACGATGCGCCCATCATAGTTTATATCAATAAAATTTTGATGGATGCCATTAAACGCGGCGCGTCAGATTTACATTTTGAACCCTATGAGCATTTATATCGCATTCGTTTTAGAATTGATGGTGTATTACACGAAATAGCAAACCCGCCAATCGGCTTAGAAAGTAGAATATCAGCCCGCATAAAAGTAATGTCACAAATGGATTTGGCCGAAAAACGTAAACCACAAGATGGCAGAATAAAACTTAAAATAAATAAAAAGAAAAGCATAGATTTTCGTGTCAGTACCTTGCCTACTTTATGGGGCGAAAAAGTAGTAATGCGTATTTTAGACTCATCTAGTGCCATGTTAGGGATAGATGTACTGGGTTACGATCCTAAGCAAAAAGAGCTGTATTTAGCTGCTTTGGCACAACCTCAAGGCATGATATTAGTCACAGGTCCTACTGGCTCAGGTAAAACTGTATCTTTGTATACAGGTTTAAACATTTTAAACAAACCGGAGCGAAATATTTCAACAGCAGAGGATCCTGTAGAAATTAATTTAGTGGGTATAAATCAAGTTCAAATAAATGTACGCGCTGATATGACCTTTGCCAATGCACTGCGTGCTTTTTTACGACAAGATCCCGATGTTGTTATGGTAGGTGAAATACGTGACCTTGAAACTGCCGAAATATCTATAAAGGCTGCACAAACCGGGCATTTAGTATTATCAACTTTACATACAAACTCAGCACCTGAAACACTTACTCGTTTAATGAATATGGGTGTTCCTTCATACAATATAGCAAGTTCAGTGACGCTCATTATTGCACAGCGCCTTGCAAGGCGCTTATGCCATCATTGTAAAGAGCCAGAACAATTACCTCAGGAAGAACTTTTAAAATTAGGGTATACAGAAGATGATATACCGACACTTAAATTATTTAAAGCAATAGGATGTGAACATTGTACTGAAGGTTACAAAGGTCGAGTAGGTATTTACGAAGTGATGCCTATTACACCAGGTATTGCACAAATTATTATGAGAAATGGTAACTCACTGGAAATTGCAGAAGCAGCAACCAGTGAAGGCGTTAATAACTTAAGGCGTTCAGGCTTAATTAAAGCGGCAACAGGCATTACAAGCTTGGTAGAAATAAACCGAGTAACGAGCTTTTAATTTAAGTCTAAGTTAATGCTCGTCTCGTATAAGTATCTAAAAAGAGCTATATTTATTAGTTCAAAGTAAAAGAGTTAAACGATATTATGGCCGCAAAAAAAGCAAAAACAGTTGAACAAGATGTTTACCAATGGATAGGCGTAAATAACAGAGGTAAAAAACTCGAAGGTGAAATGAGTGAAGATAGCCTTTCAAGAGTAAAAGCACGCTTAAGACAACAAGGTATTGTGCCTTCAAAAGTTAAAAAGAAAGCAAAACCTTTTTTAGGTTTATCATCTGATCCTAAAATAACCGCCAAAGACATCGCCCTTTTAACACGTCAAATTGCGACTATGCTTTTAGCGGGTGTGCCGCTTGTACAAGCCATAGAAATGATAGGATCAGGGGCTGAAAAAAAATCAGTAAAAAAATTAACGACAAATATTGGAGCAGAGATAAAAGCAGGCCAACCCTTAAGTGATAGCCTTCGAAAACATCCTTTATATTTTGATGATTTATATTGTGACTTAGTTGAATCAGGTGAAACATCTGGTGCTTTAGATCGCATTTTTGACCGTGTTGCCATATATAAAGAAAAAACGGAAGCACTTAAGTCAAAAATTAAAAAAGCCATGTTTTACCCTATTGCCGTACTGCTTATTGCCGCAATTGTAACTTCTATCTTATTAATATTTGTTGTTCCCCAGTTCCAAGATATCTTTGCTGGATTTGGTGCCGAATTACCAGCCTTTACCTTATTTGTTATTGGTATATCTAATTTTATGCAAGAATATTGGTGGGTTGTATTAGGTGCATTATGGGCTGGTGGTTATGCGTTTAGACAAGCCCATAGAGGAAGTAAAAATGTCAGGGATAATACAGATAAAGCCATTTTAAAAATTCCCGTTATAGGCCCTATCTTAAATAAAGCAGCGGTTGCACGATATGCGCGTACGCTTTCAACTACTTTTGCAGCAGGCGTACCTTTAGTTGAAGCGCTAAACTCTGCAGCTGGGGCATCAGGTAATGCAGTCTACCGTGATGCCATTTTAGAAATAAAAGCAGAAGTAAGCTCTGGTAACCAAATGAATTTCGCTATGAGAAATTCAAATGTGTTTCCTTCTATGGTAATACAAATGGTTGCGATAGGTGAAGAGTCAGGTTCGTTAGATAGCATGTTAGAAAAAGTAGCTAATATATATGAGGCTGAGGTAGATGATGCCGTTGATGGCTTATCAAGCTTATTAGAACCTTTAATCATGGCTGTTTTAGGGGTTTTAGTGGGTGGTCTGATCATTGCCATGTATTTACCAATATTCCAATTAGGAGCTGTAGTTGGATAATTTATTTCAAAATATTGTATTAACGTTTAATCAAAACCATTTGTTTTTTTTATTTACCGTTACTTTAATTAGTTTATCAATTGGCAGTTTTTTAAATGTCGTAATTTATCGTTTACCCGTCATGATGCAAAATGAATGGCAGCATGAGTGTAAATTATTATTAGCAGATGACTTAAAACAAGAAAGTAAATCTCAAGAACAAACAGTATTTAATTTAGCAACTCCGGCATCAACCTGCCCAAAATGTAAAAGTAAGATAAGAGCTTGGCAAAATATCCCCGTTATAAGTTGGTTATTTTTAAAAGGTCGCTGTGCTAATTGTAAAAATTCAATTTCAATCCGTTATCCTAGCATTGAGTTATTAACAGCCATTGCCAGTATTACAATTGCCCATTTTTTTGGCCCAACAGCGATTTGTTTTATTTATTTATTGCTAACATGGGCTTTAGTGGCATTAATATTTATTGATATTGATCACATGTTATTACCTGACCAAATCACCTTACCTCTGTTATGGTTTGTTTTACTAGCAGCAGTTTTTGGTACAACCATAACACCAACAGAAGCTATCATAGGGGCAGCGGCTGGTTATTTATGTTTTTGGTCTGTTTATTGGGTATTTAAGTTAGTAACGGGCAAGGAAGGCATGGGTTATGGCGACTTTAAACTCATGGCCGTTTTTGGTGCATTACTCGGCTGGCAAGCCTTACCTATGATCATTTTATTATCAAGCTTAGTAGGTGCTATTATTGGCATTACCTTATTAAGTCTTCAAGGTAAAGATAAAGCAACACCTATCCCATTTGGACCCTATATTGCGATTGCTGGCTGGATAGCCATAATTTGGGGTGAACAAATTTCAGCTAGCTACTTTAACCTTGTATTAGGCTAATTATATTTTATGCATAAGCGTATCGTTATTGGGTTAACTGGGGGCATAGGTTCCGGCAAGTCAGCAGTGAGTTCTAAATTTGAACAAATCGGTATCACAATTGTAGATGCCGACATTGTTGCAAGAGAAGTCGTTGCTCTGGGCTCCGATGGCCTAAATAAAATTTCAGCTCACTTCGGCTTAGGGATTCTAAATTCCGACAAAACATTAAATAGAGCTAAACTACGAGAAATCATATTTAAAGATGAAAAACAAAAAATATGGCTCAATAATTTGATGCACCCTATGATCAGAACACAGATCACTTTAAAGTTAGAACAAGCTAAAAGTCCATATGTAATATTAGTGGCACCGTTATTATTTGAAAATAATTTGGATAAACTTTGCCAACGTACTTTATTAATTGATGTCCCTGTAGCGCTACAAATAGACAGAACAACTTCCAGAGATAAAGTCAGTAGTGAGCAAGTGAAAAGTATCATTGCATCGCAAATGCCCAGAGAACAAAAACAGGCTCTAGCTGATGATATACTCAATAACTCACAAGTATTATCGTATACAGAACAAGAAGCTGAAGCACTGCATTTAACTTATTTAGAATTAGCTAACTCGAACCATTAAATTTTTACTTTTTTTACGGTAAAATCACATTACTTAAAACTTCAACTCTATCAATTGAAAAACTGAGATTTATATGACATTAAAAGTAAACTGCCCAACCTGCCAAACTAATGTTATCTGGAACGAAAGCTCAGAACATCGCCCTTTTTGTTCTAAACGTTGCCAACTAATTGATTTAGGTGAGTGGTCTTTTGAAAATAATAAAATTTCTTCTCCAATGAAAGTGGATGCTGAAATCAGCCCAGATATGATTGAAGATGTTGAAGCTATGTTAGCAGCAAACGAACAAGATTTTTTTAAAGAATAATTCAATTGTGTTTATCTTTAAAGTACGAGTGCTGTTCTGCCTGAAAACATTACTAATCTCGGTGCAAGAAATGAAGTTTAGTTGTTCTAAGTGAATAGCGATCACACAGTAGGTATTTTTAGGCTAGCCCAAGGGGCTACGCCAATCGTTTATTCCAAGTCGTTATCAAATGCTCAAATAGAACAGCTCGCTCAGTCATTTAATATCTTGGTATAAATGTATGCTGTGACTGAAATATACGGCAAAATTCAGTAAACCTTAGCTTTTAGGTCGTAACTGCAACCTTAACTTTTCAAATGTATTATATGCCCCAGATAAAGCAACCTGGTTTATCAGCCAATTAGGTAAGACTCCACCAGGATTTGCATAAGCAATGTAAATTATTTCAAGCCTCTGCGGGGTTAGAGGCGTTAACTGCCAATGCGCAATAACTTCTGTAATAAGCACGTTTTCTTTGTTTTTTTTAAATCCCTTGATTAAGTTGGGCTCTGCTGTTTTCATTTTGATAACTAGGCTACCATCAGCGTTATATTGGTATTTAGAATGAATAAACATATCACGATTATTCACAGGCCAAGGCGCTTCAAACTCACTATAAACAAGATTTTCAGTTTCAGATAAACGCTTTAAAACTTTGACAGAAACGACATTATCTAACCATTTATATGCATTTTTTGTATCTTCTAATAAAGCCCTAAAGTCATTTATATTGGACTTCAATTCCATCTTAGCTTTTATTTCAACTAGACCTGTTGAATGCTTTTTTTGATAAATTTTAATACCTGATTTATTTTTATGCAGCGCCCAGCCTTCAGCTGAGCATACTGCACTAGAATGTAATATGCTCAATAAAAGCAAAAAGCAAAACTTGACCTCAAAATACTTCAAAACGTGGATCGATAAGCAACTAAAGCCTTTATAATGAATGCCCATTTACCGCCAATAAGGAACGAGTTTAAATGTCGCCAAGCGACTTTGTTCCATAGCTAATAATAGATTTGTAGACTTTTGAGTTAACCACGTCTGTATTTTATTTAAACTATCATCATGTTGTTCTGTACACAAACGCTTCAAATAATCTAATGTGTTTAACTCATCTATGCCATGAATTATATCTAACCAAGGAGTTCGAAACTCTTCTCTAAGTCCTTCATTAAATAAAGAACCTAAACAACAACCACTTAACAAGTTTCGTTCTAACTTTTCTTTTTGAGCAATATAAGATGACTCTGAAATTTCTTGCTCTGAGCGCATTAAATTTTGCATTTCGTTCCAATCACTTTCAAATAAACTGGCAGCTTTATCTATGACTTTTTGGTCTGCTACCTGAAGTTGATTTGCATTCCATTGTGATTTCCAACCATTTTCAACAAGGAAAATGGTTAAATTTAAAATTAAATGGTTATAACGCGCGCTAGTAAAAACTTGATGCATCTTAACAACATCTGGGTGCTGTAATTTCAAACTATCAATAACTTGAGTAAGTTCTGGTGCATTTTTTATTTTTTTGTAATAAGCATGTTTTTTTGATGTATAGTTTTTTAGTTGAACAGCAGTTTCAACCCAACTTAATTCTGATAAGAGCCATTTTAATTCACTTAGTAGGGGAAGTAACTTATCTTTATTTAATATGCTAGAAAACAAAGTAAATACATGCTTAATTAAACTTACACCATCGTTGATGCGTTTTAATGTATGCAGTGCAGGATTATCAAAATAACACTGCTCATGTTTTTGCACAAATTGAATACCATGTTGCAAACATGATTCAAAGGCTTGCTCTAAAGAGCTGTTTTTAATTAGGGAAACATAACTCAATTTAGTTTCTGCTACTAAAGGCTTATTATCAGCCAGCATATACCCTCTTGCAGCTTTACTATATAAGCCTAAACGAACCTCAGAGCGATCAAGTAGCTTTTTAGCTAATATAAATAAATCAGCCCGACTACCACTAACGAGTTCCATTTCAACTTCACAAATAGGTGTTACCTGCTTAGAAGCACTTATTTCACCTTTGTCTAATACCAGCTCAATTTTACTCCCTGATTCTGTTTCCAAAATCCATGTTCTGCGAATAAAGTGAGTACTAAATATAGGGTAAATATTTTTATTAATTACATCGACTTGCATACCATGTGGCCAAATATTTGCTCCAAACAATGATAAATCCGGTCGTTTTCCTTCTAAAGGTAAATTAAACTCAGGTCTTTGGTGTAACCCTCCAATAACTTGCCCTGCTAATTTTATTGTTTGCTCACATTGATTATCATTGCAGGTTTCACCAGTAAAGCAGCGTGTTCTTAATCCAATGTCTAAGGCGCGTAGCTCTCTATTAGCAGTATCAAAATATGCATTTTGTAAGTTTCGAGAAGGTTTATTAATCACTTTTTTAGCAAACTCGGTGATAATAGCGGGGATTTGAGCAATGACATTATCTGAAACTAAAAATTTTAACTCAATTTCAATATCTGTTTTTTCTGTATCCATTCGGTTTAGAAAATGACTATATAAGTAAACAAGCATTCAAAATAAACTAATACAGGGCATAAAAGCAAATATTTTAAATAATTATCCTAGAACTAATTTCCCTGCTCTTGCTATTAATGCTTTATCTTCATATTATTATGACGCATTTCTTAATAAAAATAATCAAAGGCTCTATATGTTAAAACCAATCATTTTTATCATTACATTTCTGAGTTTAATGGCTCAAGTTCAAGCTGAAGAAGGATCTGATTTAACTAAAACAGACTCTGAAATTGATCAAAAAGCGTATGTGATAGATAGCCTTTATATATATATGCATGCTGGTGCTGGTAAAAACTTTAGAATTTTAGGTTCTATTAATGCAGGTACTGAGCTTAATTTATTAGAGCAAAATGATGACTCAGGTTATTCTAAAGTAAAAGATACAAAAGGTCGCACTGGCTGGATTGATAAACGTTTTATTTCTAAAACACCCGGGCTTGCTTTTCAAAATCAAGAGTTAGTAGAAAGCATAACGAACATACAAAACGAATTAAGAAACATGCAAATACAGGCACCTAAAATGGAACAAAAAAGTGCCTTGTTATTAACAAAAAATACTGAACTACAATCAAAAATTAATATTTTGCAACAAAAAATAGATCAACAAAATAGTTTAAAACAAGCCACCAGCGAAAAAGAAAAGAAACAATTATTGCTTTACGGTGGTGGAATTGCCTTTACAGGCCTATTAATAGGTGTATTACTCACATTAATGTTATCACGCAGAAAACGCACCGGCTGGGCGTAAACAAATATCAACCTTGTAACGATAGATCACCATATAATTGTGGTCTATTGGTTATGTAAGGTATATCAAGCAGCACATCTACCTTGCCATCATATGCAAATATTATTTACCTCACGTTAGACCTACAGGGGGTTAAACCACCCAGAATTTGTCTATTCCTGAAATATAATTCCATCATCTTGCTTGATATTTTCAATCACCATATAAGTATGGTGAGTTGCTACTCCAGGTATATCAACTAAATTTCCTAACACTTCTCTGTATTGTGTCATATCCGCGACTCTTATTTTTAATAAATAATCGTATCCACCTGCGACCATATCACACGTTACCACTTGGGGTATTTTAAAAATATACTTTCTAAATTCTGTAAATACATCCGTTGTAGATTTTTCAAGTGTAACTTGCACATGGGACACTAAGCTTTGATTTAATTTTTCAGCATTTAGTTTAGCAAAGTAGCCTTCTATATAGCCATCAGCCTCTAATCTCTTTACGCGGTCTAAACAAGGACTTGGGCTTAGGTTCACTTTATTGGCTAAATTTACGTTAGAAATCCGGCCATTTTTTTGTAAAGCATCTAAAATTGCTAAATCGATTCGATCAAGCACACGCGTTTTAATAGAAACAGTCATATCAGCATAATCTGCGGTTAAATTAAATCAATACCCACTAAAATAGCGGATATTGTCAAAATTCGCCAGCACATCCTGCTGCTGTTTCTATAAAATGCTCTCCAATTGATATATATACCGAATTTTAGAGGGTCATCCCATGTTATTTAACGGCAACTTAAAAACAGATTGCGAAATTCGTCAAAAGATCCGCGATTTTTATCGCATTGATGAAGATAAAGTAATAGATCATATTTTACCATTAGCTGAAGTAGGTGTATCAGCAAGAAGCCGAGCATGGGAACACGCGCGTCAACTAGTTGTTAATATACGTGAAGATCAACAAGGTCAAGGCGGCGTTGATGCTTTACTAATTGAATTTTCACTGTCTTCTGAAGAAGGCATCGTACTGATGTGTTTAGCTGAAGCTTTATTACGTGTGCCAGATAGTGATACACAAGATGCTTTGATCCGCGATAAATTATCAGGCGGCGACTGGAGTTCTCACTTAGGCAACAGCGACTCTATATTCGTAAATGCGTCATCTTGGGGCCTATTAGTAACAGGTAAAGTTGTAGACTACTCAGATAAAAGCAAAGAAGAGCAATTTGGCTTATTGAAAAAAACCATAGGCCGTTTAGGTGAGCCTGTTATTCGTCGTTCTGTACGTGTTGCGATGAAAATCATGGGTAAACAGTTTGTAATGGGCCGTAATATTGACGAAGCCTTAGAGCGCGCTGTTGAAAAAGAAAAAAATGGTTATGCCTACTCTTACGATATGTTAGGCGAAGGCGCTCGTACTATGACGGATGCTGAACGTTACTTCCAAAGCTACATGAATGCGATTCATGTTATTGGTAAAGCGGCAAATGGTCGTGGCCCAATAAAAAGCCCTGGTATTTCAATTAAATTATCTGCACTTCATCCTAGATATGAATTTAGCCATTCTGAGCGTGTTGTAGAAGAATTAATTCCTAAAGTAAAAGAATTAGCATTAGTCGCTAAAAGCTATGATATTGGTTTTACTATTGATGCCGAAGAAGCTGATCGTTTAGATATTTCTTTAGATATCATTGAAGCTGTTTTCTCAGATAGTGATTTAGGTAACTGGAATGGTTTTGGTTTAGCTGTTCAGGCATACCAAAAACGCGCTACCTTTGTAATTGACTGGTTAGTAAACTTAGCACAAAAAGTAGGCCGAAAAATGATGGTGCGCTTAGTAAAAGGCGCATACTGGGATACAGAAATTAAAACATCTCAACAAGATGGTTTAGAAAACTTCCCTGTATTTACACGTAAAGCATCTACAGATGTATCTTACAAAGCCTGTGCTATTAAATTAATGAATGCACGTGATGTAATTTTCCCTCAGTTTGCAACGCACAACGCATATTCAGCAACAACTATTTTAGAAATGGCTGGCGATAATCATTCTAACTTTGAATTCCAGTGTTTACACGGTATGGGCGAGTCTTTATTCAAGCAAATTATTGCTGAAGATAAAGTGCAATGTCGTATATACGCACCTGTAGGTCAACATGAAGATTTATTAGCATACTTAGTACGTCGTTTACTTGAAAATGGTGCTAACTCATCATTTGTAAATGCCATTGTTGATGAAACACAGCCAGTTGAAACTTTATTACATGACCCAGTAGAAAAAACACAGTCTCTTAAAAATAAAGCTAATACACAAATTTTATTACCAATTGAGATATTTGGTGAAGAGCGAGATAACTCAAAAGGCATGGATTTAACAGACATAAACCATATTACGCCTTTCAAAGAAAGCCTTGATAAGTGGTTCACTGAAAATCAAATCAGTCAATCTGATGTACCAGAAGGTGCACATGCGGTTTTAAACCCTGCAAATCATGATGAGATTATTGGTCACTTAACACATCACGATGAAGCTCAAATGAAGCAGCTTATTGTTAATTCAGAAGCCGCTTATACTAATTGGTCTGCGACTCCGATAACACAAAGAGCCGAGTTATTACGCCGTACAGCTGATATTTTAGAGCGTCATCGCGATGAGCTAATTGCTATCTGTATTAAAGAAGCGGGTAAAATCCCACAAGATGGTATTGATGAAGTACGTGAAGCAGTTGATTTTTGTCGTTATTACGCAGCTCGCGCAGAAGAGCTCGCAAAAGATGAACGCTTTGAAGCACGTGGTGTGATTTTATGTATCAGCCCATGGAACTTCCCACTCGCTATTTTCTTAGGTCAAGTTGCAGCAGCAATTGTGACGGGTAATACAGTAATTGCTAAACCAGCAGAGCAAACAAGCTTAGTAGCACTTCGTACTATTGAATTAATGAAAACTGTTGGCCTACCTGAAAACGTAGTACAGGCAGTTATTGCTCGCGGTAGCAAAGTAGGACAAGTCATTGTGCCTGATACTCGCGTAAAAGCAGTCATGTTCACAGGTTCGACAGAAACGGGTACGCGTATCTCTCAAACACTGGCTGAACGTGGTGGCGATCAAGTGCCATTAATTGCTGAAACTGGTGGTCAAAACTGTATGATCGTCGATTCTACCGCTTTACCTGAGCAAGTTGTTGATGATGTGATTTCATCTGGTTTCCAAAGTGCAGGTCAGCGTTGTTCAGCATTAAGAGTATTGTTTGTTCAAGAAGAAATTGCTGATAAAGTCATTACTATGATCAAAGGCGCGCTTCAAGAACTGCATATTGGTAACCCAGCAATGCTTTCAACAGATGTTGGTCCAGTTATCGATCAAAAAGCATTTGATGCATTAAATGATCACGTTGAATATCTTAAAGGTCGCTCTACTTTACATTATGAATGTAAAACGCCAGAGATGGGTGATACAGGCAATTTCTTCTTTGCACCTCGCTTATACGAAATCAGTGAGTTATCAGTACTAACAAAAGAAGTATTTGGCCCATGTGTTCATGTAATACGTTTTAAAGGCGCTGATTTAGAGAATGTAATAAACCAAGTTAATGCCACTGGTTTTGGTTTAACTATGGGTATTCATACTAGAATTGAAGAACGTGCAAATTACCTAGCAAAAATGTCTCGTGCCGGTAATGTTTACATTAATCGTAATATGATTGGTGCCGTTGTTGGTGTACAACCATTTGGTGGTCGTGGACTATCTGGTACTGGCCCTAAAGCAGGTGGTCCAAACTACTTAACACGCTTAGTGACTGAAAAAGCATCACCAAAAAGCATTCAATCTACAAGTATTAAAGCGACAGATACTGAAATGTCAAATTTACCTGCAGCGCAAGAACAAGTAAATAAACTACTAACAAATGCAATGAAAGTAGAAAATTTATGGCGCATGACACCGCTTAATGATCGTATTTCAGCTATACGCCAACTACTTGCAAAAGTAGCAACTGTTGAAATCGTAAATGAATTAGCTGATGATTTAGCACTTACGTTATCTGATGCGCGCACTCAATTAAACAACATTGAAAAACGTTTAGCTAAAGCAACTGTTTTACCAGGGCCAACTGGCGAATCTAACATGCTTTACCTTGAGCCTCGCGGCTGTGTTGCATGTTACGCAGATAAGGATACTTCATTTAATTTTTGGGTATTGTCTATCGTGACAGCACTTGCTACGGGTAATACAGTGATCACAGTCGTTTCTGACTTATTCCATGACGAAGCTCTGGCATTTAGAGATAAATTAATTTCGACTGGTGTTGCTGAAGGTATACTGCAAGTAACTAAATTAAGCCATTTACAATCACTTCTTGCACACCCTAAACTAGCTGGTTCAGTGATAGGTAGCGGTTGTGAGCGTAAAGGGTTTGTTAGTGAGCAGTTAGCTGCACGCAGTGGCGCGATTCTACCTGTGATCAGCTCAGAGTATTACGATACGTTAATTAATCGTTTAGTAACTGAAAAAACGGTAAGTATTGATACAACCGCCTCTGGTGGTAATACATCTCTAATGACTTTGACCGAAGAAGATTAACCACATATCACATTTGATAGGTTAGAGAGGTTTCACCCTTTCTAACCTATTTTTTTAACTAAAATGTTCTCATTTTTCCTTTTAATTTCAGCTAATAGATTGGAATTATCCCCTAAGGTTTGCTAATTTTATTCTATCGACTTTCATTGAGCACTAAGCCTATATGTTTAAAAAGTTACTGATAGAACAACTACAACCAGGGATGTTTGTGAACAATGTCATAAAACAAAGTGGCAGTGTTAAAATCAAAAATCAAGGCTGGGTTCGCACACAATCAAGTATAAATAATTTAATACATGCAGGTATTTTAGAAGTCGAGATTGATTCAAGTAAAACAATAGAAGAAGAAATAAAAGCCCCCGCTACACCTGAGCTCCCCGCCAAAACAGAAAAACATGATCCTACCCATGCAAGTGTCAGCATGGAAAATGAAATAGGTAAAGCTAAAAAGCTATATGGCGAAGCAAAAGAATTACAAAATAAAGCGTTTGATAATATTAAAGCAGGCCGAAAAATAGAGATCACCCCATTTAAAGAGGTTGCCAATGGTTTTATTGATTCTATTTTTAGAAATCAAGATGCCTTAGCTTGCATAACCCGTATACGGGAAAAAGATGCATATTTACTAGAACATTCAATTAACGTATCTGTGTTAATGACTATTTTTGCCAAACATTTACATATTGATCGAGACATTATTCATGAACTCGCTACAGGAGCATTGTTACACGATATTGGTAAAATCAAAATTAAAGACAATATTTTAAATAAACCAGGTAAATTTACAGAAAGTGAATTTGATGAAATGAAAAACCATGCTCGCTATAGTAAAGAGTCACTTGAAGAAGCAGGTTTATCTGGAATAGCAGTTGAAATTGCAGGTTATCATCACGAGCGACTTGATGGTAAGGGCTATCCTTATGGTTTAAAAGGTGATGAAATAAGCCAATATGTACGCATGATTTCAATTGTTGATGTTTATGATGCCTTAACAGCAAAACGTATATATAAAGATGACATGTCTCCTATTAAGGCATTTAAAATATTAAAAAGTGAGACTCCTGAAAGTTTTGATACAGAACTGTTAAATCAGTTTATTGCATGTATTGGCATACACCCTGTTGGTACTTTAGTAAAACTTACCAGCCAAAAGCTTGGGATCGTTTCAAAAAGTAACTTTGAAAAACCACTAAAACCTTGGGTTAAAATCTTTTATAGCGCTAAGCATCATCAACATACCCCAATCAAAGATATTAATTTAGCAAAAAAGAGTTGCACTGATGAGATCGAAAGTTCTGTTAAACCTGAAGACTTCAATATAGAACTAATGCGCTTTTTAAAAACTGCTTTTCTAAATTAAATGAGTCAATTAAAAAGAATTTCAATCACAAAGTTAACCATAGGTTCATATGTACAAGCTGTATCTAAACAACTTAGTAGTGTGAAAATAGTTAAAACTGGCTGGGTTCGTAATAAAAAAGCGATTTCAGAACTTAAACGAGAAGGCGTAATAGAAGTTATCATTGATATTAATAAACAGTTAGAAACCGCACAAAAAGATGAAGCGACAGAGAAAGAATCACAACAAAAAAAAATTACAAAATCATTTGAACAAGAGTTAGTTTCAGCAAAAAAACTACAAGATAAAATGAATACCTTACTCGAGGCAACACAAAAGCGCATTTTAGATAATGCACCTATTGATATATTAGCTCTTGAGCAAGTAGCCGAGTCCATCATCAATTCAGTTACAAATCATCCTCATTGTCTTGCATGCTTAGTCAGGATAAATCACCAAAAAAACTCGATATTAGAACATCTTCAACGAGTTGCTATTATGCTTGCGCAAAATATGGTTTTCCATAAGGTCAGTTTTTCAGAGTCAGTTGCAGTAGTACTTGCAGGGTTAACACATGATTTAGGTAAATTATTGCTACCGGTTCAATTACAGCAATACGAGGCTTTATTGACACCTCAGCTACGCCAGAAGCGTTTAATATACGTTAAAAATACAATAGATATATTAAAAGTAAGTGGCGGTACACCTCAATTAACATTAAAAATTTGCTATCAACAAATGGAGCGCCTTAATGGCAGCGGCTACCCCAAAAAATTAACCGCAGATTCACTTCCTAAAATTTCAAAGCTGTTTGCAATTATAGATGAGTTTGACTCTCTGACATCTGGTTTTGAGGGAAACAAGATTGCACTCATAGATAAAGCCCATCAAGCTTTAATGCTGCAATCGCCGACTATATTTGATAAAAATTTATTACAATCTTTCATTAAGACAACGGGTTTATATATAGCAGGAAGTTTGGTAAAACTGAAAACTGGAAAAATCGGCTATATAAAAGAATTCAAACACGAAATACCTATGAAGCCCATAGTGCATTGTTTTTTCAATGCACAATTTGATCACCATATAGAAGCTAAAGATATTGACTTATCGGGAGAGTTTATTAATGATTCAATCGAATCAACTGTCGATCCTAAACAATTCCAGCTGAACTTAAGTGATTATATTTAAAATACCTATCTCTCAAAACATCAGCAAAGTTTAAGGTTGCCAATCGTCCATAGCAGGCAAACTAAAACGATATCCTTCTATACTCATAAGTGTTATCTCTGGTGCTATTTCTAAAACTTTCAATGGCCCTAAGCTATCCCCCTCATATAATTCAGTATTATTTAATTTAATCCAACGCCTATCGGCTTCAGTTGCATATACATGTGCTTGGTAGCTAAGGGCTGGAACTAAACTTTGGATCACATCCGGTAATAATTGAATTGGTTGTGCCATTGCAGAATTATTTGTCGCAGTTGTTACTTCGTATTCATCATCATTTTCAGTAGCAGCAACTGCATTTGCAAATGCAGCTTTCAGAGAAGCTGGTAACTGAGCTAACTCTTCACTTTCATTTGATTTATTATCTTCAGAGTCTGGTTTTTCAATTGGTTTACCAACAACTTTATATTGACTGTAATCAAGCGGTTTTGAGCTTGTGT
This sequence comes from Pseudoalteromonas denitrificans DSM 6059, assembly GCF_900112265.1. Lineage (GTDB taxonomy): Bacteria > Pseudomonadota > Gammaproteobacteria > Enterobacterales > Alteromonadaceae > Pseudoalteromonas > Pseudoalteromonas denitrificans. Next base: position 94,996 of record NZ_FOLO01000009.1, on the reverse strand, counting down.
ATGCCTGCACTGGTACTTGAGAGTTTTGATTCAGCTGCAAAGTATTCTTCATATTACTAACTGGTACTAATTGATACTGTGTAGGCATTGCTTGCTGTACTAAAATAGGTTGAACCTGAACAGGCAGAGCTTGGGTTGAAGGTTGTTGTAATATTGGAGCAATTTGTTTATTCGTATTTTCAGAGATACTAGGCTGTTTTACAAAAGTATCTTGAATTTTTGTTTCTTGAAACCATCTACCCGCTAAAAAACCTATTACAAGTGTAAATAAAATAGCTAAAACTGCAATAAGAGAAAATGTGAGATTACGATAAAATTTTAAATCCTTTTGTTGAACATATTGACCATCAGTTCTTGAACGGTACTGCTCAGTACGGCTAACTTCACCTTGCTCCGATTGTTTTAATGCATCCAATAAATATGACATGTAATTCTCGTTTAAAAAATAAAAGACAAAGCAAAACCTAAAGTAATGCATATTATCGCAGCCATGGATAATATCACCGGAGAAATTAAATTTCTTGTTTCTTGTTCTGGCTGTAAAGGTAAAACCTCAATAGCAGCTTGTTTAATAATCATTTTATTAACATGTAACTGCTGACTTGCAAATGCTCCCATCAATGCCCTATCACATAATAAATTAATTAATCGAGGAATGCCCGCAGTTAACTGATGGATCATTTTAATAGAGTTAGAAGCAAAAATAGGTGAGTCAGTACCGGCCTTATTTAATCTATGTTCAATATAAGCAAAAACTTGCGCTTCTGTTAAAGGCAGTAAATGATACCTAGCCGTGATCCTTTGTGCGAGTTGACGTAGCTCATTACGTTTTAATAATTGTTGTAACTCTGGCTGACCAACTAAAATGATTTGTAGTAATTTTTTTTGATTTGTTTCTAAGTTAGTAAGTAGCCTTAATTGCTCTAAAACAGCTGGAGCCAAATGCTGTGCTTCATCTATGATAAGCATAGTATGGCCCCCTTTTTGATGATTTTTTAATAATCTATTTTTTATTTTATCTGTTAAATTTTTAAGTGTTGCATCCGATTTTTTATATCTAATACGCAGCTCATCACAAATACTAGCCAGTAATTCAAGTTCAGATAAAGAAGGATTTAGCACAAAAGCGACCTGAGTTGAATCAGGTAACTCAGCTAACATGCACCGAGTCACGGTTGTTTTTCCAGTACCGACTTCTCCCGTGAGTAATACAAACCCTCCCGCATCACCTAAACCAAAAGTTAAATGTGCTAAAGCTTCTTTATGTCGGTCACTTAAAAATAAATATTCTGGATTAGGTGCAATAGAAAAAGGTTTTTCTACTAAACCAAAAAAGCTTAAATACACAAATACACATCCTAATGAACAAAATCAGGCATATAATGACAAAAAACAGACAACAAAAAAACAACAAACTTAAAACATTAAGTTAATCTGATAAAATACTCACATCAATAACTGATTTGAATAATAAAATGAAAACTTATCTCGTAGGCGGAGCTGTAAGAGACTCGCTCCTTAATAGGAAAATAATAGAACGAGATTATGTTGTTATAGGTGCAACCATTGATGACATGATCAAAAAAGGTTATACACAAGTCGGAAAAGATTTCCCTGTTTTTTTGCATCCAAAAACCAAAGATGAACATGCTTTAGCACGAACAGAAAAAAAACAAGGCCAAGGTTATACCGGCTTTATTTGTGATTTTAATCCTAGTATCACACTTGAAGAAGATTTAATTCGACGAGACTTAACCGTTAATGCCATTGCTCAAGATGATACTGGTAAGCTTATCGACCCTCATGGTGGTCTTAAAGATTTAGAAAATAAACAATTACGTCATGTATCTAGTGCATTTAGTGAAGATCCGCTACGTGTACTCAGAGTCGCCCGTTTTGCGGCGCGTTACCATAGTATGGGCTTTACCATAGCGGATGAAACCCTAAGATTAATGGCTCATATGGTTCAGAGTGAAGAGCTAAGTGCATTAACACCTGAACGTGTATGGATGGAATTTGATAAAACATTAAGCGATGGTAATTTATTTACTTTTTTAGACGTTCTCAACTCTATAAATGCATTCTCTTGTGTCGCGCCTTCACTTTCAACATTATTTCGTAATGCAAAACTAAAATTATTAAAACAAAGATTAAATAACCCTAATGCTCAAAATGATATCTGTTTTAGCCAGTTGGCTGAATTTCTAACACCGGATAAAATAAAACAATTAGTCTCTGAATTAAAAATACCAAATCAATATAAAGAACTATTAATCCTTAAAAGTACTCATCAGGAGCGTTTATTAAAAGTTGAGCGATTAAATGCAAATCAAATTTTAGAGCTATTTAATCAATTAGATGTTTGGCGCAGATATGAACGTTTTAATCGTTTAATACTCTCTATGCAGCACAACGAGCTATTCACGCAAAATAAACAGGATATATTAAAAAACTGTTATAAACTTGCTTCTAAAATCTCAGCAAAACAATTTTTAGAAAAAGGTATCAAAGGTCCAGACATCGGAAAAGCAATCATACAAGAAAGACTTGTTCAATTAACAAATGCTTTAAATAAGTGAGATAGTGCTTCTTATTCAGTTGGTTTTAAACTTTTTAATAATTTAGTAACTGAAGTTGAAATGCGTTTTATTCGAGCCTTTTTATCTAAATTAGGCTCTAATAAAATTTGAACTGACCCTCTCCATGCCGCTTTTTTTTGTACAGGATCTACAATAGCAACAATTAAAGTACCTTCACTTAAATCACTATCATAACTGAGTTCAGGAAAGAGATTGAATAAGTCTAGGTACTCTGAGCTTGTGATATTATCGCCCGCAACAGCTAATGCAACAACCTGATACTGAGTTTCCTTTAATGTTATCTGAGGTTTAGTATTAAAATTGAATCCTTTTCCAATAATTTCCTGTTCTATTTGTTGCTGAATAAGTTGTGTAAATTCAGATTTATCAGATTGTTCTTTTACTGTTGGCTTTTCAGTGCCAGAATGAATTTTAAAATCGGCATACCAAGTTAAAGGGGTGGCTCTCGAGATAATAAGTTGAGGATTACTTATAGCAACAACCCTACGTTCTTTTAAATCATTAGCGGGATTGCTACAAGCGAATAAAATAACGGATATCAAAACAATTAAAATAATTTTAAAAAACGAAAACTTTGTCATTATGATCCCTTAACAATCCTTAAAGCTCTAAGGAATAGCTCCCTTAAAGCTTTTATACCATTTAATTTAACGAGAGAAATACCCACTAAATGGGTATATCAATTTAATAAAGTAAAAAAATAAATAACCCTATTCCTAATAGTAATCGATAAATTACAAATGGCATCATTCCCATGCGTTCAATTATTTTTAAAAATAAAAAAATACAAGCATAAGCTGAAATAAATGATAAAAAAGCGCCTATGCCTAAAGTAGACCAGTCAACAACTTCATCACTCAGAGCTAGCTCTAGACTATAATACAAACCCATCATGGAAATAATTGGAATAGCCAATAAAAATGAAAAGCGCGCAGCACTTTCTTTATTTAATCCTAGCATTAAACCTGCTGTCATAGTGATACCCGAGCGAGATGTTCCCGGAAACACAGCAGCAACAGCTTGTGAAAAACCTAAAATTAACGCAGACTTCCAATTAAGTTGATAAATTGTCTTTATTTGTTTTCCTTTTACATCTGCATACCAAAGTAATAAACCAAAAATAATAGTTGTAATAGCAATAACCCAAGCACTGCGTAAGTAAATCTCTACAAAGTCTTTTGCTAAATAGCCAATTAAAGCAGCCGGAATTGTTCCCAGTATTATCCACCAACCTAGCTTACTATCATCAGTTGCACCTTGGGAGCCAAAAGATTTAAACCACGCGGATAAAATATCCACAACTTCTTTTCTAAAATAGAAAATTACAGCAACTAAAGTACCGACATGAACAGCAATATCAAATGCGAGACCTTGATCTTGCCAACCAAAAACCTGTGAAGGTAGTAATAAGTGAGCAGAACTTGAGATAGGTAAAAACTCAGTAAAACCTTGAATTAATGCTAATACGATTATTTCTATAAGACTCATTTAAAAGATAACTCCACTTTCCATAGTTTTTGCTTCGTTTTATCATAACCTTGCCAAATTTCAGCAATTGATAAATTATTAATTGGGTGTATAAACTCAGGTGCAAGCTCAGCTAATGGCCACAAAACGAAAGCATTTTTAGTAATTTCATCTCTAGGTAACTGCGCAGGTTCATCACAAATAACATCATCAAAAAATAACAAATCTAAATCTAATGTTCTTGGACTAAATTTTTTATCGTTATGTAACCTTCCATTGTCTCGTTCTATTTTTTTTAATAGCAAACACACCTCAAATAAAGGCAGTTCTGTTTTTGCAGCCGCAACTAAGTTATAGAAATTATTGCCATCGAAACCAATTGATTCACTTTCAAATACTGACGAACAAGATAAACCTGGAAAATATGCTTTTAACGTTTTAATTGAGTTAATAACATTTATTTCTTTATTAACATTTGAACCTATGCTTATAAATATTTGTGCCATGAGCCTGATTTACCCTACTTTTTAAAATCTTTTACAGAGCGAATAATTTCAACTCCTACAGTCACCGCAGCTTTAACTGCAGCGGGTTTGCTCACACGAACTTTAACTTGGGTTACATTAAACTCAGTTAAAATAAATTCAGCAATTTGCTCAACTAACGTTTCCAACAGTTCAACAGGTTTCGCTTTTACATGTTTAATAATACGCTCGCTTACAACTGCATAATCAACAGTATCATTAATGTCATCTGAGTTGGCAGCTGCGCGAATATCAGTCAGCATTTCGATATCAAAAAATAAACTTTGTTCCGTTTCTTTTTCAAAGTCATAAACGCCGATAATAGTATCAACATGCAATTGGGTTATAAATACTTTATCCATATGTGGCATACTCTTACAATATGATGATGCGCTATAATATAACCCATAATTATCTTAAGGTTATTTAGTTGTAACTGCGCTAAACTTAGCTGGTCGGATACCTTTTTAAATGAATTTTACGTACCCTGCCGCCAATCTATAAAATATGCGGCTGATGATAGCCCAATTTTACAAATTTAAATATAAGGATTACAGTGATAGCCGGATTGATATTCATATTTGCATACCTATTAGGGTCAATCTCTTCTGCAATTTTGATCAGCAAGCTATTTATGTTACCCGATCCTAGACATTTTGGCTCTAAAAACCCTGGTGCAACAAATATTTACCGTTTAGGTGGAAAACTACCTGCTGCTCTAGTTTTAACCTTTGACATACTTAAAGGAACCATCCCTGTTTGGGGAGCCTATTTTTTAAAAGTAGAGCCCATTTATTTAGGCTTTATTGGTATAGCAGCTTGCCTTGGTCACATGTACCCGCTATTTTTTGGTTTTAAAGGTGGAAAAGCTGTCGCAACAGCCTTTGGAACGATGTTACCTATAGGTTTATCATTAGCTGGATTATTAGTGTTGACTTGGGTGTTCATAGTTTGGCTAAGCGGTTATTCATCATTGGCAGCACTGTTAACTGTTGCAATCGCACCCATTTATACCTGGTTTATTAAACCGCTTTACACAATACCAGTTTTAATGCTCAGCATTTTAATTATCCTTCGCCATAAAGAAAATATTATACGTTTATTCAAAGGCGAAGAACCTAAAATTAAAGATAAAAAAATATAGTTAAATGGCTTCCAAACTATCAATTGGCCACCTTGGGTATGCTTTCATGTCCATCGGTGCATACTGTTTTGCTTTTAACCTTTGCATACCAGCATAAGCGATCATTGCACCGTTATCGGTACAAAACTCTGTTCTCGGATAAAAGACTTCACCTTGCATACCTTGCATTATACGTTCAAATTTTTCTCTTAAATCTTTATTTGCACTTACACCACCTGCTATGACTAAGCGATTAATACCTGTTTGTTTTAAAGCGCGTTTACATTTTATTGCTAAAGTGTCTACCACTGCTGTTTGAAATGCATGTGCAATATCTGCTTTAGTCTGCTGATCACATTTTTCAACACCACCTTGCTCTCTTATGGTATTCGCTGCCGCCGTTTTTAAACCACTAAAACTGAAATCTAGTCCAGGTTTAGTTGTCATTGGGCGTGGAAATACAAAGCGTTTAGATTTTCCTTGCTCTGCAAGCTTTGCCAGTAATGGTCCTCCAGGATAGTCTAAACCTAAAAGTTTAGCTGTTTTATCAAAGGCTTCTCCTGCAGCATCATCAACAGATTCGCCTAAAATTTGATACTGTCCAATGCCCTTAACTTCAACCAATAAAGTGTGTCCACCTGAAACCAGTAAGGCCACAAAAGGAAATTCAGGTTTATTATCTTCAAGCATAGGTGCTAATAAATGACCTTCCATATGATGTACGGCAACAGAGGGTATATCCCAACCAAAAGCAAGAGAACGACCAATAGAAGAGCCAACTAAAATAGCCCCCACTAAACCAGGTCCGGCAGTAAAAGCAATCCCATCTAAATCTTCTGCAGTACAATTAGCTTCTTTAAAAGCAGCATCAATTAAAGGTAAGGTTTTTCGAATATGATCTCTTGAAGCTAACTCCGGCACTACACCACCATAATCAGCATGTAACTTTATTTGGCTATATAGTTGATGTGCTAATAATCCTTTTTCATCATCATAGATTGCGATCCCTGTTTCATCACATGAGGATTCAATACCTAAAATACGCATTATTAGTTGCTCCCGAGATACTCATTATTAGAGTCAAATATTATAATCAGAGCGCAATTTTACTGACTTGATTTAATTTTGCCAGCTTTGTTTATTATTTACTATAATTAGACTTTACATTAAAAGGTGATTCGGATTACAATACCGCACCATTTTTAAACCAAACGGTCATTTATTGATCGGTATGAGTAGATCTCATTAGCTATTAGGTGATTTTTAATGCCAGTAATCAAAGTAAGAGAAAACGAACCGTTTGACGTTGCATTACGTCGTTTTAAACGTTCATGTGAAAAAGCAGGTATCCTTTCAGAAGTTCGTCGTCGTGAGCACTATGAAAAGCCAACTGCAGAACGTAAGCGTAAAAAAGCTGCAGCTGTTAAACGTCTTATGAAAAAATTATCTCGCGAAAATGCACGTCGCGTTAGATTATACTAAAACTTTTCCCAGAGTCTTGTAGATGAGTTTATTAGTAACGCTAAAAAATGCAATGAAAGACGCAATGCGTGCCAAAGAAAAATTGCGCCTTGGTACAATTCGCATGGCGCTAGCTGCAATAAAGCAACGTGAAATTGACGAACGTATTACTTTGAATGATGCTGAAATAACATCTATCATAGTAAAAATGGTCAAGCAACGTAACGATGCGCACGATCAGTATCATGAAGCAGGTCGTCAAGACTTAGCCGACATTGAAGCAAATGAAATAAGTGTTCTTGAAGGTTTCTTACCAAAACCTTTAACCGAAGAAGAAATTCTTTCGCTTATCGATACTGCTATTACTGATTGCAACGCAGCTGGTATGCAAGATATGGGTAAAGTAATGGGGTTAATCAAAAGCCAAGCCGAAGGACGTGCCGATATGGGCAAGATCTCTGGTTTAATAAAGCAGAAATTAACCGCATAAAGTAACTTTGTATTTAAATGTTACTAAAAACCGAGCCTATAGCTCGGTTTTTTCATTTTAATAACCGTAGATCAAAAGTCTATTTTTGGTTATCCTTCACTTTATTAATCCTACTTTATTTTATTACTTTAAAATTGATGGTTTAGACATTTATGGCTGGAAAAATCCCTCGCTACTTCATTGATGATTTAATTGCTCGTACAGACATAGTCGATCTCATTGATTCTTACGTAACGCTAAAGAAAGCAGGGAAAAATTATCAGGCCTGCTGCCCATTTCATAGCGAAAAGTCGCCTTCTTTTAGTGTATCCCAAGAAAAACAGTTTTATCATTGTTTCGGGTGCGGTGTAAGTGGAAATGTCATTTCATTTTTAATGGAGTATGAAAAGTTAGAGTTTGTAGATGCGGTTGAAGAGTTAGCATCATCACTACATTTAGAAATACCCAGAGAACAAGGTAGTTATTCAAAGGGACCTGAAATAAGCCTAGATCAAAAAAAGTCAGACTATGAATTAATGCTACAAACAGCGCGTTATTTTGGCCATCAACTTAAGCATCATAAAAACTCAAAACAAGTTATTGAATATATAAAAGGCCGAGGCTTAAGTGGACAAACAGTACAAAAATATTTAATTGGTTATGCCCCTTCTGAATGGGATGGTCTATGCGCTTTATTTGCTCGTAATCCAGCACAAAAACAACAACTAGTTGATTTAAAATTAGCAACAAAAAAAGAATCAGGTGGCTCATTTGATTTCTTCCGAGATAGGTTAATGTTTCCTATTAAAGATAAACGTGGACGTGTCGTTGCCTTTGGTGGTCGCATCATACCAAATGATGAAAACGAGAAAAATAATGGACCTAAATATCTAAACTCCCCTGAAACACGCGTTTTTCATAAAGGATTTGAGCTTTACGGGCTATATGAAGCAAAACAAGCTCATAAGAAATTAGAACAAATACTTATTGTTGAAGGTTATATGGATGTTGTTGCCTTATCAGAACAAGGGATCGAATATGCAGTCGCATCACTAGGAACAGCTACAACAGCAGAGCATATGCATACATTATTTAGAACTACTGAGCGTGTAATATGCTGTTATGATGGTGACCGAGCTGGACGTGATGCTGCTTGGCGAGCACTAGAAAATGCCCTCCCCTATTTAGCTGATGGAAAAGAATTAAAGTTTGCATTTTTACCCGATGGAGAAGACCCAGATACTTTAGTACAAAAAGAAGGGCGAGACGACTTTGAAACCAGGTTAAAACAATCCCATGATTTTTCAAAAGTATTATTTGAAAAATTAGCTATAGAATGTGATTTAACATCTGATGCTGGAAAGTCAAAAATATTAAGCTTAGCTTTACCCTTAATTGATACTGTAAAAAGTGACTTCTATCAAGAAAATTTACTTGAACAACTAGCGCGTCTAATTGGTCGAACCAAAGAACAGTTAAGTCAGAAGCTCAATACCCCAAGACAACAAAAGAGTTTACAAAAAAAATTCAAAGTCACACCAATGAGAAGAGCAATAGGTCTATTAATTCAATACCCTAAATTAGCCCTAGAAATACCTCATTTACCAGAACTAGCTGAACTAGGTCTGCCTGGGTTAGAGTTATTTCAAAACTTACAATCCCTTAGCCTTAAAAATAAAGATATTACAACAGGGCAAGTTCTAGAATTATATAGAGAAATGCCAGAATATAATTCACTCATAAAGCTTGCCACTTGGCAACATGAGATTGATGATGAGAAATTAGAAGCTGAATTTCAAAATACTTTTAAATTTATTGAAGATCAGTGTTTAAATCATCGAGCAGAGACCCTATTAATAAAAGATAAAACTCAAGGCTTAACCAGTGGTGAAAGGCAAGAATATCAACTTTTATTATCGGCTATGCCTAATTCAAAAAAAGAACAAAGCAACAATTGATTATAGTCTAGCCAGAATCAAAACCCTGTGTTATACTGCTCTATTCATCCGTGCTTATTGTTTTTTATAATTCTAACGAGCGCCAGACGCATCAACCTATCTAAGTGGAAGAGAAAATCTCTATGGAGCAAAGTCCTCAGTCTCAGCTAAAACTCCTCATACAAAAAGGTAAAGAACAAGGTTATTTAACATTCTCGCAAGTGAATGATCACCTTCCACAGGACATCATCGACTCTGATCAAGTTGAAGATATCATCAGCATGATTAATGACATGGGTATAAAGGTTAGCGAAAATGCACCTGATGCCGATGATCTTATGATGCAAGAAACAACAACCGATGAAGATGCTGCTGAAGCAGCTGCTGCCGCGCTTGCTACGGTAGACAAAGAAATTGGTCGTACAACAGATCCTGTACGTATGTACATGCGTGAAATGGGTACCGTAGAACTTTTAACGCGTGAAGGTGAAATTGTCATCGCTAAACGCATTGAAGATGGTATAAACCAGGTTCAAATTTCTGTTGCTGAATACCCTGAAACAATTACGTACCTTTTAGATCTTTGGGATAAATTTGAAGCTGAAGAAATTCGCCTAAGTGATATTATCAATGGTTTTATTGATCCAGACGCTGACGAAATTGCAATTCAAGCTACTCATATAGGTTCAGCATTAAGTAATGAAGAATTAAAAGATGAAGATGGTGAAAGCGATGATGAGGATGAAGAAGAAATAGATACAGGTCCTTGTCCTGAACTTGCACGTGAAAACTTTGAGAATTTAAGAGATTTAAATACAAAAGCACGTTTGATAATAGAAGAAAAAGGTCGTGAGCATGCTGATACTAAAGCTGCTTTTGCTGAAATTGCTGAATTATTTCAAACTTTCAAACTTATACCAAAACAGTTTGATCGCTTAGTAAATAACATGCGTGAAACCATGGACAAGGTTCGAGTACAAGAACGCCTTGTGATGAAGCATGCAGTTCAATACTCAAAAATGCCAAAGAAAACTTTTGTAAAGCATTTTGTAAATAATGAAACCAATAATGCTTGGTTAAAATTCGAAGTTGCACTTGGTGAGTCGTATTCAGATAAGCTTGCTGAATGTGAAGGTGATATTGGCCGTTGCATTAAAAAGCTCCATATTATTGAACAAAACTGTGGTTTATCGATTTCGAATATAAAAGATATCAACCGTAGAATGAGTATTGGTGAAGCAAAAGCTCGTCGTGCAAAGAAAGAAATGGTTGAAGCAAATTTACGTCTTGTTATTTCAATTGCTAAAAAATATACCAACCGTGGTTTACAGTTCCTTGATTTAATTCAAGAAGGTAACATAGGTCTGATGAAAGCTGTTGATAAATTTGAATACCGTCGAGGTTACAAGTTTTCAACTTATGCTACGTGGTGGATCCGTCAGGCTATCACACGCTCTATTGCGGATCAGGCTCGCACTATTCGTATTCCTGTGCATATGATTGAAACGATTAATAAACTTAACCGTATTTCACGTCAAATGTTACAAGAAATGGGAAGAGAGCCGAATCCAGAAGAGTTAGCAGAGCGTATGTTAATGCCTGAAGATAAAATTCGTAAGGTATTAAAAATAGCAAAAGAGCCAATTTCAATGGAAACACCTATAGGTGATGATGAAGATTCACATCTAGGTGACTTTATTGAAGATTCAACAATCGAATCTCCAATTGACGCTGCTACGATGGAAAGCTTAAAAGGCGCAACTTTAGATGTTTTATCAGGTCTTACAGCCCGAGAAGCTAAAGTATTAAGAATGCGTTTTGGTATTGATATGAATACTGATCATACTTTGGAAGAAGTTGGTAAACAATTTGATGTAACACGTGAACGTATACGTCAAATTGAAGCAAAAGCATTACGTAAATTACGTCACCCTTCACGTTCTGACTTACTTAAGAGTTTCTTAGACGTTAAAGGTTAGTAACCTATTCGAGGTTAACTAATATGAAAGGCCGCTCATGCGGCCTTTTTTAATAACTTAAATTTAAATGAGGATGATCTCATGGCGTGGATCCAAATCCGTATACCTGCAACAAAAACGACTGCTGATGCTATTAGTGATTATTTGGTTGAAGCAGGCAGTGCCTCTGTTACTTTTATGGACTCAGAAAATAACCCAGTATATGAACCAAAACCTGGTGAAGTTATTTTTTGGGCACAAACTACAATTATCGGTTTATTTGATGCAAGCCATGATATGCAAAAAGTAGTTAAACACCTAGAACAGAAACCTGAATTGCAAAACAATTTTAATTACAAAATAGAACAACTTGAAGATAAAGATTGGGAACGTGAATGGATGGAAAATTTTCACCCAATTAAATTTGGTGAACGTTTATGGATCTGTCCAAGTTGGCGTGATGTTCCAGATCCTTCAGCGGTTAATGTTATGTTAGATCCAGGTCTTGCTTTTGGTACTGGCACACATGCCACTACAGCATTGTGTTTAAAATGGTTAGAATCTTTAGACTTAACAGATAAAACTGTAGTCGATTTTGGTTGTGGTTCAGGAATTTTAGGTATTGCAGCAATTAAACTCGGTGCTAAGCGTGTTATTGGTATTGATATAGATCAACAAGCACTTGATGCAAGCCTAGATAATGCACAGCGTAATGGCGTAAAAAATCAATTAGAAGTCTACTTACCAAAAAATCAACCTGATTTTAAAGCCGATATACTTATAGCTAATATTCTTGCAGCACCGTTGAGAGAATTGCATCAAATTATACTTGGATTAGGCAAGTCAACAGCAGAGTTTGCCCTGTCAGGCATTTTAAAAGAGCAGGCACAATCTGTAGTAGATGTGTATCAAGAGCATGCCAAAATAGCCCCAGTTGAAATTGATGGTGAATGGGTAAGAGTTAGTGGAATAAAAAATAAATAAGCTTCATTTTTTAGTATACAAGCGCGAAATACTAGGCATTAATTTATTTAATGCCTTAACCAAGTTCTGAAAATAACAAATATTGTCACTAAATTAAAATTATTTTAACTTTCGTAAACTTGTTCACTTCCTAGTGAACACATTAAATTCACTGAATTTATATGCCATATAAACAAAAACAAATCAATTTCCTTGAGCTTATAAAAAGTCAATAGAGAAAGTTCAAAAAAAAGCACTTTTGTTCAAAATATAACCTTTGATTTTTGCTGAAAAAAAAGTAGAATTAGCGCCCCTTGAATGGTGAGCCATAAATAAAGTGCAGATAGGCCCTTATAAACTGGAAAACAATGTCATAGTTGCGCCAATGGCAGGTGTAACAGACAGACCTTTTAGACAACTTTGCCGACGCCTTGGCGCAGGTTTAGCTGTATCTGAAATGTTATCGTCAAATCCAAAAGTATGGAACACAGAGAAATCTATGAACCGTATGGACCATAGTGGAGAGTCAGGGATCCGTGCAGTACAAATTGCAGGGGCTGATCCAACATTAATGGCACAGGCAGCACAATTGAATGTGGCTAATGGCGCTCAAATTGTTGATATCAACATGGGGTGTCCAGCCAAAAAAGTGAATAAAAAACTTGCGGGTTCAGCATTATTACAAGATCCGGGTTTAGTAGAGAAAATAGTTAAATCAGTAGTGAATGCTGTTGATGTACCTGTTACTTTAAAAATTCGAACAGGTTGGAATACCGATAATCGTAATGGCGTTGAAATTGCAAAAATAGCTGAACAAAATGGGATCGCATCTTTAGCCGTACATGGTCGAACAAGAGCTTGTATGTATAAAGGTGAAGCAGAATACGACACCATTAGGGATATAAAAAGTTCAGTGTCCATACCTATTGTTGCCAACGGTGATATAAGTTCACCAATAAAAGCAAAGCAGGTTTTGGACTACACGGGAGCAGATGCCGTCATGATAGGTCGAGCGGCTCAAGGCAGACCTTGGATTTTCAGGGAAACTGCACATTATTTACAAACTGGTAAATTTTTACCTAAACCAGAAATGGTTGAGGTAGAAGGCATATTAATGGAGCATTTAGTTAATCTGCATCAATTTTACGGTGAAATAATGGGAGTTCGCATCGCACGAAAACATGTTACATGGTATTTGCAAACCCATGATAAAGAAGGACAGTTTAGGCGTGTATTTAATGCCCTAGAGACAGCTCAAGAGCAAGTTTCGGTACTAAATAATTATTTTCAAGCAATTTAAGAAAGAGAAACAAGACAATGTTCGAACAAAATGTGACTTCTCCATTTATTACAAACGCTCATGTCCAGTCACAAGAGAAACCGCAACCGTTACGTGATGCAGTTAAAAAAGCTGTTCATCACTACCTGAAGCAGCTTAATGGTCAAGACGTTGAAGACGTTTATGAGCTTGTTCTTTCTGAACTAGAAGCGCCACTACTTGAAGAAGTAATGACATATACACGTGGGAACCAAACTCGTGCGTCAATCTTACTAGGCATCAACCGTGGCACGCTACGCAAGAAGCTTAAAAAGTACGGCATGAACTAAATACGCAGTTTATACTGCATAAAAAGCACCCTAGGGTGCTTTTTTGTTAAATTGAATGAGCAAAAAAGCTTAACGATTAATTTAACAAGCACATTTTTTCGAAGCGTTAATCAAAAAACATTTCATAATGGATTTTTGGTTTAATATTTTTGAAATGATAATACAAAGATAATCTACCCCAATATAGAGGTTATAAAACTACAATGGATACTCTTCGTCCAGTACGTCGCGCATTATTAAGCGTTTCAGATAAAACCGGTATTGTTGAATTTGCTCGCGCACTTTCGGCTAAAGGTGTTGAACTACTATCGACAGGTGGCACGTGTAAGCTTTTAGCTGACAATGGCATTCAAGTAACTGAAGTATCAAACCACACTGGTCACCCAGAAATAATGGACGGTCGTGTTAAAACACTTCACCCTAAAATTCATGGTGGTATTCTCGCTCGCCGCGGTCAAGATGAAGCTGTTATGGCTGAAAACAATATTTCAGCCATTGATATGGTTGTAGTAAACCTTTACCCATTTGCACAAACTGTTGCAAATGAAAATTGCTCTTTAGAAGATGCAATTGAAAATATCGATATTGGTGGACCCACTATGGTTCGCGCAGCTGCAAAAAACAACAAAGATGTAACTATCATAGTTAATGTCGCTGATTATGACCGTGTACTGTCTGAAATGGATGAAAATTCAGGCTCAACAACTTATCAAACACGCTTTGATTTAGCGATTGCAGCTTTTGAACACACTGCGCAATATGACGGTATGATTGCAAACTACTTCGGCACAAAAGTACCAGCACATGTACTTGACGAAACAGCTGAAAATAATAACAATCCAGATTCAAAATTCCCACGTACTATTAATTTTCAATTTACTAAAAAGCAAGATATGCGTTACGGTGAAAACTCTCATCAAGATGCCGCTTTTTATGTTGAAAATGGCATTGAAGAAGCATCAGTTGCCACTGCAAAACAATTACAAGGTAAAGCATTATCTTTTAATAACATTGCAGATACAGATTCAGCACTTGAATGTGTTAAAGAATTCTCAGCGCCAGCTTGTGTTATCGTAAAACATGCAAATCCATGTGGTGTTGCTCAAGGTGAAAATATTTTAGAGGCTTATGAACGCGCTTTTAAAACAGACCCTACATCAGCATTTGGTGGCATCATTGCATTTAATCAGGAATTAGATGCGGATACTGCTGAAGCGATTGTTTCTCGTCAGTTTGTCGAAGTAATCATTGCACCTAAAATATCAGACGCAGCGGCTCAAATTGTTGCCGCTAAGAAAAACGTTCGTCTATTAGAGTGCGGGCAATGGTCTGCTAAAACATCTGGTGTTGATATCAAACGTGTTAATGGCGGTGTTTTAATTCAAGATCGTGATACTGGTATGGTAGATATGGGTGATCTTAAAGTCGTTACTAAACGCCAACCTACAGAACAAGAATTGAAAGATTTAATGTTTAGCTGGAAAGTCGCTAAATTTGTTAAATCGAATGCAATTATCTACGTGAAAGACAGTATGACTATTGGTGTGGGTGCAGGCCAAATGAGCCGTGTTTATTCTGCAAAAATTGCAGGCATAAAAGCAGCGGACGAAAACCTTGAAGTGAAAGGGTCTGTGATGGCATCAGATGCTTTTTTCCCATTCAGAGATGGTATTGATGCTGCAGCATCAGCTGGAATTTCAGCAGTTATTCAGCCTGGAGGCTCAATACGAGATGAGGAAATCATTGCAGCAGCTGATGAAGCAGGTATGGCAATGGTATTTACTGGCATGCGTCACTTTCGCCACTAAAAATTGATATACAAAGGGCTGATTTTTATCAGCCCTTTTGTTTTTATAGCAAACAAAATAAATTTTCAAATATAATTTTGTTTGCTATAAAAATAATAATACAATTAGTTAGCTACTATTTTCATGGTTTTCAACAGCTAAAATAAATTACCCGAGGTAAAAATGAAATTATTACCCATCTCTTTCAAAGTAGCATTTGTCTTCCTTATCGCTATTAATTTAAATGCATGTAAATCAACAGATATAAAAACCTTACTCAGTGAAGCTACAAGCGCTAGTTTACGTAGCGATCAAAACAAACTCCGTGACCCGTTTAGACACCCAAAGCAAACATTAAACTTTTTTGGTTTAAAGCCAAATATGACTGTTGTTGAAATTTGGCCAGGCTCTGGCTGGTATTCTGAAATTTTAGCCCCTATTTTAAAAGAACAAGGAAAATATTACGCGGCTAACTTCCCTTCAGATTCAGAAGTAAAATATTATCAACGGGCATTACAATCTTACAAAGATAAGTTAGCCGGCAATAAAATTTATAGTGAAGTAAAATTATCTGAATTTTACCCTGGCACACATCACGCAATTGCACCAAAAGAAAGTGCCGATATGGTATTAACTTTTAGAAACTTACATAACTGGTATATGCAAAGAGACGATGAAGGTGTTGAAAATGCCTTTAAGGCCTTTTATAGCGCATTAAAGCCAGGTGGTATTTTAGGCATAGTCGATCACCGTTTACCTGAAATCAGACACTCTGCAAAAGCAAAACGCTCTGGTTATGTTAAAGAAAGCTGGGTGATATCGTTAGCACAAAAATCAGGTTTTAAACTAGTTTCTAAAAGTGAAATTAATGCAAACTCTAAAGATACCGCTGATCATGCCAAAGGTGTGTGGACACTTCCACCACGCTTAGCATTAGGTGAAACAGATACAAATAAATATATTGCGATAGGTGAAAGTGATCGCATGACGTTAAAATTTAAAAAACCTTAATTAGGAAAAAAAATGAACATACTTGTCATTGGTAGTGGTGGTCGTGAACATGCTTTAGCATTTAAAGCCGCTCAATCAACTAAAGTAAATAGTGTTTTTGTCGCACCAGGTAATGCAGGTACAGCATTAGAGCCAAAATTAAAAAATGTGGCAATTGGTGTTGAAGATATCGACGCATTAGTCCATTTTGTTAAAGAAAATGCAATTGATTATACAATTGTTGGTCCTGAAGCACCTCTTGTGATTGGTATTGTAGATAGATTCAGAGAGGAAGGGCTCGCTATTTTTGGTCCAACAAAAGGCGCAGCTCAATTAGAAGGATCAAAATCATTTACTAAAGATTTTTTAGCTCGTCATGATATACCAACGGGTTATTACCAAACATTCACTGAAATTGATCCTGCGATTGCTTATGTAAAACACAATGGAGCACCCATTGTAATTAAAGCCGATGGTTTAGCTGCTGGCAAAGGCGTTATTGTTGCTATGACAGAAGACGAAGCGATTGACGCGATTCGCGATATGCTTGCGGGCAATGCGTTTGGTGAAGCGGGAAGTCGTGTTGTAATCGAAGAGTTCCTTGAAGGTGAAGAAGCATCTTTCATTGTAATGGTTGATGGTAAAAATGTTTTACCCTTTGCAACTAGCCAAGATCACAAACGTGCTTATAACGAAGATAAAGGCCCTAATACAGGTGGAATGGGTGCCTATTCTCCAGCTCCAGTTGTAACAAATGAAATTCATCAACGCATTATGAATGAAGTTATTATTCCAACAGTACAAGGAATGCATGATGAAGGACACCCATATACAGGCTTTTTATATGCTGGTTTAATGATCGATGCGGATGGAACACCAAAAGTAATCGAATTTAATTGTCGTTTTGGCGACCCTGAAACACAGCCAATTATGTTACGTTTACAATCCGATTTAGTTGAGTTACTCCTTGCAGCTGAACGTGTAGAATTAGATCAAGCTGAGATCCAATTTGACCCTCGCGCCGCTGTTGGTGTTGTTTTAGCGGCTGCAGGCTATCCGGCTTCATATCCAAAAGGTGATGAAATTTCAGGTCTTAAGGTTGAATACCCAGCAGGTACTAAAGTATTTCATGCAGGCACCAAAGAAGTAGATGGTAAAGTTGTTACATCGGGTGGCCGTGTTTTATGTGCTACGGCACTGGGTAACACAGTAACCGAAGCGCAACAAGGTGCCTATGAATTGATCAAAGAAGTTAACTTCAAAGGCGTAGAATACCGTACAGATATTGCATATCGTGCAATTGAACGTGAGCAAAGCTAAATCGTTATATTTTGGGGGGGGCTAAGTCCCCCATTACTTTTAAATATGATTTAAAACGCCAAACCTGCAAAAAAATGCTACTGTTTTAGTATTATCTTATTAAATATTCGTTATTTAATGCCACCACCATATTTACAAAGAAAATTTTATAGCCTTTTTATATTAGCAGTCATTCTCATGTTAATATTTATCTTAACGTCTAATATTTCAGACCCAACCCAAAAAGCCATAGATAAAACATATTCAATTCATAACAATACATCTTACTTCTTAGACATCTCCAATAAACTCACATTAACAGACTTACTAAAAAAACCTGATTTATTCATAAAGGCACCATTATCAAATATTCCCTGGAGTTTTACCCAACAAACTTACTGGCTTAATATGCAGTTAAAAAATAATACCCCTCAAAATTACGCTCTTGTTGCGCATTTTGATAACCCAATGTTAGATGTATTAGAAGTGGTACAGTTAAATTCAAATAAAAAAATTATTAAACAAAATAAAATGGGAGACCTCAATTTTAAGCTGACTCTTTCAGAGCAAAACTTACCTTCATTTGAGTTTAATATTGCATCTAAACAACAAACTCGCTTACTTATCAAAATAAAAACAACAGGAGTTGCAAAAACTCCTATCCGTATTTATGAAGCCCATGATTTTTTAACGCTCAGTAAAGATACTCATCTTATATGGGGTATATTTATAGGCATTATGTTAATGATAGCTTTGTATAATTTGGTATTATTTTTTGGCATAAAAGACAGTGTATACTTGATTTATATTAGCTATATTTTATCTGTAATAATGCAAATGGGGGTTGTATTAGGTTTTGGTAATTTACTTTGGCCTGACTTTATTCATTCCTTTTTTCAAAAAAATATTATTTCACTTAATTATTTAGTTGCTATCTGTACTTTATTTTTTGCGATATTTTTTCTCCACTACCATAAAGAAAAAGGCAAGCTCTATAATATTGGCATATATTACGCCTCAATTATGACCTTATTTGGAGTAATATCTTTGTGGCTTCCGGAGTATATTGCAGCCCAAATATTTTTTGTTTTTTTATTTTTCTTTTACTTAGTTAGTTTTATATTAATTATTGCTAAGCTTAAAACAAATTTTAATTGGGCTAAGTTTTATATTATTTCCTGGTTACCACTCATTATAGGTGCTGCAATTCAACCTATGATGCTAACAGGTATTATTGAATACTCTTTTTTAGCACGTTATGCATTTATGATAGGTGTGCTTCTTGAGGTAACTTTAATGGCTATGGCGCTTGCAGAGCGAATGCGGCACCAAAAAGAAATTGCTTTTTATAATGCAACTCATGATCAAGATTTACACTTACCGAATCTCAACTTTTTAGAATCTACAATGCAAAGTCTTATTGATACTAAAAGAAAATTTTCTATCTGTTTAATTGAAGTTTTAAATTTTAATGATATTTCGCCATATATAACTAATGAAGAAAGCGCAGCTTTAGTGTCGCATATTGCTAACGATATTAATAATTACATTAATTTAGATAGCCACTTTTTATATTTTGAACAAAAACCTGATACTCTCATCAAAATAGCAAAAGCCAAGGATGGAGTGCTCGCTGTTTTAGTTTCTAGATTTATTAATGTTCAGGAATTAACAAATCAGCTCACACAAATGCAAAACTCACTTTCAAAAGATATCAAAATAAGCGGTTTACTAATTGATTTAAAAACTAAAATAGGTATTTTTTCAGTTCAAGAAGACACCCATTTTGCAACCGTTATGATCAAAAAAGCCTTTCAAGCATTAGAACAAGCTAAACGAGAAAGTCTTAATTTGAGCTTTTATCAAATGAGTGAAACCTATAACATTGCACAAAAATTAACACTTGCAACAGAATTACAGCTTGCTATTCATAACAATGATTTACATTTATTTCATCAGCCTCAGATTAACTTAAAGGATGCTTCTGTACATGGCTCTGAGGTATTATTACGATGGCAACATCCAATTCATGGTTTTGTTTCCCCTGATATGTTTATTCGCATTGCTGAAGACACAGGTATAATAAATGAGCTAACTATGTGGGTATTAAACACGGCTTGTCAGCAATTAAATACCTTAGTAAGCAAAGGTTATGACCAACATAGTTTATCAATTAACATTAGTGGTAAAGATATTGCCATGCAGAACTTTTTATCTAAAGTAAAAAATATTTTATCCCACTTTAATACACCAACCCACTTACTAAACTTTGAATTAACAGAATCCGTGATGGTGAGCGATTTTCAGCACTTAAGTAACTTAATGTCTAAACTATCTGTGATGGGAATACAGGTTTCTGTTGATGATTATGGCACAGGCTATTCTTCACTAACTTATATATCCCAACTGCCCTTTAATGAACTTAAAATAGATAAAAGCTTTATTTTAGATTTAGCCGAT
This sequence comes from Pseudoalteromonas denitrificans DSM 6059, assembly GCF_900112265.1. GTDB lineage: Bacteria > Pseudomonadota > Gammaproteobacteria > Enterobacterales > Alteromonadaceae > Pseudoalteromonas > Pseudoalteromonas denitrificans. The sequence continues at coordinate 74,350 of NZ_FOLO01000009.1, read as the reverse complement.
TCAACACGTCATCAAACTATAGTAAAAACAACAATAGACATGGCAAAAAGTCTCAAGTTAAAAGTTGTTGCTGAAGGGGTTGAATCAGCTGAGATAGAAAAAATACTCACCGACTGCCATTGCGATTTAGTACAAGGTTATTATTACTCAAAACCTTTACCGTTCGAACAATATTTGCAATGGCTAGAAAATTATACCCAGCAAGATAAATAAAACCTATGCTAATATTGCGACCTTAACATAGAGGGGCATCACAATATGAAAGGCATACTTTCAAAATTAAAATCAACACTCACACAACCCGTTGAATATCAATTACCCGTAGGAGATGAGTTCCTTGCGTTAAACCCATTAATAGGGAAAAAACTCACTTTAACTCATACTGGAAATATATTTTGCTCCAACTGTCATAAAAAAACTAAAAAAAGTTATTCGCAAGGACATTGCTTTGTATGTATGCGTAAACTCGCAAGTTGTGACATGTGCATGATGAAACCTGAAACATGCCACCATGAAAAAGGCACGTGTAGAGAGCCTCAATGGGGTATTGAGAACTGCATGATCCCGCATACGGTTTATTTAGCAAATACGTCAGGTCTAAAGGTTGGGATCACACGTCAAGTACCTACCAGATGGATAGATCAAGGCGCAACGCAAGCGCTCCCTATTTTCACAGTGCAAACACGACAACAATCAGGGTTAGTCGAAATTGCACTTGCTGAATTTATAAGTGATAAAACCAATTGGCGAAATATGCTAAAAGGCGATAACGACAATATCGACCTTAAAATAAAGGCCGCTGAATTAATCCCTCAAATACAGGTTAAACTTGATGAACTTGCTGAAATTTATGGCGCAACAGCCATTGAAAAACTTGATGCTGATATCATAGATATTTCATTTCCAGTTTCGGAATATCCAACAAAAGTCAGCTCATTTAATTTTGATAAAAATCCAGAAGTAAGTGGAGTGCTACAAGGGATAAAAGGGCAATACTTACTTTTTGATACTGGTGTAATAAATATCAGAAAATTTAGTTCTTATGAAATTGAAGTGAATGTTTAAACTATAAAATCCGAGTTAGCCTTATGTCTCTAATTAAAATTAAGGCTAACAACCAAATTAGAACTGCTCCTCATTTATTTCATCGAGAGTCTCATCTGCATAAAATAAGGCTTGAGTATAAGCAAGTGCAAGCTTATTCGCATTGACATCACCTTTTTTGAGTTGCCCTTGAATTTTAACCCAATCATCTAATTCAATTGCCTTGCAAATATAAAGCATTTTTCCAATGATGCCTTCATCATTTAATAAAGCATCTTTACAAGCTTTGCTGAGTTTAAAATCAGCCACTATCCCCGCCATATCGCAATCTAACACAGCATCTAAAACAGAAACTAAACCAACTAAGTATCCAGTATTTATAATTTTAGTATCATATTGCTCTAACATTAAAGTTAAAAATTGTGCCCTAAGCAGGCCCAACTTAGTTAATTCAGATGGTTTATCTTGGCCTAACTCACTCAATGCTAATACACTGATAAATTGCCGGATCAGATCTTCACCTAAATAAACAATCGCCTGTGTTAACGAACTAATTAAAATATTACTATTACCGCAAGCACTGTTAGCTAATTTTAAAACTCGTGCAGTTAAACTTAAATCTTTCGCGACCTTCTCTTGTACTAACATAAAGTTTAAATCAGGCTTTGAAGCAAGTTTTAATAACTCAAGTACAATCATTTTTGTTGGGTTTATATTTTTTAAACTCATCATTTCAGGTTTAGAAAAAAAGTACCCTTGAAAATAATCAACTCCAGCATCTGACAGTTGTTTAAACGTTACATAATCTTCAATTCTTTCAACCACTATTTTTGTTTTAGGATATTTTCTTTTTAATTTTTTAGCTTGCAAGATAGTGCGCATTATTGGCTCTTCCACTTCAAGCTTAATATAATCAACCTGCTCTAAAACAGCTTCCCATTTTTCATCTCCATCATAATCATCAAGCGCAAAGGTGTAACCTTGCTTTTTCATGTCGCTAACAAAATGTGTGACCTCTTCCAACTCTTCGGTACGCTCAATAATTTCAATCACAGCTTGGTCTGCGGAGATAAGATTTGGCAATTCTAAAATTAATGCGGATGTAGATAAATTGATAAATGCGGTGTGGTTATTCGTTAGCTTATTTAAACCATGTAATAGAATGGCATCAAAAAACATACGGCCTGTAGCTTGTTCATCCGTTAAGTGTTGCGGGAAAAAATTAGCCTCTGAATCTCGGTATAAAAGTTCATATGCAAATATTTCTTTTTGATTATCAAAAATTGGTTGGCGAGCAACAAATTGCACTCCATCCGTTACCATTTTATTTTTTGTTTTACCCATAAAAGATAGCCTGCTAAGAAATAAAGACTAAGATCATTACTAGTTACAACCTTAGTCTACCTTATTATGATAAGCCGTGCCGAATATTTTATTGATACCTTAAAGCAATTAACCTATTGCACCATCTACTCTGGCTTTTAATAAAATAGGGGTATAACGAAATACAAAGATGCCAAAACCAAAAGACCACAATAAACCACTCATTACCCAAGCTATTTGGTGCTCACCAAATAAAGGTAAGCTTACCCGCACAACCCCAGCCATAAAAATACACATATATGCCCAAGCTATTATTGAATCAATGTGTAGAGGCCTACCGGTATGACCAAGAGATACACGTGACATCATAGCTAAAATCATTAATGCCATAGTGCCTATCGTTATTAAATGTAGCGCATCAGAAAATAAAAGTTGTGAATTATAAAAGCTCAGAGCCATAACAAATAAACCAACAGGCAACATAAAATAAGATAAATGCAAAGACCATAATAAAGGCACTCTAAATGTTTTATATCCTTGCCAATATACAAGCCTTATTAATTGCAATATGGCACATAAGCTGAATAACCCAGCAATAAAACGTCCTAAATCTACGAAGTAATCACCAAAAAAAGCCAGCACCGATATAAAAGTTAAAATAGGTGTTATTACCTCAACCCAAGTTGGTGCATTATTATTTTTCACTTCAAGCCCTACATTTTTTAAACCATTACGCGTAAAAAACGGAATAACACGCCCACCTAATAAAGTAACTAACATAGTAAACACCAAAACAGCAGTATTCATTAAATGTTTAGCAAGTAAAATCTCTCCTAATTTACCACTGAGTAAAATACTTAAATTTAAAACCAACATAATCGTTAATAAAGGAATAAATAGTAAGTTACGTTGATTTCCACTTTTTATTAATAAATAAGCTAAAAAACCAATAGAATAAGACCAAAATGAAAATTCAGCCAATAAACCGATATAAAAAATAATTTCATTAATTGAGAGAAATAAAGCAACTCTTGCAATAAACCATAATAAAAATAAAACCATTAAAGGCCTACCATGGATAGAGCGTAAGCCAGTCCAAGTTTGAGAGGCTGTTAATAGAAACCCGATGGCAACTGTTGCTACAAAACCAAAAATCATTTCATGGCCATGCCAAACATTCGTTGGCAATATCATAGGTAATAAGGCATACCCATTTAAAAACAGAACCCAGTAGAGCATTGCCAGAATTGAAAATACACTTGCAGCTAAAAACATGGAACGAAATGCCAAACGCCATATAGGTGCTATTTCTTGTTGTAACGAAAAATCCTGTATTTGTATCATGATGTAAAACCACTCTTTCTATCGGGGACCATCAACAGAATTTATCATAAAGTACTTTCTTTAGACTTGATTAGAATCACAGTTTACTTTAGCTAATTTCATATTAGTGAAATTCGCATCTTAATATTACATGGGTATAATACCCGCATTAAAATCAGGAGCGCTATCGATGAGCATTGAACAAACTTTATTAGAACGTAATGACAACAAATGTGAGCTATGTAGCTCTACTGACAACTTAAATGTGTATGAAGTACCGCCTGTAGCTGAAGCACATTCAGATAAGTGCGTATTATTATGTAATACTTGTAAAGATCAGATTGAAAATACAGTTGATATCGATGTAAACCACTGGCATTGTTTAAACGATAGCATGTGGAGCCAAGTCCCTGCGGTTCAAGTAATGGCCTACCGTATGTTATCTCGCTTAAGTTCAGAAGGCTGGGCTAAAGATTTATTAGATATGATTTACCTTGAAGATGATACAAAAAAATGGGCTGAAAAAACCTTAGCTGAAGATGATGACGTTCAACATATTGATAGTAATGGTGTACGCTTACTAGCAGGCGATACTGTTGTATTAATTAAAGATTTAGATGTTAAAGGTAGCAGTATTACAGCTAAACGCGGTACTGCAGTTAGAAATATTGGCTTAACAAGTAACCCTGAGCAAATTGAAGGACGTGTTGATGGTCAACGTATCGTTATACTTACTAAATTTGTAAAAAAATAGACTCTTGAAGCTAAGCAACTTAAAGCTTAGCATCGCTGAAAATTACAAAATAAAAAGGAGTGCAATGCACTCCTTTTTTGGCGTTTTTACTTAATTAAAAGTTGTAGTCAACGCCTACAAATAAGTGACGTTCTGCAGTTTTATAATAAGATATCTCAGATGTACTCCAATCTTGAGCAGCTTCAGAAGCTTGATATTCTTTATCAAATAAGTTTTCAACTCTCATTTTAACTGACAAATCATCATTTATTTGATAACTCGTTGCTAAATTCCATAAAGTGTAAGCACTTAATTTATTTACGCTAAAATCAGAATTATAATATTTACCAGGACGACTTGAACGATATTGGAAGTCAAGTGAAACACTTATTTGTTGCCAGTCTTTAGCTATCGCCCAATTAAATACTTTATCTGATTGATTCGCTAAATTTGCACCTGTCACTTCATTTTCGGCATCCGTATAAGTAAAATTAATATCATTATTTAAACCAAAAACTTGATAGCTTGCACTTAACTCAATACCTTGCATAGTGGCCGATCCAATATTAGACGGTAACCACCTCCCAGGCTTTTCCACTGTCGGAGCGGGAGCCCATTCAATTAAGTTTTTAACTTCATTGTTGAATACTGCAACATCAAAACTGGCTTTAATCAAATCAATACGCAAACCAACCTCATGATTTACTGATTCTTCAGGGTTTAATTCAGAATTTCCAGACCCTGGGAAGTACAAATCATTAAAACTTGGCGCTTTAAAACCTGTATTACGGCTCAATCTAAAAGTTGCTTTTTCATTAAGGTGCATACCTAATGCTAGATTATAAGTAAGCTCATTACCATACTGTTCATCATCGTCATTTCTAAGGGATAGGTTTGCTAAGTAGTTTTCATCATTAAAATAAGCGCCAACAAAAATAGCAAATACATCACGTGATTGCTTATCATACTGAGCAGTTGTTTCACTGACATCTTCTTCATACCAATTTATCCCCCCATTGAAAGATAGCGCACTGGAATATTGATATTGTCCTAAATAGTCAATTTGTACTCTATCAGTTTCATATTGAGTATCAGCAGCAGATTTACCTTGCCAATCTATACCATGCTGATTCAAATCACTATCTTGCGACAGCGAAAAATCAATATTATGATTTATATCTTGGTATGTTTTATTCCAACCAAGTTTTGCAAAATAGTTTTCAAACTCAACAAAGTCATTACCAGAACTAACATCAAATTCAGTTTCACCTTCACTATATTGCCCAACTAGAGAAAGTTGACCTATTTCATTTAAAGAAAAATCTAAGTTAATGCCTAAGTTTAAATTTTTATAGCCATCACTATCTTCGTCAAACCTTTCAACGGCATCAAAACCATCTGTTTTTTCATAACCCGCATTTATAGATAAAGTTAAGCTTTCTGTATTGATAGTTTTTGTTGCTTGAATATTTTTATAATTATTTTTACCCGCAGTTACTGAAAGCCGAGCACTTTCATTTTTACGTGTAATAACATTTATTACACCTGCAATTGCATCAGAGCCATATTGCGCAGCACGCGATCCTTTTACAATTTCAACACGCTCAACAGCATTAAGTGGTAGGTTAGAAATATTTTTATAACCTAATGTCGCAGAGCCAATTCGAATGCCATCAACCAAAATTAGGCTATGCTTTGTTTGTGAACCACGAAGTAAAACCGAGCTTGTTTGCCCAAAACCACCTTTACGATCAATTTGAATACCAGCTTGGCTATTTAGTAAAGACACTAAATCTCTAGCGTTACTTGCATCGATATCTGCGCGATTAATTACAGACACACTTGCCAATGTATTAGCTATAGATTGAGATATACGATTCGCAGTTACCGTAATATGCTCTAGGTTTTCTTCAAATTGCGTATTTTGGGCTAAAGCCACTGAAGGTGTGAATAAAGAGATCGCAGATACAACAGCTAATGCTGTTTTAGATTTGTTGAACATGTTTGCTCCATTGTGCCCACCGCACAAATAAAATATGTATGAGTTTTATAAACTAAATTTATTCATGCCTTTATTATACAAACGCATGAATATGAACAAGGCCGGTCTCCGGGCTGAATATTGGTTTTAAACCTATATATCACCGTTGCGGGGGCAGCGTTGGATTTAAATAACGTCCTAGCTATTTACATCACCAACTTCCCGATTATCTGTTTACCTAAATCAAAATTGAAAATTTAAATAATATCTATCGCCCTAAATATATTTAAATGCGTAAACAGCACCTTGAATTAGTACCTTTTGATTTATTAAAAATATATCAGGTAATAATGGCGCATATTGTGAGGAGGTTAGAGTTAAAAGTCAACGGACGTTTGGATGGCTGATTAAATAGAAATGATTATAAATATGGAACTTGTTTAAGCAATAATGCGAATTAGAGAATTAGAGAATTAGAGAATTAGAGAATTAAATAAAACCGACTAACTCGCAACATGCTAACTATTAATCTCTAAAATTCTTAAACTGGAATGGCTGACCTAATTCACTGGTACGTATAAGCTGCATTACTTCTTGTAAATCATCACGCTTTTTACCTGTTACTCGTACCTCTTCACCTTGAATAGCTGATTGCACTTTTAATTTAGCGTCTTTAATTGTTTTCACAATTGTTTTTGCCATCTCTTTTTCAATGCCCTGTTTAATCGTTACTTCCTGGCTATACGTTTTTCCAGTATGAACGACATCTTCTAATTCAAAGCTTTTGACATCTAAGCCGCGTTTAACGGCTTTACTTGCTAAAATTTCAAACATTTGTGTTAATTGAAATTCAGCATCCGCTTTCATTAGTATCGTTTCTTTCGTTAATTTAAATGACGCTTCAACACCACGAAAATCATAGCGTGTTTCTAACTCACGGTTAGCATTATCAACTGAATTTAAAGCTTCAGTCATTTCAACTTCAGATACTATGTCAAAAGAAGGCATGATTATCTCCAAAAAATTTATTTAAATCATATAATTTCAGCAATTATACCTATGACTTATACATTGAACAAAGCTTTCATATATTTTGTTTGATATAATCAAATTTCTTATAAATTTTCATGGAATAGTGTGTGACACGTCGTTTGTATAAAGTGCTCTTTTTATCAATATTAATTATCTGCACTGTTTTATTTGCCAAAGAAGTAAAAGGTATTGCACAACTTTTTCCACATATTGATAAAATTGCTCACTTTGGTATTTTTTTTATATTAGCAGGTGTAATGCAGCGTGCATTCAAGGCACCAACCTGGATACATATACTTTTATTAATAAGTTATGGCGCGGGAATTGAAATAATGCAAAGTATATTGCCACATAGAGATGGCTCCTTTGCAGACTTAATAGCTGATGCATTTGGTGTTGCTTTTTATTTCAGTAGCTTTTGGCTTTGGCAAAAAAATGCAAAAAAAGCAATTTAAAACAAGCATGACCCCTTCACGTATTCATATCATAGGTAAAGGAGCGATTGGGTTATTATTAAGTTATTATTTGGCAAATAAATCAAATAACTTAGTGACTTTATGTCAAAGAAAAAAAAGAGAAGAGTTCACTTTTAGTTATCAAAAGTTAAATTTAATAGAAAAAATCAATCTTACCTTCGACAATGTTCATGAAGATAAAATAAGCTTTTTGATCATCCCCACTAAATCCTATGATGTTGTAACTGCTTTTTTAAGTATCAAAGCGCGATTAACCGATAATGCAGTTATTATTTTATGTCACAATGGTATGGGCACTATAGAGAAAATTGAACCTCTTTTGAGTCAAAAGCAAAGCCTATTTTTTTTAACCACAACTATGGGGGCCTTTAAAAAAAATAACAATTTACTTATTCATACTGGCTCAGGTCCAAGTTCACTTGGCGCTATAAATCAATCTGCAATAAAGCATAAAATATCAGTATTTAAATTTTTAGCTAATAGCATTCCTCATATGTCTTTATCTGAAAACATACAACAGCTTTTGTGGCGTAAGCTAATGATTAACATTGCTATTAACCCATTATCAGCAATTTTCAATGTTAAAAATGGTGCACTTAACCAACCTCAGTTCGCTTTAAAAATATTCCAACTCTTATACGAAGCTTACTTAGTAGCAAATAAAGAAGGTGTGAAGCTTAGCTTTCCTGAAATTTTAAATTCAGCCTATACAGTTATGGCTGCAACAGACCAAAACTATTCTTCTATGAATAGGGATTTAAACTTAGGAAATAAAACCGAAATTTCAGCAATTTCAGGTTATATAGTCAATTTAGCCAAGCAACATAATATTGAAGCACCGCATAACAAAGATGTTTACTCTATATTAAGTGCTCAATACAAAAAATAAAGGCCTCTAATATCAATTAGAAGCCTTTATTTTATATCTTATGTGATATTAAAATTTATATTCCATACCCACTGCTAGGTAATTTTCATCTTTTTCATAATCAGTATCAAAAGTAGAATAAAAACCAAATAGCTTTGTATTTTTAGCTAACTTGTAATCAATACCGACAGAAGCTACATTTTTTTCAATACTGGACGCATCAATATCAAGCGACTGATACTGTGCTTTAAATACAGTTTTTCCCATACTATATGCTGCACTTAATGCAAAACCATCAGCTTCATTTTCATCATCGATAGTTTCTTGTCTTTGTAGCATAGCACCAAGTTTTACATTACCAAGTTTGCCTTGAACTGTGGCACGAACCGTATCATACCCTTTTACTTCACTGTCCATCGCAATTGAGGCAAAAAGGTTAGATTTTTTAAGCTTACTATCACCATAAAGTAAAGCCGCAGAATAACCATTATCAGCATCTGCAGAATCTTCCGCAATAACGGTACCTATAAACTGAAATTCATTCATTTTTTTTGTTTTATAGGTGATCGAATCACCCATACGGTTTTCGCCTTTAAATACATGTTTCAAATCAGCTTCTAAATCATTAAATAAATCAATTTTTCCTTGAGATTGTTTTAGAGCAGTATCATTACGACCTATTAAAACTTCGCCAAACCCCCCTTTCAAGCCTACATATTGATTACGAGATTTAATATTTTTCTCATCAGATTCATCAGAAAGATCAACTTGCCATTCAAGTTTATAAACAACAGATAAACCATCATCTAATTTTTGGCCGCCTTTAAGACCAAAACGTGAAGCATTGCTTTTAATTTCAGTGAAAGAACCTTCACCCTCATCAGATGATTGAACAGTAACATTTGCTTTGCCATAAACAGTTACATCCGCAGCCATTACAGGTTGTGCGCATAAAGTAAATAAAGAAATAGCAAGTGCAGTCTTGGCCATTTTCATTTTAAATTCCTTAATAAATCAGAAGTAGTAAATTGTAGCTATAAAATCTGGGCGTAGTGTGTCATGACTAGATGACAGAAATATTACAGTGAAAACATTTCCCTAATTCTAGTCAAAAAATTTAATTTTGATAAATATCATACATAATATAAATCCCATACTAGACTAAAATAACAGCAATAATAAAATTTAACATTATCTTTTCTAAAGGAAAGCAGTGACAAATAAACTACTGATTATTGAAGATAACCCTGCGATTGCTAAAATTCAAAAACATATCGGTATAAAGCTAGGGTTTGAAGTAGATATTGCCAATAGTCTAGCAGCGGCTATAGACTTGATAGAACAAAATGAATACTTTTGTTCTGTTGTTGATTTTGTATTACCAGATGCCCCCTACGGGGAAGCAATACCTTTCACCATAGGTGCAGATATCTCAACGATTGTAATGACGGGAAAGCTTGATAATGAAACGAGAGAATATGTATTGCGTTACCCGATTGTTGATTACATTACAAAAGAAAGCCGCCAAGCTTTTACTTATCTAGAAACACAACTCGCAAGGCTACCAAAAAACATCAACGTCAGGATACTTATTGTTGAAGATTCATTCGCGACTCGAAAACATCTAAACAGCTTACTTTCACGGCATAAATATAAAGTATCACAAGCCAGTGACGGTGCTCAGGCTCTAAAGCAATTAAATAGCCATTCAGATATTCAAGTTATTATTACTGATAATGAAATGCCTATAATGGATGGAATAACACTGACCAGTAAAATTAGAGAAACTTTTAATAATGACGAAAAAGTAATTATTGGTATTTCCAGCTCTAAAGATAATCAGGTTTCAGCCCGTTTTTTAAAAAATGGCGCTAATGACTACTTAAGAAAACCTTTTTTTCCTGAAGAGTTTTATTGTCGATTAAGCCAAAATATTGAAATGCTAGATAATATCGCAACCATAAAACAGCAAGCAAATAGTGACTATTTAACAAAATTACCTAACAGACGCTACTTTTTCGAACAAGCTGAGATTAATTCAAAAATAAATGAAGAGAATAAACAAATATGCATATTAGCTATGATAGATATAGATCATTTTAAAGCTGTTAATGATAACTTAGGGCATGATATTGGTGACGAAGTACTTAAAGGTTTCGCAAAAATATTTATGCGTTATTTTAATGATCAACTTATCGCAAGACTGGGTGGTGAGGAGTTTTCTGTATATTTTACAAATACAAGTTTTGATAAAGCCAAAGAACAACTCGAAACTTTTCGAAAAGTCATAGAGAAATGTAAAATAAATAACGTTTTTTTTACTGTTTCAATCGGCTTAATTTATCAAGATAATTACAATATAGACCAAGCATTAAAAGCAGCCGACGAACATCTTTATACGGCCAAGAAATTTGGCCGTAATATTCTGATCAGTGATAAATACTAACCTTTTACGGCTTTATTACTTCGTATGGCATCCCACGTATATAGAGCAAGTGCAGCCCATATAAATCCGAATGTGAACAACCTTTCAACACCAACACTTTCGCCGTAAAAAACAACTGCTAAAACAAACATTAAGCTTGGTCCTATGTACTGAAAAAAGCCTAATGTAGAATACTGTAAACGCTTTGCTGCAGCCGTAAAACACAGTAAAGGTAAAGTTGTTACAATACCCGCACTGACCAATAAAAGATTAAGCTGCCAATTATTATTCATTAAGTTTGCCGAAGATGAATCGACATAAAAAAACCAATAAATGAGTGCAAGCGGTACTAGAATAAGAGACTCTAATAATAAGCCTGGTAAAGATTCAACGGCCATTTTTTTTCTTAATAAACCATAAATAGCAAAAGACGTTGCCAAACCTAAAGAAATGATAGGTACAGAACCAAAATTGATAACTTGAATTAAAACACCAGCAACAGCAAGCCCAACAGCAATACCTTGAAATAATCTTAATCGCTCTCCTAAAAAGAAAATACCTAATAGAACATTAAATAAAGGATTTATGTAATACCCTAAGCTGGTATCTAACATATGACCACTATTAACTGCCCATATAAATAATCCCCAATTAAAACCAAGCAAAGTAGAAGTTAACAGTAACATCAACATTAATTTTGGTTTCTTTAATATTACTCGGACTTTTTGCCAATTTTTCTTTATTGCTATGATGATTAATATAAAAACAAATGACCATACAACACGATGAGCTAAAATTTCTAACGCATCAATTGAATCTATTAACTTAAAATAAATAGGGGCTAAACCCCACATAATAAAAGCAGCCAGCGCATAATATATACCCTGCTTTTGTTGTTCATTTGTCATAAATTTTTCACATCCACTCAATTAGGAGCGAATAATATATGATCCCCCCCAGCTTTGGATAGTGTTAAAACGAACTAAGAAATAACCAGATAAATTAATTCGCTTAAAGACAATCAAACTAAAAGACTTTAAAATACAAAAATGCATATTTTGATATCAATTGACCAGACTTATAAATGAGTGAACAGCAAAAAGTTGAAACACTATTAAACCCCCAGCAATCGGCAAAAGACGTATTAAAACAAGTTTTTGGTTATGATAACTTTAGAATTGGTCAAGATGTTGTTATTGAAGCCGCAATGCAAGGCCAAGATACCTTAGTTTTAATGCCTACAGGCGGCGGAAAATCTTTATGCTATCAAATACCCGCTTTATTAATGCCTGGCTTAACAATTGTTATTTCTCCTTTAATTTCACTCATGCAAGATCAGGTTGCACAACTTAAAGCTGTTGGAGTTGCTGCAGCTTATATAAATCAAAGCCAAACCTACGAAGAACAGCAGCAAATATTTCAGCAATTATATAAAGCAGAAATAAAACTCCTATACGTTGCACCAGAACGTATTTTACAAAGCGCTTTTTTAGAACGCATAAGGCATTTAGATATCAGTTTATTTGCCATAGATGAAGCACATTGTGTTTCTCATTGGGGTCATGACTTCAGACCTCACTATTGTCGTCTGCAACAACTCAAACAATATTTTCAAAATATTCCAATGATGGCTCTAACAGCCACTGCAGACACTGCGACCCGACAAGATATTGTAATCCAATTAGGTTTAACATCACCTCATATCCATACAGGTAGCTTTGACAGACCTAATATTCGTTACACTTTAGAAGAAAAATTTAAACCTTTATCACAGCTCTTACGATATTTACGCCAGCAAAAAGGTCAAAGCGGTATTATATATTGTACAAGTCGCAAACGTGTTGATGATATTGCAGCTAAGTTATCAGATGCAGGATATAACGCAGCGGCCTATCATGCAGGAATGGAAAACGAAAAAAGAGAGTTTGTACAAACTGCATTTTCTCGAGATGATATTCACATTGTTGTTGCTACAGTTGCATTTGGTATGGGGATCAACAAACCAAATGTTAGATTTGTTGTGCACTATGATATTCCAAAAAATATTGAGTCGTATTATCAAGAAACTGGCCGTGCTGGTCGAGACGGATTAGCGGCGGAAGCTATCTTATATTTTGATCCCGCAGACATCCCTCGTGTAAGACGCTTTTTTGAAGATATTCAAGATGAACAAAGAAGAAAAGTTGAAGAGCAAAGATTCAGTGCTATGGCAAACTTTGCTCAGGCCCCAACTTGCCGCAGACAAATTTTATTAAATTATTTTTCAGAATATCAAAGAGAAGCTTGTGGAAACTGTGATATCTGCCTCGACCCACCAAAGCAATTTGATGGTACTGTAGTAGCACAAAAAGCACTCTCATCCGTATATCGTTCAGATCAAAGGTTTGGCATGGGTTATATTGTTGAGCTATTAAGAGGAGCGAATACAGCTAGGATCCGTGATAACAACCATCATGAACTATCCATTTTTGGCATAGGTAAAGAGCAATCTCAAGAATATTGGTTAAGTATTTTACGCCAATTAGTGCATCAAGGCTTATTGCGTCAAGACATTACTTTAGGATCGATACTTCGCTTAACTGAAGCCGCAAGACCAATTCTTAAAAGTGAATATTCCCTAAAGCTTGCAGAACCTAGATTAAATGCAAAACATGTATATAAAGATAAACTTGCTCGATTTAATTATGACAAACAGTTATTTGCTAAGTTACGCGCTTTAAGAAAAACGATTGCAGATAATGAAAACTTACCACCTTATGTCGTCTTTAATGATGCAAGTTTAGCAGAAATGGCTCAAAAATTACCAACTAACGACTCAGAGTTTTTGAAAGTCTCCGGAGTAGGTTTCACCAAATTAACCAAATATGGACATGAATTCTTAACTACAATCCAAGACTATTTAGCTAAAAACTGAAATGGACACCATTAATAATCAAATAGCGATTCTGAGTTTTTGAAGGCCTCTGGAGTAGGCTTCACCAAATTAACCAAATATGGACATGAATTCTTAACTACAATCCAAGACTATTTAGCTAAAAACTGAAATGGGCAACATTAATTATCAAATAGCGATTCAGAGTTCTTGAAAGTCTCCGGAATAGGTTTCACCAAATTAACCAAATATGGGCATGAATTCTTAACTACAATCCAAGACTATTTAGCTAAAAACTGAAATGGACAACATTAATTATCAAATAGCGATTCAGAGTTTTTGAAAGTCTCCGGAGTAGGTTTCACCAAATGAACCAAATATGGACATGAATTCTTAACTACAATCCAAGACTATTTAGCTAAAAACTGAAATGGACAGCATGAATTACAATCCAATGTTATTTAGCTAAAAGTGGGTTTAGTGAAACAACCCACTTTAATAACTTAATTACTAAAAAAATTTAAGTGATTAAGTTATATATTGTTATTTCAGACTCGCAAAATAAGCTGCAATATTTTCTATATCGGTATCACTTAATGGTTTTGCCATAGGACTCATCATCACATCATTTCGCTTACCAGATTTAAAATCTTTCATTTGCTTAACTAAATAAGGTGCTTTCTGGCCTGCTAAATTAGGGTAGTTTGGTGCAAAACTAATTCCTGCGGGGCCGTGACAACCAGCACACATACCTGCTTTTGCTTTTCCAGCTGCGATATCAGCAGCCTGAACATTTATTGCTGTTAATGCTAACCCTGAAACTAATAATATTTTTTTTATCATTTTACTTACTCACATTGCTTAATTTAATTGTTTTAATCATATTAATTTTGCCTAGTGAGAAATAACTTAATTAACGATTAAGTGTTCATGAGTACTTAATTAATATGATTATTAATAGTGTAGAATATAAAACTTAAAAAAACTTTGCGTTAGCGCAAAAAATTGAACTATTAACAAAATCTGAGAGTTATAAGGTTAATTTAATAAAATAACTGTCTTATAATTTTTTATTCACTAAAGGCGCTAAATGACAAAAATTGAATTTGATACAGATCATCAAATATTATTAATACTAAGCGAACTTCCTCCCTTAGACGATGAGTTTGAATTATGGGCAAGTATATTTTTACATCATGATCTTTTTTCAAAACATGAATTTGAATTAGGTGCCGATAGGCATTTAATGAGGTTTATTTTTAAAGACCAAAGGTTTAATCTAAATTTTGAGCATTATAGTGAAAGTATATGGGTAACTGCTGACGGTATAGAAGCACAAGCATTATTACCTGAACTTTATCAGTATTTACAAAATAGTTAATGCATGAGTTTTAAGGCCTGTGTATCTTTCAGGCTTTACCTTAAAAAATATCCATTCCATAAAATGTGAAATCATTCTAAATAATCAGCTTCAATATTCAAAGTTTGAAAAGTAAAAATTTTGAGCTCATCACTCCAATAGGTTGTAGGCCAGCCACCTTTACGCTTTAGGGCTGATACAAATTCTTTTTCTGTTGCTAACTGTTGCCAAACTGAAGGCAAAAATATTGCTCTTTTTTCTTTATATTGCAACATTAACCCATCAATATTAATTCTTAAATCTTGTAATAACTGAGTCTCACCTAAATTATTAAGTTCAACTAATTCAGATAAAATTGAAATATTAAAGCTAACATTTTTGAGTTCTTTTTCTGTTAAAGGCAAAAAGCGAGAATCTTCACAAGCACTGCTATATGTATGGTCGCATACATCTTTCCATAAAGCAGTGTCGGCACAATAAGTACCGATGCATCCTCTGAGTTCATCATTTGAATATAAAGTCACAAAAGTAGCAGCTTTTTGTTGTAATAATTTAGAAACAGGTGTTTTTAAAGGTTTAAAATGCGCCTGATATATTGCTAAATCTAATGTCTGGCGCACTAAGTCACAAAGTAAATTTTTATCGCCTTGTGTCAATTCAATACAAGATAAAGCTTGCATAACCAACCACCTCATTGCTGATACTATTCACTATCGATGAGTTGGCTTTATTAGCGAGTTCAATTTGCCAGTTTTGCCTCTTACTAAACTCTAAAAAACCATTTAGCGCAAAACAACCACATGCTTGATTTGGTTGAATATCACAATCAAATTTTAAAATTTTATTTATCGTATTTTGGTCTAACTTAATCGCTTCATTATTAGGATGAAAATGACTTAGATCTGAACTAACAACAATTAAAAACTCATCTTGCTCAAATAAAAAAGTTAATATATTTATTACTAGAGCAGTATCACATTGACCAACCAAAATTGGTATAATTTCAATGTCATTCAAGCAATGCTGTAAAAAAGGCAACTGAACCTCTAAAGAGTGCTCCCAAAGGTGTACCTTATCATTTGTAGTAACCAGTTCTTGTTTAAGTAATAAATCACAAAACTTTTTGTTAATACTCACTTTACCTAAAGGCGTAATAAAAGCATCACAACTAGGTATAGCGCAACCAGATAAACCCACTCTATGGTTTGGTCCTAACAAAATTATTTTACTGGGCTTGTTACAAGATTTAGAAAGATCTGAATTCAAAGTTTTAAAAGCACTTGCAGCAACAGCACCAGAATAAATATATCCTGCATGCGGAACAATTAATGCCTTAGGCGTATTTCCATCACGACTTGTTATATCCATAAATGCTTTTAATTCAGATTTTAGCACTTTTTTATTTTTAGGATAAAAACTCCCAGCAACTGCTGGCTTCCTATATTCCATTATATTGATAACTCCAAGATTGACTATTATTACAGTATAGATGTTATTTGGTTATTATTACGATGGATAACTTTTCTAAAAATGATGACGATATTGATTTTTTTCCAACAAAATACTGGCACGCTTTACCTGATGCGAGGGTGCAATGTGATCTATGTCCAAAACATTGTAAATTAAGAGAAGGCAAACGAGGGGCTTGCTTTATTCGTATGCATCACTTAGGCGAAATTGTACTTACAAGCTATGGCCGATCTTCAGGGTTTTGTATTGATCCTATTGAAAAAAAACCCTTTAACCACTTTTACCCAGGCTCTAGAGTTATGTCATTTGGTACAGCAGGTTGTAATTTAAGTTGCCAATTTTGCCAGAATTGGGATATGAGTAAATCTCGAAAAACTGATACTTTATGTAATAGGGCAAGCCCTGAAAAAATTATTCAATCCGCACTAAAAAATGACTGTCAAAGCATCGCATTTACTTATAACGATCCGATTATTTTTATGGAATATGCTATTGATATTGCCATAAAAGCAAAAGAAGAAAACATAAACAGCGTTGCTGTTAGTGCAGGATATGTATGTGACAAACCTAGGAGGGATTTTTTTAATCATATAAATGCAGCCAATATAGATTTAAAGGCTTTTACCGATACTTTTTATCGCAAAATTTGCCATGCTCAATTACAACCTGTGTTAGATACCTTGTTATATTTACACAAAGAAACACAGGTTTGGTTTGAAATTACAAATTTACTGATCCCCGGAGAAAATGATAGCGATAAAGAGTTACACGAAATGTGCCAGTGGATTTCTGAGAATCTAAGCCCTAATATACCTTTACATTTCAGTGCCTTTCATCCTGATTTCAAAATGCTAAATAAGGACAAAACACCTCTAATAACGCTAAAAAAAGCTCGAACTATTGCAATGAACTATGGCTTAAATTATGTATATTGTGGCAATGTCTTTGATACTGAATCTGACAGTACTTACTGCCCACATTGTAAAAATTTATTAATTGAACGAAACTGGTACCAAATAAATCAATATAATTTAGATAATTCAGGGCATTGCATATACTGTAATAATTTACTTAGTGGACATTTTAACGAATTTATACACCCTTTTGGTGCAAGAAGGATCCCAATTAAAATCACTTAAAATAAGAACCAATAAAACCAAGCCAACTAATTATAAGCAATATCCAAGGCAGTTTGTTATATTGACTCGGTGCTTTTTCTTCGTGTTTTTCATCTTCTATATTATTGAGGTTTTTAGCTTTTGCTCGCTGTTTTTTTAATTTATCTCTGTCTCTAGATTTTATTTTTTGCTGTTTTTTATACTCACTAATGCCTTTTTCAATTCCTTTGGCAATCAACTTAGTTTGCTCTTTAGTTTGGCCAGCCTTTTTTACACTTTTTGCAACAGCCAACGCTTGAGTTTGCGTCTCGCTTGAAACTTTTTGATTCATATTTATCTCTTTAATTTTAGCCTTTGCAGCCAATTGCCATTGTTTTGGCTATCGCAATTTTGTTGTGTATCAAAACCAACTTGTTTGTCCGCTTTAATTTTAATATTGATATGAGCTAACTTTTTACAAATTAAATCAGATATAAGTTTATCTTTTTTTAATCGCTTTGCTTCATCAAGATCATTGTTAAATTCAAAGGCACACATTATATATAAGGTTTCAGGAAAATTATCATAGCTAACCTGATGAGTTAGCCAAATAAAACCTTCTACTTGCGATAAAGCAGTTTCACAAACTTCATTTAATATTTTACGGATATTATTATCTAATTTTTTATCTGTTTTTCTCATTTATTTTTTTGGTCCTCATTTAAAAAACATTAAATTTTCAATACCTTCATTTTCTAAACTTTGTTTTTTTTTCATATTCGCAATAAGCTTTTTATAATTATTTAACGCTTTTAAATGTGAAAATAGAGGGTGACTCTCAATTCTACTAATATTAAAAAAACCTTGCTCCACAGCTTGAACTAAATAACGAACCGCTAGCACATCTTGATTTTTAAATGCATACAATAAAGCCAAATTGTAACTGTGACTCGCTTTATCTGAACCTTGATTTAACGCATCTTTAAGCTGTTTAATAAATAAAGTTAATTGTAGTTCAGGTACTTTTTCTGCAGATAATAGCGCCATTATTTTAACGCCTTCGCTTGCTTTACTCTCCTTATTATTTATGATTTTTTGATATAGTTGCTGCCCTTTTTTAATATCCCCCGAATAAAAATAACTATCCGCTAACCCTTCTAACAATAAGGAATGATTCTGGTATAAGCTCAAACCAGATTGATACGTTTTTTTAGCTTGAGTAAAGTTTTTTAACTCTATTTGAAGTTGTCCTAAATGAAAAGTGGCTAATATATAATCAGGCTGCAAATCAATTGCTTTTTTATACCATATTTCAGCTAAAGAGTAATGCCCTAACCCAGCTAAAGTTTGACCTGTATGCACTATACTGACAACATGTTTAGAGTTTAATTCCAGTGCTTTTTGATGCCATTTCAAAGCTTTTTTAAACTGACCCTGTTCACTATAAATAAACCCTAGATTTGAAACCGTTTCAGTATTTGATGGTGATAAAACCAATGCTTTTAAATGCGCATCTATACTCTTGGATAACCAACCTGAAACATAATAGGCAATACCTAATGCTTTATATGATTCTGCGGAATTGTTATCGTAAGTAATTGCCTGATAAGCATAATCAATTGCTTTTATTTTATCCTCAGATGAACCGTTAAACTGGAATAACTGCTGACTATGTGCCTGACTTAATCCTGCATAGGCCAAAGACAACTCAGGGTCTTCAATGATTGCCTTGTTAAAAAACTCAATCGCAATCACATTATCTATTTCGCGATAGCGCTTATAATAATCCTTTCCCTTTAAATAATAATCTAAAGCAATATTATTCATTATTTTATCTTTTTGAATGATTACTTGAGGTTTGCGACTTGAAACTAATAATTCATTCTCCTTATTTGAAGAATAAACGTATGTATACAGACTTAATAAACATGCTATGACTAAAAAAGAAACTAAACCCATCTTATATATTTTTCGCCATAAACCAGTAAGTTGCATATTTGCTAAATCAGGAAATCTATCATTAGCCGATAAATCCACAATGACTGAAGGCGCTTTATTTATAATGCATTCTCGCTTAACTTCTGGTAATAAGCGGTAACCTCTTCCCCGAATAGCCTCAATATACTTAGGCGCACTTGCATTATCTGATAAAGATTTACGCAATAATTTTATTCGCTGTTTAAGTGTTTCATCACCAATGACGCGATCTGGCCATACAATTTCCATTAGCTCTTGCTGACTTAATAATGCTGGTGATGACTCAACTAAAGCAACAAGTAAATCATAACTTAATTTAGGTAAAGCTATTTTATTTTTATCTCTAAACAGCATTCCTATTTGAATATCTAAGGTCAAATCTTCAAAAATATACCGAGTTACATTATTGTTATTATTCAGCACTCATTTTCATCCTTTATTGCTTCAGGCTATATAATTACGGCTTTTTCACCAAATAACAATCTTTGAATTACACCTTCACCAAAGCTTCACTCAAGCTTTTAGCTAGCTTCACCATAGTTTCAAGTAGATTATTTCACCCCTTTTATTATAAAGGCGTAAAAAATAATAAATATTAAAAATAAACAACAAGCAAATACATGGAGATAAAAAATGACATCAATAAGTACAACTCCTGAACAAGAAATACAGATAAACAGTATTTCAAAATATGAAGATTTATGGGGGCATCCAAAACCGTTATGGATGTTGTTTATGGCAGAATTTTGGGAAAGATTTGCTTTTTACGGTATTCGTTGGGCACTTACCCTATATATTGTTGCACAGTTTTTTAACGGTGATACTTCAGGGCAACATTTTGCATCTAATACCTATGGCGCATATTTAGCGCTTGTTTATGGCAGTGCAATTTTTGGCGGTTACGTAGCAGACAAAATTATTGGCTCGCAACATTCGATATTAGTTGGCGCACTCATTATGGCCGCGGGTTTCTTTTTGATCATGTTACCAGATCAAAATTTTTTTATGATTGGCCTTGCCACCATAATTGTAGGCAATGGACTTTTTAAGCCAAATATTTCAAACCTAGTTGGTAAGATTTATCACCAAAACGATAGTCGCCGTGATCGTGGTTTTAGCATTTTTTATATGGGCATAAATGCTGGAGCGATGGTTTCTCCCATTATAACCCAATGGCTTGCCAGTACACTTACTCAAACACCTATGATGGATAATTATAAAGCAGTATTTGCAGCAGCTGGAATTGGTATGCTAATTAGTTATGTTTGGTTTTACTTTGGTCGTAAGCAACTTAAAGGCACAGGCACAATTGATAAATCACCAACCAGAACTAAAAATTTAGTTTATGTTATTGCAGGTTCTCTTTTATCTATTGGGCCTGTATATATTTTAATGGCCTATGCAGGAGCACAAATACTCGCTTGGTTATTATTTATTTTATTTATCGGTTTAGCTTTTATGCTTATTAATGGTGCTAAAAAAGATGGAAGAATTGCTTTAGATCGCATGATAGCGTGTTTAGTAATGTGTGGTTTTAACGTAATTTTTTTCATGTTTTTTGAACAAGCCGGTAGCTCTTTTACTTTTTTAGCTCAAAATATCGTCGATCGAAATATTACAGCAGTTTTTGAATTTAAAATTGCTTGGTTTCAATCTGTTAATGCTGTCGCGATTTTAGCTTTAGCCCCTATTGTATCCATGATTTGGGTTTTTATGGCTAAGAAAAAAATTGAACCTAGTATTCCACGAAAGTTTGCTTTAGGTCTATTAGGCACTGGATTAGGGTTTTTAATCCTAGTATATGCATTAGAAAACTTACTTAATTCTAATAATTTAATTCCTCTTTGGCCTTTAGCTGCATGCTATGTATTACATACTGTGGGTGAATTATGTTTATCACCTATCGGTTTATCTATGATCAGTAAATTAGTTCCGGCTTCTATGGCAGGTTTAGCTTTTGGAGGATGGTTTTTAAGCACAGCCATTGGAAACAATTTCTCAGGAATTTTAGCCGGTAGCATGAGTGGTGAGAAAGGTATGACTGTCGCCTCTGCAATCAATGGCTTTAGCTTTAGTTTTTGGTTACTTGCTGGCGCTGGTATGTTTTTATTTATCATTTCACCATTGATTAATAAATTAATGCATGGCGTAAAATAGCTTGTAAGTAATTTTCATTTATCGAAACTAAAAAGCCCATCAGCATAAATTACTGCTGGGCTCATTTTATTTCATAAAAAAGAGTGTTTCATATATTTCTAAATCCATCAAAATAGAGCAAAAAAAATATTTTAATTCATATATTTTTCAATAAAGTAAAATTTAAAGCATGCTTGATAGAGGTTATCAAAAAGCAGACTACTTAATGCCAAACAACAGCCTAGTTAAACAAGTATTTTCAGGTGATTGGGAAGATCTCAATATCGATGTGAATTTTTATTACAGCATTCGGGAATACCTAACAAAATATCCAGAATATAACCATGTTGAAAACTGGATAAAATAATCCAATAAAAAACAAGCTCACATGGGTTAGCAAGTGAGCTAAAACGAAGCTAAAACGAAGCTAAATAATATTCCATTTAAAGCTTCTTCATGAAACCTTTTTAGTATAGTGAAATAATATTAAACGCACCCAAAATATAAACACATTTAATAAAAAATTCTTAAATTTGTCGTCACTTATTCACTTTAAAAAATTAACACAGCATGATTTTTTGATCACCAATCTTAGCACCTTAATTTACCTACACTCAGAAAAAATATAACCACAAAAAAGAATTTCACTTTAGTTTTTTAAATTTTTTTACCTCTTATAAAAACTGACTGGACATCAACGTTCATCTGTTGTTAAAAGCTAAACAACAGCAAGCATTACAGGAACAACTGTAAATAAAAGGTTAACTCGCGTTGTTTTATTGATCGATTTTGTATAGATTGTGATCGGAGGTCGAACCTCCAACCAGTAAATACCCAACTAATTTACAGGAATACACAATGACAAAAACAATAAAATCAACACTTCTATTAACTTGCTTCTTAGCAGGGGCAGCAAATGCAAATACTGGGCTTGCCTTTATTCACGGCACAGGAAAACAAACCGATGCTCGAAACGATTATTGGACCTCGGAGTTTATAGATTCAGTTAGAAAAGGCATCCCCAATTCAGAAAAATATACAGTTATAAATTGTGATTTTGATCAATTTATGTGGCATGAGGATGCTTCTGGCTGTTTAGCTACAGCACTCACTCACTTTATTTCAGATCAAAACATAACTGACCTAAAACTTATAACTCACTCTAATGGCGGTAACATAGTTCGTTGGATTTTATCGAACCCAACTTCCAATAGCCTTTATCCTAATATAATAAACAAAATCACACACACAGTCGCTTTGGCACCATCAAGTGGTGGCACACCTTTAGCCGACGCAGCCATTGCAGGTAATGCTTTTGAGGCTGGTGTTGGCTGGTTACTTGGCTATAACAGTGATGCTGTAAAACAACAACAAGTTAGCTGGATGGAGTTTTACAATACCGAGTGGCTATATGGCACATCTGGAAGACCCGCCCTTCAATCTAAATTTGAAGCTGTAGTCGGTAGTGATGTAGATTCTGCAATTTGGGATACTGATAGCTACTGTGGTGGTTATCAATACCAAGTAGCCTTAGAAGTAACTCAAAATTGGTTAGATAATTGCTCTGATGGATTCTTAAATTGCAGCTCTCAAGCCGCCGCAGGCAGTGTATGGTTTTACGATAAAGATAAATCCAATGGAAAAGAGCCTTTAAGTCATCACCAGAGTAGACGTAAATGTTTTGGTTTAGACAGCTTAGTACGCAACAGAATTTAGGAGATGATAATGAAAATTTCAAACAAAAACATATCAATAAAATTATCAAAAACATTTACTTTATTAACTTTAGCGATGGCTTTCACTGCTAATGCACAAAATAAGACGAGTGAAGCAACTTTTTACCAGTGGCCAACAACTTTTAATACTGATATATCTGTAGCTAATCAAAAAACATATATCAGTGATGAATATTGGCAAGAAGTAACAGGAGCCCAGCTTAATGCAGGCATAAAAGTATATTTAAGCGATGCGTCTACTTTAGTTAAATTAGCACCTAAAGCAAAGTTTGATGAAGGCCAAGTATTTAAACCTCAAGAGCTTGAACTAAATGAAATTCAATTAGTAAATAATCAAAAATCAGTTAAACAAAAATTAGTACAGCTGGCTGCACAAAAAGATATGGCATTGGCTGGCTTTAAAGATGGCAGCATCGCTCTAAAAGTAGAAAATGCTTCTTTAGCTTCTGAAACAATTTTAAAATATGCACAACCTTTAGTTGCTGATGATAAATATATCGTACATGTAAAAGATAAAAACTCAGCATTTAAATTAAAGGTTACTTCACCACTAAGCATTAAAAAACAGCTACAACCAAAACTTAAACTAAATGCTCAGCTCACAAATAAACAATTTAGTAATAAAGATGTGAATGCATACCTGATCAGCCCATTAGGTGAGAAAGTCGCATTAAAGTATAACCAGGGAAATATTGTGTTTTCTGATGAGTTACATCAACTGGGAGCTGTAAAAGGCTTATATCAAGTAGAGCTTAATATCACAACAGATCACTTAGCAAATAAAATAAAACGAACCATTAAAGTGCCTTTTATTCAAACTGCTGAAACTGCAAAAGTCGTTACATCTGACATTAATATTGCAGCAAAAAATAAAACAAATGTTAAGGTAACTGTGCCTCTATCTATTGCTCAAGAAGGACGTTTTGCAGTCAAAGCAACATTACAGGGGTTCAACCTTAATAATCAAAAAGTAGACATTGCAACAGCTGAAATTGCACAATATTTATATTCAGATGCAAGTCTCATTATGCCATTTAAGGTAACAGGCATAACAAAAGGCCCCTATAGTCTTAGCAATATTATTTTAACAGACCAAACTAGAATGATCGTTTTACCACAAACAAACATATCTCAGGTTGGTAAAGACTTAGATACAGCTTGGTAATTTAAATAAATTCCCTATCCAAAATAGGCGCTTTAACAGCGCCTTTTATAAGCACAGTTTCATTTAAAATATTTATTACTAAAAACCTTAAAATGAGATGCCTGTCTTTACTCATTATCAATAATTGGCAATGCCTCTTTTCTAGTTTTAGAAAACAATGCCCACTAAGTGCCTGTTATTTAACCGTTAGAACACGGCAATGCTAACTCCTTGGATATAACTACTCACGAAATATACTGAATAAGATAAATGTAAATTGACGCATCTCAATACTATGAACTTCCCTGTCATTTAGCTCTATTTATTGCAGTGATATTTCCAGATAATTTAATAATTAAAATTGTAGATAAACCATTAAAACGTACCATGTAAAGCTACTGCATATCGTTATATATTATGTTTTTAAAAAGGAATTTATAATGAAGTTACGATTAATCACGCTTTTATCAACATTGTTAATATCTACCGGATCATTTGCCAGTGATTACAAAGCCCTTATTTGTGACAACTGTAATTATTCGAGTGCCAAGTCTTTAGCCAAAATAAAATTAGAACCTGACTATCAATGTTATAACGATTTTAATGGCCCTGAAGGTACTCACTGCTATAGCGCAAGTAATTCAGTTGCCATTATTGATAATACAACAGGTGAAACCTTTGGCTTTAGAGTTGGACACACTGGACAAGGGGGTGAACATGCCTACTTCACCTTAACGATAAAAGATATTACATTGCCACAAGAGATAAAAGCTTTGGCAGCTAAAGTATTAAAAACATATAAAACAATAGATGCCTTATCAAATACACTCAGTAAAGATATACCTACTCCATCAAGTCAAGATCAAATCACGTCAGCTGTACCGTGTTCTAAATCAAATGTAAGTAAAACTGTAGAGCAAGCATTTAATGCTAATACACTCTCTGCCGTAACCATAAAAGCACAAGATTTTTATATTCAACATGGTGATGCTTTTTTTGAAAGAAGCGTTTTTACAGCTGCTAATTTTAGTGTCGGTGTTGGTGATTTTGGCTTAGGAGGTACTTGGAATTATGTACCAGAAAATAGAGTAATAATTCACTCATACCCTGGGACAAAAAAGAATCAAGTAAGCTATGAGGTAAAAATTAAAAATAACATTTTACACCTCGAATCAAGTCGCCATATGACATATTTTGATAATATATCTTTAAATATTATTCTTAGTTCTAAAAATAGCCTAAACACATTAAAACTCTCATCGTGCATAATTAAACTCTTGAACAAAAAGTTTTTAGCAAGAGTGTATTCTACTCCTGATGACATAGAAAATTCAAAAGCAGTCGCTGTCGGATATAACATCGAATTTAAGGATAGCGGTACTGTAGGAGGTGGTCCATCTGGTGAAGGCTGTATATGGCATTTATACGATGGAAATGGCAATGAAATTGCTTCTTTTGTAGGAGGTTGTCCGTAGCTCATATAGATACCTCACCCAAAAAAATAGGCGCTTTAACAGCGCCTTTTTCTTTATAAGTATTTTTTAAACCAACTTGTTAATTCTTGATTTACTTCTTTGCGATATTTCCACAAACCATGATTACCTTCAGGGTACACAACTAATTTATGTTCATGACTTCTATTCTTTAATGCAGCAGCCATTTGAATTGCCTGTTCAACATGGACTCTTTTATCATTATCACCATGTAATAATAAAATTGGCGCACCTTGCGGTAGTTTATCTAACCATTTTATTGCTGAGCGTTTATATAGAGCTTCAGCTCTATTGTTTTTAAAGTTTGGCACTCTATAATTTAATACTCTTTCCATTTTTGGGCGTCTTTTAAGCGCCATTTCTTCATCATTATTACCGGCAACTATAGCAATGGCTTTGATATTTGGTAGTGATTTTGCTGCAATAAAAGTTTGCATGCCGCCTCTACTTTTGCCCATCATGCCAATGCGATTTATATCCGCATCGGGAATATGTCTAATTAATTGCATTAAGGCTAAAACATCATTGATATCAGCGCCACCAAATTCATCTTTACCATTATTTTTTATATACTTTGAACTCCCCCGATATTGACTGCCGATAACAATAAAACCTTGTTTTGCAATATCAGCAATAAAATCTATTTTGCTATAAAATTTAACATAACCATATTCACCATTACCTCCCCGATTATATATAAGAACAGGCAGTTTTTTATTAAATGAATTTCTAGGTTTTAAGTAATAACCTTCTATCGTTAAACCATCCACTTGGTAAGTAAAATTAATACATTCAAGGTTGTTTTTGAC
Organism: Pseudoalteromonas denitrificans DSM 6059; assembly: GCF_900112265.1. GTDB lineage: Bacteria > Pseudomonadota > Gammaproteobacteria > Enterobacterales > Alteromonadaceae > Pseudoalteromonas > Pseudoalteromonas denitrificans. The sequence continues at coordinate 47,051 of NZ_FOLO01000009.1, read as the reverse complement.
ATAATCAAACTTTTCTTTTGGCATATTTTTAACAAAGCGCTCTTTGTTAAATAATTTTTTTGTTTTTAGACTTTGTTCAGTTAAAAAGTTAACCCAAAGTTCATGTGTTTCAAAAGATCCTTTAAAACAGCTTTCAGCATTATCAATTGTGATATTTTTTTGTACATAGTTAGCTTGGGAAAAGAAACTTGCAGCCAAAAATAAAGTCGCCAAACCAGCTTGTATATATCTCATCTGTACTTTTATTTTTTTCATTATTTATCAATATATTTAGGTATAAAAACAAGACAGCCTTTGTACCTAATTAATATTTAAATATCAATGTATTCAATTGTATAAATTAAAAAAAATCAAAATCACGGAACAATTAATCAGTATTACAAAATACATCTAAGCTAAGCGTGTAGTTTTTGTACTAAGTTCTTTGTTTTATGCGCAATAATTGCCTAAATTTACAATGGTGTTATTTTAACCATTACTGACACATGTGCCAGATTAAAAAATAATATCAATAAAATTAGACAACAAAGGGGATACAAACATGCGAGTCAATAAAATTGCAGCTGCAATCATTGCATCATCTATGTTACTCACTCAGCTACCAGTCATAGCATCAGATACATCATCGGCAATCAGGGGCCAAGTTTTAGATGTGACAGGCAATGCGCTGGCAAATGTTACCGTTGTAGTAACACATCAACCTACAGGTAAAACCAAAACCCTTACTACAACCCAAGGTGGTGTATTTCAAACTAAAGGTTTACCTGTAGGCGGCCCTTATACAGTGCGAATTACAGGTGGCACTGAGTTAAAGTTTAATAATATTGAAGATTTATTTTTACAACTTGGTCAAGTATCTAAGGTGAGTTTGACAGCCTCTGCGGTACAAAAAATTGAACGTATAGAAGTAAGTGGTCAACTTTCGATGGCAGGCGCTTATCGAAAAGGACCCAGCACAGATTTTGGTGAAGGAGACATTAACAATACAGCAGCTATCAGCCGTGACTTAAAATCAGTTTTACAGCGAGATTCTCGTATGGTTGTTGACCCAACTGCCGACGGTGGTCCTGCGCTTTCAATTGCAGGGGGTAATGTACGGGGTAATAGCTTAACCATAGATGGTGTTAAACAAAATGATGATTTTGGTTTAAATAAAAATGGTTACCCTGGCCGTCGTACACCTATCTCTTTAGATGCCATTGAACAGCTTGCCGTGAATATTGCGCCATTTGAGGTGAGTTATGGAGACTTTCAAGGCGGTAATGTGAATATCGTTACAAAGTCTGGTACCAATGAGTTCCATGGCTCAGCTTTTTATTATCGTTCAGACGACAGCATGGTAGGCGACGACAGTGAAGGTGAAGACCTTAACATAGGTGACTTTTCTGAAGATATTTATGGATTTACATTAGGTGGTCCATTAGTTAAAGACGTATTATTCTTTTTTGCGTCATATGAAAAGTTTGATGCTTCCAAACCTTATCAATTTACCTTAGATAATGAAAATGGAGTGGTAGATCCAAATGAAAAAATAGGCGTAACGCAAGCAGATTTTGATCGTATTTCACAAATTGCACAAGATGTATGGAATTATGATATTGGCGGTTACAATACCTCTTCTGATGAAGAAGATGAGAAAATATTGCTCAAATTTGATTGGTTTATTGATGATGATCATCGCGCTTCTTTCACATACCAAGATAACGAAGGTAATACGGTACGTGACTTTTGGGCTGAAACCTTTCCTAATGCAAATTGGGCAACGGCAGAGTCTAATCGTTATAATATGAATGAATCGCTTAAAGCCTATAGTTTGCAAGTATTTTCAGACTGGACAGATGATTTATCAACCGAATTTAAATACGCCCGCAAAGAAGTTAATACAGAACAAATACCTTTATTTGGCACCAACTTCGCTCAATTTTTAATTGGTACGCCAAATGGTGGTCAGCTATATATAGGACCTGATCAATTTCGTCATGCCAACGCACTATCCAACGATAGAGACATGCTAAAGTTTAAAGCCGATTATTATTTTAATGATGAACATTTTTTAACTTTTGGCATTGAGTACGAAAAGCTCGATATAGTGAATACCTTTGTATTTGGTTCATTGGGAATGACAACATTTGCAACTATTGAAAACTTTGAAAATAATAAAGGTTTTCATGTTTTTCAAAATGCATTAACAGGTAATGCCAATGATGCAGTTGATAAATTTGAATACAGTACAACAACCTTTTATGCTCAAGACGAATGGTCTATTACTGATGATTTAACCCTTACTTATGGATTAAGGTATACCAAATATAGCAATGATGACAAACCTATCTTAAATAATAATTTTGTATCTCGTCATGGTTACAGTAATCAAAATAATTACGATGGTTTAGAGTTATTAGAGCCTCGTTTTGGTGCTAATTATACCTATGATGACAATACCATTATTCGAGGTGGTTTTGGGTTGTTTGGTGGTGGTGCACCTAATGTGTGGTTATCAAATTCATATGGTAATGATGGTGTAAGAAAAACTTTTGCAGGCTGTGCTGATGATTGTTTTGATGGTAAAAGCACGCCACAAGCAGTGTTAGATTTTTTAGCTGTTGGTGGTTTTAGTGGCGGTAATAGTGATACCAATAGCATAGACCCAAATTTTGAAATACCCAGTACTTGGAAAGTCAATTTAGGCATAGAACGACGCCAAGATCTTGGCTTTTTGGGAGATAACTGGCAGCTCAGTGCCGATGTTTTGTTTAGTTGGGTAAAAGATGCCGCAATTTATCATGAATTAAATATGCATCAAGTCGATAACGCACCTGATGGTCGACCTATCTATGACTCTCCAACTCCCTTTGATTTAAGCCTTACTAATACAGATCAAGGAGAAGCTCAGGTTTGGTCATTTAATGCCAATAAGAACTTTTATACTGAATTTGGTAATTTCAATTTAAACATGGGGTATACCTATCAGGATATTACTGAAATTAATCCCGGCAATGCCTTTGTTGCCTTTGAAGGTTATTCGATGCCCGCAGATTCAGACTTTCAATCTGAAACACTTTATAACTCTGAATTTGAAGTCCGTCATATTATTGCGGCCAATTTGACTTGGAGTAATGAATTGTTTGGCGATAACCTCACGACAATTTCACTTATGTATAACGGTAGAGAAGGTCGTCATTATAGCCATACCATGCGAAGTTCTGGTACTTTTGGCGGGTTTGCTGGTTTTGCATCATGGGATGGTTATAACTCACAATCTCTCTATGTTCCAAATGGTGAAAGTGATCCTCTGGTTACCTATTCCGATGATTTTGATAAACAAGGTTTTTTTGATTACATTAATGGTACAAACTGCTTATCTGCAGGCACTATTTCACGTCGTCACTCATGTACCAGTAGCTGGATACATAGATTTGACTTACACATAGCACAAGAAATCAAAATTTCAGGTGAGCATAAATTAGAGTTAACCTTTGATATCGAAAATATTGGTAATTTATTGAATGATGAATGGGGCAGAGCCGAGTCTTATGTACAACCATTTAATGCGCCAGTAGTCGATGTCACTATCAAAAATGGCCAATATGTTTATGATAACTTTACTAAACCGACACCTACTGTGGCAAAAATACCTTCAGTTTGGAAAGCACAGTTTGGCATTCGTTATCGTTTTTAATTATTTTATTTAACATAAAAAGCAGCTGAAAAGCTGCTTTTTAACAATCGTTAAGCTCTAATATTTTCAGCGTTAATAGCATTAATTAAATTATTAACCCAATTAACATACTGACGATGGATTTTTTTTCCATTATATTTCAAGTTAATTGAATCTTTATATTCAATTGAGTAGTTTTTTTCATCATGGCTAATTAAAACAACAAGTTGATGAGTACGTATATTTAAAGTAGCTTCAATAAGGCCACTTTTAATAATTTTAGTTTGCCAGCCTAGAGAAATAGCCCCTTTAATAATAGATCTTTCAACAAGCGTTGAACTCACCTCAGAGTTACCATATTGAGGAATCGTTTGGTCCATATAATTACGAACAGGTATAGTAGTACTACAAGCAGTAAGTACAAAAAGAACATATGTAAAGAATATTAGATTGCGTTTTTTCATTAGAACTTTAAATATTTGAATGATATGAGGATCATATTTTTAAACACTTTTACTGTAAAGAAATAATACGTTAAATATGAAAATAAAAGGAATGACATAATAATCAAATTTTTAATATGAATAATAAACCAGTATGTCTTGAGTATTATTCTGATTTTTTATGAATTTAGACGATTTTATTGTCAGAAAATGCATTATATATTTAATCATTCTTCAGCTATAAAAATATAAGACATTTACTTTCTTGCAGCTTTCCCTCTTACTTGTTAAGTTTTATAAAAATAAGAGTATAAGTCCCGTTTATGTCACAGTATAAATTTGCCCAATTTCAATTTAACAGTCAAACCTATCGGTTAACAGTGAATCAAATAAAGCATGACATTCGTCCAAAAACAGCGCTGTTATTGGCCTATTTAATTGAAAATCGCCATAAAATCATTTCTAAAAAAGAGCTTTTTTTATCTGTTTGGCACACTGAACATGTGCAAGATCACACTCTATTTCAAGTGATCAGCGAGATCCGAAAACTTTCTAAAATAGAGTTAATACGAACGCAACCAAATTTAGGGTATCAATGGGTTGCTGTTACAAACCAGCTAAAACCAAAGGTTAAAAAAACTTATTTAGCGATAGCTGCAAGTCTCACTTTTTTAATAACAAGCTCCATGTTTCTCATGCAAGAAAACCAAATGAGTAAAAATGAAAGTACCTTACCAGCATTAAGTGCTTATTCTAAAGGTGTGATAGCTCTAGAAAAAAAACAATATTTAGAAGCTGAGAAATGGCTAAAATTTAGCTTAAATGAAAACCCAAGTTCAGTTGAAACAAAATTTTTACTTGCAGAGAGTTTATTTCAGCAACAAAACCTGACGGCATCAGAGTTATATGCGAGAGAAATTCTAAATAATAAAAATCAATCATCATATAACTACTCTATGGCATCTGATTTAATGAGCCGAATCTATGCACAACAAGGTCTTGTATTTGATGCTTTACAATATGCGATTAATGGAGCAAACGCACTCAATACATCACACTCTATTTGCACAATTGCCGCAACCGATGAGCGAATACAAGTGCTCTTAAATCAAATTGATAATATACAAACGTCGACATTGCTTCAAAATAAGTTAACCAAAAATAATTACAAAAGCCAGCAAAGAGATAACAAACTTGCTAATCAAGTGAAACCAGATAAAAATTATTTAGAACTGTGTGAACAAGTTAAAAAAACAGCGACTCATAATAAACAAGCGCTTTGCATTGAATTACAAAAACCACCTTTTTTAGTTGCAATGAACACTTACACCCATTTATACAGAACATCTTAATCAATTGTTTTATAATAAAATATAGATAATTATAGATGTTTTTAGATTTATAAACTAACAAGATTTGATAATTTCTAATATAACAGATAGAACATTCCTAAGGCGTTATATTATGAAACCAAAATTATTCAAGCTTGCTTTATTATTATGCTTTTTTTCATTAGACACAGTTGCTAAAGATGAAGTTAAACCCTTAATTGACCCTAAAACAATCAGCAAAATAAAGGCAATTTTTAATACGCAATCAAATATAAAGGTAAAACCCTTTGACTCTCAACTCATTGAAATAAACCTAGGAGCAAAAACATTATTTGCCAGTCCCAATGGAAAGTATATTTTTGCAGGACCAGTCATTAATACTCAAAACAGAACAAATATTGTTGATACAAAAGAAAAACAATACCGTGCAAATAAAATAAAACACTTACCAGATAATATGCAATTGCGATTCCCTGCAACAACAGAAGCGCAACACACAATAACACTCTTTACTGATATTGATTGCGGATATTGTCGACGTTTTCATACTCAAATTCCTGAGCTAAATGCCAAGGGTATTTCAGTCAATTACATAATGTTGCCAAGGGCAGGGTTAAATTCAAAATCATTTAATAAAACGGTGTCTGTTTTATGCTCTGACGACCCACAAAAAAATATGACTCTTGCAATGAAAAATCAGTTTACTAGCTCTCAAACCTGTAAAAACTCAGTTACAGAACAGCTGGCTTTAGCAAACGAGTTTGGAATTAGTTCCACCCCAACACTAATATTACCTGACGGCACGATTAATATCGGTTTAGTAAACTCTGAGCAGTTAATAAATTTACTCAATTAAAAAGGAATATAAAAAAAACATTAATTAATGAACACAATTATAAGTTGAATAAAAATTCTAAATCTAATTTAATGACCTTATAAATAATTTATTGATTAACTGCATAAAATGAAAAAAATAAGCATAGTATTATTAGTCGCAATTGTCAGTTTTGCCATTTATAAAAGTAAATATACTAATGCTGCTAATGAGACAATTCCTTTAGTAACAAACTTATTTGAGCAAGCAATTGGACAAGGCGCACTAGAGTTAAAAGATATCAATGAAGCATCAGGTTTAGCAGCTAGCAGAAGTAATTCAAAAGCTTATTGGACACATAATGACAGTGGTGGAATAAATCGATTATTTTTATTGACAACTAAAGGTGTTAATTTAGGGAGTTTCATATTAGAAGGTATTAAAGCGAGAGATTGGGAGGATATGAGCATAGGTGTAGGCCCAAAATCTGGCATAAACTATTTATATGTTGCTGACATTGGCGATAACAGGGCGCAATACGATGAAAAAGTAATTTATCGTTTTCCTGAACCTGACGTTAGTAACATTACCACTCCTAAAGTACATACAATATCTAAAAAACAAATAGATATTATTCGTTTTCAATACCCCGACGGTAAGCGTGATGCCGAAACCTTAATGGTAGATCCACAAACCAAAGATCTTATTATTATTTCTAAACGCGAAAAGAAAGTGCACATGTATATTGCACCTTACCCTCAGTCCTTAGACAAAATAAATATCCTGAAAAAAGTGGGCGTATTAGATTTTCAAAAAATTGTTGCTGGAGATATTTCCCCAAATGGTAATGAAATAATTTTAAAAGATTATAATAATATTTATTATTGGAAAAAAACGGCGAATGAATCGATAGAAGCCTTACTAAAAAGCAAACCTAAACGTTTACCATATATTCCAGAGCCTCAAGGAGAAGCAATAGCCTGGGCACTCGATGGTAATGGCTTTTATACCCTAAGCGAAGCATCTTTTGGTATTGACACCCAACTCTATTTCTTTAAAAGAAAATAAAATTTACACATGAGCTTATTCAATATTGTTATTTAGAGATTGATACGATTAGAATAAGCTTAAACTAAGTGCAATAACGATATCTTGATGAAATCACATATTCAAACGATGATCACCTTACTTACAAATAAAGACTTTAAAGCTTTATTAGCGCATTATATGCAATCAAGTGAGCTTGAAAATATCGACCAATTGGCTTTCACTTTTCAGCAAGGGCAAAAATCACTATCTGTATTTGAGTTTTATCAACAAATTGCGACTAAATTCATTGAAAGCAAAGGATTACCAGAATTACTTATTTCTCAAATTAATACCAGCGATGCATTAAGCTTTTTTACCCCTGCATTACAGATTTCTGAAAACTTTAACAAAACTAATTTACAAAAACGAAATGTATTTCACTATTTACTCGCAGGTAAAAAACAAACCGACACGCTTAATATTCCACCATTTAATTATTTACGTTCTATGATGTTATTTGAAAGTAATGAAACATTAAGTGCCGCTTTATTACAACGAGACTGTAAAAACTTAACACCAGTTGAGGCTTATTTTTTTGCCAATGCAAATTTATTAACTTTACCTAATCATGAACTGACCGCTTTACTGGCTTTAATAGAGATAGAAACCAAACAACAAGTAATAGATTTTAAAAATTACCCTAATATCATCAAAGCCGTTAAAGGTTTATGCGACAAACAAAAACTCTCAATAGATGACACATTACAACGCACTTTATTAATCGCAACTTATTATGGAAAACCCACCAGCCAAGTGGGCAATGATCTCGCTTTTTTATAAACTACTTAGTACCAAAGATTTTGTCACCTGCATCACCTAAACCCGGTAAAATATAACCCGCTTCATTTAAACAGTCATCAACTGAAGCAGTATAAAGTTCAACGTCAGGGTGAGCTTTTTCCATTGCAGCAATCCCCTCAGGTGCAGCAACAAGTACTAATGCCCTAATTTGCTTACAACCGCGCTCTTTTAATAAATCAATTGTTGCTATCATTGAACCACCAGTTGCTAACATAGGATCAATAATCAATGCTAAACGTTCATCAATTTGACCTACTAACTTTTCAAAATAGACTACGGGTTCTAAAGTCTCTTCATTACGATACATACCAACGACTGAAATACGCGCACTAGGAATAAGTTCTAATACCCCATCCATCATGCCAAGGCCAGCCCTTAAAATAGGCACCACAGTAACTTTTTTTCCTTTAATTTGCTCTACTTCAATTTCACCATTCCAACTATTGATGGTTTTAGCTTCTAAATCAAAATCTTTAGATGCCTCATAAGTCAGTAAACACCCCACTTCTGACGCCAACTCTCTAAAACGTTTAGTACTAATGTCACCCTCACGCATTAGGCCAAGTTTATGTTTAATGAGGGGATGATTGACTTCAACAACTTTCATAATTGACTCCGAAAAGAAATAACTAATAAATTAGGCCACATTATAGGGGCATATTAAAAATAAATATCTATATAAATCAAGGTTTGGTTAAACAACCGTTTATTATTTTTGATAGCTTAAAAATTTTTTAATAAAAACTAATAAATATTAGCGTGTGTATTCCATAAGGTGAAAGTAGCCAAGCCAATGCGGCACAATTAGTAAGCACACAAAACCAAAATTTTATCTGAAATACTTGTTTTTTAGATTTGTGACGTAATAACTGCTGCGCAAAAGTAGCCCCCGGCCAACCGCCTATTAAGGCTAATATATGTAATGTACTTTCTGGAGTGCGCCATTTCCCCTTTTGTGCCTTAATTTTATCAATCGCATAGACAATAAAAGTAATAAAACTGAGTCCAAAATAAAAATGAATTAAATTAATAGGTACTTTTCCAAGAAACCCTGCAATGGTAATTACAATAAAAAATGTGATAGTAAAGAAGAGAGTAAATTTATTTTGTTTATTAATCTTTCTCTTTTGATATTTCTCACCTGAAAACAATACATCACAAGCGCAGTAACGACCTTGATTATCTTTACGAATTGAAAAACAAATAGAGTCTTGAAATTTAGGGGTGCGATCTCTATTCACTAATGAATTTTTATGTATAAATACATTTTTTCCACCACAATTAGGAGCAATAAAACCAAACCCTTTTTTGTTATTCCATGAAATAATTCTGCCATCTAATCGCATGTATTTCCTATTCCAAAAATCTAATTTTTTAAAGGTTTATATCATAAACCTATTTTCCTGACGCCAACATTACCCGAACTCATGTGATAATTTATATGCCTCCTCAACAGCAATAGCATGACGTTGGGCTAAAGCTTGTTCATTTTTATCATAACCTCCACCAATAACGGTTGCGACTGGAATGTTAAGCTCTAAGCAACGCTTTAATATGTAATTATCACGAACTCTAATCCCCTCTAAACTGACATTCAATAAACCTAAAGGGTCATCGCTAAAAACATCAACACCGGCATCATAAATAACAAAATCAGGTTTACTCAAAGTTAAAGCTTGCTCAAACCCATCAGCCATCATTTTTAAATACACATCAGTGCCCGTATCTCGTGGAATATTAATATCTAAATCACTTTGCGCTTTACGAGCAGGAAAATTTTTTTCACAATGCACTGAGCAAGTAAATACTTTATCGTTATTCTCTAAGATACGCGCCGTACCGTCACCTTGATGAACATCCACATCAAAAATTAACACCTTTTTTACTTGTCCTTGGGTAATAAGTGTATTGGCAGCGATTGCCAAATCATTCAAAATACAAAAACCTGATGCAAAATCATAATGCGCATGATGAGTACCACCAGCTAAATGGCATGCAATCCCACTTTTTAATGCTAATTGGCAAGCTAAAGTAGTGCCAACAGGGGAGATAAGAGTGCGGCGTAATAATCCTTCACTCCAAGGCAGGCCCATTCTGCGTACTTCTTTATCTGTAAGTTGGTTATTAACAAAGCGTGATAAATAATCGGGGCAATGCGCATTTTCTAAAAGTGCCATTTTGGCACTGCCTGGCCTAAACGTATTACTTGAAGTCGCAATGCCTTTTTGTTTTAAATATTGATGCAACAAGTTAAATTTTTGCATTGGAAAACGATGTTTTTCAGGAAAGGCATAACTATATTCAGGATGAGTAACCAAAGGTAATAACATTTAAAACTTAATAGATGCAAAAAATATCATGATACTGCTGCTTATATATAAGCGCAAATGTGAGAACTAAAGCAATGTGGTTACTTATCGCCAAAAATAATCATTTCTTTTGATTCTAACCATAATGGATATTCTTTCATTACTTTAGAAAACAATGCACTTTGTAAATAGCTATTAAGCCAAGCTCTCACTTTTGGATAAGGTGATTGTAAATACCACTTGCGCTCAACTCTGGCAAATTTACGAATAAATGATATTAATGCGATATCCGCTAAACTTTCATTTTCTGACATTAGAAAATCATATTTATTTAGTCTTTGTTCTAAATCATTAATGTAAACTTCACAATCCTGGCGATACTGTTCGACATTGTCATCATGATAGCGCTTCGCTGCACTATATTTATCAAAAGCGACTTTAAAACCAATATCAAAATCTTCTATCAATTTTAGCATTTCAGGTAATATTGATTCATTATGACTATGTAAAAGATCATTTGGATCACTTTTATTTAAAGCCCAAAGCATCACCTCTAAGCTTTGATCTATTACTAATGAAGGTGAAACGACTAATGTAGGCACCTCACCTTTTGCTGATGCAGCAATCATCTCATCTGGTTTATTACTTAAAACAATATCTCGCAAAATAACCTGCTGTTTAGATTTAAAAATACCAAACCTAGCACGCATTGCATAAGGACAATTTCTTAATGAATAAAGTATTGGTAAATCAGCAGGTTCTTTCATTTTAATTTTTGCTTTGGCTTTATATGTACTAATAATACACTTTAATTATGTTCATAGTACAAAGATGTATGTAAAATCCCCTCCTTTAAATTTAACAGATACAAGTTGTAAACATGAATCCTGAAATTGAATTATTAGCGCCTGGTGGCGATGTCGATGCAATTAAAGCAGCGATTATAGCTGGTGCCGATGCCGTTTATTGCGGTTTAGATACCTTTAATGCCCGTAATCGCGCATCTAATATTTCTTTTGATGAACTAATTGGAATTATACGACTTGCACACCAGTATGAATGTCAAATTTTTCTAACACTGAATATTGTTATTCTTGAAAGAGAATTTAAAACACTTACTAAGTTATTAAACAAATTAGTTAATACCACTTTAGATGGTGTCATTGTTCAAGATCTTGGTATGTTTAATCTGCTTACTAAACATTTCCCAACGTTAGATATTCATGCTTCAACACAATTAACAACACATAATGCTGGCCAAATTCCATTTTTGAAAAAGTTAGGTGCATCACGTGTTAACTTATCTAGAGAGTTAAACTTAAAAGAAATCACAGCCTTAACCGCAGTTGGTCGTGAACATGACACATTAACGGAAGTATTTGTACATGGTTCATTATGTGTTGCCTTCTCAGGTTTATGTTACTCAACGTCTGCGAGTGTAGGTAATTCAGGTAACCGTGGTCGTTGTAGTCAAGCCTGTAGGGAAGAATATGAAACCACAGAATCAGGTAACAACTTCCCTTTAAACATAAAAGACAATTCTGCGTTTTTTGATTTACCGGCATTAATCGAAGCCGGTGTGCATTCTTTTAAAGTTGAAGGACGTATTAAAGGTTCAAGTTACGTACATACAGTAATTGATAGCTTTAGAAAACAAATTGATGGCTTTTTAAAAACGGGCGAATTATTAGAAGATGGCGAACGTTTATATAAAGTATTTAATCGTGACTTTACTAATTCATTTTTAAAAGGCGATTTAAACCAATCAATGTTTATTGATAATCCGCGCGATAACTCAAAAGATCACGCAATCAATAAAAGTAATGCAATTTCAGTTGTGCAAATTTTTGATGCCAAGCAAGAACTTCATCAAGAAAAAAACATTATTAATGCCACTGTAGATGACAAAATAAAACATCTAAGCATTGAAAAAGTACCGCTTACATTAAGTTTTTCAGGTGAAGCAGGTAAGCCATTAACTTTGACGGCCACAACTGAAGGCTTTTCGATTGAACAACAAACTTATGTTGTTATATCAGACTCTGAATTAAGACAAAGTGATAAAGTTAATTTTGATGCTGAACTATTAGCGCACAGATTTAAAAGCTTAAATAATGCGGGCTACAACTTACAACCTATTAATACTGATGAATTAGAGCCAGGTTTATGCATTACTTATAAAGAGCTTACGCAGATTAAAAATAAAGTATCGGCTTTATTGAATGAATCTCAAGAAATTGTCGCTGAAGTGACATTGCCAAAATTAGTTAAACATGAAAAAACTGAGTCAGGAACTAAATTATCAATTCTAATTTGTGATGAAGTTGATGTGAAATTAGCAGATACAACTGATGCAGATATTTATTTTAAACTACCAGATGCTTACAAACGTGGTTGTACTAAATATGTTGACTTCTTAAAACAAAACCCAAGGCTGATACCTTGGTTCCCATCTGTACTCATTGGTAAAGATTACGACGTAGCACTCAATATTTTGCAACAAGTAAAACCTGAACTGATTGTAACTAACAATACAGGCATCGCTTTTGAGGCGCATAAGCTAGGTATCAAATGGATAGCAGGTCCATTTTTAAATATCACAAACTCTTATGCACTCCTTGCAATGAAAGAAACCTTTGATTGTAGCGGTGCATTTATTTCAAACGAAATAAACCGACAACAAATACAAAATATTGCTCGCCCTGAAAACTTTAAAATGATGTACAGTATTTATCATCCAATTTTATTAATGGTCAGCAGGCAGTGTTTCTTCCAACAAAGTGTTGGTTGTGAAAAACCGCGTATTGATAATGGTTGTATGTTGTCATGTGATAAATCTACCAGTATCACTAACTTAAAAGGTGACTCTTTTGCCATTGATAAGCAAAAAGCCGGTTACCCTAGTATTTATAATCAAGATCAGTTCTTAAATATGGAGATCATCAGTGATCTTTCTCATTTATTTGATAACTTTATGATTGATTTAACAAACATTGGCGCTGGTGATAAAGAGTCGCCCAATAAAACACAGTTAATAAAACACTTTGAACAACTGTTACAAGGGGAACCGGCAGTGCAAAACGCACTTGATGCCATGGTTGAGCACAAAACAAATATTCAATATCACAATGGCTTATAAGTGCCTCAATACCATACAACTGTACTAAGGCTATGAAAATCTGATTTTTAAAGGGCTATAGATAAATTTAGAATTTGACCCTAAGTTTATCTATAGCCCAAAACATAACGACTGAAATTAACGACAACACAGCTTTATAAATATGCATTCAACAAACTTTTTTATTAGTTCTATACATGCCTCTTAAAAAATGCCCATCAAAAGGCACGAAAACTTCATCACAGATTACTAAAAATAATAACCTTGCCTTAAGTTAACGTTAAGAAAAATAGACCACACTGGATTTATCAAACTGACTAACAGTAATTATAAATCATTTAGGTGAACCCGATGAAGAATTTATCTTTTATGAATGACCAAACCATAGATGGCCAATTACATAACAAACACATAACTCCAGAGGTAATTTTACAAGCTAAAAAGCAATTACATTCTCAAGGTTGGGCTTTATTACGTGACTTTGAACACAATTTAACAAGCTTCGCGCAGCTATTTAATAATTTTTGTAATAAATTAACTTTTGATCCCGCACGTGACTTTTCAAATAATATGAGCCAAAAAGTAGATGCTGGTACATCCGCAATAGGCCTACATATAGAAAATGGTAATACGCCCTTCCCACCAGATGTCATTGCTTTTTACAGTCAAAAAAGTGCACAGCAAGGCTCACAAACAACTTTATGTGATGGACAGCAAATTTTTAATGCTATGACTCCTGAATTAAAAGCGCTTTTTAATGAACCTATCACTGTAGAACGTACTTTACCTGAAGTTTTATGGAAACGATATATCGCCTCCGAGCACCCATTATTAGATAACCCTGAGCAGGTAACAATAGAACACGTAAAGCAAATGATGTCGCAAATTCCTGGACAAACAGCAAGTTTAAATGAACAGGGTGAACTCAATTATAAACTTGAGTTTTCTCCTTTAATAAAAGGAAATGAGGGTAAACTTGCTTTTGCTAACGCAATTTTAGGCCCCTCTTTTAATTATCAAAAGCCACGATACTTTTTTAAAAATGGTGATGAATTAACAGATCAATTAAAACAAGAAATAGCTACACTTGCAGAAAAGTTCACGATTGAACATAGCTGGAAAAATGGCGATATGATATTAATTGATAATACACGAATAATGCATGGTAGACGTGAAATAGCAGGAAACCCTGAAGAGCGTAAATTAATTATCGCTATGGGTATTAGCTAAAGCAAAGAAGCTAAAAGCTCCATTTCTTGCGTGTAAACTTTAAATTTACACGCACTTTATTTTATTGTGTTCTAATCACCACACTACCCGCTAACATATCATGCCAACCACGGTTTTTATCATCAATTAAAATCCAAATAAAGCCTAGTCCCAGTGGAAGTGCAGAAATAAAATAACCAATATACCGTACAATTGATTGTCCAACAGAAAGATTATCACCTGTTTTGGCATCCACAACTTTTGAATTTAAAAACATTTTTCCGGGTGTCGCCGCCTTATAAACCCAAAAGATCACAACCAAAATTAAAGGCAATAACTCATCATAAATAAGTGTATTGATACTCCATTCACTTTGCTGCGCTAACCAGTCTGAATTACCATAAAACATAGAAAATAAAATTGAGAGGAGCACACTTAGCATAATGCCATCAATTATAAATGCAGCACTACGACGTATAAAACCTGTATGTTTTAAAAAATGAATACTATTTTGTTGTTCAAGATCTGCATTTATACTTGTCATATGATTCCCCTTTAAATCTCTATGTAATCATTAAATGAATTATGTGGTTACAGCAAGTATCAGCTAATAGCGAAACAAGAAAGTAACTTTAATGACAAACGGTGAAATAATAAGCATGAATGCACAATACGAATTTTAGATGTTTCTTTATGGTAAAAAAGATTCTTTATCAATTAAAATCATAAGTACAGTCAGAATAATTAGCTCTCATTTTTCACATTAAAATATTTAAAAACTCATAAATTTTTACTCTGAGTGTAATAATCACAGTTTTACAGCCACTAACTATAAAAATAATAACAAAAAATAGGATTTCAAAATTACATGGGGAGTGATTTTTACACTACATATATTTTACCTTACGCTGCTATCATTATAAAAATATGCCGAGCATATACCAATAGTCAGCAAGATTTTGAAGATTATTACCAAGAGGTTTGTTTGCAAATTTGGCGAAGTAAAGACAACTTTAATCAAGCGTCTCAATGGTCAACCTGGATTTATAGATTGTCACTTAATGTTTGTTTAACGTATTTAAAAAAGAAAGACAATCAAAGCTTTGCATCCGACTCTTTACCCGATGAGGCTATAGACGATAGTCAGGCATTTTCAGATGATGCAATAAACCAATTATATTCTGCTATAAAAAAACTCTCTGAACTAGATAGAGCTGTTATTTTGCTTTACTTAGAAGAGCGACCATATCAAGAAATAGCCGACATAATTGGGACTAATCGTAATAATATTGGTGTCAGAATAAAACGCATTAAACACCGACTCAACCAACTTTTAAAAATTGAGAGTGATACATGAAAGATTCAATAGAAACAATTTGGAAACAAGGTTTTATGCAAGATCACGATTTACTAACCCCCAAAATTAACAATCTTTATGCGCAAAAATCAAAAAATATCGTTGATAAGTTTCATCGCATGTTTATTATCAATCTATGGGCATTGTTGATAGGAGCTGGAATAATATTAACGGCATTATCAGTTTTTGGTTTTCCCTTTTTAGGCGCATTTATTTTTTTTCTCGTTATGACTTTAATATGGCAAGGTAAAAATGAGTTAACTCTTTTCACTAAACTTGATAAATCAGATAGTAGTTACCAATATCTAAAGTCTTTTCATGTGTGGATTCATAACCAAATGGATCATTACACTAGGATTTATCGTTTTTTTTATCCATTACTTTTTTTAAGCATTTGCATTCAATTTAGAGTCAGTGATCCAGGTAGCCAATTAATGCAATTTTTGGCAGCTGACTTTCCAAATGCTTTACTCTTATTTGACACACCTCTTTTTGTTGTATTAATCGTTTTGTTTTTTTCCTTAATATTAGCTTTTTTTGCAAAAGCACTATATCGCGCAGATTTAGATTTGGTTTATGGCAATACCATCAAAAAACTTGAAGAAATCATTGATGAAATGGAAGAGCTCAGAAATTAACCAAAGCGTAGTAAGAAGTTATTTTTATTACCCTCCACTAAAGTACCACATATAGAAACATACTGTTACATATCCAAACTTTTATGCTATTGCAATTATTTGATTAGTTAATGAGTATAAATAAAACACATATAATAACCCCATAAAAGGAATGTAAAATGCTCAAAAGAACAATTTTATTTTCAGCTATGACACTTGCTGTTGCAGGATGTAATAGCACTTCAAATATATCACCAAAATCAAGTACTGCAATCGTTAAAAATCAAACTCAATTTGAACATTATTCTGCAGAAACTTTTTTTGATACCACTAGCATCATGGGCAGTTCATTCTCTCATGATGGACAACGTATTCTTGTAAGTTCAGATGAAACTGGCATTTTTAATTTATATTCTATAGATGTAAAAAATGGACAAAAAATTCAATTAACTGAATCAACAGACACCACTTACCCTGTGCGTTACTTTCCAAACGATGAGCGTATATTGTTGACACGAGATCAAGGTGGTAATGAGCTATTCCATCTTTATGTACAAACACCCAATGGCACTATTACCGATTTAACACCTGGCGATAACGTACGAGCAAGTTTTAACGGCTTCAGTGATAATGAGAAATCATTTTATGTATCAACCAATGAGCGCGATGCAAAATTTATGGATTTATATCGTTACGATGCTAAAACCTATAAACGAAAGCTTGTTTATCAAAATAATACTGGTTTAAATGTTCAAAGCATTAGTCCAAACGATGCATTTTTAGCATTAGGTAAATCAAATTCCAATAAAGACAGTGATATTTATTTACTTGATCTCAACAAAAAAAACGCAAAACCTAAACTTATCTCTGATTTTAAATCTGAGGCCCAAATATTTGCCAATACATTCTCTAGTGATAATAAAGACTTATATTACACAACCAATGGCCAAGGTGAATTTAGCCAAGTATGGCGTTACAACCTTAAAAGCGGGCTGCATAGTGAATATTTAAAAGATGATTGGGATATTAATACAATTTATTTTTCAAAATCAGGAAAGTATAGAGTTAAAATTGTTAATGAAGACTCAAGCGCCAAAGTAAGTATTATTGATACACACTCTAATCAGGCTTTAAATATGCCAAATCTACCAGCCGGTAGCTTAAGTAGCGTCAATTTTTCAGCCGATGAATCTCATATATCATTTTATTTAAACTCAGATACTTCACCTAACAACCTATATAGTTGGACTGTTGGTAGTAGCAAAATACAAAAACTTACCTCATCATTAAGCCCCAAAATCAACTCTGCTAATTTAGTACAAAGTACCATAGCGCGATTCAAGAGTTTTGATGGTTTAGAAGTGCCTGGCGTGCTTTATAAACCAAAACAAGCCAGTGAAACAAACAAAGTACCAGCAGTTGTTTTTGTCCATGGCGGCCCTGGAGGCCAAAGCCGTACAGGATATAGCGCAATGAAACAGCATTTGGTAAATCAAGGTTATGCTGTATTTGCCGTTAATAACCGTGGCAGCTCAGGTTACGGTAAAACATTTAATCATCTTGATGATAAAAAACACGGTGAAGACGATTTACAAGATATTGTTTGGAGTAAAAAATATTTACAAAGTTTAGATTGGGTTAATGCTGACAAAATTGGCATTATGGGTGGTAGTTATGGCGGCTACATGACAGCCGCTGCATTGGCTTTTGAACCAGAAGAATTTAAAGTGGGAGTTAATATTTTTGGTGTTACTAACTGGGTAAGAACCCTTACTTCAATTCCACCTTGGTGGGAAAGTTTCAAAAAATCACTTTATGATGAAATGGGCGACCCTGCAACAGATGGAAAACGTCACCGTCGTATTTCCCCGCTATTTCACGCAAAAAACATCACCAAGCCATTAATGGTGGTTCAAGGTGCTAATGATCCAAGAGTATTGCAAGTTGAAAGTGATGAACTTGTTGAGGCAGTAAAGGCAAATAATGTACCAGTAGAATATGTATTATTTAATGATGAAGGCCATGGTTTTACTAAAAAAGCCAACCGCATTACAGCTTCAAATGCCTATGTCACATTTCTTAATAAATATTTAAAGTAAATCTCTATCGGTACTACTTTAAAATACAGGTTTAAAATTTTAAAGTAGTATCATTATTTTATAGGAAAGATTTAAGTAAAATTTTCTCAATAACAAATAGAAGTCCGTAAAAATTATAATCAAGTTCATCCCACACCTTTATTCAAATGCGAACTATCAGCTTGTAGTGGTCAACTAATTCCGGACATTAAATTAATTCACTATATAAGGTTCAATCTCTTCGTCTCATAAACCTCGCCTCTCATGCAAATAAGCCTACCGCCTAAGGATCTGTTGTAGTTATTTGATGTTACAACTTTTAGTTTGTATTTGTGCTTGCTCAAAAAAATACCAAAAAGAGTTATTTAACTGAGCACAAAGATATAATCAAAGGAGAATTACAAGTGAAAAGATTTAAACATTCATCATTGAGCATTGCGATTAGCTCTATAATATTAAGCGGATTTTCTTTAAATGCAATTGCAGCGCAAGAAATAGGTGCCCAAGAAGTTGAGCGAATTGAAGTAACAGGATCTAGAATTAAACGCTCAGATCTAGAGTCATCAGTACCAGTGTCCGTTTTTACTGCTGCCGATATTAAAGCATCTGGTGCACCAACATTAGAACAATTTGTGCAATCCTTACCTATAATGAATGGACGTCAATATGGTAGTAATATAAATAACGCAGGAACCGGTGAAGTACAGGTTAGTTTTCGAGGATTAGGTTCTTCAAGAACGCTTGTATTGTTAAATGGTAAACGTTATAGAAACGACATCACTAGTATACCTATGGCTGCTGTTGAGCGTGTTGAAGTAGTACGTGATGGTGCTTCAGCAATATATGGCTCAGATGCAATTGCAGGTGTAATGAACTTTGTTACTTATACCAGCTATACAGGTCTAGAATTTTCGGCACAACATCAAGAAACGTCAGAGGGGGATGGTACAACTTCAACTGCTGGTTTTGTTGGCGGAGTTGAATTTGATAAAGGTAATATCGTTTTCTCAGGGGGTTTTGAAGAGCGTGATACTATTTACGGAAAAGACCGTAAATTCAGCTCATGTGTACCAAAAGAGGTAGGTACAGGGGCAGATCGAAAACTCGAATGTGGTGGCTCTACATTTTCCCACCCTGCCAGTTTTTCATTTCAAGCAACCGATGGCTTGCCTGATATAAGTGGGCTACAGGTTCTAGATGGTAATTCATACAGAGCTTTTTCTGAGCCAACCGATGGTTATAATCACTCTGAAGTAAGTATTTTATATCAACCACTTAAAAAACATAATTTTTTTACTGCTATGAATTATGATTTAATTGATGAAGGTTTTACGACCGCTAGGTTTAGTTCAGAGTTTAACTATACAAACCGTATTTCTAACCAGAAAATGGCACCTGTAGGCACGTTTTGGCAACCAGAAATGTCAGTAGATCATCCAGATAATCCATTTGGTCGTGATATTAACGTCAGAAGAAGATTAGTAGAGACAGGTGGTCGCTCTTGGAGTCGTGAAGTAGATCAATACTCATATTCACTAGGCTTTAATGGTGAATTTCAAAATACTTGGGCATGGAATGCCTCTTACACAAACAACCAATGGAAAGAATTAACAGACCAAGGTGGTCGTGTAAATCAACTTAGAACAGGCTTATTATTAGACCCTCAAGGGTGTGCTGGCAACTCAGAATGTAGCCAAGTTGGTTTATGGAATCCTTTATTACCTGATTCCTTAACACAAGATCAACTCGATTGGATAATTGTGCCTTTATCTGACTATAAACGCCAAAATGACTCTCAATTTCAAGTCAACTTAGCTGGAGATACAGGTGAGTTTGAATTGCCGGGTGGTACAATTTCTTGGGCTATAGGTTATGAATATTTAACGACTAAGTTACTTATAAAGCCTGATGGTGCTGCCGCTATGAACGAAGTTTATGGCGTTACGGCTGATGCTACTCAGGGGGCTTATAATACAACATCATATTATGCAGAAGTTAATTTACCTGTACTTGCAGACTTACCTTTTGCTAAACGTTTAGATATATCCGGCGCTATTCGCCGAACCGATGTGAATATTATAGATAAAGCAGAAACAACGTCAAAAATTGGCATTGAATGGCGCCCTGTTGATGGTCTATTACTACGCGCCAGCAACTCGGATGGTTTCCGCGTTCCCACTATAAGAGATTTATTAGACCCTCAAGAAGAAAGTGCTGATAATCATACTGATCCTTGTCACTCATTTTCAGCGTCATCAGATGCTAACATCATTGCAAACTGTCAGGCTGATGGATTAGCCTTTGGTTGGGAGCAACCCGATGCTCAAACGGGTGCATGGACTGGCGGTAATACCGAAGTACAACCTGAAAAATCTACCTCGAACTTAATAGGCATGGTTTATTCACCTAGCTTTGTAGATAATTTAACGATTACATTAGATTATTATGATATTGAAATTGAAAATGTCATTGCTTCTTTAAGTGCGACAACCATAGCAGCACAGTGTTATGGCAGTTCAAATTTCTCCTCTCCTTTATGTGCTTATATGGAAGGGGCTGCGGAATATGGATTACCGGCTTCACCAACATCATTTAGACGTGATGCAGGTGGCTCACTAAAAGGAATTCGTAGAACAACACAAAACCTTTCAGTGCTAACAACTTCAGGTGTTGATTTTGATATTGACTATTCTGTTGAGGCATTAGGGGGAGAATTTAATTTTAACCTAGAAGGTACTTACGCTTCTAAACTTGAAAGAATTGAAGCCTCAGGAATAGCGCCTACTGAATTAGTCGGTTTCTACGGCAATGACCCTATAAATGCAGGTATAGGTACCTTTAATCAAATCAAAAGTAACTTTACAGCCCGATATAGCCAAGATGAGTGGTCATTATCATGGACTGCACGTTATATTGATGAAACAGAAAACTTAATACCAAATGATACTAACTTAGTAAATATTGCACCAGCATATACGTATCATGATGTACAAGGTGTTTATCATCTCGATATGTTTACGTTTGCAGCTGGTATTCGTAATTTAGCAGATAAGCAACCACCTTATATATCAGGTGTTGATAACTCTTCTGGTACAATTAGGGGTACGTATGACTTGTTAGGCCGCCAGTATTATTTACAAACTACAATTAAATTTTAATTCCGTAATTTAATTGTCATAAACTCAGGGTTTGTTTTATATGCAAACCCTTTTTTACTTAATTTTGTCCATCAACGCCATTGATAATAAGTTCACGTAACCAACGATGCCCAGAGTCTTGTTCGAAGTGTTTATGCCAAAGAAGCACATAAGCACCTGCCTCAAATTTAACAGGAATTTCGAGCACTTTTAATTTAAAGCTTTCAGCTAACTTTTCAACAAAACGAGATGGCGCACATAAAATTAAGTCACTTTGCTCGCATAAGCTCATTCCACTATGAAAGTCAGGCATATCAATCGCAATGTCACGATGAAGATTATTGGCCTTCAATACATCATCAAGCAACCAATGTGCTACACCACCAAAAGAAACATGAATATGACGATATCGCAAAAAAGTATCAAGATCCCACTGACCGCTTAATGCTGGATGATCTTCTCTTACCAAGCACAAAGAGTGTTCACGCATCAGTTCCACATGATTAAGTTCTGGCGGAATATGTTTCATATGAATTGGCGAGCGCTTATCCCATTCTCTACAAGCAATGCCCATATCAATTTCACACTTAAGTAACTTATCTAAACTTTTATTATTCCAGCTTTGAGTCTTTAAACGAACATTAGGCGCTTGTGCTAATAAATGACGCATAAAAAAAGGAAACGTTAATGAGTATGCCGTATCCAACATATGAATATGAAACTGACGTTGGCTTAAGGAAGGTTCAAATGCGGCAGGCCTCGTTAACTGCTCTAGTTGCTGAATAATGTGCCTTAATTGCGGTGCCAGTTCGAGTGCTCTGGGCGTAGGTTTTAACCCTTGAGCCATTCTTTCAAATAAAGCATCTGAAAACATCTCTCTTAATCTGGCCAAATGTTTACTCACTGCCGACTGAGTCAAATTTAAACGACTCGCTGCTGCTGTAACATTACGCTCTTCAAGTAACACCTCTAATACTTTCAATAAATTTAAATCTAATTTATTCATCATGCACATCCACTTTTGGAATAACTGAAAGAATAATAGTTCATTTCTGCTCATATCTCTAATGTCATATACTGCCCTTGAATTACCTTTGGAGATGTAAATGACTAATAAAGCCCTTCTCGCATTATTGATGTTAATGGTTATTTATAGCCCATTAGCAGTAGATATATTTCTACCTGCTATACCTATAATGGCGCACGATTTTTCAGTACCTC
Organism: Pseudoalteromonas denitrificans DSM 6059; assembly: GCF_900112265.1. Lineage (GTDB taxonomy): Bacteria > Pseudomonadota > Gammaproteobacteria > Enterobacterales > Alteromonadaceae > Pseudoalteromonas > Pseudoalteromonas denitrificans. Next base: position 23,869 of record NZ_FOLO01000009.1, on the reverse strand, counting down.
TTAGTAGAATGCAATGGAGTATTACCCTATTTCTTCTAACTATGGGTATAGGCCAATTACTGAGTGGGCCCTTAGCAGACAGATATGGTAGACGTCCAATCGCTATTTGGGGCATTATAATTTACTGTATCTCTTCAGCTTTATCAGCTTTTTCGACCAGTTTTGAGTTTTTTATAGTTTGTAGAATGATACAAGGTTTTGGTACTTGCGCTATTATAGTAACCGCCTTTGCCTGTGTCAGAGATAAATATGATCCGCTACAAAGTGGTGTTGTTTTTAGCTATCTTAATAGTGCAATTTATTGCATTCCAGCACTTGCACCAATACTTGGTCATGCTTTAACTGAGCTATTTGGTTGGCGTAGCACATTTGAAGTAATGACTGCCTATGGAGTTTGTGCAGGCTTCATCATTGCCTTTTTCTTATCTGAAACACGTCCAAATAATACACAACAAGATGTAAGTTTAATATCCATGAGTCGTTTCTTCTCTATCGTTAAACATCCTATATTTTTATTCAATTCAATTTTGGTCATGCTTACTATGGCAATTATTATTGCTTATGTAAGCAGCTCTCCAGCATGGCTGATAATTAATTTAGAGCAAAGTCAGCAAGAGTTTGTATTTTGGTTTAGTTTAAATGCAACAATAAGCATAGCGGCTTGTTTTTTCACTCCTAAGGTCTTGATGAAATTTGGCGTCAGAAAAACAATAGAGCTAGGCATGATTATATTATTCTTATCAGGCCTATTAATGTTTGCTTTACGAGAGTGGCATCATCCTATTGGTTTTATGTTACCAATAATGTTCAGTTCAATAGGGGGGTCATTACTTATGGGTACATGCGCAGGTCAAGCCTTGCTTCCTTTTGGTAAAAATGCAGGCACAGCTTCAGCATTATTAGGGTTTATTCAAATGACTGGATCTGCCATTTTAGTATCATTATTACAATTACTGCCGTTAAATGAACCAGAGCAATTAGCTTTGTTGATCCTGTCCATTTTACCAATGTATATTTTATGGAAGAGACCAAAAGTAAAAAGCACATTATACCCAACTCATTCAGCTCAGTTTTTAACTTAATACAAATAAAAGTCAAAAAAGGAAAACGGATTATGGATGCAAATAAAAATATCCACCCAGATGTAGCGGCTATGATAGATCACTATAAATTCGATCAACTACCTGTTGAAGGCACATTTTATAAAAGTACCTATAGATCATCTTTAAAGCTAAATAGTGGTCAACCTGCAGGAACGGCTATGATAGGCATGTACTCTAACCTACCACTTAGTGTTTCATGTTTTCATAAATTGAAAAGTGATGAGGTATGGCATGTATACCCAAGCTACTTCAAGATGCAGAATTCAGCGTTTCACAAGGACTTAATATCAAGGCACAACTTTGCAGAAATGGTGCTCCCCTTTTAATAAGTTGGAACGTAGAGAGTAAGTTCTTGTGAAGCGCCTAAAAGGTTGGTTTAAAAACGATTTATACTGCGTTATTGATTTTGATAAGGGAGTGACCATTATCTGCTATCAATGCCTTGCCTAAATCGTTTTTAATTCTAACTGAAACTCGCATCTTGAAGTGGCTTGGGTATATATGGTGGAGATCCTTTTATGCTAGTACTGCTACATGATGATGGTTCATCAGAGCAGGTTCTTATGGGTAATCAGCCTCAATCCGGCCAAAAAGTACAATATACTGTACCCGCAAATACTTGGCAGGCAGGTTATTTAATTGAAGGTGGGCGTTTTGCTTTATTTGGTTGCACTATGGCACCTGGTTTTTGTGGTAAACACTTTTTAGCCGGTACATCAGATGAATTAATTCCGCTTTATCCTGATCAAGAAGAGATAATAAAAAGGCTAAGTGTTAACGGCCATGAAACTCAGATGCCAGCTGAATTTGAAAACAATTAATAGAGGCCTTTTTTTGCGTGTTTTATTTGGAACAATTAGACGCTAAATTAAGCTAATAAAGAGACACTCAGTTTATTTTTATTAGCTTCAAAACAAACAAGAATCAAATATCCGAAATTTGGTGTAAATAATTGACATAGTTTTCATCATTATCAATGCGACTCTGACGCCAGTTTTCATCATAATAACTATTTATGTAACGCTCTCCACTATCACACAACAAAGTTACAATAGACCCTTTTAGTTTCGCTTTTTTCATGCATTCAGCCTGCTTTAATACGCCCACTAAATTAGTGCCTGTTGATGGGCCAACTTTACGACCTAGTTGCTTACTTAGCCATAACATAGCCGCAATGCTTTGTGAGTCTGGCACTTTTAACATTTCATCAATCACACCGGGAATAAATGACGGTTCAACACGGGGTCTGCCTATACCTTCAATTTGACTACCCTGAGTATTTTTTAAGTTTGCATCTCCTGTTTTATAAAAGTCATAAAACACAGAATGCTCAGGATCGACAACCAATAACTTACTATCATATCCTTGATAACGAATATAGCGCCCTATTGTTGCAGATGTACCACCTGTACCAGGGCTCATAACCAACCAGCTGGGTTCAGGAAATCGCTCCTTCGACATCTGACTAAAAATTCGCTCTGCGATATTATTATTACCGCGCCAATCAGTTGCTCTTTCAGCATAGGTAAACTGATCCATATAATGGCCATTAAGCTCTTTCGCTAATCGCTCAGACTCACTATAAATTTGTGTGGTGCAATCTACTAAATGACATTCGCCACCATAAAATTCAATTTGTTTAATTTTTTCTTTTGCTGTGCTTTTTGCCATAACAGCAATAAATCGTAAACCTAATAAACGAGCGAAATAAGCTTCTGAAACTGCAGTTGAACCACTAGAAGACTCGATAACAGGTGTATTGTCATTTATCCAGCCATTACATAAAGCATATAGAAACAATGAACGCGCCAACCTATGCTTTAATGAACCTGTTGGGTGGGTGCTTTCGTCTTTAAAATAAATGTCAATATCATAAAAATACGGCAGTGGTAATTGAATAAGGTGTGTATCAGCCGAGCGAGTATAATCAGCTTCAATCTGTGATACTGCATATTTAGTCCAACTCGTATTCATATAAACTCCTATTTTATTACATCACTATAAAATAAATAAATCTTCTATTTATCACAATATTATGACTTAATCGAATTACGATATTATTTTTAATTTAAGCACAATACTAGACAAATAATCCATCCATGTCTCAATTAACTTAAAAAGGTTTACGTTCATAAATATTAGTTTGCTAAACTCAATAAAGAACATATTTTCCTTATACATAACTAAGTACTACAGGCATATTATACCGTGCATAAATAAGGAGCCTGAGTTGCAGATTTATTTATTGAAGTTTATATCTTTATTCATATTGATATTAGTGCCAATAAGATTGGAAGCTCATAGTAATAAAAACAAAGATATAAAATCATCAAATCAGCTGGTTTGGTTAGTCGAAGACAAGCTTGAGAATAAAAATTTATTAGATAATAACTACGAGATATCTTCACCCTCAACTCACATAGAACGCCTCGTTATATCAAAATTAAAAATGTACGATATTAATGTCCAACGCGCCTCTTCTTCACGTATTAATCATTCACTTCAAAATCTAAAAAATGCATGTACTGCCAATAGAGCAAATACCACACACAGGCAAATATACTCACTTTTTTCAAGCCCACAAAGCTTTTACTTAACGCATAAATTATATCGGTTTAACGCTAAACGTCCTTTATCGTCTTCAGTACTCAATGAAGACGGACAAATAAAATCTCTTTCTCATATCTTTGATATTTACCCAAGCAACACAATTGGCATTGCGCAAGGAATATCATTTGGTCCATTCTTAGATCAAGAAATTGCCAAGCTTAATAAAAAGAATATATATTATCGTGGCGGTACAGGTAGGGTTGTTGCGCTAGAGTCTATGTTATATCTTGATAGATTTGATTTTTTATTAGCTTTACCCATAGACATCACCCCAACAAAAGAACAAGAAAAACAGCTAGAATACTTCCCAATTTCAAATGCACCACCTTATCTAATTGCATATTTTAATTGTTCAAAAAGTACCTTTGGCAAAAAAGTGATTAAAAATATTAACCAAATATTAGAACAACTCTACCAAACACCAGAATACTATAAAGCCCATAAGAAGTCGTTTTCAGCGCAAGAACTTTCTCATTTACAGCAATACTTAAAAAGTAAATTTACAGATAAAGTGTATATATCAGAAAAGTAAAATGTAACTAAAAAATCCCTCCATAAAAATAAAATACTTGTTTAATTGTTAAAAGAAATTTTTATAAGTTAGAATGTTCCTATAATAGGAGGTAAATATATTTTATCCTAATTTATTATTTAGCATTCTTAACATTAGGGTTTAAATGAAATTATTATTATTTTTTATGGTTGTTTTATTTTTAGGTGTCGGTTTTATTTTAGGTGACTTTTTTGGATTAGTAATTAGCACCATTTTTTCTTTTAGCTTATATAAATATTACTTGATGATCTCAAAATGGAAAAATCTTCCAACCCTTGATGATTACCTTTACGAGAATAAAAGTAATCAATTAAAAAAAGGGATAACTTGTATTAAGTGCAGTAGTAACAGTATTAAAAACTGGGGAATAAATAGTGTAAATGATACTAAACGTTCCCATATTTGTAACCACTGTGGCACTATATTATATCGCTCTGGTAATTAACTTATGCAACCTCAAATAAGCCAGTCTTATTAACAGTCAAACCATCATAAAACTCATTTCCGGCTATCATGCTTACGAAATTCACTTGGTGTTTTCCCTGTTTCCTGTTTAAACGCTTTATAAAAAGAAGAGCGAGCGTTAAAACCAACCTCAAGTGCAATCTTAAGTACTGTATCTTCATTGGCTATTATTTTTGCCTTAGCAGCCTTAATACGCCATTGGTTTACAAAATCAAAAAAGTTCATGCTTAGCGTTTCATTTAGAGTTTGCGATATGTAATTTGGTGAAATGGCAACTCTACTTGCAAGTTTTTGCAAGGATAAATTTGCATCTAAATAAAGCTTATCTTCTTGCATTATTGCATTTATCTTATCTGCAATGCGATTAGCTTGCTCTTCACCTAACGCCGAACGTTGATATTTTTTAGCTTGGCTAGCGACTTTCCCATCTTTGTTATTACTAGTATTGTTTTCTTCGTTATTACCTTCATTATTACCTTTAACATCGCTTTGCATTTCCTTATTGATAACTTCAACATCATGTTCAATAAGCCCTGGTTTTTGTAATAATCCAAAGTGCGCTAAGCTCCAAATCAATAACAATGACAACGCAGCTTCAACTCTTATATTGAATATGTAACTTTCAAATAAATTTGATGAAAATACAATAACAAGGGAAAACAACCATGTACTAGCTGCGATAAAAACAAACCAATTCATCCATTTAAGTTCTTTATTTTCATTGTTAGAAAATACGTTTTTTAATTGCTGTCGATAAGCGGCTAGTCGATGAAAGATTCGAAAAAGAGTAAATGTACATTGTACAAGCCAAAGCAGTAACATAACTAAAATACTGAGAACTAAAACGATAGATAATGGATCTTTCACATCCCCTTCCTCAATAAATATAGCGGTATGTATCTCTATTGGTAAAAACAAAATCATCACTGAAATCAAAAGCGCAGGGCATAACAGCCAATAGTGGCGAAGTTGTTTTATATGCAGTTTCCAAGGTTTATCTGACGTGAGCCCTTCGACATAAAACCACAAAGATGGGCCCAGAACAAAAAGCATAGGAAAAGATACAGCCGTATAAATTACATACCAATCAGGGAATAAAGACTTTACCAAAGAGTTCAATGCTAAGATGCCATTAGCCAGTAAAAAAAACGCTAGTGGTAAATTCATTACAGTCTTAACTCCTCGCATTAATAGCAGAGGAACACTTAAGCATACTTGCCCCACAATAATCATAATTATGGCCGTTACAATAGGATCAGACAAATTCTATTCCTTATCTTCTTATTTTCACTTTGTTTAAGCATTGAACTCTACTCTATTGTACACATTTACCATACAAAAAAGTGTCCGCGCTTTTAGTCCCGGACGACATAAGTCTTTATTAAATTTATTATTTTAATCAATTTCTGACAAGTATTAATAATAAACACTTATGCATTCGTTAAGAAAAAACATCCATTGAAATTTTAACAAAACAATGAAACCTAAGATTAGCGCATACATATTTAAGGACTTATAAATGACACAAACACTACATAAAATAAAAGATAAAACACCGATGAACGTAACAGCACAGCTTTCCATGCTTTGGCTCATCGTAATGTTCAATATGATCTATGCCGATATTCTTGCTTTTATTTCAGCATTCATAACACCAGGAGTAATAGACGAATTAATGAGTGGCTACTCAGGAAGCGTTAAACTTTCACAAAAGCTGTTATTGATATCGGCTATTTTGATCGAAATTCCAATCATCATGATCTTTCTATCAAGAATATTAAAATATCAGATAAATCGTTGGGCTAATATCATAGCCGCCCTATTAACTATGCTATTTGTAATAGGTGGAATTGAAACCAATCCATTTTTTTTGTTTCTTGCAAGTATCGAAATCTTAGTGATGTTTTATATCATTTTTATAGCTGTTCGTTGGCAGAACCCTCAAAATCTGAGCAACTAAACCCACTAAAAACATAATTTTAAATAGAGGAATGTAAACATGAAAAAGTTAATCTTAATAATATTGCTGACATATATTGTTACTATTTCATCAAATGCAAGTATCAAACAAGGGATCAGCGCCTTTAAAAATGAAAATTTACAATTAGCCAAAAAATTACTTTTACAAGAAGATAATACCGATTATAAAAAACACCTTTACCTTGCTCAAATAGCATTAAAAGATGAGCAACTAGATGCCGCAGAAGAATATATAGATGAAGCGATTAAACTCAATTCAAAAAATGCCCAAGTACAGTTTATTTATGGTGAAATAATGGGAGAACAAGCAGAGAATGCGAATGTTTTTAGTCTAATGGGTTATATCAAAAAAGTTAAAGAAGCCCTTACGACTGCCGTAATTTTGGCTCCGCAAAATATAAAATATCGCAGCACGCTCATTCAATTTCATATACATGCTCCAGCGATGCTTGGAGGGGATATAAACGAAGCATTAAAGCAAGCCTTGCTTTTAAAAAAGTTAAATACTTTATCTGGCACAAATGCTTTGATACACGTGTACGGAGAAATGAATAACCAAGAAAAGTTTGATCAAACATTAGAATCCGCACTACTCAACTTTGTTGATGAACCACAATTTCACTACCAACTAGGTCTTTACTATCAAAAACAGGAGCAATACGACATCGCTTTAAATTCTTTTCGTAAAGCGGCGAGTTTAACAACGATTACCAACGAACAACAAAATGCAAAATATAGCGCTATATTTCAAATTGGCCACACAAGTACTTTAAGTGGTCGTAATTTAAATGAAGGTGAAGCGGCACTTAATCAATATCTTAATGAAGCCGTTATTTCCTCCTCCATGGTCAAAAAGTTCTGGGCAAAATTTCGACTTGCTAATATAGCAGAAGCAAAAGGAGAAAAAGAAAAAGCTAAAAAGTTATATATAAAACTCATCCAAGTAACGACAGACAAAAAACTACAAAAACAAGTCCATAAGCGAATAAAAAAACTCAGTTAAAAATTGATAAGCGATTGATATTTTATGTTATTTACTTAACTTAAAAGACCTGTCGCTTCTCACTAAACTTGTTATTTTACCCAAAGCTTGAAAGCCTAACCGCTCATACAAATGAAGCCCAGCTTTTGATGCTTGTAAAGTAACAAAATGAGCACCTTCACTATTAGCTTGAGATAATAAATGTTGCATCAATGAAGCTGCAATACCCATTTTACGAAAACTAGATACCGTCCCTAACTGATGAATACCCAATGTATCTCCTGACTTATAGCTAATGGCAGTGCCTGCAATTTGATCATCAACCATGTATGAAAATACACTCGCATTTGAATCTTTCAATAAACCTTGTATTACACTAGCATCAATTTCATATCCAAATGCTTGGCCACACGCTACCGCCCAGCGAGTTGCATCTTCTTTAATATTCAGCTTTACAATTTTTGAGTGTTTTTCGCCGACTTTAATGTGTGTCCCATCATCGGTTTTGAGTGATAAACTCATCGCCACCAGCTGGTTTTTAACAACTAAACCTAATTTTGAGACTTCATGGTCACTTACATCAGTTAAGGTGCTATAACTTTTATTAACCGGTAATAACCAGTTTAAAGAAGCATTTGGCAGTGTAAAATCTATTTTCCATTGCTTATTGGGCCAGCTCTGATGACTGAATACGTCATTCTTTTTATTCGCGTCTAGTGATTGCCAAAACTGATTAAGATTATTTAAATTTTTATTTAAAGCTAGTTTCATTAGTTACTCCTTATTAATTAATATGATACCAAGGATTAAAAGCACAGTTCCCATAAGTTTAGTAGCCGATATTAGTTTGCTAGGGCTATCAAAAAGACCAAAGTGACTGATTATCATGGCGACCAAGATTTGCCCAGTTAGCGCATAACTCATCATGTTTCCAACCCCCATTTTGGGAATTAAAAAATAAAAACTCGCAACGCCAATAACGCTAAATACACACGAAAGCCATAAGTACCAAGGCACTTGCTTAATAGACTCAGTGAATTCATCAGAAAACAGACTTTGACTTGTCGCAACTTGGTGATTAAAACTCAGATAAAAAGTGATACCTGCAACCAATAAAAAGCTAGCCAAAAAAGCATAACTAGTTGCAAGTAAACTATTATTAAATACTTGCCCTAACTGTGCATTCATCGCTGCCTGTATCGCAATACACGCACCAGCTAAAAAAGCCAATATAGTAAGTATATTCATGAAGTTACCACTAAATCTTTATGACTTAAGCGATGTTTTGGACGAAATGCACTATGATCATCTTCAGCTCTAATGCCTACAGGGCATAAAACGACAGCACTTAATCCTCTGTCAATTAATCCTAACGCTTGATTTATTCCAGTTATGTCAAATCCTGTCATTGGGCAGGCATCAATATGATTAGCAGCAGCGTAGGTCAATAAAGTACCAAGTGCGATGTAGCATTGCTGCTGTACCCAAATGTTTTTTTCTTCAGACGAGCGCTGTAATAAATCAGCTTCTATTTGCTTTTGATAAGCAGTGAGTTCATTTATTGACTTACCTTGATTCACTGCAAGTTGCGCAATAAAAATTGCAATATCACGCTGGGTGAACTGTGTTTTATGTGCCAGTACCAACAAATGAGAACACTTAGCAACTTTATCTTGTCCATAACTATGCGGTAAACATGCTGTTTTAAATTCAGGGTTTTCAACAATAATCAATTGATATGGCTGAATACCATAAGCACTAGGCGCGAGCCTTACGCTTTCAATTAAACCCTTTATTTGTGTTTTATTAAGCGTTTGTTGATTAAATTTTTTAACTGCATAGCGCCAATTGAGAGCATCAATAAGTGACATAATATTATCTCCAAGTTGTTATGCTTGCAGTTTAAACAAAGCAACAAGGAGATTCCTTTACATATGTTGATAATACTATTTTTCTTTTATTTCTTTTTTGATGCGACTTAATTGAGTTGGAGTGATCCCTAAATAGCTGGCAATATGATATTGAGTTAAACGGGTTAAAATAGCGCTATAGCTTTCTAAGAACCTAAGATATCGCGTTTTTGCTTCAAATTGTAAATAACTCACTTCTTTGGGTTCTTTTTCTAGTAACCAGTGCGCTTCTAAGTAATGAATTTGAAATTTCATTAAATCAGGGAAATTAAATAAAGCATCACGAAATTGAGCATGGTTTATTATTACAATTTCACTATTCTCTAATGCTTGCACTTCCATCCAGCTAGGTTTGTTATTGAGCAATGCACTCATACAGCCAGGAAAACGCCCTTCCGCGAAAAAGTTTTTATTGTACTCGTTACCATTTTTATCAATAACATAAGCACGCATTAAACCTTGATGTATAAACGCAAAGCTTGTTGGCATACTTCCTATAAAGTAAATAATTTCACCTTTTTTCACCTTTTTAACTGTACAACAGGCTAAATAAGCTTGCCATGCATCATCAGGCAGAATGTGATAAAGGTTTAGTGTTTGCTGTAAATGCATAAATGCAGGTATCATTAATTTACTAACTGTTTAATTTAAAAACTTATTTATATCATTTTAGCGCAATTTAAATAAGCTCCTCATTTACAATATTGTTTATCAATAATAAGAGTTGAATAAATATAGAGGTTAATTGATTTTACACTCTACACGGTGCAACATGACCTCAAAAGATCAAAAAAGAACGACAGCCTAAGCAACATAAAACTCAATTAGATAGGGAATACAACAGATTAAATGAATTCAAAAAACATAATTTCCTATTACCGAGATTGCTATAAAGAAGATAGTGCAGATCTTAACTTATGGAATCTAAATAAATTAAAAAAGGAAGATTGCCTAGTCTTAGATGGGCAAGATGACTTAGGCTCAGGTTTTCTTCCTCGTCTTCCACTGCCAATAGAATTTGCAGAGCAAATGATGAAACGCGTTCAAGTATACCAACGTGAACGAGTATTGCTTTACGTTAGCTTTATTTTAGTCGGGAAGATGGAAGTTAAAGGCGAAATGAAACAGCTTGTTACGCCCATACTTTTCAATGAAGCAACTATAGAAAAAGACGATAACAGCTATTATTTTACAGTCGTTAATCCAATACCTGAAGTCAATGAGCCATTAACTCAACTCCTCATGCCTGAAGGGAGTATGACGCCCAATTTAAAAGATTCTGCCCATATTCAATCTGCATCGCTTTGGACTTCATGGCTAAAAAACAGTCCGTTAGAATTAAATTTACTTGAGTTATTAAATTTCCCAAATCTCGTAAATTCAGATGAAATAAAAAAAGCATTAAAAAGAAAAACGCCAACCTTACTACCCGCTTCAATGCTAGTTTTTGTAGAGCGCTCAACAAGCAGCCGTGGAATTATTCATGAACTTGAAGAAATCATTGCATCAAATGAATTGTCTTCGCCATTGTCTGATCTACTCATGCCATTAGCGCAGCCATTGAATATTTCGCACGCTAGCAAACCACTAAAATATGACTATTTACCTGGTTTACTATCTACACCACAGAAAAAAATTATTTCAATCGCAGCTAACGCCAGTTTAGGTTGTGTTTCCGGTCCTCCAGGTACAGGAAAAAGCTATACCATAGCCGCTATTGCAGCAGAGCATATGGCGCGAGGTGAGTCAGTACTTATTGTTACCAACAATGATGCGGCGTTAGATGTGATTGCAAATAAACTTGATGATAATTTTGGATTAAGTGATATTTCTATCAGAGCAGGACAAAAAGAATTTCTAAAAAAACTGAAAACCTACATTGCAGACTTATTGGCTGGATATTTTTCTGATGACTTAAAAACAGATCCAAAACTATGTGAGTCAGATCTAAGTAAACTTAATAACTCACTCAATAAATTAGAAAAAAGATTTGTTAAATTCTGCCACAAGGCCATTATTCGAGGACAAAGGTTAAAAAAATTGGAGCAAACTGACTCCCAATGGATGAAACGTATATATTTAGCTTTAGCACAAAATGGTATTTTACAATTAGCCAAACAATGGGCTTCTTTGAATGAAATTAATATTAAGCACATTGAAAGAGAGGCCCTTGCCAGTCATTATTTAAGTACATTAAAAAATAAAAACTTAAAGACCTTAGTTGAAACCAAGCGAAAATCTCTACAAGCCTTTAATAAGGCAATACGCAGCCGTACTTCTAAAAAGCAATTTGAACTCTTTGATGATATTGAATATTCAGCACTTTTATCTGCTTTTCCGGTTTGGCTAGTAAGCCTTAACACCTTGTACCGTGTACTACCTTTAAAGGCACAAATGTTTGATTTAGTCATTATTGATGAAGCAACACAATGTAACATCAGCAGTTGTTTACCTGCACTTTACCGAGCAAAAAGGGCTATGGTAGTTGGTGATACCAAGCAATTAAAACATTACTCCTTCTTAGCAAAAAACAAAGAAGCGCAACTTACGACTAAAAATAACCTAACAGAAAACACTGATGGTGTAGTGAGTTATCGTGACAATTCAATTTTAGACTTAACATTACGTGCGCTAAATAGTCATCAACAGTTAGCTTTTTTAGATGAACATTTTAGAAGTAAACCTGAGCTAATTCATTTTAGTAATGAATGCTTTTATCAAAATAAATTAAAAATAATGCAGCATAGGCCGTGCACCAGCAGTGGCCATCTTCATGTACAACGATTAAATGGCGTAAGAGATAAGTCTGGTGTAAACCACCTTGAAGCTAGCAAAGTAATCGAGTCGATAACAAAACAAATCAACGAAGATAATCAAGCCGGTATTACCCATACTATCGGTGTTATTTCTCCATTCAGACATCAAGCAGAGCACATAAATAAAGAGGTTGAAGCCAACTTTAGTGACACTGAAATTATTAAACACAAAATCCGGGTAGCAACGCCATATGGTTTTCAAGGTGAAGAAAGAGACGTTATGCTTATCTCTTTTTCCTTAGATAATGATTCAAAACGTGCAGCGGTTTATCTGAATAAAGCCGATGTATTTAACGTTACGATTACCAGAGCACGGCAAAAACAAATATTATTTTTATCGATAGATGAAACACAGTTACCAGGACACAACCTATTACGGCAATATCTAAGCTCTATTAGCAAATTTGAAGCAACTCATACCATAGCTTCTGAGCTTGATGAATTTCAACAAAAAGTTATTCTCGAATTAGATAAACTAAACATAGAAACATGGCCAGGCTATACCATAGCAGGTACCGAAATCGATATTCTATGTAGGTATAATGGTCACTACCTTGCAATTGATCTCATTGGCTTTCCAGGACCCTGGGCTGATTTTTTTGAATTAAATACCTATAAACTGTTTAAAAGAGCAGGTATTGAAGTACTCCCGATTAGCTATGGCTTATGGGTGGTTGATAAAAATGTCTGCATACAAAAAATCATATCTAAACTTAGATAATTCCTTAATTAATACTCGTTATTCCTGACAAGACAGTATAATGCCTCCCATTACTTAGACCTATTTGACAGGGGGATAATAACTATTACAGATTATTTAAGGTGTGATGCATAAAGGGTATAGAATTTTTAGTGTCCAAAACAAAAGTCAGCCTACAAATTATACATTACTATTGTGCAAAATTATTTCATGCTAGTGAAACATAACCATATTATGTTATTTTTATAACATTCAACTAAAAGTGTCTTTTAAAATAATTAGCTTAGAATTAGAGTAATATTTAAATTAAAATACTGTGGTCAACGCATTTAAATACAAAAAACTTTTGCCGCTAACCAAGCTTAAGTCACTTAAATTTAGCCTTACAAGTTAAAAACAGGTTGTTCATGAAAGTAATAAATTTACAGTTTATTTTGAGCAGTATATTACTTCTTTTTGCTAGTAATTTCGTAATGGCGCAGCGTACATCCATTGCTTTAGGCACTGAAGACTGGCCTCCTTTTAGCTATGAAGATAAAGTAAATAATAAAACCTCAGGTTTGAGTACTGAAATAATCAATGCGACTTTCAAGCGTATGGGAATTTCCATTGAAGAAAATAACGTCTATCCTTGGGCTCGGGCACAGCAGAACCTCTATACAGGCGAATTAGATGCTATTTATACTGCCTCAATTAATGATGAAAGACTGAAATATTCCTATTTCCCCTCTGAACCTATCATCACCAGCAAATGGGTTTTATTTATAAGAAAGTCAGAAAAAGATACTTTAAGTTTCAAAGGTTTGACTGACTTAAAGCAGAAGAGCATCGGATTAATTAGGGGATATAATTATCCCTCAAAATTCAAGGAATATATTTCTGATAATGCCTTCATTTTAGAAAGCGCTCTTGAGACAACAAATATAGCGATGTTAATCAAAGGACGATTTAACTATATGCCAGCGGTATTGGAAACAACCCTTTATTTTGCAAAAAATACACCCGAACTTAAAAAAATGGACACTTTTAACAACCTTTATTATTTCCCAACGCCTTTGGCAACAACAGATTTTTATCTTATGTTTTCAAAAAAAACAGTTAAAAAAGCATTTGTAGAAAAATTTTCAAAAACATTAATCGCATTCAAAAAAACAGATGAATACCAAAAACTCCTCGTTAAGTATTTTTAGTCATAATTTAAGTTAGTACGATTACAAGGTTTAGGGGTGAAGCGATCACCCCAAGGTTACAAACTTTATTGTCTCTACACAAAATCAAACAGCCCCACCACACGCAACGCCGGAGCTCCAAGCAAATTGAAAATTATACCCACCTAACCAACCTGTTACGTCTATTACTTCGCCGATAAAATATAAGCCAGGCGCTTTTTTTGCTTCAAAAGTTTTAGATGATAACTCGTCAGTATTAACACCACCTAAAGTTACCTCTGCTGTTCTGTAGCCTTCAGTACCATTTGGTTTAATTGTCCATTGATGGATGTAATCGCTTAATACTTTTATTTCACCATGATCAAGCTGCTTAATGGTTTTATCTAAAATATTACCTTGCGCTATCATAGCTTCAATAAAGCGCTTAGGTAATATGGTTATTAGCATATTTTTAAGTGATTTTTGGCCGTGCTGTTCACGCCAATTTTCAAGTAACTCACTCATTGGTGTGTCAGGCAGTAAATCAATTGTAATGGCTTGGCCTGCTTGCCAAAAAGATGAAATTTGCAAAATTGCAGGGCCTGATAAACCGCGATGAGTAAATAAAATATTTTCACGAAAAGAAGTACCATCTTCACTGGTCACTTGAGTATCTACACTTATGCCAGATAAACCATCAAACTTTTGTTTATCGTGATCATGCAAAGTAAATGGTACTAATGCTGCACAGGTGGGTAATACGTTTAAGCCGAACTGCTCAGCAATTTTATAACCTATTGGCGTTGCACCCAGTTTAGGCATGGTTAAACCACCAGATGCGACTATCAGTGAATTACATTCAAAATCATCTTCACTAGTAGAGACTAAGTACCCTGTTTCTGTCTTTTCAACTGAAGTCACTTCATTACGCAAGAAGTGTGAAACACCTGCCCATTCACATTCTGTCATTAAAATATCAACAATATCTGAGGCGCTGTTATCACAAAATAATTGACCTAAAGTTTTATGGTGATATTCAAGACCATGACGATCCATCAACTCAATAAAGTCATGCTGGGTATATCGACTTAATGCAGATTTAACAAAATGTGGGTTTTGACATAAATAATTTTCTGGACTGGCATTTTCATTTGTAAAATTACACCGCCCGCCACCACTAATTAATATTTTACGACCCGGTTTTTTACCCATATCTAATACCGCAACACTGCGACCTTTATAGCCTGCAGTTGCTGCAGCCATTAATCCAGCAGCACCAGCACCAATAATTACCACATCAAATTGTTTCATTTCTTACCTTTAATCAATCTTGAGTGTATCAATGCTTAACCTTGATACAGAGAACCACATTTTCTCATATATCACACCTTGAGGCCATCGGTTGTGCTTTTAAGCTCGAGATCTAAATTTGAGGCATAAGATGAAGTTTATCAGAATAAGCAAATACTGCGGGAGCACCGCCTGTATGCCAAAATAAAACTTTGTCATTTTTATTTATGATGCCAGTCCTGATCATATCAATTAAACCACCCATTGCTCTTCCAGTATAAACAGGGTCTAATAAAATACCTTCTGTTCGAGCAGTTAAAGAGATTGCTTCTTGCTCTAACTTTCCCACCACACCATAACCTTGCCCTACATAATCTGAATTTAAAGTTAACGCCTCCTGTGTAAATTCATATTTCAAACCAAGCATGTTTGAAGTTTTATTTGCAAGTTCAATTATATAATGATCAAAAGGAATTTCATCAGTTTCACCTTTGTCTATATTAATACCTATTAGTTTAAAGCCTTTGCCATAGAGCTTTTTACCTATCATAAGCCCTGCATGCGTGCCGCCTGAACTTGAGGCAAATACTATATGTGTAAATTGCTCATCTTTTATTTGTGACTCAAGCTCTTCTACAGCTGCAACAAAAGATAAAGCCCCTAGTTCATTAGAGCCGCCATATGGCACAACATAAGGCTTTTTACCTGACTTTTTTAATTGCTTATAAATTTGTGGAATATCTTCACCTTTACGATTTTGACCAGCCCAATGCAAATGACTACCAAAAATTTGATCTAATAATAAATTTCCCTTTGCTTCTACTGGTTCTTCGCCCCCTAAAACCAAGTGACATTCCATATTTAAAGATGCAGCAGCGGCAGCCGTTTGACGACAATGGTTTGATTGAGCAGCGCCTGCGGTGATCACAGAATCACAACCTTGAGCAACGGCATCACCCAGTATGTATTCAAGCTTTCTGGTTTTATTACCTCCTAAAGCTAACCCTGTCATATCATCTCTTTTCATGAATATTTCAGGGCCACCTAGGTACTCACTTAAACGAGATAATTTAACAACTGGTGTTGGAAAAAAGCCAAGTTCTTCTTTAGGGAATTTTTTAGTCATCATAATATATAAGTTCAATTCTTAAAGTAGCAATTAAATTACAGTATGCTTTTTAAAATTACTTCTAAAAATTGTAAAATCACTTATAAAAATTAAACTATTTTTTTATTTTAAATTTATTAATCCCCCGAATTTATTATCTTTATCTTGTTTTCTCGCCTTTTTTATTTTTTTGCCTTACACTTATTTTTGAATATCATATCTCTTAGTAAACAAAGGAAAAAACATGGCTATGGCAACTGCACGACACATCTTAGTAGACGACGAAGCAAGCTGTAACGATTTAAAAGCACAAATAGAAGCCGGTGCTGATTTTGCTGTAATTGCAAAACAATATTCAAATTGCCCTTCAAGTGCTGAAGGAGGTGATTTAGGAGAGTTTGGCCCAGGCATGATGGTGCCAGAATTTGATAAAGTTGTATTTTCGGCTCCCGTAAATACAGTTCAAGGTCCAGTTAAAACACAGTTTGGTTATCATTTGTTAGAAGTTACTAGCCGTACCGAATAATAAACACGATGTCGTACCATATTATTATTATGTGGTACGCGCATTATTTTTATAAAATTAAATCAAATACCTTACATTTCACCTCTAAATATCACACACTAACCACACAAACCTAAAAGCAATCTATAAGGACTTTTCATGCAATTATATGGTTCAACTAGCTCTCCATACGTAAGACGTATTCGTATTTGGTGTCATGAACAAGAAATTAATTATGACTTCATCAATTTAAATATATTTGATGAAAAAGACAGAGCCACACTTATTGAGCTAAACCCAACTCGTAAAATACCTATGCTTAAAGACGGTGAACAAGTTATTTTTGATTCCAATGTCATTCATAGATATTTACAACATACTTTTGAGTTAGCGCCTTTAAATTGGCATCAAGAAAATCAAGTAACGTTAATTAATGCATGTAACGACTCGTTAGTTGAAATGCTGATATGCCAACGTTCAGATTTAGATACCAAACAAGATAGCTTATTTTTCAATTTACAGAACGAACGCATCTCAGAGGTGTTATCTGAATTAAACCAACAAGTTGCAAACCGTGAATTTACCGCTTTTGATTATCCTGAAATGAGCTTATATTGTTTACTTGACTGGATAGAGTTTAGAGCGTTAACTGATCTTATGGCTTACCCCGCTTTAGTGCAATTTTGGAAAAAACACCAAAGCCGTGCAAGCACGCAAAAAAATGATCCGAGAGTGTAGTAGAGGTATTGAAAATGGAGATAAAACAATTAACACCGGCACATTATGATGCTGTTATCGCATTGGGTAATTTAGTTCATGGTGATAATTATTTAGATCTTGAGTCAATCAAATTGATCCATCAAAAAAGTATTAAAAATAATATAAATGCCAGCTTTATTGCCACCGAAGGTGAACAACTGTTAGGTTTTAGGCTCACCTATGCACCACAAAATTGGCAAACCGACAAGTGGTGCAGTTGTGACCTATGGCAAGTACCTGTTGATAAAACATGTTATTTTAAATGCAATACAGTAACAGAAACTGCCAGAGGTAAAGGCATTGGCGGATTATTATTAAAGGCCTCTATTGAGGCTGTCAAAAAACAAGGCGGCATTGCCGGAGCTAGCCATATATGGCTACAAAGCCCAGGAAACTCTGCTTTTCGTTATTTTACCAAAGCTGGAGGAGAGCTAATTAAAATTCACCCAGATCGCTGGCTTTGCGATAGTTTAGAGCATGGATATGTTTGCTCTTTATGTGGCAATGAATGTCATTGTGAAGCCGCTGAAATGTTACTTAAATTCTAATAAAAACAATAATTAAAAATATGACATACGATCCGCTTATTTCAAAAAACTGCGCGCAGCAGCCATTGCCTAATAGTTATTGGGCAAGTACCTTAGCATACCCACAAGCTTCTAACCTTTTATCACAGAACCAACAAGTTGATGTTGCAATTATTGGCGGTGGTTTTACAGGGTTATTAACGGCTTATTATTTAAGTACTGAATATCAAATTGACTGTTGTGTTTTAGAAGCTAACCAAGTTGGGTTTGGCGCCAGTGGTCGTAACGCTGGTTTTGTATTAAAAGGCTCAGGCCGATTAAGTTATGGACAAATGGCGAGTAAGTGGGGCATAGATACAGCAAAAGGCATTTATAACGAATTTAGTGAAGCTGTTAGCCGTGTAGAAGGTTTAATCAACTTACATAACATTGATTGTGACAAACAAGCTAATGGTTATTTAAAAATAGCACACAATAAAAAAGCTCTAACTTCATTACAGGCGCAGAGTGATTTTATTGCTAAAAATATAGGTGGTAATGCAGAGTTTATCTCTTCAGAAAAACTAAAATCTGATTTTATGATCAATCATGAAGCGTATGGTGCTTTAAGGTTAAATGATGGGTTTGGCATAAATCCGCTTAAATTAGTAATGGGTTATGGGAGTATGGTTCGTAATCAGGGTATTAATGTTTATGAACAAACCCCTGTTTTAGATTGGCAGCAAAACAATGATAAACATATTTTAACTTGCCCAAATGGCACAGTAACCGCTAAGCAAGTCGTCTGTGCTGGTAATGCTTATAATAGTTTACAAACCCATAAATCAATAAACCAACGCTACTTACCAATTTTAAGTAATATTATGGTGACTCGCCCTCTAACCGAACATGAACTAGCAGTAGCAGGTTTAAAAACTCATCAAGTTACTATGGATACGCGAACTTTAAAATATTATTATCGTTTATTACCCGACAATCGCATTTTGTTTGGTGGTCGAGGGGCTGTTCAAGGTAAAAACCAAGATAAAGCTATTTATAAGAACCGCTTATTAAATGCATTGGGCCAATGTTTTCCATCATTAATAAATATAAATATAGATTATTTTTGGAGTGGTTGGATAGCAGCAGCTCTAGATGATATGCCTCACGTTTTTAGTAATAATAATACAGCTTATAGCTTAGGCTATTGTGGCTCTGGGGTTTCATTTAGTGCGCAAGCAGCTTTTCGACTCGCACAACATATCGCAAAAGATAAAGTACCTGACTTACCACTTTATAATACCCCGTTACCTAAGTTTCCATTTGCTCAATTTAGACGCTTAGGACAAGCAGCCTATTACAATTACGGCTGGTTAAAAGATAAATATTTATAAGAAAATTCACAACTCAAGCTCAGCCTGCAGTTTGTTGGTTATTCTGTAGATTGAGCTTTATATGTTTATAAACAAAGCACAGACTATTCCACCAATTTAGTATAAAATTCTTTGAGTATTCATTTTCAAGGAAGTTGGTTGAAAACACATTTAGGTCGCAGGCCTTTTACAGTAATGGAATTACATACTTTATTTTCAGGCTATATATATTCCGACAGTAAATTACCAAGAGAGCAAGCTAAACATTGGCACTTTTGGCTCCCCGTATTAGCATATTATACAGGAGCTTATAGTGACGAAATAAGCAGGCTTACCCTCAATGATATTATTGAAATAAATACCAAATCATATTTTCACTTTCATACCAATGGCAAAATAAAATCACGTTTAATACCAATTCATAATGGTTTAATTCAAGCTGGTTTTAATGACTTTATAAAATATTTGAAAACCCAAAATCAAACAAGGCTGATGTTTGACTTACCCGCAAAATCTGGTCGATATAGTGAAAAAGTAAGGATATGGTTTTCTGGAGAAGGTGAGCGCGCGGGGTATTTACAAAAATGCGGTATTCCAAATGTTGATCACGATGGCAGAAAAGCAGCCATAAGTTCGTTTCGCCTTAACTTCGAGCAACAAGTACGTATTTTTGCAATTCAAGCAAAAAATAAAAATTCTTTTCACTACCTACTGGGTTTTAATGAGTACATATCTACAGAATATGACGATAAAACATTCTTAACTCATATTGTGGATCAACTAAGACAACTACCAGAAAAGGTCTCTTGGCAACGCTTTATAAACCGTGAAAAAGCCTAAGCTCGATTTAATTTTGTAAAACACTTAAAAACCAAATAAACAGTTGTGAATTCAAATTGAAATCTCAACATCCCCTAAACTTGTACATTTTCATTTACGTTTTGTTACCAACTAAACACTACCCCGCTTTATAGCAGCCTATAAATTTGTTACTTTTGACTTCAAAACCAAAAAGTGGAGCCAGCATAATTTCATGAAAAACAATCATATTTCTGTACTTAAAAAAAGCATACTTGCTTTAAGCATAAGTTTTAGTCTGTCAGTCGCAGCGCAAGCGAATGAGTTTCAAGTCGCTAAAGTTGCAAAGCCAAATTTTCAACATGTGAACTTAACGCTTGACCCCGCTAAAGAAAATTTCAGCGGCTCAACCACTATTGAACTTGAAGTATTAAAAAAGACCAAATTCATTGAGTTAAGTGGCAGAGATTATACAGCCCAATTAATTAAACTAATTGGTGATGAAAATTGTGATTTAACGGCTGCTATGCTTGAAACACATAAAGTCAGGTTAGAATGTGAACATGAAATTAAACCCGGTTCATATACGTTAAATATTGATTTTACGGCGCCTTTCAATAAGCAATCTGTTGGTTTATATAAAACCATAGATAAAGAGCTACCTTATTTATTCACGCAATTTGAAATGAGCGATGCACGCCGTGCATTTCCTGTATTTGATGAACCTAGCTATAAAATTCCATTTCAATTAACAATCACCGCGCCAAAAGATCAAAAAGTATATGCAAATACGCCTGAGTTAAAAACCGTTGTTGTCGGTGATATGACAACACATTACTTTGATAAAACACCACCTATTCCATCTTATTTAGTTGCTTTAGCTGTAGGTCCATTTGTTGAAACTAAAGTTGAAGGCATGCCAATAGAAGGCCGTATTATTACCAGCAAAGAAAAACAAAAACTAGCAAAATATGCTGCTGATGAAATGCCTGCTATTTTAGCAACCCTTGAGGACTATTTTGGTATTCCTTATCCGTATAAAAAACTTGATTCTGTTGGTGTTCCAGAATTCCCATTTGGTGCAATGGAAAATGCAGGTCTAGTGACATACCGTGAAGATATTTTATTAGTTGATAACAAAAACTCTAGCCAAAATGCAAAACAAACATCTGTATCTGTTGTTGCGCATGAGCTTGCCCACCAATGGTACGGTAACTTAGTCACAATGAAGTGGTGGAATGATCTATGGTTAAATGAAGCTTTTGCTAGCTGGATGGCTGCTAAAGTAACACATAAATTACACCCTGAATTTGGTTCTGACCTAAGCTTGCCACAAAACAATGTTATGGCAATGGATGCACGCCTTTCAACTAAACCAATTCGTAAGCCCATCAAAACTGAAGATGACATTATGGATGGTTTAGGCCTAGCTTACAGCAAAGGCAGCGCTGTATTATCTATGGTTGAAAATTGGATTGGTGAAGAAGCCTTTAAAAAAGGCATTCAAGCTTATATGAAAGAGTTTGCATTTAAAAATGCCAGCGCGTCAGATCTTTGGAATGCACTTGCTAAAACATCAGGTAAAGATGTACCTAGCGTTTTAAAATCATTTATCGAGCAATCTTCTTTCCCTCTTGTTGCTGTAAAACAAGACGGTAAAACTATCTCTTTATCGCAAAGTCGTTTTGCAAATAAAGGCGTTGATGCACCGGCACAACTTTGGAGCGTGCCTGTTACGATTAAATATGGTCGCGGTGATGAAGTAAAAGAAGCAAAAGTATTATTAAATTCAGACTCAGCTAAAATTGAGCTGGATTTTGAACCACAATGGATCTATCCAGATGCAAACGCTATGGGTTACTACCGTTGGGTATTAGAAGATAAACAATTAGATACTTTATTAGCCAATGCAGCAGATGTACTGAGTGTTCGTGAAAGACGCGCATTCATCTCAGCAAGCGATGCTTTGTTAGACGCAGGTTTAATGTCTGGTGGCAATTTACTAAAAACATTAGGTCAATTTATTGAAGATGCGCACCCTCGTGTTGTATCTATGGCACTTGGTTATATTCAAAGCCAAAAAAGTGTATTTATTGATGAAAGCAATGAAGATGTTTGGGCTAAATTTATTACGAAAAAAGCACAAAATGCACTTGAAAAATATGGTGTAACAGCTAAAAAGGGCGAAGAAGCTGCAATCAGTAAGTTAAGACCGCAACTTATCAGTTTATTAGCTTTTGAAGGTAAAGATAAAACAATTATCAACCTTGCTAAAAAAGAGTCAGCACAATACATTAAAGACACAACTAAAGTTGATCCTTATACCGCTGGCACATATTTAGAAATTGCCGCTTATTATGGTGATAAAAAACAGTTGACTAGCTTTACTAAAGCTTTTGAAACAACACAAGATCCACAAGCTAGAACAAACTTATTAATGGCTTTATCTTACTTCGGCAATGAACATCTACAGTTACAAACTTTAGATTATATGATGACCGACAAAATAACTGCTTCTGATATGCGTTATATTATGAGTGGCCATACGTATAAAAAAACGCGAAAAGCGCGCTTTCAAAACTGGGTTTACACTAATTACGATGCATTAAGTAAAAAATTACCGCCATTTTCATTACCTCACTTACCTAGCTACACAGGTTCTGGTTGTGACGCTAAAGACCTAAAAGTTACTCAAGATTTTTTCAAAGCTAAACTTGACGAAACTCCAGCATTTGGTCGTACTTTAAGCAAATTAGAAGAAAGTGTGAATGATTGCATCAGGCTTAAAAGCCGTGAACTTGCATCTGTTAATCAATTTTTAAAGCAGCTTTAAGTTAACGTTTTTCACCTATAAACCTTGTAAGGCTAAAGCCTCACCTACAATTCGATATTTGTTTTGTAGGTTGAGCTTTAACTTAACTGGGTTATTTTCCACCTCTTAATCATTCTTAACCTTGTAAGGCTAAAGCCTTAGGGCTCCCCATATCTTTTCCATTTTATTTAGTCTCATTTATTAGGCTTCTTTGAGCCTTTTTAATGATACATTCTGGTATATGATAATTTTTATGTGTCAGAATTCTTTTTCCTAAATAACAATAAGATAATACTCGTCTTTTCTTTATTGTGTTTGCTTGGAAGTGGTAATGATATTTTAATATTTCTGCTGCCTTTCCAATAAGATACAATGTGTACTGAGCAATTAAAGCTATTAATAATAGAGCCTGCAATCGCTCTATATTATTACTTCTACTGCGCTTTAATCC
>NZ_FOLO01000025.1 GCF_900112265.1 Pseudoalteromonas denitrificans DSM 6059 | reverse complement strand
ACGACATAGATATAGTCGAATTAGAAATACCAGAAGATCATATTCATATGGTCGTAAGAAGTGAACCAAAAATGTCACCTAGTCAAATCATGCAGGTGATAAAAAGTATTTCAGCCAGAGAGTTTTTCAAATTATATCCAGATATTAAAAGACGTTATTTCTGGGGTGGGAAACTTTGGACTCAAAGTTATTTTGTTGAAACAATAGGAAATGCAACAGAAGATACTATTCGTAAATATGTGCAAAACCAATTGATTGAATTAGATAAAAAAGAAGTTCACGGAAGTCAGCTGGGACTCTTTTAAACTCGGTCGCTTGCGGCCGATTCTTTTATAACAGATGGTTTCTTGTAAGCCGTCGAAAGAATTTAGAATAAAAAACATTGGATTTTAGAATAAATTAAAGTCTTATTTTTTCAATTTAACTTTACTAGTTTAAACATTGTTTAAATGATGTTTGGCCCACCTTCAAGACAACCTCACAGTTATTTAAAATGAAACATGAGGTAACTCAACATGATAAATTATAAAACTCTATTAAATAGAAGAAACCTCCTATTTAAAATTCCAATTACTTTTATTCTAAGTTTATTTATCTACTAACAATTGTTACCATACTAAGAGGCAATTTTTTATTTAATATAAATTTACAAATCTTATTTCTTTTCTTCTTTTTTCGATGTTTATCGTATCCTGCCTTTTTTATACCACATCTGTTTCGCAATGTATGGGCCTATGGCTAACCATATCAAGACTGTAGGGCTTGCTTCAATGGTTAACCAATGTACCCATTGGTATAAAGTATGAGGCTCTAAGCCTGAGCCAACGAGACCTAAATAAGTTAAGGGCAATAGCCCTAATAACCAACAGCTAATAAACAATAATGTTATTTTTATTTGGTACTTGTACAATCCAGTACTGCTCATTTTTTTCCAGTTTCCAGCCATTTTTTCGGTATACTTTTTCATCACAATCACTCTGTTAAATGGTAGCGTTTATACAACGCAACTCTTTTAAAGCTAGTTACCTACACGCAAGGTGCTTGAATTCTCTGTCCGTTACTAAAATCTCTGTACACAACTGTAAGTCTCTGAACAAATTTAGAAGAAAATACACCGGGTTTTAGAATCGATTAAAGTCTTATTTTTATACAATTTAAACCCACTTCAAAATAATCACACAGTTATATCGAATAAACATAAAACATGGTTTAATTTAACATAATAAATTTAAAAACCATATTTAATAGAAGAAATCAGTAATTCTAAATTCCAATGTCTTTTATTCTAAATTCTTTCGGCGGCTTACAGTTAATGTAAGGGGGTGTTCATTTCTAGAATTAAACAAAGGATAGGATTTTAGATTTGAAAGTTCTGGACGCCCTACTTTTACTGGCTTTCTCGTGTTTAATGTAAGGGGGTGTTCATTTCTAGAATTAAACAAAGGATAGGATTTTAGATTTGAAAGTTCTGGACGCCCTACTTTTACTGGCTTTCTCGTGTTTAAACGCCATCTTTAAAAAATCTCTTCGGACATTGGAATTTAGAATAATTTGTTCATTCTGACCCATTTTACACTCATTTTTGTTCATTCGACGTTTAGAATTAGATTAAAACCGATCATTTTAAAATCTTTAAACGATGTTTAAACACATTACTGTAAATTATGGCCCTTAGAATCTAGAATCAAAATACTTAGGATCTAGAATAAAGTACACTCCTAATGTCTAGTACTACCGGGTATTGGATATTAGGACTATGTTAAAAGGCTCTGATATTTTAACTTTAATATCTGTATCCGTAATTTCTAACATGCCATTGCGATATTTATATAAGTTAGCATCATGCAATGTAGTCATCAACAGGGTTAAAACTTCAAGCCGAACCCCCGATTTTAATAATGATGCTATTTCAGCTGAGCTTATTGTGATCAAACTATTTAATATGGGTTTAGCTTTATTTAATAACTTCGTAATTTCTTCACTGGCAATATAGCCCAGTGTAAAAACCTTTTGATCATCTTTGAATTTATCCAATGCCACTTTGGCTGCGATTTCATTTACTGCATTTATATAGTGTGGTTTAGATTTAAGTACAGCTTTGTTGAATTCTGGTATTGCGATGTCTCTTATATTAGCTGGCATTTCAACAAGTGATTTTCCAAGTACAATGTCTGAACCCAACCAAGCTTTACCAGGATTATAATCCCAACCTAAATCGATACCTGCTAAGCCTCCTGTTTTTTCATCAACAGTTACGACATCAATCAATTTATCCTGATCGGTTACTTTTAAATTTAATCGTTTAATGTCACGGCTATTTAATGAGACAACTCTACATCTGCAACCCCAGCCATTGGGCGGATAATGTGAAAACCAGAACTCATGATCAATGTGTAATACAATTTTATGCCACGCGCCATGTTCAGGTCTTACACGCAAATCTCCCGCAGTTAAATACATTAAATATGGGCGTCTTTGTTTTAATCTTTCTTGTTGTTGCCAACGGCCAGCCGCGCGTGCCGTATTTTTATTATTCTGATAAATAACTTGAATATTGTTCTTTCTAGCCAGCATCAATGCTTTCAAACTCAAACTCACTATTAAAAGATGTAAGTCAAAATGCTATTGAAGAATTTCAAGAAGGATTTATTGAGTTAAACGGAACAGAGTAAACATTTTTTTGATTAATTAAAAGTTGATGAATGGCATCACCTTTAGTGATGCCAATTATTACGATTTTACAATTGAATCACCTTCTATTTAAATCTATAAATCCCCCTTAACATTTGACTTGTAGATGTTTTCAATAAGTCTTTATGCCCTACTCTTTACGTAAATTGATTGCTATGCCTTGCTATTTAAAAGCTAAATCCATATGTAAAACAGCATTATCCCTACAATACTCCGCGTTAATTTATTTTTATAAATTTACACTTTGAACTGTATTAGCATGCAAATGCAATTTAAACAGTGATTAAACTATATGGAGAATAAAATGCCAGTTACTAGAATAGCAGTATATGAGTACAATCAAACCACTAAAAGTTATGTTATTAATGCTGGAGTTGTTCGAGGTAATTCCATTTGGGATGATTGTATCACAGCTCTTAATTCGCTCGATGTTAACTATCGGCCTGAGCAGTGTCCTGGGCAAACTATCCGTTCGCCTGGAGCTTGGTCTAATCCTGCCAATAATATTGGTAATGCAGCAGTAAGTACTAGATTCGGTGCAGGCGTACTGGCTGATCCACATGTTCATGGAGGAGTTGGTGTAGGTCACCGTGCTGCTATAGGTTGTGTTACAAATGATGCTCCTGCGATTGGGGGAACTTACCCATACATGAAAATTTATATTGGGGAATTTAGTTAATTTTTAAGGTTTTATTAACACTTACGTTTGGGAATCTAATTAAAGGGTATACAAAATAATTTACTCAAAATAGCTGCCAATTTTATTTTTAAATTGGCAGCGTAAAGTTTAAACGAAACCTATCTGTTGTATCAGTACTACACTATTTTTAGGCCAGTTTTTAAGCGTGAAGAGGACCCACTGTTCCAATCTCTTTTTTAGCCAAGTCGCCTAGTTTCTCTTGAACGTCTGCTTTAACTGTCTCCCATTGAGATCTAACAAGGATCATAGTGTTGAATGCCCCATAAAAGTTGATTGATTCTGAGCTCCAATGCCACCAAAGAAAATTATGATGCCTGACTTGGCAAGTATATGCGGAGAATATCGAAGGCATAACAATGTGGTCGCCACTATCTCTACCCACAGTTCCTATCTGGAATCCGCCACCATTATTTGTTTTCTGTTTATCCTCAAACAGATTATACTCATTACTTCCTTGATCAGCCTGAAGAGTACTGAAGAGACTTCTCATTACATCGAAACGTGTTCCTGGCCCTATTGCTATTTGTAATACAGAAAGAAGCGCATTTTTTATTTCGAAGCTTGTATGAGAATTATTTAACTGTCTAAAAGTGCTATTTGAAGATACCCAGCCTTGAAGAGTCAACCAATGCATATACTCGTCATACCATTCTGCTGAATTTCTAGATGAATGTCGCTGATCGGCCACAGCCTGAGCAAAAAGAGTTGATAGGAGGACGGCCTCCGCATCTGAAGCATTTAAGTTTTCTACAAACGAATACTGAGCCCCTTTTGATGTATATCCTGATTTATGTGGGATAGTCCCACTGCCTTTTGGAGGGCCGCTTAAATCAGGAAGGCCACTGGTAGTGCCTAGTTCAACGCTTTGTATATGATCTATGACTCTATTATGATCCACCTTACCCGGCGTTTCATTTGAAGGGAAGAGTATCTCTAATTTTGGAAACTCGATAACTGTATTATTTTTAATCATTTCAATCTCCTTTGAATTTATAAATTTTAACAGTAGAGCTTTTCACTTTGAAAGTTCTACTGTTGCTGCTTGAACTTGAATCAAGCATCTCTTTTTAATGCTCATTGTGTAAAGGCTACTAATGTATCAATCCACAAAGAGGCTGGATTTCATAAATCTAATCCCATCATTTTGGGGTAGCTGCTCCTAGCAAAAAACAATACAGTACCCATTACAGGTAAAGTAAAGTAGTTTATTAAATATACTACTACACCTAATTAGAATGCAGCTGAATAGAATTTATTTATGAATAAAAATATAAATATAAATATCTTATGGTGTTATAAAAAACAGCTCCAGAGCGTAGAGTTTCCTACATGATTAGTGAAAGAGTGATCCGATTTTTATCAAAGAGAGGCTAGATATAAATAAAGTAAGACTTATGAAGGAGTATAGTAAATAGTTGTAAATACTTGCCAATTTGTTGCTATGTTGTTCAAATCAAGGCTACAGTTTAATACTACTTAACCCACAAAATGCGTTATCAACCAAATGGCGGTAACAATATAAATACCAATCAATATCATCATTTCCTTTTTTATTATTGTATCGTCTGGAACTACATGTTTAGTATTAAGTTACTTAACTTTAAATTCACTGAGAACCTACACCTATTTCTAACTCCAAACTATCTGCTAAATTAATAAGAATGCTGAAGTTTTAAAAAGAAATTTTATTTTATGTCTATAATCTTAGGTATGCTAACGGTTAACTCTTTAAAGGTTATTTTTTGAATACTGATTTCAATGACGAAATTAATGAACTTTCAGATTTTAGTAAACTTAACGTTTTAATAATTGACGACAACCCATTAATACATAACACTTTAAAGCGCAGCTTTGTTGTTTTAGGTATACATAATATAAAAAGTGCACAAAATGCATTTTATGCTTTAAGGCTATGTGACGAAATACACTTTCATATTGTCATATGTGCATTTAACGTTAATAGTGATAAAGATGGATTCCATTTATTAGAAGAAATGAAATTTAAAGGGTATGTTACTAAACGTACAGTGCTCATTTTTCTCAGTTCAGAAACAAGCGAAACCCTTGTAAATTGTATTGTTGAACTTCAACCCGATGATTTTTGGGTAAAACCACTACAACCTTTAGCGGTTCAAGATCGCCTAAAATATACACTTCAAGTTAAAAAAAAGCTTTATAACATTTATTATTCAATTGATAGTCAAGAATATTCAAAGGCTATTTACTATTCAGATCGACATTTAAAAGATCCCAAACTAAAAAAATATCACTTAAATATATTAAGAATGCGAGGAGAAAGTTTAATAAACTTGCTTGAGTTTCAAGATGCTGAAAACTATTACCGTGGTTTACTTAAAAAGTTAAAAGTATCTTGGGTTTATTTAGGGTTTGTGAAATCACTTTTAAAACAGCATAAAATAGCTGAAATAGAAGAATTATTAGAAACAATGCTAACACAACCTGAGACACGTTTTGCAACATATGACTTAATGGCTCAGTACCATATTGAAGGTGAAGAATATGCACTTGCATATGAAGAAATAAAAAAAGCCACTGAATTAGCACCTAGAAATATTGAACGTAATAAAAAATCATGGGATTTAGCTCGTTTAAATCATGACCATGAAGGTCAGTTTATCGCAACTAAAAATATGGCTTTGTATGCAAAAAACTCGATTCATGACTCTCCAGAATTACAACTTAATGTAATAAGAGCAGGTATTGATTACGCGTCGACTATTACAGATAACAACTTTAACGCGATATTAGGCCAAACAGAAAAATATATGTATGTATTAGAAAATGAATATGATGATATTTCTATGTTTAAAGAACCGATTCTAATAATTAAAGCTCGTATCCATAATTTAAAAGATGAAACCTCTTTAGCTCAAAGAATAATAGATACACATATTAATTTAAAACCAAGTCAATCTATCGAAGATAATTTAGATAAAGTAAAAGTTTTTCATGAATTAGGTCAGCGGGAAGAAGCTGTCAGTTTATTAAATGCTGTAAAAAATCAAGTTATGGGTGATTGTTTTGCTAGCCAAGTTGTAAATAAATATGTTGAACAAGAAGCTGAAGAAAAGGTTGAAATTCATTTTACACCTAAGCAACTTAATGTCATGGCTGTAGAGTTTTATAAAAAAAATAAGATGCGCCCTGCTCTTAACTCTTTGGTACAAGCTTTACAATTAGCGCCTCAGAATCAAAACATCGCCATTAGTCTATTTAAAGTACTTTTAACAATAAAACGAGATGGACAACTAATGCCTGATAACTTTGAAATTGCAGACAGTGTAATTGAAATGATGGAATCCTTGGATTTAGAAGATAGTGATAAAAATATATTTAGGGTTTTAAAAGAAAACTGGTTAGAGGGACTCGATGATTTAAGACCAAAAGAACAGATAAATGACACTGAAAACAAAGAAGAAGTAGATGATGATGAAAACGAAGAAATTTAATTACATAAAAAAATTAAATTTATGCTTGTTATCAAAATAATAAAAATTGTTTTATTTATATGCTATTGCTTCAATGGTTTTAGCTATGCCTATGTAAAAACAAAAGTGATTATAAATGAACCAGAGTGGCCTCCTTATTACATGACAGACAACTCAAAACCTGGATTCGCAAAAGAGCTATTAAGCATCATTTTAACAAACCTTAATTATGATTTTGAATTTCAATTGTTACCCATTGCCAGAGGTAATTTTTACATGAAAAATGGCAATGCAGATATTTCTATATTTTCATACAAAAAACAAAGGAGTGAATTTTTGCATTATGGAAAAATTCCAATTTTCACAATTAAAATAAAATTTGTATCAAGAATAGATGCAAATTTTCAGATTAATAAAATATCAGATATTAGTCCACTGAGGTTTGAATTTGTTAGAGGCATTTCTTATACAGAAAATATTTTACAACACGCAAATGCATCAGATAAAAATATTTACACATCAGTTATTTTGAAAAATGCTTTAAAAAAAATCATCAATCATAGAAGTGATTTAACAGCTGCATCTGAGCATACGCTAAATGATGAAATTCTTAAATTAAATGCGTATAAAGAACTAAAAATACATAAATTTGTTGTAACAGCTAAAGCGTATTATTTAACCGTATCAAAAAAATCAACTCTATTAATCAAGCCTCTTAATTTTTTAAATGAAATAGATAAAGAAATAATAAAATTAAAACTTAATGGCACCTATCAAAAGCTTGAAAATAAATACCATTTACTTGAAATAAATAAGTAAATGGTATTTGTTATTTATAAGTTAATGTTTTTATTGCGAATTATATTTCTTATCGATAAGTACATTAACATAAAAAAACCACCATTAATTGCGTTAGCGACAGATGCACCTGAGTTTACTAACATATTATCTAATAATTCATCAAACAATTGATCCTTTGTTTGATATGTCCAAGCAGACTCATCATGGGAAAAATTACTCTGTGATAGCTTCATATGGGCTGATTTTATTGTTGCAGTTTTTAATTTTTCATTCAATTGTGATTCAAAATTATTGATCAAATGGCTAAATGTGGTAGCGGTCCACTTTTTAAAGTCTTGTAATGGCTCTATTCCTGCTAAAACTTGAAAATGAATTGTTTGTAGTTTTTCAGATACATTAATTAAATATTGTGACCAGGTTTCGTTGAACAAGGTCAGTTTTTCTATGCGGTATAAATTATGGAGTTGAGTTAACTCAATTTCATTTGTTAAATGAGATAAAGCATTTGGTATATTTTTTTTTGAAATTTCAACTTCTTTACATAACGCTAAAAAATCACTTTTTTGTTGGAAAAACATTACCCTTTGTTGTTCTATAATTTGATTGAACTTATTTAATTGCAGTTTAATATCTAAGAACTTGGCCTGCTCTATTTTTTGAATTCTAGAAATTACTTTTTCAACTTTAATCAATAATTTAGGTTCTGTGATCTCATTTTCATGAAAGCAATTTAAAAAATTAAATTTTTCAGTATATTTCTTTAGCATTGCTTGCTCTAAGCTAATAAAAAACTGAGTTTCTCCCGGCTCACCTTGACGTCCAGCCCGACCTTTTAACTGAAAGTCAATTCTGTCAGCTTCATGTCGTTCACACCCTAAAACTAATAATCCCCCAAGCGCTTTCACTTTTTCAGATTTAATCTTATCGACGGGTAATTTTATATCAGTACCACGCCCAGCCATATTTGTAGTTATGGTTATCGCACCCATTAGTGCAGCATTGGAAATGATTTTAGACTCAAGCTCATCATCGTTTGCGTTTAATATCTTATTTTTATAACCTCGTTTTTTTAAATCTTTAGCTAATAAAATTGAATGAGCAACACTAGAGGTGCCAATCAAAACAGGGCGACCTGTTTTATGTTGTTTTATAATTTCACACAGTAAAGCATTGTCTCTATTTTCATTTGATTTGAAAATACGATCAGATAAATCAATTCTATTACTTGTTTTATGTGGTGGAATAATAACGGTTATTAAATGATAAATCGTATGGAATTCAAGAAGGCTTTGCTCTGCTGTTGCCGTCATACCGGATATTTTTTTGTAATTAAAAATAAAATTTTGTATCGTGATTGAATTTAATATTTTACCTTGGTTGTTAAGTTTTATCCCTTCTTTAATTTCAACGGCACTTTGTAATCCATCTGGCCACCTTTGATTTTTGATTATTCGACCAGAAAATTTGTCTATCAGTTTGATTTCATTTTTTTTAACCAAATAATCAACATTTATTTTTAATAAGTATTCAGCTTTGATTGCATTATAAATATCATTTAATAGATAATTGTTTTTTTGATCATATAAATTATTTACACGTAAAATTTTTTCTAAATATATTTCGCCTTGGAGCGTTAAATTTATTTCAGATCTTGTTTCTGAATATTTAAAATGTAAATCCTTTTTTAATTGTTTAACGATATCTGATAAATCATGACCTACAACATCTGCCAATTTATTTTTTGCTAAAATTAAAGGGTCTCGTGCCATATCAATTAGAACAGAATCAATTTCATCAATCAAAACAAAACTCAATGGTCTTAAAATAGTTTCATTTGAATGTATACTTACCGTATCTTTTAGATAATCAAAACCACATTGAACGGCTGATACATAAGTAACATCGCACTGATATGAAAACTTCTTTTGGTTAATGTCCATATTTTGTGAGACATAAGCAACAGATAACTCAAAGTAGGAGTAAAGTTGTTTTAAGTTTTCAACATCTCGCTTTGCGAGATATTCATTGACCGTAAAAACATGTACCGAATTACCTGTGAATGCATTTAAACAAATAGTAAAAATAGAAGCTAAAGTTTTACCTTCACCTGTTTGCATTTGTGAAATTTTACCTTCATGCATAGCAATCGCACCAATGAGTTGCTCATCGTAAATTTTAATATTGCACTTACGTTTAATAACTTCCTTTATAAGTGCAAACAGCTCAATTAAAAAAGAATCTGCTAATGCTCCCTTTTCTATCGATAATTTAATTTTTCTTATTTTATTTTTTATTTCAAAATCAGGTTCCACTTGCAAATTGCATTGAGTTTCATTTATCAAATTTACTTTTTTCATGTAAATCGATAAATCATATTCACTGTGATGATGAGAAAGTTTTCGTTTAAGTAAATTATATTTTAATTTTATTTTATTTAGTTTTGGGATCATAAATGGCATAACACGTCTCAATTAAAAGTGCACAATATCTATCGATACAAAATCGACATAATTTATATTTTTAAAAATATGATTGAGAAAGTGTTAATGAATACTAGGTAAGCTTAAACTTAAAAAATAAATTTTAATTGTAGAGAGGTAAAATGGGTTGAATACTTTTATTTGTAAAAAAAGTTTATTCATATGTTCAGCTAAAATATTTAATTTATTTTTAAAATAAAGTTTAAACTTTTGAACCGAAATGTTTAAAAATAAATATAGTGCTTGGTGAATGGCAGCAGTAAAAATTAAAACATTTTTATCAGTTAATAACTTATTATTTGAATTTGAAGTAAGTTTTGTTTCATGAAACTCATAATTAAATTCGGTTGGTGCTAAAGCATATTCTGGAGGAAGTAAAAATCGAACTTCTAATAAAAATAGAGAAAGAAACAATATTGTTAATAAACGATACTTCATTGCTTAATCCCCTTTTAAAATTAACTTTAAATATAATGAATATATTGGGAGTCTCACTCAAGAATTCAACAAAAATTTCAAATGAGACAACTATCTAATTATTTACGTCTTCTGTTTCCTGTTTTTTCACCAAAGGCACGCTTTTTAGTACGGCGTTTTTGTGCTGACTTAGTATTTTTAAAGTTCTCTACAGGTGGTTTGGTTAAATCAGGCTCATAACCCGGTAACCATTGCTGTGGTAATCTTGCTTTTATAACTGTTTCTACTTCTTCTAATAACCAATTTTCATCTGGACTTAATAAAGATATTGCCAGTCCGGTGCTGCCAGCACGGCCTGTTCTACCAATGCGATGAATATAGTCTTCAGCAATATAAGGTAATTCAAAGTTGATCACATAAGATAATTTATCTATATCTAAACCTCGAGCAGCAACATCTGTAGCCACTAAAACACGGGTTTTACCCGACTTGAACTCTAATAATGCTTTTTCACGTGCGCCTTGAGATTTATCTCCATGAATTGATTGTGTTTTTAAGCCATCTTTACACATTTCTTTTGCTAACGCATCGGCTCCTTGTTTGGTTCGTGTAAAAATTAATACTTGTTGCCAGTTTTTCGAACCTATTAAATGAGAGATAAGCTCTCGTTTTCTGTCGGCATCTACGTTATATACTATTTGCTCAACCTGAGTTGTCGTTGTATTTCGTTCGTTTACTTCAATCAGTTTTGGTTGATTTAACAGCGTTTTGCTGAGCTTAAAAATGGCTTCATCAAATGTCGCAGAAAACAATAATGTTTGACGTTTAGGTGGTAAACGTTGCAGTATACGGTTTATTTCATCAATAAACCCCATATCTAACATGCGGTCTGCTTCATCAAACACTAAATATTCAACCTGACTTAAATCTACTGTGCCATTGACTATATGATCAAATAATCGCCCTGGTGTTGCAACTAAAATATCAACCCCCTCCTTTATTGCTTTGACTTGCATTTTTATGCTGACACCGCCATAAGCGATGGCTGATTTTAAAGGAGTGAACTGGGCATAAGTCTCAAAACTTTTAAAAACTTGTTGGGCTAACTCTCGCGTGGGTGTTAAAACCAAAGTTTTAATAACGTGTTTTTCTGATTTTTTTAAACTGAGCTTGTGTAACAGAGGTAAAGCAAAAGCAGCGGTCTTACCAGTACCAGTTTGAGCACCAGCCATTACATCTTGGCCATTTAAAATAGCTGGAATTGCTTTTTCTTGAATTGGTGTAGGTTTATCATAGCCTTGTTCTGCAACTGCTTTTAATAAATCATCGTTAATATCTAAACTTGAAAAACCCATTTTTTACTCCACCAATACATATTAGCTGCGCAGTTTAACAGATGTTAAACCAGATCAAAGGATTTTGTTTTAACAGAAACGCCATTAATAAATATTTCTATTTTATGTTCACCAATATAATATTTACGAGTAGATATCGCTTTAAATGAATGCTTTTTAGATAACAAACATGTTTCATTTCTCGCTAAAAACAAAGTTTTTAACTTAAAAACCTTCGCACTTTGTTGTCCATTGGCTTTTATAAAATGAAGTGCATAATCAATGACCAAGTTTTGCTGTTTGTCTGAGTCTGAATTTAACTCAAATTCAAAAGAAACCTCTTTGCCCATTTCTACTTTATTATGTGACAAGTTAATATTACTAACTTTAATTTTAGGATCTTGTGTATAACCTAATAAGCTAAATGCATCTTTATGACCAGCTTTTATTAAGGTTCGCGTTGCATGTTTAACCAACCATTGTAACTCTTTGTTTTTACTTACTGATTTACACCAAGTTTTACAGGTGTTAATGACAACATCAGCATTATCTTTTGCAATATCATTTAAATGATTTGCCACAGAGCGACGAACATATAAACTTTTGTCCATTTTTAAATGATCTAGCAGGGGTAAATTTGGCGTTGGATCTTTAATAAACTGTTTTAATTGCAGTCCCCAAGGTAGTCTTGGTCTAGTACCTTCAGATACTAGACGACGAACATGCTCATCTTCATCATTAATCCAAAGTTTAAATTGCGATAAGCAATATTCCGGATATTTTACAATAAAGGGCCTTATTGCAAATTCAGCCGAAAATAAGCACGTAAGGTTTTTTAAAACTTCTAAAGATATTTCTGGATACTCAATACCATAAATACTAACGTAATCAATAATAGGCCAGGCAGCAAAACTATTATAACTGTCATCCGGCTCACCCCAGTCCCAATTTTCTTTTACCTGCAATAAAATTTGAGAAGTCATATAAAAATCATTTGGTAAATGAGTGTTTAAGATGTGTATTATATGTGAAACTCTTTGCTTTAATTCAAGTTCATCTATTCCAGACAGAGTCTGAAATATAAATTCTTCTTTGTTAAAGTCATTTAGTATTGTTGAGAATACATTAGCGATCCGGATAATGGCTGGTTTTGATAAGTTATTTTTCACTAATATTGTACTTTATAAAAATTTATAACTTACTTTAGCATCAGCTGTAATTGATACACAAGGGCTTGATGATCGCTACCATCTATATTTATATGATCATATTTCTTCAAATTTAACCCACTGTTATAAAAGCAATGATCAATTAAACTTGTGATCAAAGACATTGGTAATGTATTTTTATATTGCCAAGATTTAAATTTAAACTGGCCTTGATAACAAGGTGAAAAACCTGAAAATTTAGGATAATAATATGACCATGGGGAAACATTCATATCACCTGCAATTAAAATGGACTTGTGTGCTGAGTTTTTAATTAAACTTTGTAATTCTACAAATAATTGATTTCTGATACGCCAATTATTTTCATTTCGAGGAGAAGGAGGATGTAATAAATATATTTGAATTACGTGGTTCAAATTTTTATCAAATAACTTCAATTCTAATATTTTTGCTGATTTACCATTAAATTCATGCAAGTGTGAAAATACAATAGGCAGTTTACTTACTACTGCAATACCGGCAGGAAAACCTTGAATTTCTTCATAACCATACATATGTTTGCCATTAGCATACAACGCAAATTCATCACGTTTTTTATCATTGAATTCGAATAAGAACACAAAATCAGGGTCAATATCATTAAATTCAGAAAATACTTGAGGTAAATTCTCATTATAATATGACAAGTTAGCTTGAATAACTTGATAAAACCCAGTTTCATTTTCGGGGGAGTGAGGCTTACTCATTAATTGGTAGCTTTGTA
Organism: Pseudoalteromonas denitrificans DSM 6059; assembly: GCF_900112265.1. Classification (GTDB taxonomy): domain Bacteria; phylum Pseudomonadota; class Gammaproteobacteria; order Enterobacterales; family Alteromonadaceae; genus Pseudoalteromonas; species Pseudoalteromonas denitrificans. Next base: position 60,331 of record NZ_FOLO01000025.1, on the reverse strand, counting down.
TTAAAATTAAAATAACAGCAGGTAATGTGCTTAAACCAGCATGTTTATTTAATATTAAAAACAAAAATGGCGTGCTTATTATTAGCAACGCCATCCATATATACATTATATTAGATAAGTTATCTAACCACCAAGGTAGTTCAAAAAATGAAAGCCCCTGAGTTAATAACAGTAAAATATAAAAAACTATGAATATAAATTTTATCAAATACAACCCTAAAATCTAAAATAGTCTATTAGATTATAGTTTCTCTATTTAATTTTGTAATTCTAAATCTATATTTCTTTGTTTTTTGTCTAAATATTTACGAATTGCTTTTGAAGTTGCAAAAAATGCAAAGCTGCCTGTCACCATAGTGGCAGAACCAAAGCCATTAGCACAATCCATGGTTAATGAACCATCAGCATTTTGTTTTGAGTTACAAATAGAGCCATCTGAACTCGGGTAAACAAGCTGCTCCGTAGAAAATACACAATCAATGCCAAACTTTCGTTTTGGGTTAGATGTGAAATTATATTGTTTTCTTAATAAATAACGTACTTTTGATAATAAAGGATCATTTGTCGTTTTTGCGACATCACCGTATTTTATTTCACTGGGGTCCGTTTGCCCGCCAGCACCACCTAAAGTAATAATAGGTAATTTATTACGTTTACAATGATAAATCAGCGCGGCTTTCACTTTAACTTGATCGATACAATCAATGACATAATCAAATTTTTGAATATATTCAAAAATATTATCTGTTGTTAAAAAATCATCAATTTCAGTCACTTTAATTTCAGGGTTAATTAACTTTAGTCTTGAGGCCATTGCGTGTGTTTTAGATTCACCAACTGTATTTGTTAATGCATGAATTTGCCGATTAATATTTGTCACACACAAATCATCTAAATCAATCAGGGTAATATTTCCTAAACCTGTTCGAGCAAGTGCCTCAGCGACCCAGCTTCCAACGCCGCCTATGCCAATGACACAAAAATGCCCTTGAGCTAACCAGTCAGTTTGCTGTTCACCGTACAATCTTTGGATCCCACCAAAACGTAACTTATTATTTTCATTCATGTATTAATATTCTTTATAAATAATGTTGACTTACCAATCATACTGCCAAGGTGCTTTCCATTGTGAGTATAATAATTTAAATTCTTCGCTCATATACTGCATACCATTTTTAGGCCAGTTAACGACTTCTATATTGTCACCTTGCCAGTTAAACTTTAAGGCAAACGCGTGAAGATAGACTCTGTCACTACTATCACTATCAGCATATAGTACGTCACCTAAAATAGGTGCACCTAAACTTTTTAATGCAACCCTTAATTGATGTGTTTTACCTGTATAAGGTTTTAACAAAAATGCTCTTAAGCCAGGTTTAACAGAATGAGAATAAAACCGTGTGACCGCAGGGTTAACTTTTGAAGTTAATAGTTTATAGGCACCACGACGTGCTTTTACCATATCGCCTTTGATCCAACCTTGCTTTTTTTTAGGTTTATGTCGACTCAACGCAAGGTAAAATTTTTCGATATGTTTTTCATTTTCACTATTTTGAGTAAAAAGTTCCGTAAACTTGGCTGCGGCCTCTTTACTCTTGGCTAAAATAATTAAACCCGAAGTTACTTTATCAAGACGATGAACAGAATAAAGCATTTGTTGCATTTGTGTTTGAGCCTGAACAACAAAACCTGGTCCATCTTCACTGTGAAAACTTAAACCTGCAGGTTTTTCAAAAATAATAAAATCAGTATGTTCAAAAGCAATTTTGAGTGTTTCAGCCATTATTAACAAATGCCACGACACGGGCTAAATCTTCAGGTGTATCAACACCTGCTTCAGGTGTTATTTTTGCAACTTGCACTTTGATTTGTTTACCATGAAATAAAACGCGTAATTGCTCTAACGCTTCAATCTTTTCAAGTGGAGAAGGTTCAAGTTCAATATATTCTTGAATAAACCCTGCACGATATGCATAAATACCGACATGTCTTTGATAAAAATCACCGATTTCACTATTTTTAACCTCAGTAATATCGTTGACTAAAAAACGCTCTCTATCGTAAGGAATTGTTGCGCGAGAGAAATAAAGCGCATTATTGTGATTATCACTCACAACTTTTACAGCGTTAGGATTAAAAGCTTCGTCTACGCTATCAATTTTAACACTTAAAGTTGCCATAGGTGCATCTGAATTCAATAATAATGCCGCAACCTGATCTACATTTTCATGGGCTAATAATGGCTCATCTCCTTGCACATTGACCACGATAGTTTCAGGAGTTAATGCCAATAAATCAACAACTTCAGCTAGACGTTCAGTTCCCGATTCATGAGACTCTTTTGTCATGACAGTACATGCACCAAAACTTGTTGCTGCATCAAATACAGCTTGGTGATCAGTTGCTATGACAACTTTGCTGGCTCCAGATTGACACGCTTTTTCATAAACATGCTGGATCATAGGTTTACCGCAAATATCAGCTAAAGGTTTCCCCGGTAATCTGCTAGATGCAAATCGTGCAGGAATAACAACTACGAATGCCATTTTTCAATCTCTTCATGATTTAATTCACGCGCTTGAGTTTCTAATAAAACCGGAATATCATCATTTATTGGGTATGCTAATTTTGCTTGTGTACTTATTAGCTCACTATTTTCTTTATCATAAATCAATTTCCCTTTGGTTACTGGGCAAGCTAATATCTCTAATAATTTTTTATCAAAAGCCATATTTATCTCTTTATTTATAATTTATTAAGCAATGTTGTTAAAGTTTCTTGGGTATGCTTATTCAGGTTGGCATTAACTTTTAGATAATACCAATTACTCTTTGCGAATGATTTACATTTTACCGCATCTTTTTCTGTCATAAAAACATTAATATCTTCATTTTGATCAAAATCAGCAAGTGTAAATTTATGATGATCTCTGAAATGTTTTTTATCCGTGATTATAATTTTTTCTTGTTCAAGTGAATTTTCAAATCGCGCTGGGTTACCAATGGCAGAAACAGCAATACCAGTTAACTTATTTATTTTAGCCGGTTTATCGTTGTGTACATGAAATAGTCCAACCGACTCTAATAAATAATGGTATTTTGCATCCCCCCCATTTTCTATTACCAAATCAATTGATTCCAAACGCCTTTGCGATTCTCTTAATGGGCCAGCTGGCATTAGCAAACCATTTCCAAATTGACGTTTGCTATCCACAATGCAAAGTTCAATATCTCGCGCCATTTTATAATGTTGCATACCATCATCAGAAATAATGATATCTGGGTTATATTTTTGGACAGCGAGTTTAATATTATCAACTCTACTTGGACCAACAATTACAGGAAACCCCGTTCTTTTTGCGATTAATACCGGTTCATCACCACACTTGTATGGGCTGGAATATGAGTTAACATCTAATGGGTATATATTACTTTTACCACCATAACCCCGGCTGATCACAACAATTTTTTTTTCTAAATTGCTAAAATGCTCACACAGCCAAATCACCATAGGTGTTTTACCATTACCGCCAACACTAATATTGCCAACGACTATAATAGGCACCTCTGCTTTATATGATTTTTTAATACCTAATTTGAATAATAACTTGCGAAAACTTGATAATAACCAAAATAAGGCAGAGAAAGGTAATAAGAGCCAAGTTAATATATTGAAATACCAATATTTTTGATACCAGCTTGTTTCAATTCGGCTCATTTTTTATCACCAGACTGAATCTTACTCAATGCCGCATATGCACCATCTTGGCTTAATAATTCACTATGAGTACCATTTTCAATCACTTTACCAGCATCTATTACATAAATTTGATCTGAACTTTCAATTGTTGACAATCGGTGGGCAATTACAATGGATGTTTTATCTTGCATTAACTCAGTTAAGGCTTGTTGTATTAGTTTCTCAGACTCAGTATCTAATGCAGAGGTCGCTTCATCTAAAATTAATATAGGTGCATCTTTTACCAAAGCGCGGGCAATTGCAATTCGCTGTCTTTGCCCTCCTGAAAGTGTAACACCATCTTCACCCGCCATTGTATCTAGGCCTTGAGGTAAATCTTTTACAAACTCCCAAACATGGGCTTTTTTACATATTTCAATAAGTGTTTGTTCTGGCATATCGCCTTGAAGCCCATAACAAATATTATTTTTAATGGTATCGTTAAATAAAACCACTTGTTGAGAAACAACTGAAAACTGCGCTCTTAAATCTTTGAGTTTATAATCAGTTAAAGGCATGCTATCGAGTAATATACTATTAGATAAATCAACATCGTAAAAACGCGGTAATAAATTCGAAATTGTCGATTTACCTGAACCTGAGCGCCCTACTAAAGCAATGTTTTCCCCTGGCTGTATGGTTAAATTAAGTTGATTTAATACCGGAGCCTCTTTTGTAGGGTAATTGAAAGTTAAGTTTTTTATTTCAATGAGACCTTTTGCTTTGTCTATTTTTTTTGTACCTGTATCTTTTTCAATTGCAAGGTCTAAAATTTCAAAGATACTTTGAGCTGCAGACAAACCGCGTTGAAAGTCACTATTAACATTAGCCAATTGTTTCAAAGGTCTTAACATCATCATCATAGAGGTTAATAATGCTGTAAAGGAGCCTGCAGTAATAGAATTGATCATAGACGGCTGTGCCATTAAGTATAAAATAATGGCCATAGAACTTGCAGCTAAAAGTTGAATGATGGAAACACTCAAAGCTTTAGTCGCATCCATTTTGACTCTTTGTTGCCTGTTTTTATTATTCACTTGTGCAAAACTTTCAATTTCTATTTTTTGCCCCGCAAAATTATGTATGACCTTGTGGCCTTTTAACATTTGCTCAGAACAACGTGTTACATCACCCATAGCTGTTTGAATATTAGTAGATATTTTTCTAAAACGTTTTGAAACGATACTTACAATAAGCGCAACTAATGGCATAATAAACAAAAATATCAAAGATAATTGCCAACTAATATAAAACATACCTGTAAGTAAAAAGAGTACAAATGCACCTTCGCGTACCAAAATTAGCATACCTTTTGTAATCGCTTGCTGTACCTGTTCAGTATCAAAAGTGATTTTAGAAATCAAACTGCCTGATGAATGTTTATCATGAAAAGTAACAGGTAAATGAAGCATATGTTCAAATAGTTCTTGTCGTAATGTTTTTACGACTTGAGAACCGACATAACTTAAACAATAGCTTGAAATGAAATTAAAAAAGCCTCTAAAAAAAACGAGTACCATAACAATTATAGGCGCATATAATAAAGTTTCTGATTTTATTGTATCGTTATCACCGCTCAATCCTAAATCAATAAATGGCTGCATTAATTGAATAAATAAGGCATCCATAGCTGAATAACCTAACATGCCTACAACAGAAAAGATCGCGACTGTTTTGAATTTTTTAATGTAAGCTAATAAACGTTTAAAATGCGAAGATGAGGTTGAACCCATTAAATACTCTCTGTTAAATAAACTGATAAACAATTCAAGTTTGTTATTGTATCCTTGCAATTGCAAAAACCCAAATTGAATTACTTAATATTCCTTTTATTTAACTAAAAACCAATAACTGTGTCTTTTTCTTGCGGTTTCGATTGTATATTGATCTTTAAATACTTTTATTCGAATGTGACCTGATATTCCGGTGGTTAATTGTTGTACTTTCTTATGTTCATATCTGCTTATAACTTCTGGATGAGGCATTAACCAGCGACCATAAAATGCGCTCGAATGAATAACCCAATCAGGTGAGACGGCCTCTATAAATTCAGAACTTGATGATGTTTTACTGCCATGATGCGGACTTATCAAAATCGTTGATTTAAGATTTATTCCTAATTTAATTAACTTATGTTCAACATCTTTATGAATATCTCCTGGTATTAATACAGAAAAATGATCATCCGAAATTTTAACCACGCATGAATTGTTATTTGATACACCACTATCATTGTATGGCCAAATATTGTTAACACTTAAAGAGCCAAATTGCATTTCCCCCAAAGTGCACTTTTTAACCTGAAGTTTATCATCTAGGTCAATTAGTAATGTATTTTTATAGCCTAGTTTGATCCAGTCCTCTAACCCGCCAGCGTGGTCAGCATCTTTATGGCTTATCATTGTATGTATAATTCTTAAGTTTTCTCCTTCAATAAAGGGCTTAATATGCTTATTGGCAATACTCGTTCCTGATAAATACTTTGCCCCTAAGTCATAAATGTAACTTTGTCTGTTTTGGGAAATCAAAATACTTAAGCCATGGCCCACATCTAAAATATCAATCATCCATACAGGCTCAATATCTGTTAATTTATTCAAAAATATAATAATGATCGGTAAGTAAACAAAACCCCTTAATTGAGTGATTAAAAATAATAAGCTTAAATAAATTAAAATAAGAGATTGCCAAGATAAGTTACCCAATAATATCCAAAAAAATGATACGTTAAGTTGAGATATGAAGTTAAAGATATAACTTAAACTTTGATCAAAAAATACTAACAATATAGTAGGGTCTAAAAATAAGGAAACAAATAAAATAAGCAAGATTGTGGGTAATATGTAAATTGCCATTAAAGGTATTGCAATTAAATTTATCACTATGCCAATAAAACTGATGCCATCAAAAAAAAACCAAACAAGAGGTAAAAGCCCAAGCGTTAAAATGCATTGCATTAATACCAACCAAAGAAACTTAAAAACAAAGTTACTGATTGGTAAGTTTATTTTTTTATAAGCATAAATAATTATAATTACTGCCGTATAAGAGAAATAAATGCCAGGATTTAATAATTGAAAGGGATTAAGAATTAATGATATTAGTAATGCATATTGTAATGCTGTGATACTCAGATATTGTTTGCCTTTAATATACAAAAAAATAAATGTACATAACATGATAAGCGCTCTAATGGCAGAAATGGCGCAACCACTTATTCCTGTGTATATCGCAGCTATTAGTAAGCCAAATATAGAAGAGTAAATATTTAAGTTAATTTCTTGTTTAATGTGAATAGGAAGTAAATAAATTGACAATTTTAAGAGGTAAAATCCAATGCCAAAAATCATCCCTATATGTAATCCGGATATAGCAAGTAGGTGGCTGATCCCAGCAAATTTAAATTGAGCTCTTATATTATCTGGTATATCTGACTTATCTCCTAACAACAATGTCTTATAAAACCAAGAGTGTTCAGTTTCATAAAAAATTGTAGAGATATATAAGTAGGTTTTATCATATAATGACTGGTTCTTTGTTTTATAAAGCGCAATTGGATATTTATTATCTATATACCCTTTTGCTTTAACCTTTGCATAAAATGACCATAATTCTGAATTCCTATTGCCAATATTTTGTAAACTTCGATAGGGTTTTAATTTTGCGTTAGCCCTTAGTTTATCTCCCTTGTTAATTTTAAAAGTACTGTGATACCAACTTAGATTAATGTAAGCACTTTGACTTACTTTTTTATTATTAAGTTCATCAAGTCTAAATTTAAAATATATAGGGGAGTTAGAATCATTATTTGATGAGTTTTGTTTCCAAACTTTTATAACCTCTCCTTTAATTTGATAACTGATGCCACGTTGATATTGTGGAAGTTCCCAACTATAAAAAAGGTGGTAATAGACGACAAGGTAGACAATTGCAAATACAAAGCTGCAAGTAAAGATGCGAACATGTTTAAAAAACAAACTTATTAATAAAATACTAGAAAAAATAACAAAAAAGACTGGTGTATTGAATAGAAAAAGCGACAATATGCAACCAAAGACAAATCCCAAACTGATTTGACTAAAAGGAAATATTTTAGCGCCATGGCAAAAAAAATTATTCAACGATTTTTACCTGATCACGAAAAAATAAAAAATAATAAATCGCTAAAGATATTTGGTTCATTATTACATGATGCAAATCTATGGCATTTAAACCGTCGTTCAGCTCGTGGAGCATTTGCAATTGGGTTATTTTTTGCTTTCATCCCTGTCCCTTTTCAAATGATACTTGCAGCAGCATTTGCAATTCCATTACGAGTTAACTTGCCGCTTTCTGTTGCATTAGTATGGATCACGAATCCTCTTACTATGCCACCTATTTTTTATGGTTCATATTTAGTTGGCGCAACTATTCTTGGTCAACACGGGCAAGCATTTTCATTTGAACCAACAATACAATGGTTGATTAACAGTCTTTCAACCATTGGTCCTGCATTTATGTTAGGAAGTCTTGTTTGTGCAACAGTTGCTGCAATCATTGGATATTTTGGTATTGATATTCTATGGCGACTTTCTGTTGTTAAAGCATGGAAGAATCGACATAAATAAAGGTTAGCTCATTTTAATAATGCGTACAGCTTTATAATAAAAAAGCCATTACTTAGAAGTAATGGCTTTTTTATTAGAGTACGAGCAGCGTACAACTAGATCATTTTAGAAACTTACGACGCAAAGCAACAAGTGGTAATAAAAGTAAGCTTAGAAAACCAAAGTTCCCAGCTTTTCTTTTATATGTTTCAGCAGCCTGAGTTGGACAACTTTCAACTTCGCCACTAATTGGTACAAGTTTAACAGCAACGACTATACTCTCGTATTCAATTTCACCACTAGTATCTGTAACCGTATCACCTTTTGAATCTTTTTTAACAACAGTTTTAGTGGCAGAACCAATAATTTCATTTTGCTCATTGATGCCTGTTGCTTCAGCAATAACATAAGGAAAACGTGTTTCACCATCAGTGTCGTAACACGGTAATAAATCATTTATATTTGTAAATTTTTCTGCGTTTATATCATACATAAATGCTTCTTTTCTACGATTAGATGAAGTATTCGTTTCAATTTCCCCTTCTCCAACTATGATGCCGTTATTATTTATATCACGTGCCAAAGAAGCTGAACTTTCAAAGTAATCTATTGGGAAAGTCGTTTGTCCTGTATTAATATCATGATAGAAAAACTTAGCTCGAGTTGTACCACTAATTGGTTTAGTTGAGTAACCAGTAAGGATATTATTATCATTTATATCAGCAACCTGACCACCGCGCCAATCATCTTCCTGATTTATAAATGTTTTTACTTCACCATCTTTATAATAGGCTGGCATAGTTACTATTGTATCTGTATCTTTCCAGCGAGCATGTGAATAGCCTGCCGATACTCCTTCGCTATTTACAGTTAAAGCGGTACTTTTAAATGCAAACTCTTCGTCATCTTGAATCGTCAGTGCTAATCCTAAAATTTCAGTATTGGTAATATTAAAATCAGCATCTAAAGACCATTTTACAGCGCGACGGTCAAATAATTGAGTTGGCTGAATTTTATATTTCCAAACACATACTGAAGTAGGCTCTTCATCGTCATCTTCGCCTAAACAGTTATCATCTAAGTTTTCTTGACGATCAACAGGAATACCCGTTGATACTTCTCCCACTAAAACATATCCGCCATCAGCTTGTTGTGATATATCAGTAACGATACTAATACCACCGTATTGATTATACTCAGGTACAATATCAAAAAAAGTCCCATCAGGCTTTATAACCCTTGCACGATTTTCAAATTCACGAGAGTAAAATAACTCAGCTTCTGTTTCACCACCAGGTGTAAACATTTCTTTAGTATAAGGGGCACTCCCCCAGCCAACTTTGACACCGTTTTCAGAAATGGCCGTGAAATTGTTATTTACCGAACGACTTAATCCAGTATAGTCATATGGTACATCTTGATTGGATAAATCCTGATCAAAAAACAATTGTTCTTCAGGTAAAGGTGAAAAAGATACCGCGATTGGATCACTCATTTTTTGCCAATTTGCATCACCAGACTTGCCGGCTAAAAAAGTTTTCATAAAACTAAGCGCATCAGCATTAATAGTGCCAGCTTGAATATCAGCCAAAGTAAAAGTAATCGTTTTGTCTATTGACTCTTCATATGTTTTTTGATTATCCCAAGCATTTTCAAGCGTGTTATCTTCAAAATCAATAGCACTGACATCTATTGGCAAATTATAGTTGCCACGTATTACACCAATTGCAGTTCCAGAGTCGTTAAAATCAGTAACATAACTGTGTTTTGCTGTATCTGCATTACCTAATTCAACGACTTTGTAAGTGGCAGCATTTATTTGTGGACTTAAAATTGTTGTTATCGCAATTGCGATTAATTTATATTTCATTTTGACCTACTACTAACCTTTTAATTCTTCTAGTTCTTCCCAGCGCTCAAACGCAACTTCGAGTTTGGACTCGGCTTGGGCTAATTCGTTCAATTTAACTTTTGTGACATCATTTTCTTGTTTATAAAAATCAGCAGAGCTAACTTGTGCTTGTAATTCATCGACTTTATTTTCTAGTGTTTCTAATAGTGCAGGTAACTGTTCAAGCTCTAATTGTAATTTATATGATAACTTTTTAGGTTTAACATCTAAAGTTGACTTTGTATTACTTTGTAACGGCTTTGTTTTAATTTGTTTTTGAGATTCTGCTTTATGCTGTAACTCTTTATCTTGATCTGCTTTATACTGTTTATATTCCTGATAATCAGTATAACCGCCAACAACTTCGGTTATTTTACCATCGCCTTCAAATCCCCAAATACTACCACAGGTATTATCAATAAATTCACGGTCATGACTTACGACTAAAACGGTACCATCATATTTATCTACGATTTCTTCTAATAATTCAAGTGTTTCAACATCTAAATCATTTGTAGGTTCATCAAGTACTAGTACATTTGAAGGTTTTAAAAATAATTTAGCTAGCAGTAAACGGTTTTTTTCACCACCAGATAAGGCTTTTACTGGGGTTCTAGCACGTGCAGGTGGAAATAAGAAATCTTGTAAATAACCAAGTACATGACGGTGACGTCCGCCAACCAATACTTCTTGTTTACCTTCTGCAACATTATCCTGTACAGTTGCCTCTTCATCTAAAATTGCACGATATTGATCAAAATAGGCAACATCTAAATTAGTACCTTGTTTTACAGTACCGCTATTTGCTTCTAAATGACCAAAAAGCAATTTAAGTAAAGTTGTTTTTCCAATACCATTTGGACCAACAAGGCCTATTTTATCACCACGGATCACAAGTGTTGAAAAATCGTCAACAATTTTTAAATCTTTGAATGAATGCGTTAAACTTTCAGACTCAAAAACAAGTTTGCCAGACCTTTGTGCAATTTCAACATTAAAATCAGCTTTTCCTAGTTTTTCAATTCGCTGTTTGCGCTCATTTCTAAGTGCTTGTAGTGAACGTACTCGACCTTCATTTCTTGTACGACGCGCTTTAACACCTTGTCTTATCCAAGTTTCTTCTTCAGCTAACTTTTTATCAAACAATGCATTTTGTGTTTCTTCAACTTTTAAATCATGCTCTTTTTGCTCTAGATATAGCGCATAATCCCCTGGGTAAGAAACAAGTTTACTGCGGTCAAGGTCTAAAATACGTGTTGCTAAAGAACGAATAAAGGCACGGTCATGGGATATAAATACAATAGCCCCTTTAAAGTCTTTTAAAAATTTCTCAAGCCAAAGCACACTTGCCATATCTAAATGGTTAGTAGGTTCATCGAGCAATAATAAATCAGGGTCACACACTAAAGCTTTTGCAAGTGCTACTTTTCTTAGCCAACCACCAGAAAGAGACTCAAGCTTTGCTTCTGGGTTTATTTTTAATTGACTCAAAACCAAATTAATTTGTGAATCAAATCGCCAACCATCTCTGGCTTCTAATTGATCAGATAAACGTTCTAACTGTTTTAAAAGCTGATCAGTACATTCAGTTTGCAATTGAGTGCTTACATGATGGTAATCTATTAATAGTTGAGCCATACCAGGCAAACCTTGCGCAACAAAATCAAAAACGGTCCCTTGTGCACCTTTAGGTGGATCTTGCTCTAATCTAGATACTTTTAAGTCATTAACACGATTAATATTACCGTCATCTAATAATATTTCACCATCTAATATTTTTAATAAAGTTGATTTACCTGCACCGTTTCGGCCAACAATACAAACACGTTCGCCCGTTTCAATTATAGCTTCTGCATTATCAAGTAAGCAGTGAGTACCAAATGCAAGTCTGGCCCCTGTGATTCTTATTAGATCCATTACAAACCTTTTATTTCTTGTTCATTAAATGGCCAATATAATTTATTGCCATTGTGATTTTGTTCTACTACTGGAATTGATGTTTGATACAAGGACATTAATTTTTCATCATCAACAATGTCTTGCAATTGGATATCTGACTCATCAAAAACCATTTTTAATAATTCAAGCGCTTGATCACATAAATGACAGCCTTGAGTATGATACAAAGTAACTTTAGACACGTGTGATCAACCAGCTGTTATGAATGTTTTTATTACGTTTGAAATCAGGAGAAATCGTTTTGTCAGAAATATTTGTAGCTTGTAAACCAAGTTCCAACAAAGCCGCTTCATCCATTTTGAAACCGCGTTTATTATTAGAGAAAAATAATACACCATCTTCACTTAAAATCTTTTTAACAGTATCGAATAATTTAATATGGTCTCTTTGTACATCAAACGCATCAGTCATGCGTTTTGAATTTGAAAATGTAGGTGGATCTAAGAAAATTAAATCGTACTCACCTTGTGCTTGGTCTAACCAAGCTAAACAGTCGGCTTGAAAAAAGCGGTATCTTGGGTTTTGAATATTATTGAGTTCAAAGTTTTCACGTCCCCAATTAATATAAGTTTTAGACATATCAACTGTTGTAATTGATTTAGCCCCACCGATAGCAGCTTGAACAGATGCAGTTCCAGTATAGGCAAATAAATTTAAGAAGCGTTTATCTTGTGAGTTTTGCTGAATAAATTGACGTGCTAGACGATGATCTAGAAACAAACCTGTATCTAAGTAATCAAATAAGTTTACTTTAAATTTCGCACCATATTCAGACACAACCATAGACTGTTCTTGTTGTGAAATTGTACGGTATTGCGCGTCTCCTTTTTGTTTTTTACGCACTTTAACAACAATTTTTTCGGCAGGAATATCAAGTTGTTTTGAAGTCAAATAAACAATATCTTGAAGACGTTTATTTGATACCTCTTCATTTACGTCTTTTGGTGCTGCATATTCATAAATAACAGCATGGTCATTATAAATATCAACTGCAACATTATATTGTGGAATATCAGCATCATATAAACGATATGCGCCAATAGCATGTTGTTTTAACCAATTTTTTAAGCCTTGTTTATTTTTCTTTAAACGATTAGCAAAAGCAGTTGAGTCAGCATAATTTAACTCTGTTGTATGCTCAGAGGTCACAACTTGTTTTTCATCAAGAATATAAGTGTTTAATACACAATCTATTGGGCCATTTTTAAACTTATAACGCTTATGACGTACTATTTTTAATAACTTTGATAAGGCCTCATCTGAGCTGAGTAATGCTAAATGCCAATTTGCATAATGCTTTTTAAATGACATGCCCATGTTTCGATACAAATTAATAAGCTCAGCTGTCCCCCCCATACGTTCACCATAAGGTAAATTAGAAAGCACAACACCAGAGCGTTTAGAAACGGGTTTTAAATTAGAAGCATCACCTTTACTAAATTTTATATATTGTTCAACACCCGCTGCTCGGGCATTATTTTGTGCTTTTGATAATACAAAACCATCGATATCTTGACCAATTAAATATAATTTTTTAGGGTCTTCTTGATCTATTAATTGCTGTCTTATTTCTTGGTATTCAGATTCAACAAAGCTAGGTAAACGTTCAAATGCAAACTGCTTGTGACGCAATCCTGGCGCTTCATTATTTGCCATGCTAGCAGCTTCGATTAATAAAGTTCCTGAACCACAACATGGGTCAAATAATGGTTGCGATACATCTTTTAGCCAACCACTTCGATAAATAAGCGCAGCCGCCAAATGTTCTTTTATTGGCGCGCGACCTTGGCCAGTACGATATCCGCGTTGAGATAACCCCGTTCCTGAATAGTCTATATATAAATCAAGTTTATTTTGATGATAACGCGCTGCAACTCTGACCTGTGCATCTTGTTTATCAACATTTGGGCGTGCTTCATATAAATCCTGAAAATAATCAACAATGGCATCTTTTATCACTAATCCAGAGAACTGTGTATTTTTTAACTCTGTATTTGTACCACTAAAGTCAACTGCAAAGGTCGTATCAGGCGTTAACCATTCACCCCATGTTTGATAACGGGCTAAATTATATAAATCAGTTTTATTTTTAACGTCTTCTTTTTCTGCAATCTTCATCAAAACTCTGGTAGCAAAACGTGTTGATAGACATATTTTTTGTGCAAGCGGTAGCTCAGCCGAGAATACGACAGAACCAACACTTTGTTTGCCTACTTGAGCACCTAGCTGCTGTAATTCTTCAGCTAAAAGAGTTTCAATACCAATTGATGTTAACGCGATAAATTGCAAAGTTATTCCTTAATAAAAGAGCGAATAAAAGATCTGAATATAAATTTGGTGCGCAGTATAACAAAATTTACTTAAAAGCACTTAATTATAAATTTGCTAATAGTTAAAATATATTATGAGCGCCTTGAATATATAAGTTATCCAACATAATTTTTTAAAATCAGTACAATATCTATACATATGTAAAATGGCCAAATATCATGGGCACGACTATGATTATGAATATATTTTTATCTCACGGGGATAAAATTGAACCATTCATTAAAATCAAAACTTATTTTGATGTTTGCAGCTATGCTCACAATGATATTTTTATTGGAACTCACTCGCTTAACTTTTTTTAAACTTCCTCAGTTATATTTATTAGAAGCGGCATCAGATAAAAAAGATATAGAACGTATTAAAACAGCATTTAACTCTAAGCTTCATGAGCTAGAAGTTGTTAATTACGATAATGCAGCTTGGAATGATACATATAATTATATTAATAATCGTAATGCCAATTTTATTAAAAATAATTATGTATTAGATGCATTTAAAAGAATTAATTTAAATGGTATTCATTTGTATGATATACAAGGAGTACTCGTTTGGGGTAAATCATTTGACAGAACTCTATGGCAAAAAACTTATTTTGAACCTTTTGATTCTCCAAATGAGTTTGTAGAAACACACATTTTAATAAATTCCGAACAAGTTAAAGCAAATGATAATAAACCGATTACACATAGTGGATATACCGTTTTAAATAATAAATTAGTCATGTTTGCTGCAACAAGTATCTTTAAAGCGAACTTAACAGGTACATCAAACGGTACTATGGTTTTTTGGCGAGTTGTGAATAACGATGTGCTTATAGATTTACAAAATCGTGCGGGTATAAAATTTGATATTGAAATAGTTAAAAATGTACTTAAAAATACAGCTAAAAAAATTTCTAAAAACACCTATATTAAAGGCTCTTATCGTAATAAAAATCAACTCATATCTGATCAATACCCCTTAGTTTCACAAAACAGTAGAATCCATTTTACATATAAAGCACCAACTCGGTTATTTAGCGTTAATTGGTTCAACAGCTCTACCATGACAACATCTTTCTTTTTTTCACTTACCTTAATATTTGTTTTTATATTGATACATAAAGTGGTTATTTCACCTATTCTACGTGCAGATCACATGGTTGAAAAAGTAATTAAACATGATAAAAAAATAAAATTTTCAACATCACGTAAGGACGAATTAGGAACCCTTTTTAACTTAATAGATAGATTGTTAGAAGATGTTTATTCAAAAGAGCAAGAGTTACAGTCGCATAATGTCAGATTACAAAAATTAAGCACCACAGATAGCCTCACTAATATTGCTAATCGGCGTTCTTTTGATGAGTATATGCACCAACTTTTAACTTTTAATTCAACATCAAGCCAAGTGTCTTTAATTGTATGTGATGTAGATTTTTTTAAAAGATATAATGATTTTTATGGTCATGCTTTAGGTGATAATACCTTAAAACAAATAGCACAGTGCCTAGTTAATAATTTACATAGTAATACTGATTTTGTTGCAAGATATGGCGGTGAAGAATTTGTCATTATATTAAATGAAACAAGTGAACATCAGGCCGTTTCTGTTGCAAATAACTTATTACAAGCTGTCCGTGACTTAAATATTGTGCATCATATGTCAGATATATCCGACGTAGTAACGATTAGCATAGGAATACATACATTCGATAAATCACATCATAAAAATTATGAAGCGCTGTTTAATAAGGCTGATAATGCATTATATAAAGCAAAAGAAAAAGGACGAAATCAATTATGTCTTAGCTCAACGATAAATGATTTTAGTCCTTAATTTTATATATATTGGGCCTTTAACGATTAACCCAATCTTTGTAAATTGCCATCACTTACTCTAAACTTATGTTTTTTCACCATACCCAAATAAGCTTCCTGCTTATCGTAAAAGCTAACTTGTGATGTATTAATACCTTTATAATTAGTTGCGACATTATGAAAAGTGACATCCATTTTATCTTTATTAACTTCAACAATCGCAACACCATGCTCCCACATTTTAGAAAAAGCTAAATTATCAGAGATATCAGCTCTTTTCGTGGCTGTTATTGCTAAAGTATCAAAAAATACAGGCAGCTCTTTTACCGCCGGTGATACATCTCCAAGTTGAGATAATAATTGATTCATTCCAGCATCTAAAAACGTACCAAAAGTAGATGATGAAACAGATGAAGTGGTAAAGTTAAACGATTTTGTTCCTGTAATTGAGTTTGCTTTGTGTTCTGTCACATAACTACTATGTACATCACCACCAAGTGTAATAACAGAATTAGCACTTAATACATCTTCTATTAGTCTTGCTTTAAATTGTGGAAAACCATCCCATTGATCTGCTTCAAGGTAAAACCTTTGTTTAAATGCTGCAGGTACTGCATCTGAGTCAATCGCGGCTTCTAAAACTTCAAAACCAGAGTCTGCTCGATTTGCTGATAAATCAAAAATAAGCGGTGAGAATGAAACTGAACTGCCTAAAAGTTTCCAAGTACTTGTTGATGCCGTAAAAGTTTCTTTAAGCCAATGTGTTTGCATTTCATCAAAACCGCCTTGTACAGAAGAGTTTTGTAATTGGGCCATATATTCTTTATAGCCAGCATAAAGGTCATAAGTATCTTTAATAATAAAATATCGACTGCCTAAATAATTAAATAAAGATGTTTTACCCATAGTATAAAAGGCCAAACCTTGCTCTACGCCTTGTTCAGGTAATGAAGGTAACTGTTGCAATGGATGTTCAGCTGGTAAAGAGGCTTTAGCTCCTGCTAATACCTGGTTTAAATAACTTGTTGCTAAATTACCTTTAATGACTTCTACAGCTCTTTGTTGACCTTGTAAAAGTGCATTTTGTTCTGGCATTTCAATACGAGACATGAGCTCTTGAGCATATAAGCCCGTAAATATTTCAACAAATGCCGATTTATATGGTGTAAACATGGCGTCATCAATATTTACATAGGGTGACATTTGTGCAATTACCCCTGAGACATGTTCAACTGGCATACCTCTGGCTTGTAAAAAACCGAATAGCTGGGTTTGATTTAGTTCTACTTTTGCTGGAAATGCATCCTCCTGAATGATGTGATCAGGTCTGTTTGTTCTAAAGTCCGTCATTGCAATATGGCAATGTTTCCCAAAATGGAAGTCTCTATAAATTTTTGTATTGGGAAATAAGTGCATTTCTTCAATTTTTAATTCACCAGCGTCTAAAGTATCATTCACATGCGGCTGTTCATGATCTATTGGCATGTAATCAAAATATGCAATTTCTGAATTTCGTTTTCTGTTAGTTTGCTTTTCGTTTTCAGCACCATCTGAGTAGGTTGCTTTATCGGCCCAGCTATCATCTGAAAATTCATGGTCATCCCATATCGCTATCATAGGAAACCTTTCATGTACTTTTTGTAATAATTCATCGCTACGATAGGTTTTATATAATTGGCGATAATTATCTATGCTATTTGCAGCTTGGTAAGCATTATCACCTACGCCTACATTCAAAGCACCTTCTTGGTCATTAAATTGAATTTTTCTTTCATGATCGGTTGCTTGAAATAATGGGTCGCCCGTAGTTTCGTAAATATAATCGCCTAAATGTATCACAAAATCTAAATCATCTTGGGCTAATAATGACATATAGTTATTGTAATAGCGCCCGATATAATCCTGACATGAAACATAAGCAAATTTAACTGCTACATCACTTTCTTTTGATGGTGCCGTTTTAGTACGCCCTATATGGCTGGTATAATTTTGTTCATCAACTTGATATATAAATCTAAAATAATAATAAGTTGCGGAATTAAGCTCTGTTAGTCTTATTTTTATACAGTGATCAGACTCAGTGCTTGCAGTTAAAGTCTGTTCTACCAAAAGTTGCGAAAATGCCTCATCAGTTGATACTTGAAGCATGATATCAGTATCAATACCGGATAAATTATCAACTCGCGTCCATAATATCACCGAACTTGGTTTTGGATCCCCTGATACCACAGATTGTGGAAAAAACTGGCTACCATCTAAAAAACTCGGTTCTGGAGTCACAACTTCAGGCAGCTGGGTTTTATCATTCGAACTACCACAGCCTAATATACTACTTGTTACCAATGTTGAGGCACTGATCACCATTGTTTTTATAAATTTACGTCTTGTGAATTCCATTATACTTTCCTTCTTTTTATTATTTATTGCGGATAGCCCGTTATTTTTTTTATCTGTTGATAGATTGGCTTTAATTGTTTGTACATTTTGAGATAAACGGTGTTATACAATTTATCGTATAAAACTACATTTTCTTTTATAGGTAAAAACGTCTCAACGATATGCGTCATTTGCTCAGTTGCTTTTTCATAACTTACAAAATATCCGGCTCCCACAGCTGCATTGATGGCTGCACCTAAGCCAGATGTTTCATATGTATGTGGTCTATGAGCTGGTAAATTAAAGATATCAGCACTTAATTGCATCGCAGCATCAGATTGTGAACCTCCTCCTGAAACAATGAGTCTTGTAATTTTTTTTCTTTGACGTTTTTGTAGTGTTTCTTTGCCTTCTTTTAAGGCATACGCAAGCCCTTCAAGAATCGAGCGGTAAATATGTGCTCTTGTATGTACGTCACCAAAACCTAAAATGGCGCCCTTTGCTTCCAAGTTTTTAATTCCTGGAGACCAATAAGGTTGCAACATTAATCCCAGAGAACCCGGAGGTACTTCTTTAACTAAATCATCAAAAAGGCTTTCGACTGAAACACTTAGTTTTTTTGCTTTGAGCATTTCACTTTGACCAAACTCTTTTTTAAACCAGTTCACCATCCAAAAACCACGATAAATCATGAATTCAGTATTATAGTGATTTGGAATTGCTGAGGGATAAGGTGGTATAAATGCTTGTGGTTCGATATATTTTTCATTATTAGTATTAATTGTTGCGGTAGTGCCATAGCTGAGGCTGGCAGTACTGGGTTCATAACAACCAGAGCCTAATACTTCACAGGCTTTATCTGATGCAGCTGCAATTAATTGTGTACCTTGGTTAATACCCGTTAATTTAGCTGCCGACTCTGTAATATATCCTAACAAATCACCCGGTTTAACTAATTCTGGCAACATAGATTTTTTGATATCTAATGCATGCCACTTCCAGTCATTTTTATGCGCCCATTGCTGTTTTTTGTAATCAAAAGGTAAATAACCAACGGTACAACCAATAGAGTCTTTAAACTCACCAATAAGTTGATAAGTTAAATAACCCGACAAAAGTAAAAACTTATCCGTTTTTTGCCATATTTCAGGTTGATTTTGGCTTAACCAATTAACTTGTGCTTTTTGTCTAAAATAATCAATAACTTGTGATTGCCCCAAACATTTAAACGCCAAGCCCCAGTACCATGGCATTTTTCTATTTACCTTGGCTAACCTTTGATCTAACCATAATATACTTGGCCTAAGTGGCTGCGCATTTTTGTCTAAATTGATCACGGTACCACGCTGCGTAGTCAGCGACACAACGGATATTTTATTTTGATAGCCGTTTTTAATGACATCATCTTGTTGCCACAAGTTTTGGCAACATTGCGCTAAATGAGTCCAAAAATATTTAACATCTTGTTCAGCCCAACCGGGCTTTTTTGAATAGTAGGCTTCTAACTCAATTTTACTTTTAGCAAGCAAATTTCCCTTCAGATCAAAAATCAAAGCTCTGATACTTTGTGTACCATTATCTATTGTTAGAATGAGTCCATCGCTACACGCTTTCATTTATGGCCTCTTTATTATTAAATGCGATATTGCTATAACATGTTTGCCATATTTTTTGATATCGAGATACTTCACTTTCCCATTTGTTTTGATCCCATTTTAAATAACGCATAACCCAAGGTTTAATGTTATCTAAATGCTCAAATGCGCCATTGGGAAGTACATTACCTAAACGTGTACGCCTAAGTAATAAGTCATCTAAATGTTTAACTTGCTCATTTTTTATTGACCATAAAACTTCTGCCCATAAAGTATTGCTATAAGAAATGGGCCGCATTAATTCACTTTGCAGTAATACTTCATTACTTAATGCACCAAAGTTTCCCCTTAATCGCGTTAAAACTGCATTAGAGTAATCTGTATTAACAATTGTAATATTCTGTTCGAATGCACAAAAATGCCATTTGTTAATAGGTCGATTTAACTTGCTATAAACAATGTCTAAAACTTGCTTGGCAATCACTCTAAAGGTGGTTAATTTACCACCTGCAATATTTATCAGCCCTTTGTCATACCAAATTGTATGGTCTCTTTTTTCCTTTGAAGGTTTTGTTGTTCGGCCATTGGTTACGACTGGACGTATACCTGAAAACGTAGAAATAATATCTTTTTCTGTTAATTTAATTTTGGGGAATTGATGTTTGATGCATTGCATCAAATAACTAAATTCGCCTTTGTCTATTTTTGGTTCAAGTTTTAAGTTATCAATATGCTCTACATCAGTCGTCCCTATGACTGTTACATTTTCCCATGGGTAAATTTGAACCGGACGTTTATCTAAAGGGTGAAGAACAGACATTGCACTGGCGACAGGTAAGCACCAATTAGGCACTAAAATATGACTACCACGTAAAGGCCGGATTTTGACCTTAGGCGTTGTTTGATTAAATTGATTAGTCCAAGCTCCTGTTGCATTGATCACAAACTTGGCTTTAATATTTAAAGGTGTATTTTCATCTTCTAGCTTTACCACAACGCCGGTCACTTGACCATTCTCTTTTGTTAATTCATCTACACCTAAATAATTAATCGCTAATACGTTTGATTGTTTACTTTGCGACTCTTGTAATAACCGCAGTACTAATCTGGCATCATCTGTCATCGCATCAACAAATTGGCTGCCACCATTGGCTTTATCTAACTTTGAGTTAGGAGCTAAAAATTTAAACTCTTGTTGCGGCACATAGTGATGTTGCTTTACACCAGCAATAAAGTCATAAACAGAGAGTAAACTATTAAAAATCCAAGGTTGTGGAAACTGATATTTAAAATGGCTCATTATAAAGCTCTGATTAAAAACTAAACCTTGGGAATGAGATGTCAAATGTTCTCGTTCCTTAACAGACTCAACAGTTAATGCAACATGACCATCTGCAATATAGCGTAAACCTCCATGAACCATTTTTGAAGAACGACTTGAGCTCCCCCAGGCAAAATCATTTTTTTCAAGTAAAAGAACACTTAACCCAAGCTGACTTGCTAGTTTTAAAATTCCAGCGCCAGTTATTCCTCCGCCCACAATCACAATATCCCATTGCGTTTGTTTTTTTATTAGAGCTATTCTTTCATTGCGAGACAGTTTAAAGTTATCAGTCATTTAATAATGTTCCTGGGTTTAGCTGTTTATTAGGATCAAAATGCTGACATATATTTTCTAATAGTTTTATGCCCAAAATACCTTTTTCAACTTCCAAATAAGGGGCATGGTCTTTTCCTACACCATGTTGATGACTGATAGTGCCACCGTTATTAATAATTGTAGAACTGGCTTCATGCTTTAAAGTTTTCCAGCAGGCTAAGGTACTTTTATAATCTTTTTCACAACTGAAAACATAAGTGGTATATAGGCTACAACCTTGTCCATATACATGGGATAAATGTGTAAAAACATGCACATTTTTATTTTCAATTCCTTGCTTTAAACTTGTTTCAACTTTATTAAGTAAATTATCTACATTATGCCAATCTGTTGCTGTTTCCAGCGTATCAACAACATAACCTTGTTGCCAAAGGGCATCTCTTAAATAAGGAAATTTAAAACGATTCTGTGCCCAACGATTCCCTAACATAGAACCTGTCGATATGCCTTGATATTGTTTTATAAAAGGTTTTATTTGTGTTTGTGTGGCTTTTGTTTGTTGTTTACTTCCTGTAATACCAAAGGTCAGCATACATTTTTGACTTTTACAGTTACGTAAGCTCAAATACTTTTCAAGATAAGAAATAGATTTTTCGTGCCCGGCCAGTTTTAACTGAGTTTGGGTTTCAACTGCATTACTGACCCTCAACATTGAAAGCGAGATTTTATTTTGAGCAGCCGCTTTACAAAATTTGGTGGCCATTTGCCAATCTGGGAAAAAAATAACAGAAAACTTTTCTTGTTCTGCCAACTTAGTTACGCGCACCTTAACTTCAGTGATAATGCCAAACCGCCCTTCACTACCTAATATTATTTCTCTTATATCAGGACCAGCAGAAGATGCTGGAAATGTCGGTAAATCAAGCGTACCTTCAAAGGTTTCAAAGCTACCACCCGCAAACATTTGTTCAATCCTGCCGTATCGTAATGATTGCTGACCACTAGAGCGACTTGCCACCCAGCCTCCTATTGTCGACAATTCAAATGATTGCGGAAAATGCCCTAATGTATAGCCTTTAGCTCTAAGTTGTGCTTCTACCATGGGCCCTGGAGTGCCAGCACCAAAAGTTGCAATATTACTGTCTGTGTCTAATGAGATCAGTCTATTCATATGTGACATGTCAACAGTAATAACCGCACGTTCAGATTGTTTTATATTGATATGACCGGCAACACTTGTGCCACCACCATATGGGATCAGATCTAAATTGTATTCTTTAGCCAGTAATAAAATATCTTTAATATCCTGATTATTCTCGGGGTAACATACCCCATCTGGAAATAGCCCAAAATGACCACTTCGGGTCGCTAAATAATCAGGTAGAGATTGGCCTTTGGCATGACGAACACGAATTTCTTCATTAGTATTTATCAGTTTATGAATTGGTGCCCTTGATTTTGGGACACTTGCAATGACAGACGCAAGACTCGCATCGGCTAAAACAACCCCCTTTCCAATGACGTTTTGTAAAAATTCACCTGCAGATGCTGGTAAATCCATACTATTACTTTCATCACCCCAACCATTCCAACGTCTCATTGCTTAGACCTAAATACATTATTAATTTTTATATGTCTTAGGTTAATACTGTGTAAAGTAGTTTTAAATGTCCTAAAAAGACAGTAAGAGGGTCAAAAGAGGACATTTATATCAGGAATGGTGTATATAAATTTAATGGAGGGCACATATTTACAGGGGCTGTGGGGTTGTTTTTGACAATCTAAAAGCTAAAGAGTGATCAAACATTTGATCACTCTTTAAATTTATGTATTAAAAAGTATATTCAGCACCTAAGTAATAATAAGCACCATTAAAACCAAATGGAGCTGAGCGGCGTGAGTAAGTAAATACGCCTGTACTGCTTACGATTGTATTACCATTACCATCAACGATAGTACCTGAGCGTGAATTACCAATTTCATTTTTATCTGGATAGACATCAAATAAATTATTAGCACCTATGTTGAAAGATAAATGTTCTGTTGCCTGATAATTTATACGCAGATCAGTCAAAATTTCAGCACTATAAGTCTGTCTTTCGCCATCAAGTACGGTATATTCACCAAAACGGTTAAACGCAAGATTCACTTTAACATCGCCTATCGTATACAGCGCACTTAAGTTAATACGGTCTTGAGGTTGCCACTCTTCAATAATAGAAATAGCTTGCTCAGAAAAGATTAAATCTGGTGAAATTGAACCTAAAGCACTATTTGGTGGTGTAAAAGTATCAACCACATCTGTTTCAGTAAAATTAGCTGCGAAGGTTAAATCTAAATCGCCACCAAAAGCATCTGTATTCCAAGTTGCAATAATATCGGCACCTTTTGTTTCAGTATCGGCACCATTTAAGAAAAACTGTCCTGCACCAGCACCAGATGCCGTTAATGCATTATCTAATGCAGAAGATAAACCCTGACCTAAAGAGTTACTCAGCACAATACGATCGTCAATTTCAATAGAATATAAATCAAGTGTTAAAGTGATATCATCTGTTAAATGAATAATTGACCCTAAGCTATAGTTCTTTGACTTTTCTTCTTTTAACTCTGGAATACCAATGGCTTTTGCTAAGTCACTGTCATTACGGAATGTACCAATTTGCACTGCAATTTGATCTCCTCCATTTGGATCACTGATAAATTGTGTACTGATATTATCGGTATACAGTTGCTGCATAGAAGGCGCTCTAAAACCTGTACTCATAGCACCACGAATTGCGATATCTTCAGTGATAGCCCAATTACCTGCAAGTTTAAAATTTGTACTGTCACCAAAGCCGTCATAATCATCATAACGTAGCGCACCACTTACGATTAAGTCTTCAGTTATTTCAGTTTCAACGTCTAAATAAAATGAAATGACACTTCGTGACTCATCAACAGACTGCATTGGCGCAGTACCACCAAACCCCTGTGTACCCGCAGAGCGGTCTGTAGCAAATAAACTATTACCTAATTCATCAGTATCATAATCGCGATAAGAATACTCTTCACCTGCTAATACTTTAAATTCATCTGTGCGAATTTCAGTACCCATCGCCAGTGAAAATAAATCAAAATCTTGCGTAAAGTCCAGATTGATTGTTTGTAATGATAACTCCAAACCGTACGCAAAAGCATCACGGGGAACTGACGCTCTAATTTCATCTGCAGATAACGTACTCGTATATTGCAATGAATTGGCATAAGACGAGTTAATTGTATTACTCGTAGTATAATCTATATTATTTTTACCGTAAGTGTATGACAAGTCTAATGATGAATCATTATCAAACTCTGTTTTGTAACCAAAGTTATATGAAATGTCTTTAATTTCAGTATTAATTTTTGGTAAAAAACCTTCTGGGATAGTGGCATCACCATCTTGTAATTGGGCATTACCACCAGCATTGGCATTATGTCTAAAAAATGCGGCTGATTCATTATCTCGACTTGAATAGGTAATAAAGCCATATAACTCACCATCACCTAGTTCATAACCCGTATTTATTGCGAGTCCCATTTGTTGTGAGTCGGCGTCGCCAATTCTAAAGGTAGAACGATCTGCTGTCACTTCACGCGAATCACCCGCTAAATAGCTGCCATCAGATAACTCAGTACAACCAGAATATTGACAAGAACCATGTAAACCAGCACGGTTTGTTGGGCTGCGATCACGTATATTTAACGTGGTATTTAAATAGCCATTATCTCCTAAAGCAAAGCCTTTTGATAAATCAACATTTACGCTTTCACCATCACCTTCACTATATTCACCATAAGATACAGCCGCTTTGCCCCCTTCTGATGCATCTTTTAAAACAATATTAATAACCCCTGCAATCGCATCTGAACCATACTGTGCAGCAGCACCATCTCGTAAAACTTCAATGCGTTTAATTGCAGCAGCCGGAATTGCATTCATATCTGTACCTGCAGTACCACGACCGACTGAAGTATTTATATGTATCAGACTTGCTTGATGACGACGTTTACCATTGATCAATACTAACGTTTGATCTGGACCTAAGCCCCTTAAAGTTGCGGGACGAAGCGCATCTGTGCCATCACTGACAGCAGAACTTGAAAAGTTGAATGAAGGTGCGATTGACTGCAACATTCTACCAACTTCAGTTTGACCAGTATTGGCGAGTGCTTCGGCTGATAATATATCAACAGGAACAGGTAAATCTTCAGCAGAACGACCTGCTACTCGGCTACCCACAATCGCAATTTTTTCTATGTTTTCGTCTGCGACTTGTTCATCAGCTGCAATAACGGAATGTGTTGCACTACCCAGTAAAATAGAAATAATTGCGGCACTTACTTTTGAATGATTCATTTGATGCTGTTTCCTTACTAAATATTTTAAGTTGATTATGTTAATTGACTCATTTAGCACCCTGTATGCTGAATTAATGAAATAGCCAATTAGATGAAAGTGGCAACTACATACGCTTTATGAACTTATATCTCTATTTTTCAATACACTGAAAGTAAAGTTTACAATACGCTTACAATATATTTTTATTCATGTAATTATTTTGTAACGCTAGATGCTTAAATAACTAAACAATTCACACAGAAAAATCCACTAGTGATATTTTGAATAATATTTAAAAATACGAATTTAAAACCAAAATTAAAAGGTCATGTCTCTTATTTAAAGTACCAGTTTTAGCTGAAGTTTTAATTACCAAAAAAGAATGAAATTAATATCAATTTATAATTGATGCAGTCTAAAACCTGATAGGCTGTAACCTTAACTTTGGTATTTGAAGAATTAGCAGTATGGTTTTAATAAATTATACTCAAAGTATAGTTTTGTTAAAAAGTAAGTTAGCATGAAATACAATTGTCATGGGGATATCGAACTTAATTGGCTGGGTAATATTTTAATATGCAAGCCAAGCGGGAGTATAAATTTTGAAGGTGCTCAACGTTTTCATCAATTGATTAATGATAGCATTGCCACTCACAATTACTCTCGATGGGCAAGAATTGAATATTTTACTGACATGCAAACACTAGCAACGTTAGATGCATATGAACTATTAACCTTACACTTAGAAGATATTGTTAATAAAGGGTGTATATTTATCGGTCTGGTCAGTGGAAATGCGCTTGAAATCGAACTTTTTAAAAAAGCCTGCTGCTCAATAGGTTTACCCTGTAAGGAATTTAATCACTTATCTGAAGCAATTGAATATATAACAAATAGCTTTAATACTATTTTCAGAATTTAAGAAATAAAATAATGGCACGGTTTAAAGTTATTTGTTAGCTAATGCTTGATAACACTCATTGCCATTGGTTAACCAGCTTGAAAACTTACCTGTACATCTATTTGCTGCATCTTTTGAAAATGGGCCGCTTTCCGTAATAAAAAATGTCCTTTTCTCAAGCGCATTATCGGTTAATTATCTTTTATTGGGACAACCTTATTATCTGATGAGACTGTTATGTCTGATTCATTCTCATCATCGTAATAGTTGAGGTAGTTTGGGGTGATATTGCGGGTTAACAACATAATATCTGGAGATATGATTACTGAGTACCAAGGAACATGTATTTCGTTTTCATACTCTGTTTGTGCCTCAGCTTTAGTCATTAAATCTTCTTTACTAAAATGTAACCAAGGCTTTTCAAGCCACTCAGGCCGCTGCCAGCCATTGGCTTCATTATCTTTAGGTTGTAAATGTTGATCAAATTTATAACTTCGACTTAATTCTTCAAACTCACTTACTACCTTTTTAAGTTTTTGCTTTTTCATCTTGCGCCAAAAGGCTTTTGGGCGATTATTTTTTTTATCGTACTCACAAGTAACAGGATCAAACTCACGGTATGCCTCTAAGTCTGGAACATCTGGCAAAGGATGGAGTCTATCCATAATACGCTGGATAAGTTCCCATTCTGTAAATAAATTACCAACAGAAATTGCATCATCACCACCAAAACTAAGCAATATATTTTTATCTTTAATAATTAAACGAACTGAGTAGGTTATTACGCCGTGATTGCGATAACCTTTTTCTATGTGACATGAAAAATCTTGATAAGAATAAGCTATATATTTTTTTTTCTTACCGCTAAAAACCCATACTTGCTGTTTGTTTCGATCCAAATAAACGGAGGTCTCTCCTGTTTTTTTTATAAGGAAATAGCTAAACATAGCTAAGAAATAATTCAAAAAACAACCAAAATATAATGGATAGTTAAAAAAATCATCTTCGAACTTATAAGAGACTGATAAAATAAAAAATAATGTTATGACTAAAAAATTAAATAAGCGAAACAAATTTAAAATATTAACGAGAGGTTTATCATTCTGTTGTAAATACAAATATTTTATGCCCTTTAAATTAGGTAGTTGTGCAAATTTTGAGGAATTAAGCATGCTCACGCCCGCGCCACCATACACCTTGATCATTTCCACTTTATGTAAAACAGGCTTCTTCGATAAACGTTTTACTTCGTTAAATATTTCCATAATAGTTTCTTTTATTTTTTGGTTTTCTATATAAATGTTTAAAGTCTACTTATAAAATTAAGCAAAACTAACGGTCTATTTTGTGTACTGCATCATTGACTTTTGGCTATTACCCAATAATCATCGTCTTTATTGGAAACCAGCTTACCTGAGCTGTATTTTCGGGCTGGCAACGGTAGCGCATGAGTACCGTCCTTTCCTTCCCACAAAGAGTTTTCTTGTACTTTTACAATTAATCTGCCTTGCTCTGGCAGCTTAAACCAATACCTAAATCCACTAACGTTACCTGTATTTTTGTCTTGAATGGCCTCTTTAAGCGTTGGCTCTAGCCGCTGAGCTTTATCGTAAACAAGCAAATGCCTTACCTGATAAAAACGTAAAAAATGATTAAATAAATTTAGTCACCCAATACACATACTTACTACATCATGCACATAAAGTGACTTATTTATAATGTTCAAATTGTTAAAGAGCGAGAGTAATAATTAAAAACAACTCAAAATTAAAAATTAATGCATTACTTATCGATATTTAAAATAAAATTGTACTTTTTATAACGTTAAAACAAACCATTAATTATTTAATGATGGATTGGGAGTAACAAGGGTAAGTGACGCATGATAAAGTTATCTCCCTTTCTTTTAATGGGTATTTCTGATAACTCTTTACTTAAAAACTTCCAAGGATAAGTAATACGTTCATCATTCCTATCTTCATTATTAGTAAAAACATTCTTAAATTGTTTTTTAGTGACTCTATACCAAAAATCTCTTGGTCGATTGTGCTGTTTATCAAACTCACATGTCGTTTTATCAAAAATTCTGTAATATTCAAAATTGGGAATATCCGCTAAAGGTTGTGTAATATCCATAAAATTTTGAATCATCTCCCAATGATGGATAGTATATACATCTGAACCACTGATGTTTTGATACATAATTCCTTGCTGATAATGTAGCAATGTAAAACCATATTGCGGCACACCATTTGCGGTATGCACAGTGCGATGATGGGCATTAAATTGTTCGAATGGTAATGCAATAAAACTCTGTTTGTCTGCTGTAGGAAACTCAATATTACCGGTGGAGCGGTTAAACATTGCACATTTATAAATCGGTTTAGGGATAAATAAATAAATAAATAAATATAATAATTTCAATATTATTAAGCCAAATATCCAATAACTAATAAAAGGTAGCCCCTCAACAATCGTATCTAATGCGTCCAAGAAACCTCTAGTTATAAAGACTAAAGCCACTACAATAATGTAAAAACCAGGTACAATTAGGAAGCTTATAAAAGTAAAAAACTGCCACATCAATAAAATAGCATCCCACACTGTTGCATTACCTGTTGAAGCTAAAGGTAAACGTAATTCACGCTCTTTAATATTGGCATGTTTTAAATCAGATAAATCTTCTGTTCTCGATGGTACTCTTTGTGAAAAGTCCCAACAAATGCCATAAATATATCCCCTTGGAAATACATCTCTTTTACATTGGTCGCGGGCTAACATGCTCTGCCCTTTTCTCTCTTCAGGTTGTGCCATATTCCGGTAAATAGGGTCTTGTTTACCTTTGTAGGCTGTTTCTGAATATGGCTGGCAATTAGCGCTTTTATTATTACTTGGTGAATTAGGCAAAATCAATTTCCTTAATAATGTAAGCTTTTTCAGATAAATCATCTTTATCTAATGTTGATTGTTCTTGTGCACTGATATGAGGCAATACAATATCTTTACTTAAGCGATATTGTAATTTCACTTGCCAACTCACATCTGTCGCTTTTGACCACATCGCTAAAAATGGAAAATCATAAGTAAAACCAATAATACTATTATCTTTCGTCATTTTTTGCGTAACTCGTAAGTTATTATTATTTACTCTATGTTCCCTACCGCCAAACCATATTCCATCATTTGGGCTGTCTTCTGTTTGCTGCACTTCAATTAATAATTCTGACTGGCCTAAAGTAAAACCGACCAAATTTACATCCACTTTTAAAAAGTGCGAGGCTCCGCTGAGCTTTTGTATCGATAATGACATCTGAGGTTTTAACAACTCGTTAGCTAGAGCTTGATAACACTCATTACCATTGGTTAACCAGCTTTCAAACTTATCTGTACATCTATTTGCTGCATCTTTTGAAAATGGCCCATTGATAGCCCATTTCTCTAAAGCATTATCGGTTAAAGTTAGCGCCAGTATAGTTACTAAAGCACCCGCGATAATTATTGCCCAACCTAAGGGAGTGGTTAATAAAGCAAAACCTAAATAGGCAAAACCCGCTATGCTCAGCGCCGCAGCGGTTAAATGGGCATACGCAGCATCCATATCATTGTATGATGCCATTTGCCAGGCATCACTTAAACTTAACAATACCCCTAAACCAACCCCGACCATACCAATAACCGTCATACGTGTAACACTAAATAAACGTTTATTAGCAAGAAATTTAACATTTGCCTTTAAAGCTTTTATTCCTTGTACTTTTACACCCCCTTCTATATGTGTTGAAAATACATAAGCCACCTCTATACCACTAGCAGCTAAGCTATAAGTTGAAACAACGAGCTCAGCTGTAAACTTATTAAAATCAAACTTCTCTCCTTGGTTAAACTTATCAATCATGCGATTACAATTATATAATTCAAATGCCAGCATCAATGACGGTAAACCCTTATCTAAAATCATAATGCCTTTTAATTTAATGCTGTCTATTGGCGCTAGTTTAAATTCAGGGTCGGCCATATGTTTTGCATATTGATGGCCTTTAGGTACTACAACAAGCTCACCATCTAATGAGGCAAATTGTCCAATTAGCTTATTATGTTCAACCCAATTGGCTTCATTAAAAACCCCTTTATTACTGCCAAATTGTTTGGGGTCTTGAGAGGCAATAGTATTACCGTCACTGTCATAAAAAGTGACAGGATTTTGCCCCGCATTTTTTGTTTTTTGTTTTATTAAATCGCGTCTTTGTTTTCTATTTTTATGAATACGTTGATAGTTCATAATCGCCACAACATCATCACCCACATTTGCAGCTTTTATCACATGCAAAGTGCCCATCTCAGGTAAACCCGTTGCTTTATTAAGCCTTATGATCATATCGCGTACTTTTATAGTATCCGCTTTTAATTCTGATTTTTTATAACGATCAGCCAGGCGCAGCCAGTTTCCACTGATATCACCCATAATAGATTTATAAGCGCCTAATACAGCTTTAAAATGGTGATTAAAAAAAGTACGTTCGTCTTCTTTTTTATTGTCAGAAATTAATTTATGTACTAACGCAAATGCCTGATAACGAAATAAACCACTGCCATCATTTTTGGCTGACTCTGTTTTTGGTGTATAGCTTTGCACAGTGACATCGTATAAATTTGCAGGTGCAGTGAAATAATCGGTTAACCAATGAGGTGCTGTTAGCGCATCTTTTAAGAACTTACCTGCAAGACTATCTGCTTTTTTTTCATCTACTAACCGTTGTTTTTCTTGTGCTGTTTCATCTAACCAAGGCCGAAAAGCACCAATACTTTTATCATCGACTGCCATTAACATTAAAAATTGATTAACCAACTGAAAACCCAAAATGTAATCGAGCTGTTCAAGCGAGGAAAAGTCACGCATAACATTACCCAGTGGAATGTAGTCATCTTGAATTGTATTGAGTATCTGCTCTTTATATTTATCTGCTAAAAAGCTAAATAGTATTTGTTTGTTTTTTGGAAATGCGTTTAAATTTTCATCTAGGATATCACTCGACAAATAATCAATTAAATAGTCTTTATCAATATTTTCAGCACCACTTCGTAAAAACTTATCACTAGCACTATTATTTGTATGTTGCTCACTTTTAATTGTTATAGGCTCGATTGAATGTTTAGATGCAAAAAAATATTTCTCTTTTATTATTTTTTGGTGCAACTTTTTATTAAACATACTTTGATATGTTAAAGACGCGCTTTGATAATGCGTTTTTTCTTGTATTAAATCTATTTCATGTTTAGCGAGTAAAATATTATGTTCGCACTGGGCTGCCAAAGATAAAGCAATACCCACCGCATCGTGCAACACTATTTGCGCTTCACTTTTTGCCTGCTCCATATCAATAAGCTGACATCGCTCATTTAATAACTTTTTAGCTAAGCCTTTATTTTGACAATACGTGGGGGATTTTGTACATAAATGGCGCACATCATTTTTATATAGACCACCTAAAGATGTTATATATTGCCACGACCATTGCACGATAGAGTAAGCCACTTGAACACTTACAGTTTCTAACGATGTAGAATCACAATTTAAACCTATGGTTTTGTGGGGTAATACTAAGTCTTGAAAAGCAACTGAAGTATGGAGCCGTCTATTCTTACCATACTCTTTGGCTAAATCTATTTCAGCTAATAAACCATCTGATACAGCAACAACTTCACGCCATAAAAAACCATTTACAAAAATATAATAAAAACCATTTATATTTTTATCGTATTTAGATAAATTCTCAAATGAATGTAAATATGGGGCTGATGCTTTATTTTTATCTAAACTTGGTTCTGTAAATACCTTTGGCATTACTCCGATATATTGGGTTATCTCAGATTCAGATTTTCTTTGATCTTTTGCATAACTTTCTAGTTGACCCATTGGAATGAGAATTTCATCACCCGCTGTACACTTTAGCTTATATTCTATTGACTGAAACCCCATATTATTCTCCCGTTATAAAACTAATGCGGGCAGAAGAATCATTACCCTCAGTTTTATTTGCTAGGTTTATTTTTTGAGTTGCGGCTCCTTTTTTTGTTATGACATGTCCGACAGACACATTAACGGAACTAATATTCGCAATTGCTAAGCTTACCTCTGCATCAGAGCCTTGTTCATTAAGCGCCTCTCTTTGTTCTACCTCTAACCCTTGTGGGGCTGGCCCACCGGGTTGATTTAAGGGCGCGGGTGGCGTATTTTTGTTGTTCGAGATCATTAAATCGCCTTGGCGAACCGCAGGTTTGCCTTCAATTAAAACGTTAAATGATCCCAGAATAAACTCCGCCTTTCCTTCAATTGTGCCACTGGCGACACCTTTTTTATCGCCCCCCTGATCGCCGGTGCTTTTTGAAAAATTACTGCTCAGATTACAGGCGGGGTTACCATTTATTTTAACTGAACTGGCAGTACTGGCAGCATCGCTTGAGCGTGCTACATTAGAATAGGGAATTGGCACAACCGATGTACCAATCGTAGTTAAACACACATCTACCGTTTGTAAGCTACCGCCACTGTCACTGTGAACGGCGGTTTTACCATTAATTAATACGTTATTTCCTGAAACGGTTGCAACATTGGGTGCTTGTGATTCACTGTCTTTTATTAACGGCTCAATCATGCCTTCTTCCCAGCCTAAATGATCAGACACCAATTGTAAAAATGCATCACCATTCGTAATAGGTTTGTTCATATCCATTTGGGTTTGTTCTTCAAGCCAAGGTAATATGGCTTGATTTTTTTCTTCATCATATTCTGGCGGTGCCGTAAAATAATCAGGTATAAATTCTGCAATCATTTCACCTAAAGTCGCACTCACATATTTTGGTCGTCCAATATGGGCTTTAAAGGCATTTTCTCCACTTTGTTTATCTGGAAATACCGCAATATTATAAGCCATGCCTAAAGCGTTATTTTTTCTTGCTGCCATATTAAAAGGTAATAAACACGGGTTATTATGTCGCCATGTTTGACTACCGCTTGAACGAATGTCGGCTGTTAAAGTATCAATGTCATAATGCACTGCTGGGCTTTGTTTTGCCGCTTGTCCATTTATATAATTAGGCATTATTTAACGTCCTTGTAATTTTTAATAACTTGCTGTTTATTTTCATCTGCTTAGTGTTATGTACAGTATTACTTTTTATATTCTCTTCTGACCTGATTTCTATATTATCTTCGACATTATGTAGTATTACGAAAACCGATTTCATAGGTTTTAAAGGTTGTTGTAAATACGCCAGAGCAAGATTTAAAGTGGTTAACAATTGAGCTCTCCCTAGGTAGCCAACAACAGTAGATATTTGTGGGCAAAGCAGTAAGGCTTGATTTGATTTACTTTTATAAATACTTTGACTATTTTGATACCACTCTTTTTGCCACTCAATTGAATTAATGCCTGCATCTAATACAGTATCTTCGCTGGTAATATTGGCAGCAATGATTTGTTGTGACAGTGCCCCCTCAAATTCTGTGATTGTAATATTATTTGGGTTTTGGCTTTTATCATGATTGATATGGTTATTTTTATTGGCTTCATTATTAATAATAACTGCAGCAATGCCTTCTCCTGGGATCACGCCTAAAGGTCCGTCTTTTAATTGTACACTCATTGTTTTATTAAGTTTACTGGCCCTTTGATAAGACACTAAACTGTCAAAGGCTATCACTAAGGTCGGCACTTCTAGCAAGGCCATATTTTTAAATGATAGATCACCCATGAATTCTACACTAATATTGTGTTTCAGGTGCACTTGTTGAATACTCTGTTTATATTCAGACTCTTGCTGCAAATTTTCATTCACTATGCTTTGTAATAATGCAATATCATCATTATTAAAAATAGACTCTGGATAACATAAAATTAATTTTTTTATATTAAGGCGCTTAATATCAGTCTGCTGTAAAAACTTATGTAACATTAGTGACATTGCTTGCTGTGTTGGCATATTTTCAAGCTCTGGCAGCCTAACAGTTAAATATTCACTACTGAGCGTACTATCTCCATAAATAGGCATAGTTTCAATACGCGAAAACAGCATGTTATTTTCAACCGCAGCATAAAATGCTTTACCGCTTTGCCCTGTGGCATTTATAAAGCCCAAAGGTTGTAATTCCATTATGTTATATCCTTTGTTTGCAGCACTTTAGTTTTAACTACTTTATTTTTTGGCCTTTTTTCAATACTAAATTGTGGTGCTAACCCGCAGTCACTTTTTTTAATCTGTGCGCGCCAAATCAAACTAAAACTTTGCTCATCCCCCTCGATCACTAAGGTATCGCATTGCATATCAAGTTTTTCTCTCATGCCTTCTTCTTTGATATGCTTTAAAACAGGTTTGTCAAATGGCAGTAAAATCTTCACTTCTTGGCGATAGTCAAGATTGGGCAACAAGCCACTCATAGTAAAAAAGCAACCTTCACTAAAGAGAATATCCGTTTGTTGATCTTGCGGTGCCGTATTATAAAAATCATCTGGAAGAGGTGTTTTATAAGGAAACTTTCCAGCCATTAATTGGGGTTGAGCTATATCAGGAATATTATCTGATCTAGGTGACCAAAATAAGGGAATGGCACCAAAACCACCTGTTGGGACTTCTTTTCCAGGGCGTTTGATAAAATAACTGGCAAGTTCAATTGTGGGTAATTGTTGCAATTTTGCATTTTTTGATTTTAATTTATAACCCCGCCCAACCGGATTACTGCCATATACTTGCTCAGGCTTTAACTGATTTATACCACCAAATGCATTTTCGTAATTTATTTGTGTATTTGATAATATTTGTGGATCAGATGCCACCGTGCCTAATAAACTTTTTTTCCAATTTCTCTGGCCTGTAATTCGTAGTATTTTTTCAATTTCAGGTTTTTTTTGATTGTGCGTTATCAATTTACAAGTTACTTCGACCACTCTTGCCGAAATGCCTTTAGGTGGATAAGCACTAAAATTACCATAAAATTCAAATCCTCTTTTAAATGGCACTAATTCATTCGCTGCTTTTAAACTCGTTTTATGGGGATCTCCATGATGTTCATCACTCGAGATAATAGCGTCACAAGGCTGTTTTTCAAATACATTGCCTTGATCATCAAACTCAAAACTTTGTTTAACTATGATGCTAATTATTTCATCAGCCGTTTTTGAAAATCCAGTCGTAAAATCTGCTTGCCAAGATGAAGTATTATGCAACACGGTTTATATTCTCTTGTTCAATTTTTATTTTTTTGTTTATTATTTGCCATTGCTTATCACTAAAAGATAAATTAAATAATCTAACTGCAAATTCTATTGGCCTTGAAATAATTTGTGCTCTTTGTACAAATACACCCGCTAAACCAACTAGTTGTCTGGCAGCACTGTGTGCTAAATATGTTCTGCCAAATATCATATGAGAACCTGCTTGTTGTAATAACTCTCGTCTAAATAATTCAGCTTGATTACAATTAGGTAATGATGCTTTAGTCATATATAAGGTTTTAGCCGTAATATTTAACCAAGCTTGATATGCATATTTTGCTGTTGTTTCTTGCGCCATTAATTCAATTATCAACTTGAGCTGTTGTTTATCTTGATAATGACTTAAAACATAAGTGCAATACTGCGGATGATTGATACAAAAAGTTTTACAGGCTTCATGCCAGTCAGGATTATAAGACAATCCTGCAAGGCACAATAACTCTGCTTTATCGTCTGCTTTATCGCATTTAACAAAACGTTGAAAAAAGCCTTTTTGCCAACCTTGAACTTGTTTTACAAATCCCATTACCAATGCTGCTTTTGCAATATTAATATCACTATGGGCATACCCATTTTGTAGCTCGCTTTGGCCTAAATTAGCCTGACCAAATAATATGCTTGCGGTTGCTGCATCTGGTTTAAAGTTTCCAACCAGTGCACTTTGTCTGAATGCTTTTAAATCACATTGCATTTGTGTATTCAAACAATGTTGTACTAATTGTATTCGCTCACAAGGTTTAAAGCGTACATATTCTAGGTTCTCCAGTAATTGTACCGGTTTATCAGCTAAAAACATGCTAACAAAAGGCATTAATGTGTCGGCAGTCGTTTTATCACTTTCTAGCAAGGTTAATACATAATCCCAAGGCTCAGCCACATTATATATTGCTGCTATTAGTGCATTTTCAGGCAATAAATCGTTACCTTCAATATCAGTTTCAATATCAATTTTTATATCACTTAATGCATATAAATGATTCAATAATTGCTGCTCTAATACCTGTAATCTATTGCTTTCAAATACACCTTCGCTGTGTAAATTACGATAATTTTTAGTTAATGTTTTGATTCTTTTTTGATGTAGAGATAACTTTGCAACCTTCACATTAATTCCTTAATTGAGCCTAATGGGCCAACCTGCTAAATTAAAATCTTGTTTACTGTGTGCATTGATCTCTTGTCCTTCAAGCGTAATGCTTCCTTGCGCATCCACTTCTATCGTGCCTTTTGCTGTTTTTAACGTAATACTTTGCTGTGCAGTTAATTCAATATGACCATTATTATCGCGAATATCAGCAGCGGGAACCTGATTTTGTTTAATTAAAACAGCACTCACAATAAAACCAGAGCTAGTATGTTGTAATAAAACTTCATCTCCTGGCTGGCAACGACTAATCGCGTTTGACTGTCCATATATCGCTACTTGATTATTAATATCAGGCCAATATACATGTGTGATCATACCCAACTCATTCACTGCAGCGACAGTTGAAAATTTAGCATTTGTTTGAGGGATTAATTGCGTTACTGAATCTGTCATTTTATGTTCCATAATTAATTATTACTGATTGCATTGCCTTTAATAACAATATTCCCTGCACTGAGTGAGATATTATTTGCATCTATCGTTAAATTGCCACCTGCATCTAATACAATTGAGGCTCCAGACTGGCTGATCTCAATGGCACCATTGCCATTGCCTTTTATTGTCAGATTTGCATTTGCTTGTATATTAATATCACCTTCAGGTGCTTGCATTTCTAAATTGCCTTGCTCAACATATAAAGACACATCTTGTCCAGCTTGAAGTTTTATTGCATCAACCGCCTGTATTTCTGTGCTTCCGTCTAATGCTTGTAAACGAATATTACTTTGTGCATTTGCATGTAAGTCACTTGCCGAAGTAAAACTAATATCTCCTTCTGTGGTTTGTACATTAATGCTGTTTTCCGCCAAAGTATTTAAATCGCCTTTGGCAGTAATATTGACATCTTTTTGTGATACCAGTTGTATTGCATTTTTAGCTGAAATAAACATTTCACCCTCAACAGACTGCAATGTTGCACTGTGTTGGTTGTGAGTGGCATCTAAAATAAGCGCATTGTTATCATCAAGAGTGCCTAAAGATATTTTTTCTTCACCTTGTTTATCATCCATAAGCAAAGTATTGCCGGAACGGGTCACTAACTTGTTTTCATGCGCATTATTAGCATTAACAGGACTTGGTGCATTAGCATTATATAAAGCACCTAAAATAACAGGCCTGTCCAAGTCTCCATTTTCACCACAAACCAAAACCTCAGTGCCTGCTTCATAGGGAAAATGCATGCCATGCCCAGCACCACCATAAGGTTGTAAAAGTCGCGTTTGCTTGCTGGGCTCTCCTAAACCATTTTGGTTAAAAGGCAAGTTCACTTGATATTCACCTTTATCATCAACACCTTGTGCTATTGTGGCATTAAATGTGGCAAAAACACGTTTGTTTTTGAGTAGTGGGGCTTTATAGGTGATGCTAGCAGGCAATAGGGTCACCTGATTTTTATAAGTCAATCCTTTAACGGCCATGCCATATTCAACACCTTGCCCTTGATTAGCTAAATGATGAACCTTAATAACCAGATATTTTCCGTCATAATCAGTATGATCAGTTACATTAATCGTCATGCCTGGGCGTATTGCCCGACAATCAGTGTCGATAATAATAATATCACGTGCACAATCATGTGATTGCTGTCGTATTAATGCAAGTTCCTCCCCCTGATCTGTATCTTTATAGTTTTCTCCCCAATGGTTACTTGTGCCAAAACCTATTTGTTGGGCTAGATTATTTGTTTCGCTGTGTAAGTTTTGCACTGACTCATAGTTATAGTCATCATATACAAAGTCATTTGTTGTTAAGACTGCTTGTCGACTGAATGCAAAAATAGACTCACTATTTCTAACATTGCCTGTAGGCGCTTTATATCCCAATGATACCTGTTCAGATTTACCTGCTAAAGTTTCACTAGAATCACAAATATGCAGAACTTCAGGTTCTAAATCATTTTCAATATAGCCATAAACAAAACCGTATTTACGCATAAAACGGGTAATAAATTCATAATCAGTTTCATCATATTGCACTATCATATCTATGTTGAAATCTGCAATGCTCAGTGATAACTTTGCCATCGGGTATTGCGCATTATTAAATACAGCATTGATAATTTGTGATGCACTTTGATTGGTAAAAACACGGTTTGAACGATATTTTTTTAAACGCCAAAAATATGAATTTAACATTAAAATATAATGATAACCGTTACTATCTTGCCCTCTTGCGGTATAACCCGATACTAAGCCCGATATTTTTCGATTGCTCATAGACCAGGCTAAATTGAGACTCATTGCTTTATTGAGCACCATTTCAGGCTCAATCTGAGCACTACTTACGATATTAATTTCAAATTGATAATCATCACATAAATTATCATTTTGAGAATTAAAACCAATAACATTTAACAAACCGTCCGGTATACCCGATATATCAAGAGAAAAGTGACTTGAATTGGCTTTATGCATTGCTAAATAATCATCCGCAGACATTTTATTCTCCCCTACTCACTTTTAGCTAAATCGGCAAACACAGCTTGAATTTCGTTATCATCATCAAGACACAAAGTGAGCATATCAGGTAAGTCTTCTTGCGCCATAAATTCAAGCACTGACTTTGCGATCCCCGGTAATATTTGTTGCTCTATAATGCTATTGACCATTCTTGCCCCACTATCAGATAACTGACATTTATCGGCCAAGTGTGAAATAACACTGGCATCAACTCGCATTGCCATATTGTGATTACAGTTTAAACGTGTGGCGATGGCTTCTAACTTTAACGATACAATATTTGTTAATGCATCTTTATCTAGCGGCACAAATGCAATTGTTTGCATACGCGCTAATAATGCGGGCGCAAAATAAGCTAACAACTCAGGTTTAATTGTTTCTAATAACTCAGATAATTTAGGACGTTGCCACTGTGTTTCATCAGATGTATTGAGCTGT
Source organism: Pseudoalteromonas denitrificans DSM 6059 (assembly GCF_900112265.1). Classification (GTDB taxonomy): domain Bacteria; phylum Pseudomonadota; class Gammaproteobacteria; order Enterobacterales; family Alteromonadaceae; genus Pseudoalteromonas; species Pseudoalteromonas denitrificans. The sequence goes on along the minus strand of NZ_FOLO01000025.1, from coordinate 19,876 downwards.
TCAATTTGCTGAGAAAACTCTCCATTGTCTTCATCTAATGTTACTTCAGATGCCATCGGTTTCATGCATGAGTCAATGAGTGTTTGCGAACCTAGGTTTGAAGTCATAACAATCACAGTATTTCTAAAGTCTATTTCACGCCCTTCACCATCGCGCATAAAACCACGTTCAAATACCTGATAAAACACATTCATCACATCAGGGTGAGCTTTTTCAACTTCATCTAATAAAACAACGCTATAAGGCCTTTGTCTTACAGCTTCAGTTAATACGCCTCCTTCACCAAAACCGACATAACCTGGAGGAGAGCCTTTTAACTGTGACACAGTATGAGACTCTTGATATTCACTCATATTGATGGTTGTTAAAAATTTATCGCCACCAAACAAAGCTTTTGCCAACTCTCTTGCAGTTTGCGTTTTACCAACACCAGATGGACCTGCCAATAAAAATACGCCTAAAGGTCCTTCATTTGTACTGACTCCTGCTTTTGCTACTCGCAGGGATTGTGCAATTTTGTTTATGCCTTCATTTTGACCTATTACTTTATCAGTTAAAGCATTTTCTAAGTTAATCAAAGTTGTGATTTCGTCTTTGACCATAGAACCAACAGGAATACCTGTCCATTGCGCAATGATCACGGCAACTGAATCAGCATCGACTTCTGAAAATAAACTATTGCCCTCTTCATTTTGTTGTTTTAGCAGGGTTCTTTTTTCTAGTAATGCCTGATTATTTTCACTTGGGTTTTGTTTTAATGCGTTAATCTCAGTTAAAGTAGCAAGCTGAGTTTCCCTGCCCAATTGCATTTTATCCCGTCTTGCTTTTGCTTCGTTTAATTCAATTTGCATTGTATTTATAATGTCTTGCTCAATCGCCAAGCCTTCGCTTTTTTCTTGACTTAAGTTTTCTAATCTTTTTGTTAAATAGGCGATATGTTCTATTTCACTTTCAATAGCGGCAGGAATAGTCGCACTTGACATTCTTACTCTCGCCGCGGCAGTATCGAGTACATCAATTGCTTTATCGGGGAGTTGTCTTCCAGTGATATAACGAGACGATAATGTCACAGCAGCTTCTATTGCCGCATCTGTGATTTGAATATTATGATGTTGCTGATATTTAGCTTTAAGCCCAGTTAACATTAACTTTGCAGCTTGCTCACTTGGTTCATCTATTTTAATTAATTGAAAGCGACGCTCTAGTGCGGCATCTCTTTCAAAATATTTTTTATATTCACTCCAAGTCGTCGCCGCAACCGTTCTTAATTCCCCTCGGGCTAATGCAGGCTTTAATAAATTAGCGGCATCACTCATGCCCGCATCACCGCCAGCACCAATTAATGTATGTGCTTCATCAATAAACATGATGATTGGCGTAGCAGATGACTTAATTTCATCAATGACTTGCTTTAACCGACGTTCAAACTCACCTTTAACCCCTGCTCCAGCTTGTAATAGGCCCATATCTAAAGTCAGTAATTTTACGCCTTTTAGCTCATCAGGTACCTGAGCATCAATAATACGTTGTGCCAAACCTTCGACAACTGCAGTTTTACCCACCCCCGGATCGCCGACTAAAATAGGGTTATTCTTTCTGCGGCGACACAAAACATCTATCATCATTCTAATTTCGTCATTTCGGCCTAAAACAGGATCTATTTCCCCTTGCTGCGCTTTGTTTGTTAAGTCTTCACAATAATCTCTCAGGGCTTGACTTGTCTGAGTCGTTTCAGATGTTGTATTTGCGTTTACTTGTGTCTGTTTAACACTGTGACGTTCGCAAGATTTAGCACAAATTTTGTTTAGGTTTTGTCTTAAAAAATTGACATCTAATTTATCAAATAATCCTGCGAGCCCAAGAGCCTGACTAAAAGGCAATAACTCTTGCAATGAATCAACAAGTGCAGCACCTGTGATCCAATCTCCTTGGTGATGCATATTGGCACAAAGCCAAGATTTTTCTAACCATTCATATAAACGTCTTGAAAACACAGGTTTACTTTGACTTCCTGAAGGTTGTTTATTCAAATAGTCAAGTACTTGATGCCATACTGCATCTTGATCAATCTGAAAAAAATGGAAAATTTGTTCAATATCACCATTTTCACCTTCTTCCATCAATTTAATTAATAAATGCTCAGGTAATACTTCAAAATGGCTTCTGCTTGCAGCAAAACCAGCTGCGGCTTCAAGGGCGACTGCTGTATGGGTATTAAGTTTATCAATCAGTTGTTTTATACCTTGTAAATCCATTTTTAATCCTTGGTTATACTGTCGTTTATATAAATTATTTAAAGTATTTTGTATTATTTGTACTGCGCGTGATCAAAGCTCAATTTTTCAATACGCGATTGGCTAAAGCCTAAATTACTGTTGTAGCCTAAGCGGATTTCATCTTGACCAATTCGTTTCTCACTGTGTTCTGGTTGTTTTATTTTCACTAAACACTGCCAAGCAATTCCTTGTGGTAAATGGCTTTTCATTAAGGTAGCAAGTTTTTTACTTTTCACTTCAAAAGGTGAAAAATGTTTTGATTCAGTCTGTGTGATCGGGCCTATATGTAATTGAATATCAGCGCCACTCACTAGGACTTGCTCGCCTAAAATAGCTGTTAGACCCAAAATATTTGATTCATCATTTCCTAATATAGAAATTTCATCAAGTGCCATCCAACTTGTGCCTAAATCTTCAACTTTAATACTGGGTTCATGCATTTCAATTCGTAGCATTTGCGCCAAACCAGACGCACTGGTTTGTTTAACACTGGCCACTCCCGTATTGTAAATACGTTCATCATTACCTGATAAAATAGCATTTAGTACTTCATCGTATTGTTTTGCGCCTATGCCTTGAATACATAATTGGTTTTTTTTCCACGCCTGATACATTTGGCAATAAAAGATATGATTAAAAATATCTAAAAAAGCACGGGTACGTTTTCCAGCTGGCGTATTTTGGTCACATTGTTCTAGAACATAATGTGGCATGGGTGAATCTGCACCATATAAACCTAAAAAGTTACTTTTAAGTGATAACACGCCTCTGTCTGTATTATGTAAATCACATGATTTCACTTCAGATGCATTAAAATTTAAAGCATGATTTGGTGAAACCATAATGCGTTCGCTTAATCCTGAGCACATTTCAAGTGGCATAGCCCAGTTTTTTTCTATTGCATACATGGCATTAAATAAACTAAAACACCAAGGTTTAGCGATCAATGCTTCTATTGGCTCTGGTAACTTTGACCAGATAGGCTGCGCTTGCAAATGATCACTCATTAACGGGTCGTTCCTGCAGCTACTTGCCAAATTAATTCGTTATAACTTGGTACACATACAACTTTTGTTTGCACACTTTCATTGATAGGTGCGTACATTAAAAAGAAATGATGTAGCATGTTACAAAAATGATAAACATCTGAGCTACATACAAACTTTTTTTCGTCAATATTAAGAGTCAGCTCAATGCCTTTAATAAAAATACCGCGTTTTATCAAACTAATTGGCTTAGTTGTTATCGATTGAATGCTTTCAATTCTATGCCTGTTTTCAGAGCGTTCTGACCAATCAAATAAATTAAGTATTCGCTTGAGCTCATTAGTCTGTGTAAGCTGCGAAAATTTTAAGTTTAATAAACTTATTAGTTGCCATTGTTTTGATTGTTCAGGATTTTTATAAAAGTTTGATGGCCGTGTCACATTACTTACAGACACAACTTTAGGCATATCTCTGCCAGCTTTAACCAACTCATGCTCTTGAATTAAATGCCTAGGTAAACCCGCATTAAATGCATTAATATCTACAGAGAGTGTTTGTTTTATTATATCTTGTGATACTTGTAAATAATGCACAGGTACAGCAGTGCCTATATCTTTCATCGATAAAGTATATTGATACTTTTCATCATCAAAAACACTCGTATAACGAGAAGTAAATTCAATCATATCGTTTGTGCTTGTATCTCGACCCTGTACAGACTCTACACTGTAGGTATAAATACTCTCTTGATGGTCGTTATCTGCGATAACCAAATACTCAGATTGTTTGTTATCTAAGTTGATGGGCTCTGCACTATGTGAAAATAGATTCACCGCTGGAACGCAGTTAATCAACATATTTTGTGCGCTTAGTTGATTTCCTAAAGGTAATTTAATATTTGATTTGAAAACTAATTCAAAACCATCACAGTTTTCATCAAATGTGATATTTTGCATACCTGTTACATTAACAAAACAAAATCGGTCTTTAGCATTAAAATAATCCAGCAGCATGGCATAACTTGGATGACTTTGTTTTGCATTTGGTAAAATTGCACCATTTTCATCATGATATAATCCCTGGCAACTGTTAACAGGAAGCACTTTGATTAATTCTGTTTGTGGTGCTTTAAACTCTAATTCAATTGCTTGATTCGTATTTGTTAATAAATGAAATAATGTACTTGTTAATGGCGTATCACCACATAGATAAAAGCTTAAATTTGATAAATCATAAGCATGTTTCTCACCGCTACATACCCATTTTAACCCCACTCTCACTTGCGCACCTTGCTGAGTATCTTTATAGGTAACATGACTAACACTAAAGGGGTTTACTTTTATATTTTGAGTTGTTTGAAAATGACACATATTTTTACCGTGCAACTTTTCATTACTCACTTGCATGCCTTTGGAGATTTCTTGGCTTGATTGCATGGCTACTTTTGGTGTGAACTGTAATACGGATGTTGAAGGATAATAGTTCAATAATAGGGGACACAGTTGACGCAAGATCTGCTGAGCCACTTCAGGGATCGCGTTATCTAACCTTTGTTGTACATGCGCAGTGAGATAAGCAACACCTTCAAGTAATCTTTCTATATGGGGGTCTCTGTCTTTTAAAGAGTCTAAATTCAACATGCCTGCATGCTCAGGATAGCTTTTTGCAAACTGCTTTCCCGCTTGTGTTAAAAGTCGCATTTGTGCGTCAAAATACTGGTGCATATTGAAAATACTTCCTAGTTACTATTCGTTTATCTTGTTTTTTGTTCAATTTTGGCTTTGCCAAATGAAGAAAAACGAGTGTCAAAATCAATGCAATAGCCACTGGCTAAATAAGCACGCACATTCAATTTAATCACGCAATTATCTTGGTTAATGTCTACAGGTTGAACGCGTACATCTCGTACTCTTGGCTCATATTTTTCTATTGTTTTTTCAACTTCTTTCGCTAATTTATGTTGCGAATAAGGTAATGCTTCGTACATATCTTCTACATCAGGTAAACCGTAATCATTTAGGTGTTGTAAAACACCGCGTCTTGAATTCAATAACTGATTTAAATGGCGACACACACTATGTACTTCTTTTTTCAAAGCGTCATTATCAATTTTATTTGAAAACTCGGTTGCTAATAAATCAAAAAGCGCCATCTGATAAACCATTCATCCTTTTTAACGAATAAAACGTTAACAACTAAAAAGTAAATGCGTAAAAGATGGGAGAGAATTCTCCCATCTCGATTAACAATACCTAATTAGGAATTATCTACCTTCTGTCCAAGAGTCAGAAAATTCGATATTACCGTCTAGATAAGTCCAAGTAATGCGTTGATAACGCATACAAACAGTTTCAAGATGCGGGTAACGCTCTTTATCCAAATCTTTTACGTTATGCATAGTCGGTGAAATTGAAACAATTTTTACACCTTCTAATTTATGGCTAAAGTACTCTTTTTCAGTACCTGTATCATCAATGCGATACCATTTAAGCTCTAATTGCTTAAGTGTTTGACCATTAGAACACGCTTTATAAAGATAAGGGGTTGAAGCATCAACAGATTTTGTGATCACAAATGGTTCATGTTTACGAGTACCTGTTAGTTCGCCAGTGTCGTTATCTGTCGGAATGCGTAGTTCATGATCAAAATGTAAAATTTCGATTGAACCTTCACGATCTGCTACTGTTACTGATCCTTTGATATCACTACCTTGATCATCTTTTAACCACATGTACGCTGGAATTGCCATTTATTCATTCTCCTTATATTATGAATATAATGTTTCTTTAAAAGTGGCATATACCTGAGAGATCAGGTACCCCAAAAAGCCGTCCGCTTTATGCCGCTGGGGAAACATGTCCCAGGTTGGCTGTAACCAGCCTGGGGCAATTCTTTCTTTTGTTACTGCTATTTTTCGCCAGGCATTTGACCAACGAGTGCTAATCTCACATCTATTCCTTCCACCTGGAAATGTGGCACAATAAATGTGCTAACACGGTAATAACCTGGATTTCCTGGTATTTCAGAAACATCAACAAGTGCATCTTTTAACGGATGTGTTGCTATAAGTTTTTCATCAGGATTATTCATTTTAGTAACTAATGATCCTAACCAGTCATTCAACTGTTGCTCTAGTTCATGACGCGGTTTACTCGAACCAATGTTTTCACGCTGTAATACCTTCATATAATGCGCAATGCGCGATACTAAAAAGATATAAGGTAAACGTGAATTAATACGTGCATTCGCCGTTGCTTCATGTGTTTCTAATACTTGTGGTTTTTGCGTACTATTTGCTGAGAAGAAACATGCAAAATCAGAATTTTTATAATAACTTAAAGGTATAAACCCTTGATTTGCAAAAGCAAGCTCTTTAGTTTCAGATATTAAAACTTCTGTAGGAATTTTAGTTTCAAAGCCTTTACCCGCTTCAAAAGTATGCAAAGGTAAATTTTCAACTTTACCGCCCGATTGTGGGCCACGAATGTTTACCGCCCAACCATTTTCATTAAAGCTTTTCATAATGTTGGCAGCAAAAGCAAATGTGGCATTACCCCAAAGATATTTATCATGATTCTGATCGCTAATATCTTCTTGGTAATTAAAGTTTCTTAAAGGATTATTCTCACCATATGGTAAGCGTAATAAAAATCTAGGGAAAGCTAAGCCTATATAGCGGGAGTCTTCAGACTCTCGGAAATTTTTCCAACGTAAAAATTCAGCTCGTTCCATATATGAACCCATATCTTGAATTTGAGCCACTTCTTCCAAAGACTCCTTCAAGAAAAACTTAGGTCCAACACTGCCTAAAAATGGACAATGTGCCGCTGCAGATACGCGTGATATTTCTTGTAAAAGTGAAATATCCGGTGCGGTACAATCAAATTCAAAATTAGACACAACATTAGAAATTGGCTCTCCACCTGGAGTATCATATTCAGCCGTATAAATATGTTTATATAAGGCTGATTGTGTTGTATCCGGTGCTTCTTCAAAGTCTTCACGTAAAGTTTCTTTATCTACATCTAATAACTCAATTTTAATATTGGCATTATTAGGCGTACGATTAATTAAGTAACGTAATGATGTCCAAGCTGATTCAATTTTTTGGAATTCTTCATGGTGTAAAATACTGTCAAGCTGTGATGATATTACTTGATCTATTTGACCTATGTAACTATCAAGCAAGTTTTTATCAATTCGTTTAACGTCTCTGTCTTTCGCCATATCTAAAAAGACATTAATCGCTGCAGTTAAACGTTCTTCTGAGCTTGTATCAGCTAAATTATTAGCATCTTTAAAATTATCTAAACTTATTTTTTCATCTACTGGTTGAATATCAACTAATTGACATAAGCTCTCATAAGTCGATAGTGAAGCCAGTTGCTCTGTTTTTGCTGCAACATTCAGTTGTTCTTGCATTGACATATTCTGTTTCCTTACTCTTGTATCGCAGCTTCGTTTTGTTCAGACATTAAAGGTGCCAGTTCGTCTAACCTACTTTTTAATTCATCAAGTTCAGGCTGATTTTGTAGCACACGCTCAAGCTCTTTTCTTAATGTTGAGTTATCCAGTAAATTTGATTTCAAATCTTTTAATAAATTGCGCATCGACATTAATTTATTCAATTCAGGTACTTGCGCTGCTACATTTTCAGGGTTAAAAGCCTTAAACGAATCAAATTCAAGACTAACGTCAATATGACCTTTATTGTCAATTTGATTATCTATTTGAAACTGTGCTTTTGGCGTCATATTTTTTAAGACTTGATCAATATTATTTTTACTGATCAAAATACGTTCTCTTTCAGCCAAATCTTCATCATTTTGGCCGTTAGAATAATCGCCCACAACCAACATTTTTAGCGGTAATTCACTTTTTTGTGATGCACCATTTGTTTCAAGTTCAAGTGCAATATTTATTCGAGAGCGTGGGATCTCTTTTTGAAATGTATCTGCCATATTTGTCCCTTAAATTTAATAATTGCACTGACTTAACACATGCAATAGTTCAGATTAAAACCCCTAACTCTTGCTTGGGGTAAATTCACTAACACCAAGCTATTGCTTTAGCTGGATCAAGTACTAACATTTTTTGCTTTAATGTATATATTTCATCGAGATGACTCTCATCACCTAAACTGCTAAAACATTGCACGGCATAACGCCAAACTTGTAATGCGAGCTCAGGTTGCCAAACTGCTAACCTTTGTGTTTCAACTGTTTGTAAGAGCTGAATTAATAATGCCTTTGCAAATTCTGCTTGCTCACATTTTAATAATGTTCTTGCTTGTAATAATTGTGTTTTAGCGCGATCTAATGCGTGATTAGCAGGCAAGGTATTGATCATTTCCATTGCTTGAGTCAATTTATCTGCTTCACACAAATCAAAAATTTCAGATTCAATCTCTTGCCATGGATCAGCTGCACTGTGTTCATCTGAGCTTACATTCGTATTTTTAAATTTCTCTAGCGTTTCTTTATTACCCTGGCTGCAAAAAGGTTTACCTGAGTCATATTTCAAATTAATTAATTGCGGATTAGCTTCAACATGCAAACATATCTGCAATGTTAAGTTATTAACTAATTTATTTTGCCCCATACCTTTAAGTGCTTTTAATGATAGAAACTGTAAATCTAAATTAAAATGCATCGCACCTTCCATAAATAAGGCTTCTGATTTTAAAAATGCCTCAATATAGTGTTCATTTGCTAAAGCATTTTTAATTGGAGCAAATGCTGCATCTCTCGGTTCTGGCAATCGAGTTTTACCTGCTTCATTAGGTGGAATCAAAACACTACCCCAGCGTATTGCTCTTGCAAGTGTTATCATGCGTGCATAATTTTCTTTTTCTTTATCAAAAGAAATCAAAGCACGTGCACTTTCCATAAAACCCGCATCAGAATCTACTGCCGTATTTATAGATGGCGATTGGCTTGTAACCTGAGTTTGAATTGCTGATGCTGCTGGCACTTCAGGCTTAAGTGGCTCAGCGATTTTCTGAACAACTTTTTCAAGTGTTTTTTCAACAGGCACTGCCACCACTGGGTTTTGCTTTATTGTTAAATCAAGCCAGTCATTTATTTTTGATAAGGGGCCCGCGTCACAATCGAGCTTTATAGCACTAATTTGATTATAAGAAATTACTTCTTCATTTAAGCTGAGCCATTGTTCAGGAGACGCATCTTGGCTTAATTCTACCAAGGCTTTAAGTTTATCTTGTTGCTGTATAAACCATTTGTGAACAGACTTTTTCGCCCTATTTTTTACAGGGTAAACATCACTAAAATCGGCTAATAATTTATTAAAAACTAAAAGTGCATGCTGTAACCCAGTCGCACCATATTCATGTGCACTGGCTAAACACAAATAGCTGGCAACTCTTAAGTCTTTCGATTTTTCAGCTAAAAGTTCAGTCGCAACTTCAAACATATATTTATAATCAACATCTGCAACACCTGATGACGAAGCTTTTAAATATTTAAATGACTCTTCATAAAGCTGATCTTCACCACAAGCTGAACCTGTTAAAGGACTTGTTAACTGTATTAGCCATTCATTCCAATCTTTATGTGTATGGTGTGTTTGGTTCATATTGGCTTACACCATTTGCGTAATGCATCAAACATACTCATATTATCAAGTTCAGCTAGGGCCACTGATTGCTCAGAAGCTGTTTTTGTTGCGATTAAATTTTGCAAATCAATTACACCACTGATCTTACTATTAGATAACCAGATGGATGAAAAATATGACGCTGGCACAGGACGAGTGAATATTGTTATTGATGGTGCTGATTGTTCGTCACCTAAATTATAAAAAAACCAAGGTTGCCAATTATGATCAGCAACTATCATAGTGATTAAATGCAACCAAAACGCGCCAATAACGACCCCTTCATGACTAAAAAATGGCATTGGCAGTTTTAAACCAAACTGCGTTCTTAAACAGCCCCTATTTGCCATAGATTTCAATAATAAAGATGACTCTTCAATTAAACTGGCACGTGCTTGAATATCCGATAAACCAATTGCTTGCCAAAACTCAGACATGGGAATTTTTCTAAAACTTTCAATCAGAAAATGCGGTTCAACTGGTACTTTAAGTGCTGTCGCAACTTGATTTAAAGCTGTTGCGTTTTGCTCCATTTCTTTTACATTTACGCCAGAAAAAACCTGATATGTTGTTGCTAAAAAATGTTCAATCGCCTGACTTGCACTTAAAAATAGGCAAGCTGGGTGTGCTTTGTAAACTGTTTGACCACAAGTAACAAAACTACTAAATGGATATTTTCGGCCGCTACTGTCTTCACTTGGCTGAATAACCCCAAGTAGTGCACTATCGTCTTCATTACCTGACATAAAAAATAAACTGGCAGATAAATTAATTTGTGATTTATTTAGACTAAGTTGATCGCGAGAAACATGTGCAAACCCTTCCTGTACCCAATGGTCTAAAGCCACCGCCTCTCTAAAATTAACATTAAGTTTAATAAAGTCAGGCCTTAATTTAGTTTTGCCTAAAAAACCAAAATCGAATTTATGCTGTTTAATTTGGTTTTCTTCTTTGCGTTTAAATAATCCAAACATAGCGGCCTCTATTAAAGCTTTTCTTTTGTTAAAGTGGATACAGAAACTTGCCCAGTATCAAATAAATGCTCAGGTAAAGAAAAACTAGTTAATGTATAACGATTAAAAATGCCATTGTTTCTACTCGATTTAAGCTTGAATTTAACACCAACGGGTTTTTTACTTGACCCATCTTTATTTTGTGCAGCCAGATCCCAAGTAGCACTATATTGTGTACCTTTAACCCAGTTGAACTTTGCTGTATTTAATATTTTGAGTAATGCCCATGGTCCATTTTTTTCTTGAGATAATCGCTCTCCAGAACTATTTACAGCATATAAATTAGCTTTTTCAGTATTGCTTTGACCCGGCCAAGAAAACTTACGCCACTCTTCAGGTTCATTTCTATAACGATATCCTTGATCGCTAAACCCTAAATATGTTTCTCGGATCCCTCTTTGTGGCACTGGCATCATTTGAAATTCAAATCCTGCGGTATCAGAGCCACGGCTGAATAAAGATTTTGATACTCGATAAGCACGATTTATTCCTTTAAGTACGTCAGGTTTAAAACCTATGCCAATGCCATTCCATTGCCTTTCAATCCATTTAGATTTTTTAAGTTTCATGAAAGGTTTCAATTGCTCATCAACAAAGACCCACAATAAACCTGACTGATTATTTAAAAACTCAGATACATCAGACACCGCAGCATCAGGCCCCGACATACTAAAAGGATATTTCCCTCTTATACCTGTGTTATAAAATGCATATACCTGATTACTCCAGTCTTCATTTAATTGCTCTTTTGCCACTGTCATAATGCTTTTAACACCCGCCTTCAGCGGGCTTTTGAGTAGTCCTTCAAGTGCTTTTTTAGTTTCAGGTTCTAGTGCACGAATTTGACTTTCAACAACTATCCATGATGCTTGTAATGCAGAGTTTGAGTCATCGCCTACGAGTAAACTTTGTGCAAAGTCCATGGCTTTACTATTTGCATCACTGTTACCTGCTATTGACTTGAGATCTGAATGAAACGCACTTAATGAACTTAAATATTGTTTTAAAAAGTCAGAGATCTCACTATCACCCTGCACCGGTACTTGAGTAAATCGGCGTAAATCAGCAAATCGAGACTCTAATTCAGGCACTTTTTTGATATTTAATGTTGAGAGTGCTAGACCTTGCGTATTATCAGCAACTAATTTACTGACGCTATCAGACACATTTGCATTACTATATTGAGGTTTATCTGCTAACTGTAAATTAACGTTTATTCCCTTCATTAACTGTGCAAATGGCCCTTGTACAGACGACAATTTAGCTAGAGATAAGCTTGCTTCATTTAAATGATTAAAATCAGCAACTTCTATTGATAATATAAAATTAAACCAATGTTCAGCATACTCTTTAAAATACAGTGAGCGTATCGATCTTGCCAATGCGATGGCTTTATTTTGATCTACCTTGCTTTCACCTTTATCATTCTCACTGCCCATTACCCAGTCGCCAGAACTTGCAAGTGCAGATATACGTTGAATTTCTGGAAATACAAATTCACGCCACCCTTGCTTTGTATAAACATAAGGCACTGTTTCAGACGCTTTCATTATTTTTCTATTTTTTGCTGTTAATAAACTTTTCAGTTTTAAAGATTTTTTCTTAGCCGCTTTACTGGTCATTATTTGTTGATATAAAGGTTCAGGCTCAGGTTGTGTGGCTAAGTCATTACGGGCAATTTCAATTAACTCAGGGTTTTGCTGCCAAAAATCAATTTTCCCTGGAATATTTAACTGTTCACCAAATCGCGAAGTATAAAATGAAACAATAGACTTTAAAGATGTAATATATTGACTTAATTCTGGATCTTTCACATCTACTTGCAGTTTTTGAGTCCAGAAATTCAACAGTATTGAATTAACAAATTCACCTTCTATTTGCTCTGGATTTTTGGCTAACATTAAATGTAATTTTAAAAGCATATAATATTCTTGGCGAAGTTTATTTTTGCTCTCAATCTCATTTGTTGCTTGCCATTTAACAGATAAAGTCTGTAATTTTTCAGATACTTGAGCTTCAAATGGCTTGGTAAATACACTACGCAAAGAGGTAATTAACATAGACTCTATTACATTAAGTGTTTCATCGCCCTCATAAATGCCAAAAATGAAATACCAAGGTAAAGATTCTTCATACGCAGTTAATTTTTCAAAGTGTTCATGAAGTTGGACTAAATCACTTACTTTTTGTTCATAGCTCACACCAGCAACCTGGTTTTCTACAAGTTTATTAACTAAGTTATCTCCTTGAGAAAATAAAATTTGGTTACTTGTATACGAGGTCATTAATAAAGCGAATATTCCAGCGATTGATGCTAAGCCAGCTGAAATACTGATCCCTTTAAACCAACGTTGCACCAAACGTTGTTTACGATTACCGCGTGTTAAATCTTGCAGTTTGAATAAAACATCATTAAACAAAGATTTAATAAAATAACTTTTTGTGATTGTTTCTTGTTTTTGTTCGATAGAAACGCTGTTAAATTCTTCACGCACCCCTGCCATGATCCTTTCTATCGGTGTACCCTCTTGTGTTCCTGAAGTAAAATATACCCCAGCAAACCAAGGTACTTCCTGATATGGGTTTTGTTTAAACAGTAAATTAATAAATTCTGTTAATTTATGAGACGCAGCTTTAAACTGGTTTGGAAAATCAAAAATCAACTGCTTGCGATGTAGATTTCTTTCTCGGGCAATTTTACTCAACCTTTGATCAGATAAACGCTGATATAACTCTTGCATACGTTGTTCAAATAACTGAGCAGAGTCTATAGATTGATCTTCACTTTCATCTAATAGATATGCACCCCAGACTTGTTGACGTTCTTCATCACTTAAATCGTTGAAAAAAGGTTCAAAACCACTGATCAAATCAGTTTTAGTAAATGTAATATATACCGGAAATATCACTCCTAATTTTGCAATAAGCTCTTCGATACGCTCTCGGATCAACTTAACATGCTGGCAGATCGCTTCACTGTCGGATGTTAAAATATCAGAAATGCTAATAGCTACCATTACGCCATTAATAGGGAGTTTAGGTCTGTATTTTTTAAGTAAAGATAAAAAACTTAACCACTCTTCGTTTTCAGACGCTTCAGTAGTGTAACGCCCAGCGGTATCAATCAATACAGCCTGATCTGAAAACCACCAATCACAATTGCGTGTGCCTCCAAAGCCTTGTATATGCATATCGTTGGCATTGGCATAGGGAAAATGCAGTCCAGAATTTGCAAATATAGTACTTTTACCCGTTGCAGATGGCCCGATTATCATATACCAAGGAAGCGCATATAACGCTGTATTTCCACGATAACCAGCACCTAGATGAGACGCTTTTAACGAACTAAGTGCTTCTTGCATTTTTTCTTGTATTTCAGCGACTTCTGACGCAGAACCACCGTTATGGCTTGCAAGTTCTGAGACTAACTTATCGCCCGAACGTTTTGTCCATAACCAACGAATAAAGATAAATAATAAAAAACCTGAAAAAACAACACCCATAGCGATGAATTTCTTTTGTGACGAATCAAGTCCAATTAATTGACCTGCAAACCAAACGATTGTTAAAACAGCTAATAAACCAATCACTTGCCCTGTTGCACGAGATGACATTAAGCCAAATAAAAAATGAACCATTCCACTGGTATTTACACGAGATTGCATAATCTTAAATCCACACTTATAAATTTGCTTTGTCTAACTGAGACACGACTTCAATTTGTTTATCGATATGCTGTTTACTGCTGTTTGCTTGATCACTGATCAAAAAATGAAAACCGACAAACTGCATCACAATCATGCTTAAAATAACGCTAAAAATGACCCAATAAGGAATATTTCTACCAACTTTCATAACAAAATCTTCAGTGGGTATACCGTTAGATGAAAGACGAATATCTGGTGCACCATTGGCGTCTTCAAGTTGAGATCTAATGTCAATAATAAGCGCTTTAAGCTGCTCTAGCCCTTTGACTTTATAGGCCCCCTCAAAACCCAGCTGCAAACATAAATAATATACCTCAAGCACTGAAGCTTTTGATTCTCCGGCTTTTTGTAAGTTGTCTAGGCGTTCAAAAAATTCTTCCCCGGCCCGATTATTACCAAAAAACTCTAATTGTAATGGCCGAGACATCCACTGCATTCTAATTGCATGACCAGAGCTCATGACCATTTCGTCCACTAAGGCTGCAAGCGCAAATTTAGCTTCTTGCATATATGAGGTCGTTATTTGATTTTCATAACAATCTCTTTCATAACTATCAAAGCATGAAATGATTTCAGAACGAAATGCTTCACACGTAATGTCTTTATTTTTACCTAATTTCAGTGCTACTAGTTCACTGATCACAGGAGATATACTTGAAAGCAAAGACCTATGAGACGTATTATCATTTTTAGTTGTCATAATTAATTTCTTTATATCAATAAATTAGTAACGTTCTACTGAAACAATTTCTAAATTTGCGGCTTGTAAACTAAAGGGCAAAAAGATACTTAAACTGAGTTCTTCTAATACTTGCTTCCAGAAGTAACCACTTGGTACTACTTTAAAATATTCATATCCACTTTTTATAACAAGCTTGTTAGGCGGTCTTTGATTATGGATGACTTGAACACCATCAAGTGCAGAGCCAACTATCATTTCAATATGCTGGGTTGAACCTACTTTTACTTGCTCAGAAAAAGTTTCAATCCATTTGGTATTATCAGCATTGAAGTCAACTGCAATATATAGGTCAGAACTTTCAAGAATACAGGGCTCTATTGTTGAAACTTCATAAATTGCAGGTGAGTTTTTAACTAATTTAAGACCTGCAGATTGCTTAGGCACAACACCTTCAAGTAATTCTTTTATCAAGGATTCAAATTGTTGAAAAACACTAAATAAATTGATGTGATCATAAACGGGTAATTTATCAATCAAATCACTATGTTCGAATAATGATGCTTTACTTACTAAATCAAGAAGTTCGCAATACAAACGCTCAGGGTGAATTAGAGGCATTTTATTAATATGTTCTAATTTTTTTGCAACAGGTAGTAATGAATTCAATAATAAAAATGTGTTCATTTCATTTGGCCCCAGTTCAACCATAGCGCCCGCGCTTTGCCTTCTGCTGAGTAATACATTTACTTTAGCAGTCATGAGTGTTGCTGTACGACTTAACAATTCAACTAAAAACGCGTTGGCTTTAATATTTAACAAAGGAGGTATATAAGCTTTATTGATTTCAAAATATCCATTCACTCCACGTGTGAGTGATACCATATTGATAACATCAAAATGCGTTTTAATGTCAGAATCTTTTAATAAAAAGAGGTTCGGTTGTGCAAACATCACCTCTCTGATCCGAGATTGATCATGCTGATCAGGAACGTTTTCATAATCAGATCTAAAAGCACTCAGTTGCCCAGTAACTTGATAACCTTCAATATTTTCAACACTATCATTTGAAGCAATCGCTAAATATATTGATGTTTCATTTTGATCTATTGGTAACTCTAACTTTAATTCATTATTATGAGAGCGATTAAATTCAATAAATCGACCATTCTCTAATATAGCTGTTAAACGATTAATATTTAAAATACCCGATGCAAGCGCAATAGGGTCTATCTCTATATTTTGAAAACCAAAATTATAAGCTTGGGTTAAATCAGCACGTTTCACATGCAATGATTCATTGTATTTATCAAATGCTTGGAAGTGCTGCTGGCCTAATAATACGCCTTCAGCCCAAACTGGTTTTTTAGTTTCCAACGTTTTCATTATTGTGTAACTTCCACACCAGGTAACTGAACAGAATTACTTGAAATAAGCACTTCTAGGGAAGTTGATAATTTTACCGAACCTGAATTTAAGTCATGAAAGGTGCGCCATTTATTATCAGAACGGTCTCTGAAAAGGGCAACCAAAGCGACAAAACGGGCATTTTCATCTTGTTCAAATTCAATATTTAGTTTTTCAGATGGGTTTACGGTACGCTCCTCTACCGTCAATAGTGAATTTGCCAGAACTGATTTATCTGATTTCCATAATTGTTCAAAACTTGCATTTTTAAATGCCTGGATATCTGATAACTGGTAAATTTTTAATACCACGGGTAAAGCTTCTTCAAATTGATTTAGGTTCAGGTTGTCGGTTGCCTCTACTTTTAAATTCACTTTGGTCGTCATACAACCAAACAACAAAAATCCAAAGCCAATTAAGACTATTTTTTTACTCAAATTTAGCATTTTTCAGGTCTCATTTTAAAAAAACATTTTCAATAACAGGGGTAATTATTTGGTTAAATCTTTTGTTTGCATTATGTGTCAATTCATTCGGTCTATTCAAAATACGATTGAATATATTTTGAGCTGGTTTTTCTTTTAATGTTTCTAATACAAGTTCATCCATCAAATAGATAAGTTTGTGATTTAATTGTGACAACTCATTCAAATATGCACTGAGTTCCACTACCAAAAATGAAGAATTGTCTTGTAAATTCATATAATCTTTTTGTAAAAAAAGATGAAAAACCTCAACACTATTGTGGCTAAAAACGCGATGGTAAGCCAAACCGATTTGATCAAGTAAATTTTTGATAATAAGGCTTTGTTCTGAAGCAAACTGCAATAATTCGTCTTCAATACTCACAGAATATGCTGTTTGTTTTTGTATTTTGTAACATTCCATGTAAAAAATCCGGTGGTTTTAAGTTCCTGATACTAAAGTATTAATTTTGCTAAGTACCTCATTCCTATATTATTCTAGCCATTTATTTTTATTAACGTCAAGATAAATGTTTCAAAATATTAATCGTTTTAAAATTATTTTTTTAAATGTAAATGCTACTTGTTTATGAATGACATTAGGGTACAATGCCGAACATTATTTGCGCAACTTGACACAGGGATATGTCTAAAAACATCATCAATATCACTTACAATAATTTAACATTTAAAGTTATTAAGTTAGTCGGCAATGAATATCTCAGTAATCATTTTGAATTTAATGTCACAATTGAAACAGAGTCTGAAAATCTGATAAAAAGTGGCCTAGCACAAACTGTAAAAATACAATTTATTTCTGTTGATGGTCATACGCGCGAACACACCAGCTGTTTATTTTCCATTCAAAACTTAGGGTGCTTTAGTGACAGATATCGCTATATTTTAACCTTAAAACCACGTATAGAAATCTTAAATCAACAACAACATTCTAGAATTTTGATTGATACCAATGTAAAACAAATTATTAACAACTTGATGGTTGAGGCAGGCTATAACAAAGACCAAATTGAGTGGCGAGTATCGCAATCTTTTGACAATATTCCTCAATTTATACAAGCACAAGAAAATAATTTTCAATTGTTACAGCGTTTATTACACCAATTTGGATTGTTTTATTGGAGTGAACCTAAAAATAATACTGAAATAGTTGTCTTTACTGATAATAATTTACACAGTCCTTATTTAGAACGTGGCTTAGTAGAAGTTATCAATGCCGATGGTATGAACCGAGAGTATGTTAACCAATTTGTAGGGTTTAACGCCATTAATGTGACTCATAATGTTGTATTTGGCTCTGCAGACTCTCATGTTCATTCACATCCTCCTCATGCAAATAAACAAAAATGTGAGCAACAGTTTTTTGAACCATGTGCTAATAATACAGCGCAACAAAATAACTTTTCGCAAATACAATCTCAAGCAAATTTACAAAATGAAAAAGTGATTATACTCACAGGCAATATTCCTGATGTATTTGCTGGTTGTTCTATTTCACTTGATGATACAACCCATGCAAGTGGTAGCGGGGATTACTTATGCATTGCAGTAAAACACCATTTAATTCAGGTAAATGATGAAAGTACGCATAACGGTAATAATGAATATCACTGTATTGCTACATTTATCCCCAGAGGCACACCTTTTAAAGTGGTTGCGCCAGAACAATTTGACAAACCTATGGTATTTCCAGCAACAGTAGAATCTTTATCCGGTTCAGCTCAGCTAAATGATCAAGGTGAATATAATGTCAGATTAGCCTTTGATACCACAGCGCGGCCACAAACAAGTGCAAGTTCACCACTTAAAAAGCTCGCATTATATGCTTGTGCTAATCAAAATCAGGCTACGGGTTGGCACTTCCCTTTAATAAAAGACGCTAAAGTGCTCATAGGCTGTATTAATAACGACCCGAGCAATGCCTTTATTTTAGGATTTGCCCTAAATGACAACCAAACCTCAGTAGTTGATGAAAATAACCCATACCACAATCGTTTGTTAACTTTAGCGGGCAATGAATTATTACTGGATGACAGCCCTAGAAAAGCCAAAGTCGTTTTACATACTTTAGGGCAAGCCCATTATATAGAGCTAAATGCGTCGCAAGGTGATCAGTTTGTAAAATGGATTTCAAATTATGGTGCGATTAATTTCTATTCGGGTAAAAACCTTAGTATCGGTAATACAGAGCCGATGGATATTAGTTTCATTTTAAAAAATAACATGTTCATAGACATTAATAAAAAATATAATGTCACCACTAATAATCAATCAATTCAATATCAAAGCGCGGGCAGTATTGATGCTAAAGGCAATACTATTCAACTCAATTCAGAACAAGAGGCATCATTATTATCTGGTAGAACGCTTAAAGCCACAGCACAAAGTGAAATAAAAATTAATAGCGATAACGCCAATATAAATATCAATGTGCCCGCAGGTTCAACCTTTATACAAGCCGATAATAATATAAATATTAAAGGTGATGGTAGCGGGGATATTATCATTCACAATAAAGGCGCACAGATAAAACTTAGTGCCAGTGGCGATGTTGATATTATCGCAACCGATGTATTAACCCTTAATGGCGCTATGACCACTTTTGATGGGCCTGTGAGTTATGACATAACAAGCCCAGAATCTGCCAGTGAACCAAGTGTACTTAATCAAACCACTATTGCCCGCAGTCCTAACCTTGATGTTTCAAGCCA
>NZ_FOLO01000026.1 GCF_900112265.1 Pseudoalteromonas denitrificans DSM 6059 | reverse complement strand
AGAAATACCAGAAGATCATATTCATATGGTCGTAAGAAGTGAACCAAAAATGTCACCTAGTCAAATCATGCAGGTGATAAAAAGTATTTCAGCCAGAGAGTTTTTCAAATTATATCCAGATATTAAAAGACGTTATTTCTGGGGTGGGAAACTTTGGACTCAAAGTTATTTTGTTGAAACAATAGGAAATGCAACAGAAGATACTATTCGTAAATATGTGCAAAACCAATTGATTGAATTAGATAAAAAAGAAGTTCACGGAAGTCAGCTGGGACTCTTTTAAACTCGGTCGCTTGCGGCCGATTCTTTTATACTTGTGTGATTTTTTAATGACAGTATTAAGTCAATTTGATTGCCGTTGTGAAGTGAGAAGAAGTGAGATGAAGTCGTGAGCTGCCTAAAAGTACTAATGATGCTTAAATATCTATTTAGTTGATACATCAATGTTTTGTAATAAAAAATGTTTTAGCTGTAAAGACATTTAAATTACATTAAAACTTGTTTATGCGTTCCTATAATCTATTCTTTAGTTAAAAATAAAACAAGGATGAATGTATGGCATCTCAAAAGTAGCATTGAGCCGAAAGCAAATAGGAGGAGAAGTTCCTATGGTTGCAACGGAAATAACCCAAGAGTGCATTTACTCGGGTTTATTTGGTTCATTAGACTCCTCTCGAATGGGAATTATTCTCGAAAAAATAACCGACTTAGCTGATAGAAAACAAATTAGCTTAGTGATTATTGATTTGGGAAATGTAGAAGCAATTGACTCTTCAGTGGCGGGTCATCTGGTAAAGCTTGGCGATGTATTAAAACTCGTGGGTGTAACACCTATATTTTGTGGTATTTCAGCCCAACTGGCTAAAACGATGGTCACAGCGGGTGTTAATTTAGGTTATTACATCACAGTGCGAGATTTAAAATCAGCGCTCAAAAAAAGCTTAGAATTAACGAATAAATTGATAGTTTCATCTGATGAGATAAGTTAGTTGTTATCTTATGGCACGCCTGACTTACCCAATACAAATAACCCAGTTATCACCAAAACGACTCTATATTCAGATGTTGATGCTTATAATATTTCTACGCAAGTAAAAGCAGCGTCATTAGAATTTGGGTTCACGCTTTTAAAAGCAAATTTAATCGCCTTAGCTGCGTCAGAAATGATGATAAATGCGATTCGCTATGCCTGTAATGCCAGCATTTTAATTAATCAAACACCTAATAAAAAAGGTTTGATTATTAAAATAAATGATGAAGGCACTGGTATTGATGATGTTGATTTAGCGAAAACACCAGGCTTTAGCAGCCATAATAGTTTAGGGTTAGGGTTTGATGCTGCAAATCGTGCGGTTGATGAAATGTATGTCAATACGAGTAAATTTGGTACTAACATATGTTTAATCGTCTACCTCCCTATTAACGAAAGTGATATTGATTTTGGCACAGTTTCTTATTCTGAAGTGGGTAAATATTTCAATAGAGATGGATATCATATAATACAATATCATGGCGAAAACGTACTGTTCGCATTGTTTGATTGCCATGAAACAGAGCCAAATGTTACAAAGGTAAATGCATTGCTTCAAACGTTATTAAAAACACAATATACACTCCCTTTAGATGAACTTTTAAAGCTTGCGAATATGTTATTGAATGAACATAACTTTATTGAAGGTACTTATATTGCACTTTTGCGGATCACGAAACAGGAAAGCCAATATATTATTTTAGGTGAGGTAAATATAAGTCAGATTAATGCACCTGATACAACTTCAACTTGTACTCGAATAAATGGGAGATTAGGTAAACTTTTCCCCAAAACCTTACCTGTTACTAAAATGCCTTTAACCCAGCCCTTTTGTTTTATGATGTTTTCTGATGGTATTAAATCGACAAATCTCAATCATAATCAGCATCAGTTATATAGTGCAACAAAACATGCAGAAAAAATATTTGATACGCATGCAGTCACAAATAATGATGCAACTATTATAGTCGTAAAGTCACATGAATGATTATTCCGATACAACCCATCTTAGAAAGTATTTAACAGGGATCATTGGCAATGCACCTTTTGGTATTGTTACTTTTTCTGTAAATCATGAGGTGGGGATCATAAATTCAGATGCCATTAAGTTATTAGGTTTTGAAAATAGTAACCCTGAGGATTTAATTGATAGTCAATATAAAGATGCTTTTGTAAATTATCCGAGTATCGTGAGCGAATTTCAGTCTTTAATAAAATCTGGAGCAAGGTTTGATGCAAATATTAATAATATTGATTTTGGTATATATACCGTAAATATTAAAATAAGAGAGTTATTTAATGGCGCGTTAGTCATTATTGAAGATATAACAACGCAGGCTAAATTAGAAAAGCAGCTTAGATACCAAGCTTCCCACGATAGTTTAACAAATTTAGGTAATAGACAAGACTTTGAAGATTGTGTCGAAACTTACATATATAAAGCTGTAGAGCACAATTTACCGGGTGCTGTTATTTTTATTGATTTAGATAGGTTTAAGCCAATTAATGATATTGCAGGCCATGCTGCAGGTGATGAAGTTTTAAAGCGAGTGGCAATTATATTTTTAAGCCATATTAGAGAAAGAGATATTGTCGCTAGGATCGGAGGTGATGAATTTGCTATTTTATTAGCCGATTGTCCATTACAAATGGCTGAAAAAATAGCGGAATCAATGCGAAAAGCAATAGATGAAATGGTTTTTATTTATGATGATAATTCTTTTAAAATTGGTATGTCGGCAGGTATCTCTTGCATCAATAAAGAAAATGACAGACTCAGTAATATTATTAATTCAGCTGATAATGCCTGCCAAATAGCTAAGAATAATGGTAGAAATCAAATTCATGTCGCCTCTGTTAATGCCCAAGAATATCAGCAACACAAACAACAAGTCGCTTGGTTACCAAAAATAACAAAAGCGTTGCAACAAAATCAATTTCGTTTATTTATTCAAGAAATCTCCAGTTTAAAAGAGAATCAAACAGTAAAACACTTTGAAATTTTAATTCGTTTATTAAATGAAGATGGTACTTATACTGCACCGGGTATATTTATTCCTCCGGCTGAAAGGTATGATCTCATGCCTCAAATCGATCGCTGGGTGATCGAATGTGCATTTACGCAAATAGATAAAAATTTATGCTATTCAATAAACCTTTCAGGTTTATCTACTTCAGATTCTTCATTGGCATCTTACATTGAGTCTTTACAGAAAATTTATCAAATAAAAGCTGCCAACATTACTTTTGAAATAACAGAAACAGCCGCGATACAAAATATAGATAATTGTTTATATTTAATAAATAAACTTAAAAGCAAAGGTTTTCAGTTTTCTTTAGATGACTTTGGCTCTGGCTTATCTTCATTTTCGTATTTAAAAAACTTAAATATTGATTTCTTAAAAATTGATGGTTCATTTGTAAAAGAAATTGTAAATGACCCCGCCTCCTACGCTATGGTTAAATCTATTAATGAAGTTGGCCATGCAATGAACTTAAAAACGATCGCTGAATTTGTTGAAAATAAAGAAATTTATCTAAAATTAAAAGAAATCGGAGTTGATTATGCCCAAGGATACTTTATAGATAAACCAAGTATATTACCTGCTGAAAACAAGAAAATAAAAAGCTGTGCAATTTCAAAAAAATTAAAATAAAAAATTATACCTTAAGATATTTAACAACTTCATTTTGTATAAAGTCCACACAAACACGAATACTTGGGAGCTGTATTTTGCTTTGTTGGTATAATAAATGAACTTCCATATTCTCTTGTTGACTAGCTGAAATTACCCCTTGAGTATTTACTGCGTAAATTTGAGTGGACAACTCTTTTGGAAGTAGCCATTTAGGTGAAATTAACAGACCTTCTTCATTTTTTAATGCATCCATTAAAGCTGTTCGACTATTGCATATAAAAGTCGGACGCATTGATAATTTTTCCCATTTAGTTGTTTTAATAAACCAAGGAGAAAAACCATTACTCGTTCGAAACATTAAAGCTGGGCATTCTTCTAACTGTTTAGCAGTTAAAGTATCTGTTTTAAATTGACTGTGTAACCTTGCAACCAAGTTCTTAGCCCCCCAAAGTTGATAAGGATCACTAGATAACTTTTTTGCTATCAGTCGTTCGTCTTTTAAAGGGGCACCCCGAATAGCAATATCGACCTCATCTTTACCAAACATAACGAGCTGATCACTAAAATCTAAATCTAATAAAATTTCTGGATATTGTTTTCTGAATGATTCAAAAATAGGGATCAATAATACTTCAGCAAGTCCTGGGGGAGCACTTATCCTCAATTTACCACTTGGTCTTGAAAGGTTTTGTGACACCAAAGCATCGGCTGAATTTAACTTATCAATCACTTCTGTAATACGTTGATAATATAGTCTGCCTAAACCACTGACTTTAACATTACGAGTACTTCGCTCAACCAACTCTATGCCTAATTGCGTTTCTAAATCTTTAATACGACGAGATATTGAAGATGCTGGCACATTAAATTCATTGGCTGCTGCTGTAAAACTTTGTAATTCAACAACACGTTTAAAGTAATTTATTGCTTTTAACTTATCCAATAGAATGATTTCTTATATAAAAACTAATAATAATCACATTATTATTGCCATAATGACAAATATCAATTGTCTTAAAGTATATTTTTCTCATTTATCGTTTCTTTAATAATAAAGACATCAACTCATTTAATAATAGAGAATTAAAATGGTTAAAAATGTACTTATAATAAAATCAAGCCCTGCAGGTGAAGCTTCAATATCTAATCAAGTTGCTAATTATTTAATGGCAACAATGTGTGATAGCGACAACAAATATCAATTTACGATTAGAAATTTAGCGAATACACCAGCGCCTGTATACAATAGTGAAATATTAGGTAGCTTTTATGGTGATCCTCACGCTCTTACAGCTCATCAAGTCGAAATCGCTAAACCATCTTTAGAATATATTGATGAATTAAAAAAGGCTGACATGATTGTTTTAGCTTCACCAATGCATAATTTTGGGATCACAAGTTTACTGAAAAATTATTTAGATCAAATTTGTCGATTTGGATTAACTTTTCAATATGGAACAAACGGCCCTGAAGGGTTATTAACTAACAAACAAGCTATTATAATCGCCAGTGCTGGAGGGGATTTTAGTTCAGCAGAATCTAAAGTTGCTGATTTTCAAACCCCTTACTTAAAAAAGGTTTTAAGTTTTATAGGGCTGGATGAGGTTCAAGTAATTACAGCCTATGGGGTGGCACAAGGTAAAGAAGGCCCCTTACAAGCACAAAAACATGCACAACAACAAATCCAAAAATTAATGAATACCTATGTTGCTTAATTGATATAAAAAATGTGCTCTGTTATTGGCTGAACAGAGCATATTCACAAAATAAATATGATACATAATTCACGTCTAACGAAACGTCAATTGTACCCTCTGCTATTTTAACTTAGGCATAAGCAGCCGTTGTAATAAAACGTAATACTCAGTTTATATTAAATTGTCTTTCCTGAATCTTACATATTGCGTGAACCAATTTTGAATGCTGTAAGATTCAGGAAAGTTTACTGTAATAAAGTCGTGATCAATTTATTATTATTGACGAGAAGAGATCATGAAATTAACTTATCTATTAAAAGCACCGTTATGTATGTTGCTAGCGGGTGAAGTATCGGCTGATGAAAGTCAATGGGGGCTAGGCATAGGTGCAATGGCAGATAAACAAGGGTATGCAGGCGTCAATACCAAAACAACTGTTATCCCTATTACTTCTTATGAATCAGAGAATTTTAGTATAAATGGTCCACAATTTGAGTACACACTAGGTAAATATACAATACCAGATTTTGGGGCTTTGAAACTTTCATTACTTGGACAATATAGGTTTGACGGCTACGAAGCTGAAGATGGTGATATTTTCAATGGAATGGACAAACGCTCAGGAGCATTTGAATTAGGATTCTCTGTCGGCTATAGCAGTAATTTAGGTGGCATATCATTTGAATTTGTTAATGACGTTACAAATAAACATGAAGGTTATGAAGCCAGTTTAACTTATTCAAGGCCATACTTTTTCGATTCTGTAATAATCGAGCCATATGCAAAAATTTCTCATTTTAGTGACAATTTTGTCAATTATTATTATGGTGTCGAAGACCATGAGTCCCTAAGTAATAGACAGGCATATGTAGGTGAAGATACAGTAAATGGAGAAATAGGTTTGAGAATGCGTTGGCAAGCAGGAAAGCACCATAGCTTTATATCAAATTTATCTTATCGATCATTCGGTAGTGACATTAAGAACAGTCCGTTAGTTTCAGGATCTGGTGGAGCTAACATAATTCTAGGGTATGTTTATGCTTTTTAAAGGCTCTATGATTAACGTGAATATCAAGAAATACTCTGTCGTTTTGGCCGAAAGACTCCTGTCAGCATGTAATGCTGACAGTAAAGTTTCAAAGATAAATTCCAGTAAGAAAACGGATATAACTCATCAAGAATTTGTACTTGAGTCTCAGCCAATAGTAAAGAGACTCCATATCGACATATTGCGCTTTCACTAGGTGATTAAGGGGAGAGAGCCTTACAACGAAACTATTTTTGAATCAGTAAAGTGGTATCACTTAATGTAAAAGAAGAACAAATCTTAGCAAAAGGAGATGTAATTGCACAAGTGTATTTACCTGTTTTTGCTGAGGAATCAACACAGGCAAAGACGCGTTTGAATAAATTTATTGCTCAACTGTCGTTAGATAAAGCATTATTGGAAAGAAACAAAAAGTCAGCTTTTTGTTGCCTGAAAGACACGCGATTCAAGTCAGTTTACGTGACCAGTTTAGTATGCTTGTACCTTCATTGTCACTTGAAATTAAAGGTATTGTTGTTGAAAATTTTTCCAACTATTGACGGTGTCAGGCTTTATGATATTACATTAGAGGTCGATAACATTGAGCCTAAGCTCATTGGTTTAAGAGCCATTCTAAATTTTGAAACTAACATTAAATGAAGAAAAAATAAGAGGGTAGATTAATGAGAATACTCATTACAGAAGACAATGGAGAGCTTGCGGAATTTATCCAAGAGGCTCTTTCTCTCGAAGGCTTTTTATCAGATATAGCACGCAGTGCTGGTGAAATGAAGTTTTACCTACAAGAGTCTAGTTATGCAGCCATCGTTTTAGATTTAGGCTTGCCAGATATTGATGGTATTGATGTGCTCAAAAGTTTACGAAGAGATGGCAATGTGGTTCCAGTTCTCATTCTCACCGCTCGTGGAGGAGTTCAAGATAGAATCGAAGGCTTAAATTATGGCGCAGACGACTATTTAATAAAACCATTTGTTATTGATGAACTCGTTGCCCGGTTGCGAGCATTACTTAGAAGACCCACATCACTGTCTAACACTGAGTTGAGCAATAAAAATGTGAAATTAGATACCATTTCAAAAGCTGTTATAGTCAATGACAAAAATGTTGTTTTAGGTAAAACGGAATTCTCAATTTTAGAGCACTTTATGTGGAATGTTGGCTTTACTGTATCTAAGGAGTCGTTAGAAGATATCGCATATCAAGATGGAGAGTCAATTACAGAAAATGCATTGCAAGTCGCAGTTCATCGAGTAAGAAAAAAGCTTGAAGAAGCTGGTTCTAATTCAATAATTACGACTATTCGAGGAGTTGGCTATCTCTTTAAGTAAGATTAAACCCAATTCAATAGCTGCCAAACTGCTGTTTTATTTTGTTGGCATAGGCGGTTTGGTATTTGGCATTATGTTGTTTATGTTCTTGTCTTACTCTCATATTTTTGCGGATTTAATTCTCAAAAATAGTATGAGTGCTTTAGCTGAGTCAATGGCCGACACTTTTTATATTGAAGGTAACAAAGTTAAACAAGACGATTCTGAGTTAAAGCTTAGGTGGGGGTTTGACGCGCTTTATTCAAATTTTGGGTATAGGCTTGTGCACAAGAAAAACAACCATGTTGTTTTGTATTCTGTGCCTAACAATACAGAGGGCTATTTATTTAAGGGGGTTTCGTTAGACATACCAATACAACACTCAAGGTTAGATGAGAGTAATATGAGCTTATATAGGGAAGAAATTCAATTTGAGGGTAAAGCATACTTTCTTGATATAGCACGAAATGATCTCATAGCTGATTTTGCAAATGAAGGAATTGAGCCTGCAATTGTTAATGTGGCGATTGGTATTATTACTGCGGCATTTTTTGTTTTTTTAGTAATGAGTGTGCTGGCAATTAAGCTGATTATAAAACCTGCTAAATCACTGACGCAGCAAATAGAAATGATAAAGCCTGATGCTCTCAAAAAACGTATTTCACTTGAAAGCGTTCCTCAAGAATTTATACCCGTAGTGTCATCACTCAATGATGCTCTTGAGCGTGTTGAAGAGAGTTTTTCGCAGCAAAAAAGGTTTATTGCTAACGCAGCGCATGAGCTGCGTACGCCATTAACCATACTATTGAATCGCTTGGAGTTAAAATTTCCAGCATCAATGGAAAAAGATAACCTTATTTTAGATGTGCACTTTATCTCAAGAATTGTAGAGCAACTATTGGATCTTTCTCGAGCGCAAAATATGGAGGTTAAGAGGAAAGCGTCGGTTAATTTAAATGATGTGACAAAAAATGTCTGTTCACACCTTGCGCCAGCAGCAATAGCAAAAAAACAAGAGTTTGCGTTAGACGTAACTGGCGATCACTTATTAGCAAAAGCCGATGAGGGGGAATTAACGGTTGTAATTAAAAATATTATTGAAAATGCAATCAAGCATAGCCCATCAAATGCTCAAGTGAAAGTCACTCTGGCGGATTTAATACTAACGATAGAAGATTCAGGTGAAGGTATTCCTGAACATCTGCGCAGTAAAGTATTTGAGCGATTTTGGAGAAAAAATCAATCTGATCGTTCTGGTAGTGGCTTGGGAATGGCAATAATTAAAGAGACTTTAAGTCATTATGATGCATCAATTAGAATTGATACAAGCCCTCAATTAGGAGGGACTTTATTTGAAATTAAATTTTCACAAGAATCAGATCATTTTTAAAGACTTACTTTGAAAATAGGCATATTCATAAATAAACATTTGACAAATATGATACATAATCTATTATTGACGAAACGTCACCGACAGATCGTCACTTTAAAGTATGACCCCAAGAATTTTAGATGAACAGGCTTTACAAGCCAGAGAGCAAGATATTATTAATGCCGCTGTTGTTTTAATACAAGAGCAGGGTGTTGAGCACCTGACGATGGATAAAGTTGTTGGCAAAGTGTCTTATTCTAAAGGTACAGTATATAAACATTTTGATGGCAAAGAAGACTTATTATTAGCGATTAGTAATTATGCAGTGTCTATTCTTTCCGATTTATTTTGGCGTGCTTCTCAATTTCAGGGTTGTACTAGAGAGCGTATGCTTTTACTTAATTTTTCTTATCTTATATACGCTATTTTACATCCCGCATTATTTCAAACTGTTGTATGCGCTAAAAGCCCCAATGTGTCTGGCAAATCAAGTGAAAAAAGACTTCAGGAACAAGAGCAGCTCGAATTTAAATTGTTAGGTGCCATACATGGCATAGTTGAAGGTGCTTTAACTGATAAAAGCTTAAATATACCTGAACATATGGATATTCAGCAATTATGTTTTGCGAACTGGTCTATGGCCTATGGCACAATTATTTTGCTATCAGGCGAAGTTGAACAATGCAGTGGCAGAACGGCATTAATTGTTGAAAGAGAGTTGTTTAATCAAAATAATTTATTGTTTGATGGCATGAAATGGCAGCCTTTAACACATGAAAAAGATTATGCATCAGCACTTAAGAAAGCCCTAGAGCAGGTTTTTCCAAAAGAGCTATTATTAATGCATGAAAAAGGTCGAGATTTAAATTTTTAGTCTATAACTATGTACAGAATATACGGTTTTGTTATAAAGCAAAGCCGTATTTTTTAAAATGTAAAGTGACGATTCGTCATAACGGGGGAAGTAATGAGAGATAAACTTTATGGGTTTGTGGGCAAACATCCTATATGGGTAATACTAGTATGTATTGCGTTTGCTTTTGTGGCCGCATCTGGGGCCCAAAAACTGGTTTTTAAAAATGATTACAGGGTATTTTTCAGTGAAGAAAACCCGCAACTCACTGCATTTGAGTCTATGCAAAAAGTTTATAATAAAAGTGATAATGTCTCTTTTGTTGTTGTGCCAAAAGATGGCAATGTTTTTACGGCTGAGCACTTAGCAGCATTAAAATCTTTGACCAAACAAAGTTGGCAAGTACCTTATTCTACACGCGTAGACTCTATTACTAATTTCCAATATACCTATGCCGAAGAAGACGACATGATAGTTGAAGATTTGGTTATGAAAACCAAAAATTTAACGCAATCAGATTTAGATAAAATTAAACAAATAGCGATTAATGAACCTTTATTGGTGAATAAAATCATTTCAAATTCGGGCCATGTTTCAGTTGTGAATGTGACAGTGCAATTACCTGGTATAGACCCAATTGTAGAAGTGCCAGAAGTTGCAACGAGTGTACGTGCTATTAAACAAAAATTTATTGATGAAAACCCTGATACTGAAATTTATTTGTCGGGCATGGTGATGATGAACACCTCGTTTGGTGAAGCATCAATGAGTGATGGCTCAACTTTGATACCACTCATGTTCTTAGTTGTGATCGTAACCATAGGTTTATTGCTTAGAACGATTACAGGTACTGTTGCTACTGTGTTAGTAATTATTATGAGCATAGCCACGACTATGGGGCTTGCAGGCTGGTTAGGTTTTTTCTTAACGGGGCCTTCATCATCGGCACCCACTATGATTATGACTTTAGCTGTGGCCGATTGTATTCACATTTTAACTTCTATGTTTTATGAAATGCGCCACGGTGCGGATAAAAAAACGGCCATTGCAAAGAGTATTAAGTTAAATCTACAACCTATATTTTTAACCAGTATAACAACGGCTGTTGGCTTTTTAAGCATGAACTTTTCTGACTCCCCTCCTTTTAGGGACTTAGGAAACTTAGTTGCGATAGGTGTGATGCTTGCTTTTGTGTTTGCAGTAACAATTTTTCCTGCTTTGCTTACAGTATTACCTATAAAAGTAAGAGTTCAAAAAGAGGGAAGCAAAGATAGCATGACTAAACTTGCTAACTTTGTAATAAATAAGCGCAAACTATTGCTGCCTGTCACCAGTATTTTAATTATTGCAGCTGCGGCTTTTATTCCTAACAATGAATTGAATGATGACTTTGTAAAATATTTTGATGAAAGAGTACCATATCGTGTTGCCACTGATTTTATGCAAGATAATTTATCGGGCATGATGGTTGTTGAAATTTCAGTAAAAACAGGAATTCCAAGTGGGATTAATAATCCAAAATATTTAAATACAGTATCAGACTTTAGTGATTGGTTACGTTCGCGCCCTGAAACAGATCATGTAAATACAATCACGGATACGTTAAAACGTCTAAATAAAAACATGCATGGTGATGACCCAAGTTGGTATAAATTACCTGACTCACAAGAAATGTCGGCACAATATTTATTATTGTATGAAATGTCATTACCTTACGGCTTAGATTTAAATAACCAATTAGATGTAGATAAATCATCTTCAAGAATTGTTGCGACTTTTAAAAATATGACCAGTAGTCAGTTAATTGATGTTGAAACTGATATGAATGCCTGGTTTAAACAAAATGCACCACAATACAGTGTTGATTTGGCAAGCCCAAGCTTAATGTTTGCCCATATAGGTCAACGAAATATTGTGAGCATGTTAATAGGAACTACCTTTGCTCTGATCTTAATTTCAATTTTATTAGGATTTGCATTAAAAAGCTGGCGTTATGGTGCCATAAGCTTATTGCCTAACTTAGTTCCTGCCGCTGTCGCTTTTGGTGTATGGGGATTATACGAAGGTCAGGTAGGGTTAGGTTTGTCTGTTGTGATAGGCATGACATTAGGCATTGTTGTTGATGATACGGTGCACTTTTTAAGTAAATATTTACATGCAAAAAGAGAAAATAATGCAGATACAAAACAAGCCGTGCACTATGCGTTTGGTAATGTAGGGCGTGCCTTATGGGTCACAACATTTGTATTAGTGGCAGGGTTTACTGTATTGGCACAATCATCATTTAAAATGAATGCAGATATGGGCTTCCTAACTGCCATGACGATATTTATTGCCTTAGTCGTTGATTTCTTATTTTTACCACCATTATTGATGGCGATAGACAAGTCTCTGACTAAAAAGTCAAAGAGTAAAAATACAACAGGTGAAGATGATAACGCTAATATGGTTTCAGCTGGTCAAAATTAAGAATTGGAGAATGAAATGTTAAAGAAAAAAATGTTAATAAGTACTTTGTCGGCGGTTGCGTTAGCTTTGATGTCGAATATGTCTTTTGCGTTAACACCTGAACAACAAGGTTTGGAAATATCAAAAGAAGCAAAACAAAGAGATTTAGGTTGGGTTGATAGTACTGCCGATATGCTAATGCTTCTACGCAATAAGCAAGGACAGGAGAGCATTCGTGAAATAAAAATTAAGTCTCTTGAAATTGATGATGACGGTGATAAAAGTTTAACCATTTTTAATAAACCAAAAGATGTTAAAGGCACTGCATTTTTGAGTTTTTCACATCCGGTTGATGCAGATGATCAATGGCTATATTTACCTGCGCTTAAACGCGTTAAACGTATTTCTTCACG
Source organism: Pseudoalteromonas denitrificans DSM 6059 (assembly GCF_900112265.1). GTDB lineage: Bacteria > Pseudomonadota > Gammaproteobacteria > Enterobacterales > Alteromonadaceae > Pseudoalteromonas > Pseudoalteromonas denitrificans. The sequence continues at coordinate 60,299 of NZ_FOLO01000026.1, read as the reverse complement.
AAATAAATCAGGCCCATTTATGGGGTCGGAATTTGCTTTTGAAGACTTAAGTTCATTTGAAATTAAAAAGTACTCATACAAATATTTAGGCGATGAAAAGGTCAATAATCTTGAGTCTTTTAAGGTAGAGCAATATCCTGTAGATGAAAACTCTGGATATACTAAACGTATTGTATGGCTTGATAAAAATGAATATCGCGTGCAAAAAATTGAGTTTTACGATAGAAAAAGTGCTTTATTAAAAACCCTTACTTATGTGGATTATAAACAATATTTAGGTAAATACTGGCGTGCTAATAGCCAAAATATGCTTAATCATCAAAATGGTAAAAGTACAGAACTAAAATGGAATAACTATGCTTTTAAAACAGGCTTGAAAGCGGGTGACTTTAATCGTAATTCATTAAAACGAGTGAGATAATATGTTACTGAAAAATTTAGCAGCAATGATTTTGCTGCTATCCTTTGGTGCTACTTCTGCTGAATTTGAAGTGTCAGGAAAGCTTGCTGTAGAGCAAAGATATTTTTTTGATTCAGCATTATATACAGAGCAATTGCGTCACTCTCAAACGTCTATTTTGGCAGAGCCTGAGTTATATTGGGGTTGGAATGACGGTAATGATACCGTTATCTTTAAGCCTTTTTATCGTATTGACTCTCAAGATGATGAAAGAACCCATGGCGATATCAGAGAGCTTTCTTATATACATGCAGGGGAGGATTGGGAACTTAGAACGGGCATTCGAAAAGAGTTTTGGGGTGTAACTGAATTTCAACATTTAGTTGATGTGATTAATCAAACCGATGGTGTAGAAGATACGGACGGCGAAGATAAATTAGGGCAACTAATGCTTAATCTATCATTAGTTAAAGATTGGGGCATAGTAGATTTATATTTATTACCAGGCTTTAGAGAGCGAACTTTTGCAGGTGAAAATGGCAGACTCAGAGCGCCGATTGTAGTAGATGAAAATAATGTAAGTTATGAGTCTAGTGCAAAAGAACAGCACTTAGATTTTGCAATGCGTTGGAGCCACTCTATTGGTGATTTTGATTTAGGGGCTAACTGGTTTCATGGTACGAATAGGGAGCCAATATTAACTCCAGATCAAGACGGTGATAAGTTTGTTTTAAAACAATATTATAATCAAATGGATCAACTTGGCCTTGATGTGCAGGCAACAATTGATGACTGGCTATATAAGTTTGAGTCTATTTATCGAAATACCAATGATGGCAATTTTTGGGCAATTCAAGCAGGATTTGAATATAGTTTTGTTGGTGTATTTGATACCATTGCTGACTTAGGTTTATTAATGGAATATAGCTGGGACTCTCGCGGAGAAGGTGACTTAATTGATCCTGGTGCCGGTTTTCAAAATGATGTGTTTTTTGGTAGCCGCATTGCATTTAATGATATGCAAAGCAGTGAATTTTTAATGGGTTTTAGCACCGACTTAGATCACAGTGCAACGAGTTTTATCATTGAAGCAAATCGTCGATTAGGTGATAGCTTTAAGGCAAGCATTGATGTGAGACTATTTCAAAGCTCAGACTTAATAGAACAAACGTATGCAATTAGAAATGATGATCATGTTCAGTTATCTTTTGAGTGGTATTTTTAATTTTATAATCAAATAGACATAGAAGTTAGCATATAAAAAAGCGACTCTCATTTAAAAATAGAGTCGCTTTTTTATTTTAAAATTTTGGCTAGCCCTTTTTTCAAAGGCAGTACTTTGCCTCTTTTTATGCGTTTAGTTTTATGCGGCATATTTTTGCCGTATATATCTTCGGTATACATATTCAATACATGTTATTTAAAATAATTTAACACATTCATCAGTCGTTTATATTTCAACCAAAATAACAGGCACTATTGTTGCTAAATGAAAACGGCAATCATTTGCAACGGATGAAATGTTGTGGCATCGCCACTTTAATCCGTATTCATAATCTATTTTAAAAGAAGCAGTTAGATTAATATTAATTAGCAAAATGGATGGAAACCTATATGTTATTTAGTAACCTGTTATCAAATAAATTATCTCAAAAATTTATATCTGTTTGTAATTATATGTTTCAACTTCGGTTTTTTCTCAATAGGCTGAATGAAAGTTTTGTTTGTTGGAGCAAGTTAAAGCTGAAAAGCTTAGTCAGTCTGGTTTTACTGGGCGCCCCTGTTTTTATTCAAGCGGCTATCCCGATAGGACCTGAGTTTCAAGTTAATTCTTCAATTTCTATGCATCAAAAGGAAGGGGTTGTTAGCAGTTTGAAGAATGGTGGTTATATTATTGTTTGGGTTGGCATGCCACATGGTGGCAATGACCATGATATTTTTGCCCAGCGCTATAAAGCCGATGGCACAAAAGAAGGACTTGAGTTTCTTGTAAATTCGGACACAGCAGATGAGCAGTGGTCACCAAGTGTCACAAGTCTCAGTAATGGAGGTTTTATTATTACATGGTCAAAATATCGTCGAAGCACTGATGAGTCTGACGTTTTTGCTCAGCGCTATAAAAGTGATGGTACAGCAGATGGAAATGAATTTCAGGTAAATACAAGCACCGAAGGTTACCAAGGAAGCGCTTCTGTTATAAGTTTAAATAATGGTGATTTGATTATTACTTGGTATAGCCATACAGAAAATAATGATAGCCTTTTCGCCCAACGTTATAAAGCTGATGGCTTAGCTTATGGTACAGAGTTTCAAATCAGTTCAGCAACAGGAGGCAGTCAAGGAATTCCCACAGCGATAGGTTTAAATAATGGTGGTTTTGCACTTGCGTGGAGTGAAAACAATAGTATTTATACTCAACGTTATCAAACTGATGGTTCACTTGATGGTTCAGTTTTTAAAGTGGCATCGGCAAACGCGCAGTGGTTACCAAGGGCACCTGTTATTAGCAGTTTAAATAATGGGGGGGTTGTTATTGCTTGGTTAATGGATAAAGAGGATTGGAGTGAGTCTAAAGTTTTTGCTCAAAGTTTCAAAGCAAATGGTTCAGTTAATGGAGATGCATTTTTAGTTAATACACGTTCACTTAGCTCTCCAATGGCGTGTGTGATCAGTACACTTAATAATGGAAATTTTGTTATTAGCTGGAGTAGTTATTTTGAAGTGTCGGATACTTTTGGTGTTTCTGCTAAATCTTATAATGAAAATGGTTCAATTATTGATGAGGAATTTAATGTTAACTCAACGGTTGGTTTACATATGTTTCCAGCGATAAGTACATTGGATAATGGAGAGTTTATGGTTATTTGGCAAACGCTTGATGCATTATCAAGCATTTCAGTTCGTCGGTTTGTTCCAGCCCAAGCATCTGTAACAGTATCATTACCTTAGCGTTTTAATTGTTTAAAAACACCTCACCTAATATGAGGAGGTGTTTTTTTAACGAAATTTGAAAGAGTTATTTTGTGTTTGCCATACACCCAGGTTATTTATAGATTGACTGGCACTGGTGACCAGCGTGGCTCATATACTGTGAGTTCACCGATAATAACCCCTTCATTATTTGTTTCTTCACTTACTCTCGCCATGCCTGACTTTCGATTTTCATCACCGACTTCAAATATCATAAAGTGACCATCAGGTGAGATCGCAGGCGCTGATACTTCATGTGTTATGCCTGAAACATATAATTGGCGTACTGTTTTTTCTGAAAAATCAAAATAAGATAAATCAAGAAAAGTGAGACGTTGACCTTCAAAATCGAAAATAGGTTGATCTTTATTTTCAGCAATGAGTTTATTATCAATACCGCTTGCTTTAATAGTGTACACATGGGTATAGGAAATATCGTCTTCATCATATCGCCAAGTTTTGCTATACGCCAAAACAGGTAAACCATCATCGGATGAAATTTTAGGGTTCCAGTTTAGTTCTTCATACCAAAATTGCTCTTGTGCAGGTGAGCTGACTAAGACAGTCATATCTGATTTTGTTATTTGATTTCCTTGTGACCAAATATCTTCAGCGGATGACATATCTATTATGTATATATCGGTGTGAAATTGCGTTAAGTTATCATTGTTATCGCCTAAATTTGAATTACCATTCATTATTGAAATCGCGAGATAGCGACCATCAGGAGATACAGCAAGAGAGCGTACATCTTCACCAAATAAAGACAATTGCTCTAATTCTTTGGTTTCAATATTGACTCTAAAAGCTTCCCATGCACTGTGTGCTGGACCTTTAGCACTCGAAAAATAGACATATTTAGCCTCTGGGCCCCATGAAACATAACCTGAAACTGGTCCGCCATCGGCAAGTTGGGTCACTTGTGTGCCATCTGGGTTCATCATCCATATTTTTGAGGTATCTCCATAGGCAATTTTATAACCTGTATTAGCCGCACTGGCTGATTGCAATATTTCATGGTCACTGTCGCTTCCTCCTGTGTTAGTACCAGTGCCTCCATTAATCATAAATTTAGTTGCATGATATTTTCCATTGGGTAAAACACGTGCAAGTGCATAAGATGGATTAGTTAAAATGCTATAAACACTTGGATCTTTCATTTCAACTTTTTCTTTTGTATTAAGTGTCCATTCATGACTAATCTCTTCTAATCGACCAGTGAAATTTTGTGCCCCAAGAATCGATGTCAACGACCAATAAGTATATTCAGTTATCATGCAGCTATAATCGCAACTTTTGTCTTTGTAGCTATACCAGGCGTTTTCAGGGTAATTGTCTGGCATACTTTCAAATTGTCCACCACGGGCTATATCCATGGCATCAGCTATAGCTGAGTTGGATTTTTCACCAAATATCTCAGGGTAAACACCAGCATAGCCGACGTGGGTAATTAAATGTAAAACTTCTTCTAATGTTGCATCAAACTCCCCAGATCCAGCACCATCTGGCTTAATTTCATCAACTAATAAATCTTGATATGCATCGTTTGGTTTGAGGTTTTTTGTAGCTGACTCGAATGCTGCACTATTGCTTGCCATTAACAATGTTGCACCTTGAGCTAGCATTTTATCAACTACAGCTTGGTTGTCAGCTATGCCATTTTCATCATTATCTAGGTATTGTGCCATCACATTAGCTGCGTGAAGCATAGCTTCTTTTGAAGTACCCAAAGTACCACGTATGGGAATGTTAAATACTTGTGTATACAGAGGGAAAACTGTCAATAAATCATTGTTTTTCACTGTTGTTGGTGCCGTCACTTCTTCGGTTGTTCTACTACTATCACTATTACACCCAGCAAGCCAACCGCTCATAAAGAGTGCAAAAAGGCTAGCTGACAATGGATGCGTTTTTGTTAACTTCATAAATTCTCCAAACATGATTAATTCATTTTATATAGAGCACTTATTATTAATGAAAAACGCCATGTTTCGGGTAAGCTCACGTAAGCAAGTGTAAGCTGGTTATATGATTTAAATTCAATTGCTTAGCGTAATTTGTTGACTCATTTAAATGATTGAACACTTAATTTAACCACTTAACGATTGTGTGCTTACTGGCTCTTACAAACACCATTGGTAAGTTTTTATACACTAAGCTCACTTTGTAAAATAATGAGCGTTTATTTATGGGAATTGATAATAAGATATTGAGTGTAATTTTTGTTGCGAGTTTTATCAGCGCTTGCGGTGGTAGTAAGACTAGCGAAAGCGCTGCTATAGTTTCACCTAGCCAAGTAATAGCGCCTATACCAACAAAAAATACTTTGGGTATTTCATCCGTACCAGAATCATTAAAAGCGATTTATACCCGGGCATTAAAGTTTGATCGTTATACTAAAGTTGATACACCAAATGGCGGATCGATTCATATTATTGCTCAAGATGGCATTACTGAGAATCAAATTGTTAGGTCTCGTGCCATATTACAGCATTATTTGAGTGATTATCCTGGCTCTATTTATGGGGCTGATAAAAGCGCAATCGCAAATAAAATGGCACAAAACAATGCAACCTTGTTATTACTTAACGGTATTGATGATGGTACTAATCCCGCATCAAATTTAGAAGGGCAACCCTTATATTATGGTGAGATGCAAGTGGAAGGTCATACTTGGTATATAAATCAAGACTATAGTCATCGAGATGCATCTTTTGAAGAAATTTTACATATGGTGCATGACACAGGTATTGGGGTTGATCAAAGTGAAAGTTTTGATGGCGTATTAGCTGAGTTTCAGGGTGAAATCAGGGCTGCGCAAATTAATGCTTTATCAAGCAATTTATGGGGCTTAAATGCCAGCGAGTGGATAGCTGAATTAACGACTGAAAATAGCCTAACACAAGAATACTTAGCTGCAATAATCGATGTTTATTATGGGTTATGGGGTGCTGATAGGCAAAGCCAAACTCATGGTATGAATGAATTGTATGTTGCAAAAATGCGACCTGATATTGTGACTGAAGATCCACAAGGTTATGCAATTATGGATAATAAATTTTTTCATCCTTATTTGACCTATAACGCACGTATAGATGAAAATTTTATGGGTGATTTTAGTTTATCGTTCAATTTATCATTACCCTATACACATCATTCTCAATATCTTAAAGATGTGACTCTTACAGGAGTTAAACAGAGTAATGTCATTGTTAACCAATTTAATAACAGGATCACAGGTAACGCTGCAATTAATACAGTGATATTCTCTGGACCATCATCTGAGTACCAAATAAATAACGACAACGGCAATGTCATTGTTGAAGACATGCGAGATAATCGCGATGGCTTAAATAGATTAATAGCAATTGAAAAAATTCAGTTTACTGATACAACACTTGAGACATCAAGTATTTAAGTTTTGTTGGCAATAAAAAAATGTTGTATTAGAAATTTATTTTACGAGGTTTAACTGAATATTAAAGTTGTTAGCCTGAAGGCCAAGCCACAGCTATAAATTTGTAGGTAAGACTTTGCCTACGAGGATGTAAGTATTAGAGCAATTGCCTGCAGTCTTACAAGGTATAACAAATTTTAAAATTGTTAGCCTAAAGGCCAAGCCACAGCTATAAATTTGTAGGTAAGGCTTTGCCTACGAAGATGTAGGTACTAGAGCAATGCAGGAGCAATTACCTGTAGCCTTACAAGGTATAACAAATTTTAAAGTTGTTAGCCTAAAGGCCAACCCACAGCTATAAATTTGTAGGTAAGACTTTGTCTACAAGGATGTAGGTCCTAGAGTAATTGACTGCAGTCTTACAAGGTATAACAAATTTTAAAATTGTTAGCCTAAAGGCCAACCCACAGGTATAAATTTGTAGGTGAGGCTTATGGTTTATTTATTTTTAGTCATAGCACTAAGTACTTGGTCTTTTCTGATGAATTTGTGATACAAAACGGCTCCTATATGCAGTGTTAGTAAAATAAAAATTAGTTTTATGCCTAATTCATGTACTAGGCGTAAGGTTTCAAAATATGTTTTATCAAATCCTGAAACTTGTGTTTGGCTTAAATTAAAAGTGCCAAATAGTTTTACGGGTAACTCATGCGCTCGAGCTGCTAAATACCCGCTCAAGGGAATTAATGCCATGCAAAAATACAAAGCAATATGCACCACTTTCGACACATTTTTTTGCCATTGATTTAAATCATGTATGGGTCGCTTAGATTTTATGATAAACCTTTTACTCATACGCATAATCAATAAAATACTAATAACTGTACCTATGCTAGAGTGCCCAATTAACATGACCATATGTTCATCAATAGATGTGATACTGGCAAAACCTTCTACGGCAAAAAACATCAAAAATATTAAAATGGCCATGAGCCAATGTAATATTTTATAGCCCAAATCATAGTGACTTGGCGAGCTTACTTTATAATTATGCTGATTCATTACAACTTCTCCTTTACTAAGTTGTACAATTATATTTGTTTGGTATTATTTAATAATCACCTATTTTTATACAAGACTGTTTTATATGCAGAACAATGATCTAAACCAAATTCGTATCTTTATAAAAGTAGCCCAGCTGAAAAGTTTCACTAAGGCTGCAGAATTTTTAGGAATAGAAAAATCAACGGTAAGTTCAAAAATAAGCCAGTTAGAAAATAGATTAGGCATTAGATTATTACAGCGAACGACACGATCAGTTAGCATGACTGAAGCTGGTGTGGAGTATCTAGGCTACTGTGAGCAAGCACTACACACGTTACAAATGGGCGATAATTACATTGCAGAATTGAGTCATACGCCAACAGGTCGACTAAAAGTATGCGCGCCTCATAATCTTATTGATTTCATTATGGGTATTGTTATCACACCATTTTTACAGGAATTTCCAAAAGTAGAATTAGAAATAATACAGTCAAATAAGTCAATTAGTTTAATAGAAGATAATTATGATGTTTTAATTCAATCTCAAAGCGAACAAGTTGCAGATAGTAGTTTTGTATATAGAAAAATATATCATTCTGAATGGATACTTGTCGCTAGTAAAGAGTTCATTGAGCTGCATGGACTTGCAAAAACACCTGATGAACTGAAACTTCTGTCTAGTGTCGGTTTAGCTCAGACAGAAGGAAATTTCCGGCTCAATAATAAAATTAGCTGGAATAATGAGGTATTAAGTTTAAAACATCGGTTTTCTATCAATAATATGACAAGCATAATACTGGCAATCAAAGCAGGGTTAGGTTTTGGTATTGTGCCAAAAAAAATGGTTAGTAATGAAATGAAACAAGGGATCTTAATTGAAATTAACGATAAAATTAAAGTTGAACCTTCATCACTTTATGTTGTATATCCAACTAGAGCAGGGCAGCCAGAAAAAACAAAAGCATTTGTTGAAGCGCTAGTGAAGTGGGGAGATAGTAGAAAATAATTTTTAAACTATGTGGTTAATCGTGATACTGAAAGTGATTTAAAAACGATAGTTTAAAAAGCTCTAAAATTAGTTTCTTTGAAAGAGCCAAAAAGATTATAGTTAAAATTTAAGTCAGCTTAGTAAAGAATAAGTGTAATGCTGTTAGATCACACTTATTAAAAATTTCTATAGTATTTAAGTGTTTGCTAAATATACTCCAACTATTGATACCAACGGTTTTGGTAGGCTTTACTGCCAAAAATAACATTGGCTTTAGCTTCCAAAGCCAATTTGGGGTTGTGTTCTTTTGCTTTAAGCTGTTTTTGTAGATATGCAAAATGTAAAGGTGCTTTTTGTGGTTGCAGTATAGTGACTGAGTCATTTTTCATATACGCAAAGTTTTTATCATATTGCATCATAGCTCTGAGCTTATCTTTGGGAATATCTGTTGTCATGTCATGACCTAACATAGGCGTTCTTCCACTGGCACCAATTAATGATAATAGTGTGGGGGCTAAATCGATTTGGCTTATTAGGCGAGAATCGTTTCTTGGTGTAATATTTTCACCTAAGATCACACCAGGTATTTTGAAATGCTCTATGGGGACTAAACTTGCGCCTGCAACCCTTGAATCGTGATCTGCAACAACTAAAAAAATAGTATCTTTCCAGTAATCAGACTTTTTAGCTTTTTCTAAAAACTCTCCCAATGCATAATCAGCATATTTAACGGCATTATTTCGAGTATTTTTTTCATCATCATAAAGCGTTATTTTGTCATCGGGAAACTCATAAGGGCTGTGATTTGAGCTGGTAAATATTAAACTAAAAAAAGGCTGTTTTTGTTTGGCTAGTTTATTCAATTCAATATGTGCTTGATCATATAAATCTTCATCAGATGCGCCCCACGACCCTTTAAAATCAATTTTATTGAAACTTTCTGAGTCGACTATTTCTTGAATACCATTGCCTAAAAAGAAGCGCTTCATATTATCAAAGTGACTTTCCCCGCCATAAATAAATTGAGTATGGTAGCCTTTGTTTGCTAAAAAACCTGCAATTGTAAAAAAGTTTTCTTGTGATTTATCAAGCTTAACAACTGAACGGGCGGGTGTTGGTGTAAATCCTGTGATCACAGCTTCTATACCACGTACCGAGCGAGTTCCTGTGGCATATAAATTTGTAAAATTCCACCCCTCACCCATTAAATTATCAAGATTTGGTGTTAATGGTAATCCACCTAAAGCGCCAACATAACGAGCACCAAGGCTTTCTTGTAATAATATAACTAAATTTTTGGGTTTTCCTTGATAACTGGCTTGGCGATAAGATGAAGTTGGATGTCTCTTATCTTTAAATTGTGTCTCAGTGAATACGGTTGAGTTTTGTACAAGTGAAATTACTTTTTCATTAGACATTTTGCCATAATATTCTTCGCTAGATTGCTCATTCAGCATATGTTTAATGGCGCATGCAACTGAGTAAGTTGAATTTAAAGTTAAATCATTCAGTAAATGATCGGTTGAAAAGGCCATCATAGCTGGATTTAATGGTCTATGGCCTAAAGATGAGCGAGAACCTGAAAATATTAGGATCACCACTAAGCTTGTTGATACACATTTAAATAAAATTGTTGTTTGATAGTGTGCTTGCCAATGTGATTTAAAAAAATGAGTTGAAAACTTATAAACTGAAAATAAAGTGAGTGAACTTAATAATATCTCTATTTTATAACCCGTCCAGAGCATTGATAAAACCTCTTTTGGATAAATTATGTATTCAATAAATAACCTGTTTGGTCTGAGATCATATTCTAATATAAAGGTAGGGGTGATCACTTCCATGTACATTAAAACTGTGATCATAGTGATCAACCAGATACGTAAAAACCAATAGAGTAAGCTTTTTCCTTTATTTAAGAACATTATAATTGTGCTTAAAATGACAGGAATGACTAATAAATAACTTATGCTAGATATATCGACTCTTAATCCGTTTATAAGTATTTTAAATCCGTCATTGAATGTGCTAATGCGCTCAGCTTGCCATATCATGAGTGAAACACGACATATAGATAAAGCGACAATAGCAAGTATAAAAAAACATACCATAGTCCAAAGCGGGCCAAGCTGATATTTAAAAATGCTCAGTTTAGAAAAAGGACTTTTGATAACTTGTTTAACGATGTTTTTCATAGCAAGAGACCCCAAGTCTGAACAACTAAAATAAAGCCGAACATGGCAGTAATAATGAATCTATAACGCTGTCGTACTTCTTTTATAATTGGTTGATGGTGTATTTTAATATAAGAAAATATAAGTGATGGGAGTAAACCTATGCATATAAAGTAGGTAGTTAACTCTTTGTTAAAATAAGATAAAGTGCTAGCGGAACTGGGAGGGAATGTATTTTCAATGGTGACATAATTACTAATTAAACTGTCATTAATTCCAATATAAAACAGTAAAGATAAAATAAGGTATTTTGAAATCAAATGAGGTTTAAAAGTTTCATCGAATAAAAACAAAGTGAAAATAAATAAAATTAAAAAGGACAAAAACAGTGGCACTGAACATAAAAATATAACTTTATATTGCTCGGTTGAAACAAATGGATGACCAGAACTGCTCAAGAAAAATAAATTTAATACAACAGTATAATAGAGCGTAGTTAAAATAATGGGCTTATTGGTGGAAATACTGCTGGTCAAAATATTTGAATTAATTGTTTGCGTTATCAAGCTAATCATCCCATTTTTAATTTGAAGTAGATGTTAGTGTTTGTTTCTTAGGAAACTCTTAACATCAGGTATTTTTTCAGACTAACAGGGATAAATGACTTACAAAGTAAGGCTGTGTAAGTGAAAAATTGGCTATGTAAGCAGATGTAAGCAAGTCTTATATTAATGAACTTTTCTAAGTAAAATCAGTCGTGATTTGGAGGTATGATGAAAAAAATTAAAATATTGATTATTGAAGATGATGCAGAAATATCTCGTCTGACGGCCATGTATTTAGAAGTAGAAGGTTTTGAAAGTAAAATTGTAGATGATGGTGAAAAAGCGCTCGCTACTATTAAGCATTATTTACCCGATTTGATTATTCTAGATTTAATGCTTCCAGGTATGACAGGCATTGAAATTTGTAAGCAATCAAGGGCGTTTTATCAAGGTCCAATATTAGTTTTAACGGCTTGTGACGACGATGTAAGTGAAGTGAGTTTATTAAAATTGGGTGCTGATGACTTTTTGACAAAACCCTTAAAGCCTCATGTATTGGTTGCAAGAATTGAAGCTCTGATGCGAAGATCAAAACCAAATATGCCAATAGATGTTCATACAGGTCATAGTAAAATACACATAGATCAAGCAAGTCAGCAAGTCATTTTTGAAGAAAAAGAGCTGATATTAACGAGCTCTGAATATGAAATGTTGGTATTACTAGAAAGAAATATTGGCAATATTGTATCTAGGGCTGACTGTTGCCAAGCTTTAAGGGGCATTAACTATGATTTTAATGACAGATCTATTGATATGCGTATTTCAGGGTTAAGAAAAAAACTAAATGATGATCACATGCCCTATAAAATAATTACAACAGTCAGAAATAAAGGATATATGTTATTTAATGGCTAATATTTCTCCATCATTATTTACCCGTCTATACATCAGTATTATTTTTGCTGTTGTAATTAGTATTATGCTAACGCAATATTTTGTTGACGGTTTATTTGAACAAGATGCAATTAACGATTTTGTCAGAGATACTGACTATATATACAATGAATTAAAAAAACAGGTTGAGAACGACCCAAGTATCAATTATCAAAATCTGAATTCTAATTTCCCTTTTGCAGATGAATTCATTATTAGTTGGCGACCTTTTAAACCTGCATTTTTACCATGTATAGATTGCGAATTTTTAGGTGAAGCTGATGGCATTAATGTTTATCAACTTGAAAGCGATAGGTTACGGGTTATTTATCATTTCCCTAAAATAAATGCACTTTTATTTATTTCAGACAAAATGGAACCACAGCTTTTTTCACCAGAAAATGACTCTGATATTGATGAAATTGCAGGGTTAAATGTAGAAGAAATCGCATTTTATTTATTTACAATTATTGTATTGTTGGTGATAGCAGGAACAATTTATTGGCCTGTTCGTCAGTTACAAAAACAAATTAATGCTTTAGTTGATGTTAACCACCTATTTGGCGCTGGCGAGCTTAATGTAAGAGCGCAAGAGCAGTTAACTAAGCCATTAAATGAATTAGCATATAGCTTTAATGTCATGGCAAATTCGATTGCTGATACAGTGAAAGAAAATCAAATATTTGCCCAGGCTGTACCTCATGAAGTTCGTACGCCACTAAGCAGAATTCAATTGGCTGTAGGATTATTGAGGAAAAAAAATACGAATAAACAGGCAATGCAGCTACTTGAAAATATCGATACTTACATAGATGATATAGATGAACTGATTAGTCAGGTTGTTTCTTTTTCAAAGCTCAACTCTGTTATTGATGAAAATGGCGCTGACTTATATCAACGCATTAATTTTTCAGCCTTTATTAAGTCTCGATTAAACGCTGTAAAATTAGATGAACTCATAAATATTCAAACATCACTTGATGAATCGCTAGAAATAACAACAAACCCAATATATTTACGTTTATTAATAGATAACCTGTTAAAAAATGCCATCAATCACGCAAGATCTCAGATAATGGTTTCATTGTGCATGATAAATGACAAGGTTAAAATATCGATTGAAGATGATGGCCCTGGAATTCCAGCTCAATTTACGGAAACGATTTTTTTTCCTTTTGCACGTTTAGATAAAAGTAGAAGTCGTAAAACAGGAGGCTTAGGCTTAGGTTTATCAATTGCAAAAGCAGCGAGTAAAAGAATGAATAGTGTTTTGTCTGTAGAAAACAACCAAAACGGAGGAGCAAAATTTAGTTGTAAGTTTCATTAGAGCCAGTTGTTCTTTGAAGAAAAGAGTCGGAAAAGCTTATGAATACTGATCCTGAAGAGGTTGAAGTGTTTCGAATTCGCTTTAACCCATCTAATTATTACAGTTCAAAAAAGGTTTGGCTGATAACATGATGTTGATCAGGCCTTTGGTATTTTTATATCGATAACTCTTTGACTGTCAAATTGTTTTATATCAACGAGTCAATGATAAATCGTTAATCAATTATTTTTACTTACCTTTTCTATCATGCTGATACATAGCACTTATCACTACATACAACGCGTGAGCGATAATACTTTATACGCTTGAATTAAAGTTAAACGCATTGAGTTCTATGATGAGGTGTTCTATATAAACTATAGAGTCCATCGAATTTCATTAAATATGAAATAAAGAGGCGTCATGTCTAACTGTTTACATCTTGCTATTCCTGCTGGCGATTTAAAAATAGCTAAAAAGTTTTATTGTGATGTATTTGGCTGTAAAACAGGTAATAGTGAAGAAGGGCATTGGGTGGATATCGATTTTTGGGGTAATGAATTAACACTTCATCAAAGTGATGAGCGCTTGCCTAAAATACGACATGATGTAGACATGGGGGCCGTGGCGGTTCCTCACTTTGGTGTACATTTACCAGAGAAGGAATTCCAAGCTTTAAAGCAGCGCATTGAAGAAGCTAATCTTACTTATTTAGATAAACCTTATCGTCGGTTTGTGGGGAGTAAATATGAACAGGAAACATTTTTCATTGAAGACCCAAACGGCAATGTGCTTGAAATGAAAACCATGGTTAATCCACAAGTATTATTTGAAGTTGATTGAACAGGTTTTAGTGTATTATTGTCCTCAATGTATCAAGCTTGATTAAGTCTGACTATATTCATATTTTTTCTAATTAACTTCTATAGTTATAAAGTATATGGCTAATATTGTTAAATCTTGTAGGAGTTAAATCTTGTTAAAATTGATATTTTTATCTTTTTTTTTAATTAGCTATAGCTTAACCGTGTTTGGTGAAACAATTGTTTGGCAAATGAATCATGCGCCACCGGCTACGATAGTGGAGGGAAAATATAAAGGAGAAGGTTTTTTAGATTTGATTTTAAAGCAACTGATAACAGCATTACCACAATATGAGCATCAAATTATAGTAAGTTCTATGGCACGTTCGATATTTGAATTACAAAAACAAAAAAATGTTTGCTTACCTGCTTTGTTTGTTACAAATAAAAGAAAAGAATTTGTATATTTTTCAAAAGCATCAGTTGCACACCCGAGTCATAGAATTGTTTTCAATCGTAAAATAAATCTTTCACAAAAAAATGAATTGTCATTACGCGGTTTACTTGAAAATAAAACCTATGTACTTGGACTTGATAATGGACGTTCGTTTGGCAATAAAATAGATGGTATTATCACTCAAAAACCTTATTTAGATAATGTATATTTCTTCAGTTCTGAGTCACCTAACAGATTGTTACATATGGTAAAAAAGGGCCGGGTTGATTACACAATAACGTACCCTTTTCAAGTGTCATATTATAATAAGTATAATGATTTCAATATCGATGAATTTAAGATATTTAAAATATCGGGTGCTAAGAAATATGTTACTGGGCAAGTTGCTTGCCCCAAAACAGTATGGGGCAAAAAAGTGATTAAGGATATTGATATCGTTTTAAAAAAGTTAAAGCCTACAAAAAATTATTATCAGGCCTTAAGTAAATGGTGGGAAACTGAGGCTCATTCTGATGATTTTATAAAGTATTATAATGATGTCTTTCTAGAAAATTAATATGAAATGCGTGGTAATGCGGGTTGTTAATAATAAACCCGTAGTGTGATTAATGGAAAAACTTTGATAAGTAACAATGATTAAGCCAACCTGTTGATTTAATTGTAAAAACCAATCAAAGGCAAGTGAGGGTAATGTATTGTTCTTGTTGTTTATCTCATATATCCTAACTAGCCTAAAATTATGTTTGTGTTTTTAATTGTGAATTATTTTTTATTTTTTATTTTTTATGTTTTATTTCTTCTTTTCTTATTATTCTATTTACACCTGTACATGCAGCCACTTTTGTTTATGTAGGTAATGCCACTAGTAATGAAATATCAATCCATCAATTAAATCCAACAAATGGAGATTTATCTTTAGTTAATAAAATAAAAATACCGGGAGTGATTGAGCCTGGGATATCATCACCTATGGTTATCAGTCCTGATCAATGTTTTTTATATATCGTTTCTCGAGGGAAGCCTTATATGATCAGCAGCTTTAAAATTGATGCAATGACGGGAAAATTGAGTCATATTGATAATCAAATGATGAACGCTAATATTGCTTATATATCCATAGATCTGACTGGACAATATTTAATAAGTGCTTCTTACCCACACCATAAAATTATTGTCAATCCAGTTTCTAAAAATGGTGATATTTTAAAACACCAATATACCTTAAATGGCTTCCCAAATGCGCATGCTGTTCTGATAGATAAAACTAATCGATATGTACTGGTCCCTACTTTAGGGGATGATAGGGTTTATCAATTTGAATTTAATGTAAATTCAGGAAAAATGAAATTGAATGATCCACCTTATATTGATTTAAATAAAAATAGTCTCAAAAAAAAAGTGGGGCCACGACACATTGTATTTCACCCTAATGGTCAATATATTTATGTTATTGGCCAGTTTGATGCCTCAATTCACCTGTTTGATTTTAATCCAAAAACGGGTGTTCTGAATGAGAAACAGAACATCTTTACGCTCCCAGTAAAATACAAATACAAACGTAAAGCTGCGGCAGATATTCATATAACACCAGATGGTCGATTTATTTATAGTTCAGACCGAGTCTCAAGTACGATATCAGGATTTGAAGTAGATGCTGAATCAGGCTTTTTAACGTCAATTGAAGTGATTGAAACTGAAAAAAGTCCGCGTGGATTTAACATCGACGCATCGGGCAAATACCTGCTAGTGGTGGGGGAGCTTTCTAATGAAATGTCTATCTACAGGATCAATAAAATATCTGGAAGACTTATTAAATTAAAAAGCTATTTAATGGGAATAAATCCAAACTGGGTTGAAATAGTGACTTTCCCATAAAATACATTAATGGAGACTTAAACATAAGTTTAGCAATTATTTAAAATATACCACTGAAAAGCATTAAGCTAAAATGACATAGAAAAAATGAGCGAGTAGTTTCTTTCTACTTGTGGCATCACAGAGTTATGAAATCCGCCAGAACGCACTAAATTACCATTGGCATATCTCGCTAAATTTCCTTTTTCGTCTAAGGAGACGTCCCCAGAATTTGCTTGTACTAATCCTGGATGGTAATACGCTGTGTTAAATAAGTTATTGACCGCGAGATCAAGTCTGATGTTCTCAAATTTAATGCCAATATTGGCATTAAAAACCATATAACTATCTAGTTTAATTCCATCGGCTCTGAGCGGGTTTCTTAAATAAAGTTTACGTTCACTCACATAGTTGCCTCGAAAGTTTAGGTTAATCATTTTGTTAAAAGGAATATTTAAACCTAAATTGATTTTATGTGGCGCTATATCACCCAAGTCCTCATCGACAGAACGGCATTTGGGGTCATCATCAGAAAACTCACCTGAAGTACAATTATCCATACCAGATCCAATCCAAGCAGCAATATCGTGATCGTAGGTAATATTACTTTTTACCTCAGTAAAAGTATAATTTAAATAGGTTTTAATTTTTGGTGCGCCATTGATAAAATTATTAAACTTATATTGGCCGCGATACTCAAAGCCTGTTATATCGCGTTCACCTGCATTTTCAGCTTCTTCTTTTATTACATTTTTATAGTTGGCATAATAAAGAGACGTTTCGTGTAACCAGTTATTGGCCTGATATAACCAAATAAGCTCTAAATTTTCCATTTCTTCGGGTTTTAAATCTGGATTTGCCCGCTTTCCATTCCAACCTCCGTACACAGCGCTAGGTCCTGGCTCCTGAAAGGCTGTACTATAAATTAGCTTAATCGTATTTTTGTTAGAAAAGTGGTAAATGGCTGATAAACGAGGCTTGGTAAAACTGCCATATTCACTGTTTTTATCCCAGCGTATTGCAGCACTATATCGCCATTCTTCTATATCCCAAGTCACTTGGAGATAACCACCTTTATCATTGGTACGGATTAAATTATCAGCCGGCATTTCGGATAAGGTGCCCGGAATTATAGGCTGTGGTTCGGTAGACGTTGAATGATAAACGCCCTCTCCTAAACCTTCAGGGCCCAAGTTATGCGCATTAGAGGATGAACAAAATGCAGATGACCAATAACCACAAACATCAAAAGCTTTAGTGAGTTCCTTGTTCTCATATTTTAACCCAGCGAGAATACTTAAGTTGTCGCTTGCTTGATAGTCCCAATCCTGACGTAACTTCCAGGAGTTACTTAATACGTTCCAATCAGAAATACTGACGTACGAAAAGCCTTCCATGTTGGTATTCCAGTCGGCAGTCGCTTCGGCCCAATTGCCATAACGTCGATCATCACGCTGTCTGATAAAGGTTTTAGATAATAATTTTGGAGTGAGTTGTTTATGGTATTTTACATACCATTGACTAATCTTTTTTGCCCATATCGCGTTAGGTTGCCCTTTGTCTAAAGCGAATTTTAGACCGTATCCATTTTGAGTGTGCCAATAGTTGATACCAAATGTCAGTTTTCCGAAGTTTAACTCTCCGATGATGCCTTGTTCCTTATCCATTGAGGTATAGTTGCCATAAGGAGTATTTAAGTGCTCTCTTTGTAAAACGGATCCCCAAATCGCCGGATCATTTAGGAATTCGGATCGTAAATATCCCCAGGTAGGAAAGTCTTGAAGGTTAGGTCCATCACTCTCAATAAACTTAGCCGAAATTGAATAACTCAGTTGATCCATTTTACCCCCTGCAGCCATATCAACAGCAGTAGTTGAAAAGCTACCGGCTTGGATATTGTACTTAAAGTAGGACTCTCCTATGTCCAGCTCTCTAGCGTCCCGAGTAATTATATTTACAATACCTGAAAAGGCATTAGGTCCATAAATAGCGCCCGCTGGACCATATAGCACTTCTATTCTTTCTATATTTGTTAATGGTAATTGGCGATTTTGGGGGAAGGCCTGGCTCCATAATTGGTTGTTAATGACCCCGTTAATCATAAAGAGCGTTCTTTGGGTGGTCGGCGTTCGATAACCACGTTGATAACTGATAACTCTATCGTGGCCATAACTTTTGATATTGTCGAAACCAGGTAAGTCTGTAAGTATCTGGCTTAGATCGGTATAAGCTCTATCATGAATATCTTGTTCGGTTATAACAATCATAGATGCTGCAGCATCACGTAATGACTCTTCAACCCCTGAAGCTGAGGTGACTTTAGTGCTAAACAACTCTTCTAATGAAAGAGCAAAAAGGTCTTCTTTGGCCTCTTGTGCAGATACAAATGATGCACAAGTGATAAAAATTAAAAATGAACTTGAAATTAGCAATCGAGTATATTGCTCGAATTTCAGCATTGTGGAAAAACACGGATTTATTTTTGTTACAGCGATATCTTTCATTCTTAAGTGTCTTTTATGTGAGTTTGAGAAAGACGTCCTTTCAGTTTTACTGACTTCAAAAATTTTTTTTGCGTATCATTTAATATAGCTGAGAATAAAAACATCACAAATATATAAGTTAATTATGACTTATAAAAAATTAACGATGGATGAATTAATAATAAAAACTGAAATCAAAAATACACGGGTAATAACAATGTGTTACGCTATCTTTTTCTTAATAAATACCTGATTATCGTTTTCAATTTATTTTATAATTTTTGTATCGAAGTTAGATGTTGTATGCAATCAGCTCAATATATCAGTATTATTTTGTTTCAGTTATTGAATGATTATTCTATTAAGCGTTAAGATGGTTTTGATGCTGAAATTGAGCACGATACTATTAAGGAACCCCCGTTTTTATATGAAAGATAATCTGAGTTTACAAGAAGCACAAAAAGTGATTTTGTTAAGCCAAGGGGTTCATAAATCACATCAATTAGGAAAAGGTAAAGAAGTAACCTATCAGGTTATCGAAGCTATCAATTATGTTCAAATTGATTCAATTTCAGTCGTTGAACGCGCTCATCATCACAGTATTTGGAACCGTGCAGAAAATTATGATCCTATTCATATAGCACAGCTCTTAGAGGATAAACACATTTTTGAGTACTGGTCTCATGCAGCATCATATTTACCTATGAAACACTATCGCTACAGTTTGCCAAGAAAAAATGCGATCACACAAGGTGATATGCATTGGTTCAAAAAAGATAAAAAAAGCATGTCGCATGTTTTAGAGCGAATTAAATCTGAAGGTCCTCTACAAGCTAAAGACTTTAAAGATCCTAGAGAGTCTAAAACTGGATGGTGGGATTGGAAACCTGCAAAAAAAGCGCTTGAACAGCTATTTATGCAAGGCGATCTCATGGTCGTTAAAAGGCAAGGTTTTCAAAAGGTATATGATCTTACTGAACGCGTACTTCCCTCTAATATCGATATTAGCACACCGAGTGAAGAGGATTATCTTCGGCACTTAATTATTAATTATTTGAAGGCAAATGCAATTGGTACACCTGGGCAAATTGCGTACTTGCTCAAAGGGATTAAAACGTCTGTAAAAAAATATTGCATGCAAATGGAAGAAGATGGTTTGTTAATAAGTGTGACAGTCAATAAGCAATCTTATTTTTCTTTACCTACCATAACTCATTTATTAGAAAAAAAGTTAAGCCGAAATAAAGTAAAAATATTATCACCTTTTGATAACCTCATTATACAACGTAAAAGAACTCAGGATCTTTTTAACTACGAGTATCAAATTGAATGTTATGTTCCAGAAAATAAAAGAAAAATTGGTTATTTCAGCTTGCCTCTTTTATGGAATGCAAGGTTCTCAGGTCGAATGGATGTAAAAATGGATAGAAAAGTAGGAGTTTTGAATATTCTAAATCTCCATTTAGAAACTGAAGAAGCAGAAGAGTTTATACTGGACTTGAAAAAAGAGCTCGATAAGTTTTTATCGTTTAACAATGGCTCATGTATCAATGTGATTAAAATAACCAGTAAAAATACAAAGTTAGCTGATGCTCAGGTTAAAAAATTCACAGCTATATTAATCGCTTAAATTCTTTATCTAATTGTTAAGCTTATATCGTAAATTTTGACTCAGTAGTAGAGGCTTTAGATAAGCTAAACAAGAGTATCGCAATTCAAAAGTCGGCATTTCACTTTGTGAAGTAAAGTGTAAGTCATTCATTTCACTATGAGTTACTTACACTTAAATACATTTTTAAAGCGGCTTATTACAATTATTTAAATGTACTAGATAGGTGGTGTAACTCATTAACGCTCTGAGTTACTTTCTCACCTAATATATTAACTTCAGAGACAACTTCTGTATTTTGATAGGAAATATCTCTGATTTGACGCACACTTTCACTGATTTGATTACTAACTACACTTTGCTCTTCAGTTGCCGTTGCAATTTGAGCGGTTAAGTCATTCAAGTTGTTCATCACTATAATGACATCCTGCATTTCTTTGTTTGCTTCGGTCGACAGGGTTTGTGATTGTAAAGCTTTGTTTTGACTAGCAAGCATAAGCTGTTGCCACTGAGAAAGTGTTGTTTGTAAACCTACAACAGAATCTTGAATTTGTTGTGTTGCCTCTTGAGTTCGACTAGCTAAAGACCTCACCTCATCAGCTACGACTGCAAAACCTCGACCTTGTTCCCCTGCTCGAGCAGCTTCAATGGCAGCATTTAAAGCCAGTAAATTTGTTTGGTCGGCAATGCCTTGTATCTCACTCATTATGTTTGATATTTGTGTGACATCAGTCACTAAAGAGTCCGCTTTACTTGCCGCTTCCCCAACTTCCTGTGCTAATGACGTCGCGCTTTGGTGCGTATTTTCAATCACGCCAATTGTATGTTCACAGCGTTTTTGAACATCATTTACATTTTCAAAAGCGGTACTGGTATTTTGGCTTACTTCTTCAATTGTGGTGCTCATTTGAGTGATAGCTGTTGCTAATTGATCTAAATGAGAGTTTTCTTCTTGAAGACTATTGATGGCAATAGATGAATTACGTTCTAATTCGTCGGCAATGTTTTTTAATTGTTCACTTTGATCTTTGGAGCGTCCTAGTATCGTGGTCACTTTTGCTTGTAATAAATGCCTTGGATAATCAAATAACCCCGCCAATCCTTTTCCTGAAAAAATCAGTCGAGAAGGGCTGTCGTAAGTGTGTGAAATATGTTTTGAGAAAGCACTTAAAGGCAGTGAAATATTAGCAAATAATGCAAAAATGCTCATGCTAAACGCAATGAGTAAAAATGTTGGGAGAATACTGTGTGTTAATGAGTACATAACAAAGGCAAAAAACGAGGTTAAAATGATTGATATTAAACTTCTATTTTTGCTACTTAATGAAAATTGAGATTTACCTTGGTTAATTTCATTATAAAGGGTATTTGCAGCAGTGACATGCTTTGTATCAGGCTTATTTCGAACTGACTGATAGCCAATGACTCTATTTGATTCATATACTGGCGTGACATAAGCATCCACCCAATAATAATCACCATTTTTACATCTGTTTTTTACCATGCCTCGCCAAGAGTCTGAGCGTTTTAGTTTAGTCCATAAATCAGCGAATGCTGCTTTAGGCATATCAGGGTGACGGATAAGGTTATGGTTTCTCCCCAGTAATTCTTCTTGAGTAAAACCTGAAACGTTACAAAAGTGATCGTTCACATATGTGATCACACCTTTTAAGTCTGTTACTGATACGAGTTGTTCATTAGCTGAAAAATGAACTTCTTTATGAGATGAAGCAAGCATGCTTTTAGCTTATCCTTTTAAAATACTTAAATAATGTGTTTAGACATATAAAACTGCAATCAAAAAAATATTAAGATTGTTTAATGAAGAGAGTACTCTATCAAAATATGAGTGCTGTTATGATAAATACATTGGTGAAAAAATGTTCTAAATAGTCGTTTAAGGTACTATTTTAAATCTATTTTATAATTTGGTATATAGTAAAAACAGATTAACAGGGGTTCTATTTAAAAAAACATGACTTTTGGCACCTACTTTCACTTTGGTTAACCGATATTATTTTCCTGTACTTTCAAACGTCATTATTAATACAGGATTTTATTATGCTTAATACTTTTATTAAAAAAACATCTCAACTTGCTATCACAAGCCTTTTAATATCAGGTTTATCATCGGTTTCTATTATTGCATTGTTATCCAGTAATGTGATGGCTGCTGAACTAACAATTAATGTGAAAGACATTAATATTAATGAAGGGCATTTAATGGTGGCTTTATTTTCAGGAAGTGAGTCATACAAACAAAATAAAGCAGGGTGGTCGTCAATGTTAAAAGTCAATGGCGAACACGAAGTTCTTAGTTTTAAAGACTTACCCAATGGTGAGTACGCACTTAAGCTTTTTCATGATGAAAATGATAATAAAAAACTAGATTTAAATATGCTTGGTATTCCTAAAGAAAATTATGGTTTTAGCAATAATGTAGGACGTTTTGGTCAACCTAGTTATGAAGAAGCCCGATTTTTAGTGAAAGAAAATACGAATATTGAAATTAATTTATTTTAATATCAATATAATATAGTTTAAAGTGGCTTTGAGTCACTTTTATTTAATAAGTAGTATCATGAAAGGTTTTTTAAATTTAGTTCAAATGAAAAAAGACTGGTTATTGCATTTTTCAGGTGTTTTAACTTGGTCATTAATTTCTTATATTACGCTAAAAGAATTTAGTTTTGGCTTTGACTTTATTTGGCGGGCGATTGCGCTTTTAAGCTTTTTATTATTATTTGTAACAACGCACTCTACAAATGATTTTTATAGTCGACTCCAAGTTAAGGTCTCAATTGTTTTCCAAGTATTGATTGTGCTTTTCTTGATTTACTTTGGAAAATATCAAGTAGCCCCTATTTTATTATGTCTAATCGCAACTCAGTTACCAGCGATATATAGTCGCTTTAATGGAATGATATTTATACTCGCAATTAATATTAGCTATTATATTGTTATGACATTTTCGGATCCTAGTTTTAGTATATTTACAATTTTCACATTTGCTTTATTACAGGTATTTGCATTTTCAACAATTGAAATTGTTTTAAGAGAAAAACATGCAAAAGAAGAAATAAGCGCAATAAATCAAGAACTTTTTGCAACTAGATTTATGTTAAAAGAGTCGACTAAAAAGCAAGAGCGTTTAAGGATTTCTCGGGATTTACACGATATTTTAGGCCATCAATTAACGGCTTTATCCCTTAATTTAGAAGTAAGTATGCATAAAGTGCCTAGCGAGCATAAAGCGATGTTGGCACAAAATTTAGAACAAGCAAAAGCGTTATTACACAATGTTAGAGGTGTTGTAAAGCAAATGAGAACACAAGATCAATTTGATTTAAATGCGGCTTTAATTGATTTGTTTGAACAACTCCCTAAATGTCGCCTTATTATAGAAAATGAATTTAAGGTGAATTCTTTAGGTTTGAAATATCAGTTAATGTATTGTTTACAAGAAGGAATAAGCAATGGTTTAAGGCATGGTCATGCTACAGAGTTTTCATTAAAAAATAACTCTG
The DNA here is from genome assembly GCF_900112265.1 of Pseudoalteromonas denitrificans DSM 6059. Lineage (GTDB taxonomy): Bacteria > Pseudomonadota > Gammaproteobacteria > Enterobacterales > Alteromonadaceae > Pseudoalteromonas > Pseudoalteromonas denitrificans. Next base: position 35,809 of record NZ_FOLO01000026.1, on the reverse strand, counting down.
TGGGTAATAAGCTTGAAATTCTATTGATTGATAATGGACGAGGAAATAGTGAGCTCAATGCTGGGAGTGGCTTAATTGGCATGAATGAAAGGTTGGCAGACTTTAATGGTGAGGCATTATTAACGTCTAATTTAGACGGTTGTATTTTAAAAATAAAGGCAGATGACAGTTATGATTAAGGTTGCATTAGTAGATGATCAGCTTCTTGTACGTCAAGGCATTGCTGGTTTATTGGCGATCAGTGATGATATTGAAGTTATTTGGCAAGCCGATGATGGGGAACAAGCATTCGTTGAAATAATAAAAACCCCTCCAGATGTTTTATTGTTAGATATTAGAATGCCAAAAATGAACGGCATTGAACTGGTTAAAAAATTAAGGGCACAAGGTAATGCACAACCTGTGCTTATGTTAACAACATTTGATGATAGCGAGTTATTTATGCAAAGTTTGCAAGCAGGTGCAAATGGCTTTTTATTAAAAGATGTTTCTCTTGATAAGCTTGTTGATGCAATTAAAACGCTAGCAAGCGGTGGCTTTATCGCTGAACCTGTAGTGATGAAACAATTAGATCAAGGGCTTAATACAACAACAGAAATAGAAACCTTATCGGTCAAAGAGTTACAAATATTAAAACTGATGGCTGGAGGATTCTCAAATAAAGAAATTGCAGGTAGCATTTTTTTAGCGCAAGGCACGGTTAAAAACCATGTTTCGAGTATTCTTGCAAAACTGAATACTCGAGACAGAACACGAGCTGTACTAATTGCGATTCATCAAGGACTTATTTAGCTTAGTTAATCTATATTGAATTTTACGATATATAAAATATTTTTACGTCTCTATTGTAACTGGTAACCTTTTGTAAAGTATTGCTTTCTCCGTGTTCAGGTGAGTTAATAATGTGCCCTTAAACCGATATAAAAACGACGACCATTTTGATATAAAGCAATGGGAGCATATTGGTTTCTTTCATAAATATATGTTGTTTCATTATTTAAGTTAATACCTTCTAATACTAAAGAAAAGTGTGTATTTAAATGGTAAGTGAAATTGGCATCAAGCTGTCCAAAATCATCCGTGATTTGTTCACCTATACCAGTCGCAAACTCAGTTCTATAATTATAAGATAGCCGTGTACTAAAAGACTCATTCTCAAAATATCCAGTTAAGTTAAATGTATGTTTGGAAGTTCCTGGAACTGTATCAATTTGACTCTTGGTATTACGTGAGCCATCTACAAAAGTATAATTGGTTATAAAGCCTAAACCATATAGAAGCTCTTTTTGAAAATTGATCTCAAGACCTCTTAGCATGCCTCCTACACCATTAATTGGTCGGTCGATTGCCATTAATATGTCTTCATGAATTTCCTGATGACGTCTTATTTCGATAAATGAAGTTACGTCTTTACTGAATGTTGCAATAGAAAATATACCGGCATCTTCAAAGTACCACTCAAGGGATAAATCAAATTGATTTGCTCTGTATGGGTCAAGTGATGGATTACCGCCAAAGCCTTGGGCTTGAGTTACATTGTAGTTTGTAGAAGGCATTAAGTGATGGTATTGCGCTCTGGCCATAACACTTGCAGCTGAAAAACGTAATTGGAGATCAGTATTCAAATCAAAGTTGATATTTATACTTGGCAAAAAGTCATTATAATTTTTAGCTGTTGCTTGCCAAATAAAATTATCATTAATATTTTCGGGTGAAGCAATTCTTTTATAGGCAGCTGCTACTTGATGCGTATTTATTAATCTAAAACCTAAGTTTGCATTATAAAATGCTCCTTCTAAGTTGATTTTCGCATAAATTGCACTGGTATCTTCTTTGATATTAAAGCGACTCGATTTTTCATCAGCGCTAATAAAGTTGATATCTTGATATGCTTTATCTAAGAGTGAAGTATCTGCATAGGCATAATTTTTAAGCGTTGAATCATCACCTATATCGGATAAAAAATCTTTTGGCATTGCACCTGAAAAGTCAGATAAGGTCCAATTAAGTTGATTTTTAATATTGTTATAATGACCATTAGTTGAGCGTATTCGAATAAATTTTCGTTGGTGTTGTCTTAATTTCGTACCAAATTTGATTCCACTGATCAGGCTGTGATCAATAGGGCGCTCAAAATCAGCTTGTAAATATCCTTCTTGATCAACAGAGTCGAGAGAATCTTGTCTTACTTGCGATATAAACCAAGCGGATGCATTTGTTGGTGCAATATCATAAGTTGTTTTTATATTCTTATATTGACGTGTATCAACTGAAAAATCAGTATTAGCAGACCATTGAGAGGTATTATCTTCGCTTGTACCGCCATTGGCTTTAGTTAAACCTATTTGGTATTGATTATGCCAAATTGTATTTTGGTGACTTAATTCTAATGCTAAACTAAACGTATTTATTTTTGATGTACGCCAAATAGCCTCCATTGAAGTATTAAAAGGTTGTTCTGATCCATTATCGCTTGGTACTTTTGAATAAGTTGCCGATGCTAATGTGTTATCAATAATGTCATAATCACTGATATAACCTGAATGGGCAAAAACATTATTTGGCTGCCACAAAAAATTTTGATTTGTATTATCAGCATTTAATTCGGAATAAAGGCCTGTTAAATTAAAATGCCAATCTAATTTAGGTTGATATTCAATACTGAGTATTGCGCTGGTACGTTTTCTATTTTGTTGGAAAAGTGCAGAGCCACCACCACCAGGGGTCCAAATGTTGGTTAAGTGAGCCTTTTGATCTTTTGTTGGAATTAAGTTTCCCTGTGTATTTTTATGATAGTTTTCATTATGCCATCCCCAAGATTCTAGACCATCACGGCGTAGTGCTCGTTCTTGGTGGACAAATGAGATTAAAATGCCCAAATCACGGGTATCATTGTGCCAGTTATATAAAGAAGAAAATTGCGGGTCAAACTTTCTAGAAAGGTCGTTGTATTGATAGTGTAAGGTTGAAATAAACTTACCGTCATCTGTATTCAAGGGTTGGTGGGTTGTTATATTGATAGCGGCGCCTAAAGAGCCTTCATCTTGATCTGCCTGTGGGGTTTTAATGACTTCTAAAGATGACACCAGCTCTGCAGGTAGCATAGTAAAATTAAAACCTCGATTTGGTTGTGATGAAATCCACCAATCAGCAGAAGCAATATTTTGATTATTAAAATAGGTTTTGTTTTGCCCAGGGGTTGTGCCTCGTACACCGATACGTTTACCTTCACCCATTACACGTGTTAGTGAAATACCCGTAATACGTTGAAGAGATTCAGCAACATTTTTATCTGGAAATTTGCCAATATCTTCGGCGTTGATCACATCGGAAATTGAGCTTGCGGTACGTTTATCATTTAAAGATCTGACAACGCTGTCATAGATACCCCGAATTTGAATCGTTTCTAGTAGACTCGTAGAGGGTTTTTTGTGAAGTGTTTCGTTTTTAGTATTGGCATATGAAGGTTGATAAAATAGTATAAAAATCAAATTCATGAGGATTAAAGAGCATTTTATAAATGGTTTCATGGCCTTGCCTTTATTATTGTTATTTGAACTTTATACTGAACTTTTTATTTTTGATAATTATAAGTGCTTGTTTTTAATGTTAGTATTCATTGATATGAAAACAGAACAAGCATAAAATGAACTTTCACCCATAATACTCTGAGTTTAACTAATTAACCAGCTGATAACGAATGTAAATATTTTTTGAATATGCCAATTGAACTCTCCAACAAAGTCAAATTAAATGACATTGAAGTTGATTTTGCTGCTTTAAAAGTGCAAATCAATGAAGTTTGGTATGGTGTAGAAGCAAAACAAATTTTGTTATTAAAATTGTTAATTGATAACCGGGGAAAGGCACTCTCTCGTGACAAAATAATGCAAGAAATTTGGCCCGAGGTGATTGTAAGCGATAACTCTGTGAGCCAACTTATAACCCAGTTGAGAAAAACCTTACTGGATGATAAAGGCACGCCTACGTTTATAAAAACAGTACCAAGATTTGGTTACCAACTTATTGCGCAAGTGGAGGTGAAAAGGCAAACCTCAGTCTCGTCAACAAATAAATCAACTTTAGGCTTATGTTTATTAACAGGTTTGATTATAGGCTTGATGTTGAACAAGACATGGCAATTACTTTCACCTGACAAGTCACCTAAAAATAAATACCAATATCAAAGTAGATTAACTTCGGTACCAGGAGCTGAAGTTTTTTTAAGATATTCTCCTGATGGGCGATATTTGGCTTTTAGCCAAACAGACAGAAATAGAAGCCAAATGGATTTAGTTGTTTATGATGGAAAAAGCAAAGCCTTACATGCAATAAAAAACTCAGGTTATAGTGAACAGGCGCCTGTTTGGTCACCGGATGGTAAGTGGCTTGCGTATTATCGCCACGATCCTATTAGTTGCACTATTCGAGTAATGTCGGTTATTAATCCTGTAGAAACATGGCGTTTAAGTCCCGACTTTCATATGGCTGACTGTCAAGCTGGCTTTAGACGAAGCAAGTTACATTGGCCTGTGGCCTCGACCTTATATAGTAGTGAGTGGCATCATGGCTCGCCTAAATTAGTCGAAATAACGTTAAATGAACAGGGTTATCCAAAAGAGCTCAAGCGAAAGTTATATGAAGAGTTTCAACCGATTGAAATGGATTTTAATGCAAATAAAAATATGCTCATTGTTCAAAAGTCAGAGCAAGATTTCGAGTTAAGCAAGGTGAACTTAGTCGACAATAGCTCCGTAATATTATTGCGCTCAAAACAAGTTTTTTGGGGGCTAAATTGGGATTTAGAACAAACAGGGTTTTGGATAGGCAATGAGGCACTCAGACATTACCCTTCATCAGGTGAAAAGCGTGTTATTCATGAACCATCTGGCTTTATAGCTGACTTAGATATTAATCCAATTACTGGCATGATTGCACATAGTGAAGGCACAACAAGTGTTAATTTATATGACTTATCAGTATCGCCTTTTAAAAAACACAAAACGAATAGCAAGGTACAATTATCATCTTCTGCGCGTTTAGATGTACTTCCTGCAATATCAGATGATGGTTTACAAACGGCATTTGTCTCCTATCAAAGGCGAAGTTTAAATGGCTTTAGATATATTGAAATTTGGCTGAAACACAAACAAAAAAAAGCAGCTTCTGTGATTGCCAATTTACCTGAGAATATTACAGTGGATTATTTATTATGGTCGCCAAATGGGGATAATTTATTGGTCGCTGATACAGATCATAATGTTTATTTAATAAATACATTTTCGAAAAAGTTAGTGCCAATAATATCTGGATTCAAGGGGGTGGAAGAGATTGTGTGGTCTAAAAATGGTCGTAAGATTCACTATATGGCAAAAAATGAAGGCTCACAATGGCAAAATTGGTTATATGATTTGCAGTTGGCTAATAATCATTTAGAAGCAAAAGTGATATCAGAAGGCGTTAATAAACAGTCAGATGCCCTTTTAGCTATAAAAAAATTGAATCCTTCGTTTTCCGATTATAGAGCAAAAATTCACACATATTTAAGTGCACAAATAGATGATCCTTATATTTTAAATGCTTTACCTTCGTCTATTCATTTATATCGTCCAGCAATAACAGATGTTGGGATATATTATGTATTGAAACAAGGGCATAAACTCTTTTTATACCTTTACCTTTTTGATGGTCAAATTAATCAAGAGATCAGCCAAATTGGAGTATATGAGCATGATATTAATGTGCCGCTAACTGTTTCGAGTTCAAAAGATGCTAAGAATGTGGTTTATTCACGTGTAGAAGGTGTTGAAATGGACATAGTACTACACAGTAAAAAAACACAGTAAATACCTTTACCCTAAAACGCGATAACCTCTGCCTTTTAAACAGTTTCTAATGACGTGTTCTTTCTTGTGTTCGGCTTTTTGTCCCCCTCTAACTGAACCTGACACGGCACCAACTCCTGCACCTTGACCTACCGTTGTACGATTGCCAATGATAGCTCCTAATACAGCGCCTGTTACTGCGCCAACAGCACCTTGTTTTGCTGCAGCTTCACCAGTATTGACCTGGTTTGCATAGTGTTGACATTCAGATAAATCTCTTTCATAGGCCGCGATATCTATGCCTTTGGTATCAACTATGGGGGTTTTATTGGCGCAGGCACTCAGAAGAATGAAGCTTGTAATGGTGATTGTTTTTATGAACGCTTGGCTGGTTTCAAAATTGATATTATTCATGGTTTATATCCCAAATTCAATTAAGGAGAACTCTATTAAACTTAGTTCAGTGAAACTGAATGGTAAATGAATGAAAAAGATGTCAATGATTCTTTATATAAATTGAGTCAAGTTTGTATTCACTTCTATACTTTAATGAGTAAATAGCATTATCCATCAGGGCATATTGATTTTAAGTTTATCAGGCGAATAAATTAATGAAAAATATAACAAATACAGTTATTTTTGACATGATGTTTGGCCAAAACATTGTCCACCATGACACTATGAATGAGTTTGAAGTCGGCATTATTAACAGGATAGAAAACTTACTGATAGAGACAGAGAAAATTAACTCTTATATTTCTTCATTACCTGAAGTTTTTTCAGAATTAATGGTAGAGCTTGAGAGTGAAAAAACTGACTTTTTAAAAATAGAAGCTTTATTAAACAAAGACCCGATATTAGCTTCTAAATTATTGAGCCTAGCAAATAGTGCTTATTACAAACATACAAAAAAACCTATTGAAACCCTTGCTAAGGCTATTGCAGTACTCGGTTTGGATAACATTAACTGCATAGTGATCCCTTTATTAGTTAAGGGGATTTTTAGGGTGAACTTATACCATTTTAAATTATTTGGTTCTTTGATTTGGCAGCATTCGTTAGAAACCGCTGTACTTTGCAAGATGCTCAGCAAAGATGCAGATAATATAAGTCAGTTTCATTGTTACCTTATGGGGTTAGTACATGATTTAGGAAAAGTTGTTGTATTTGAGTGCATTAGCCAACAATTAAATGAAATTGATTCTTTTAGTTTTTTAGGAAGTAACCAATTTAAGCAAGCATTAGCAAAGCACTCACTATTATTATCCGTTGAAATTTCAAAAAACTGGCAATTACCAATTAAGATACAGGATTCACTTGAACAGCAAGTAAAAGGTGATGAAGATGTATTCAGTCATATACTCAGTCTTGCTAATAAAATAAGTGAAGCTAATTTATTAATTGAAAATAATAAATTGACTTTGGTATCTGCTATTGAAGAGATTTCAAATGAAAATATTAGTGAAGATCAAGTGACTTCATGTCTTAACAAGTTGATGGAACTCCCCCCTCTTTAAAAATGAGAATATTAAAACGCGTATGTTTTAATGTTAAATTACTGCCAGTGTTTTAAAATTTTATCTAATTGACCATTATTTTTAATAACTTGAATTGCCTTATTTATTTTATTTACACTTTCTTTTGAATGCTTAGCTCGGCTTAACATAATATAAATATTAGCTTGGTATATCTCTAAAGGGTGCATTTCAAATTGGCCTAATTTGATATTTTGTTTAATAAAAAACTGCATAGATGCGGTATCTGCAAGAAAACCATCAATGCGATTGTTAAGTAACATTTGTACATTTTGTTCTAAGTCAACAACGGAATTAATATGTGCGCGAAAATTATTATCTAGATATAGTTTTTGAAATTGTGGACCATAATAATATCCATCAGAAATCCCAAATTTATAATTACTTTTGGCAAGATCAGATAAAGAAGTGATTGTTATTTGATTAGTTGAGCCTCTTTTGACAAATAAACTCACTTTCTCAGTACGATATGCATGACTAAAATGCGCATATTTTTCTCTTTCTTTGCTATAAGAAGCACCCATAGTTAAATTGATGTCACCTGTACGAAGGTATTTTAAGGTTCTTCTCCAGGGGGTTTCACGGTAATTTATCGATAAATTGGCTTGTTTTGCAACCGCACTTAAAATATCGACATCTAGCCCAACAAGCTTTTGATCTTTACTGTAATAATTAAAAGGAGGATAAGATTTAAAGCCTACATTTAAACTTTTAGCTAAGGGGGCGTAGGTAACAAAACATAAAAATATAATAAATACTATCTTCATTGATTATTCCAATTTAGTTGTTTTATTTAGCTAAAAACTTATGTGAATATATATATGTTCATAGTATAGAAGTATTTTATTTTTTGGAGAATGTGTTTTTTAAAGTATTTTTATTATGCTAGAGGGAATACTGGAAAGGTCAGACCAGTTAGTGCATAATTATTTTTTATTGCTAGTTCTTTAAACGAACATAAATATGAATATACAACTCAATATGAAATTACATAAATTAGAAGGTTATATCCAGTCTATCTATTTAGTTGAATACCCAGATAAACTTTTATTATTAGATGGTTGTTGCAGAGCTGATATATCTGCTTTAGAAATATTTATAACTGATACATTGCAGCGTTCTTTTAGTGACTTAAAACTTGTCGTTGTTACGCATATGCATCCTGATCATGCGGGTGCTGCTCATAAGCTCAGATCATTAACTGGTTGTCACATTGCCACCTCTAATGTTAAGGGGCATTGGTATGCTGGTATTGAGGGTTGGCTTATGCACTTTACAGATATTTTACTCGCAAAATGGGTTGCCAAACGGCTGAATAAACCGATGAAACGAGTATGGTACTCAAGAAAGCTAAATGCGGATCATAAATTAGATGAAGGTGAAGCATTACCAGGGTTTGAGGATTGGGTTTCATTGTCAACTCAGGGGCATACAGATAGAGATATTTCTTTACATCATATTCCAAGTAATAAAATTTATGTTGCAGATTTAATGGTCACTGTAAAAGGACATTTCATTCCTCCATTTCCAGTGTTTTACCCTAATCGTTATAGAGCTTCTGTAAATAAAATCATTAATTTAAAGCCTAACAGCATTATATTAGCCCATGGTGGAGAAGTGAAACCGACAAAAGCGCAATACCAATATTTGTTATCAAAAGCTCCTAAAATACCTAAAACCCACTGGCGTTCAGTTAAGGCAAGAATAAAAAATACTTTAGCTAATCGTTCCTAAAGCTTAGAGATAAATTGATTAATACTTACAGTGGACACACCTCTGGACTCAGCTGAACCTAAGGCTAAACTTGATAATTTTTTTGCAAGTTCAAGTTCATTTTTGAGTAAATGGATCTTAGCTTTATTTAATAATAATTCAGGATGGGTATCGTCTAACGCTAACCCTTTTTCAATTAAATTAAGGGTATTTTGGGATATGTTTTTATTTGATATATATAGTGAGCTTAAATCTCTGATTGCGCGAAAATAATTTTGTTCGCTGGCTACCTTTAACCAAGCGATTGCTTTACTTTTATTGTATTCAATAAATTGATCGTTAAGAAGCTCTCTACCTAGCCTATATTGTGCTGGCGCAAATCCGTTTTGCGCAGCAAGTAATATCCAATTCATGCCTTTTTTTCTATCTTGTTGTGTATACTCACCACGTAATAAATTAGAGCCTAGGCGATACTGAGAGTTAGCAAAACCATTACTTGCCGATTTTAATAATAAATCTGATCCTGCATTATCTTGATGCCAATGATATTTTAATAAACGAGTTGCATTGTGTTCATCAGCACTCATCCAATTAGCAATGTAATATTGCACTAAAGCATTGCCTTGTTCAGCCTGTTCGATCAGTTTGTTAATTTTTGTTTGATATTGCTTTTGTTGGTTGGCAAAACTTTGTTTGTATCGTTTTCCTTTATAAGTTGTAAAATGATATAACAAAGATCGGTTGTAAAAAGTCGTGGCAATTCCTGCTTGTAAATAAGGTTGATATTGCCAACGACGTACAGCATTAACAATTGCACGATTAAAGGTTTTATTAGGATATGAATCTAATATTTCAATATCTTTAACGGCCCCATTATCATCTATGTCAAACTCAAGCCAAACCCAGCCTTCTAATCCTTTTTTGTAAGCTTGTTCAGGGTATTTTGCATCAACTGTATAGTGTTTTTTAGGAATTAACAGGCTGCTTTGTGTATCGTCAAAAATAGGTAATAATTGTTTCGAAAAAGTTTGGTAGGAATGTTTTTGGGCCAGTGTTTTGTAGCTTTCTTCGAGCGCTGTTTTATTCGCAACTTGAGTGGATATTAATGCCGCGTATTGGCTTGCATCGGATAAACCATAGTCGGCGGCAAGTAAAAACCAAGAGTGCGCTTTAATAATATTTTTATCAACGCCTTGGCCATGTAAATACATAACTGCAATGTTATAGATTGCATCTTTGTTGCCTAGTTTGGCAAGTTGACTAAATTGCTTAAATGCAAGTACATAATTAGCTTGGTGGTAATGTAAGCTTGCGGATAATAAGTCAGCTTTAATTCTGTTTGAAAACAGTATTAAACAACTAATTAAAAGCAATAATCTTAAATTCACCTGAGCTTAATATCCTAATAATAATTTATGGTTTTATATTGTAACTGAATGATTATGTGGAATATAGCTTAATTAACTTGAACATACATTTTGAAATAGAGTGACATCATTATTAAAAATAAAAAAGCAGTTAGCTAAAAACTAACTGCTAACCCTTGCGGGCAGGCAAGGGAGGCCATCCATATCAATGTCTTATACCTGTGTTAGCAAATGATATGACGGAATTAAAAGTTAAATCTAATACCAGCAACAAAGCGGCGACCGTCTGAGTAAACACCGGTTAGTGCTTGTTTAAGTCCCTTTTCTTGATAACTAAACGTATGTTCATTTGTTAGATTAATAGCTTCTAATACGAAAGCTAAATTTTCATTAATATTATAAGTGACATTAGCATCAACTTGGCCATATGCATCTATGTAACCAGGCCAATCAAAACCTGAGTCATAACCGCTACGATAATTGTAAGAAATTCGGCCACTGATTACTTCATTTTCATAATAAGAACTTAGATTAATCGTATGTTCTGAATTTCCTGGGATCGTAATGTCTTCACCTGTGGCATTTTTGGCTTCACCATCAACAAAGGTATAATTTGCAGATATACCAAACCCTTGATAAAGTTCTTGTTGAATACCTAGTTCTAACCCTTGTATCGTACCGCCTTTACCATTAACTGGTCGACTAATACGAACTTCAACCCCTTGGTGAACTTCAAAAGCGGCTGGTCTATCGATGAATGATTGAATGTCTTTGTGGAAAAATGCAGCTGAAAAAATACCTGCATCACTAAAGTACCACTCTATACCTGTATCAAATTGAGTTGCACGATAGGGGTCAATATCTGAGTTACCACCTGTGCCTGTTTGTGTCTCAAGGTTATATGAGGTAGATGCTGTCATTGAGTTATAATCAGGACGCGCCATAACACGTGCAGCAGCAATTCTAAGGACTAAATCATCATCAAGATCTATTGCAAGGTTCAAACTTGGTAAAACATCAAAATAGTCTTTATCTTTTACAATCCATACTTCATTACCAGATGCCCCTTCATAAGCTCCTGATGATTGTTGTGTTTGTACTAAACGTATTCCAAGGTTACCACGCATGCCTTCAACATCAATTGTTGCTTTAGCGTAAGCTGCTGTAATTTTTTCATTAATATCAAAGGTGCTCGCTTTTAAAATTTGATAATCCCAATCTAAAGCATCACCTTGTGTGCGTATTTTATTTGAATCTGTTATGGCATAATTTTTTAATGTACCAGAAGAGCCAATATCGGATTGATAATCTGATGGCATAGTCAATGAATAATCGGCTAAATTCCACCCTAATTGCGTTTTGGCATCTGTGGTATGTTTGGTATTAAAGCGGGAGTGATCTCTGTATTTCATGCCTAGCTTAATATTACTGAAAACAGAGATATCAATGTCACGGTCAAAGTCTAACTGAAAATAACTTTCATCATCTTTGGCATCATTACTGTCATAACGTAAAAAACCTAGATCCCAGTTTTTACCATCACTAGGGTCGGCGCTATACTGGGTTTTAATATCTTGGGTCGATGAAACATCATAACTGTGAACAAAGTTACCTTCCCAGCCTACACTACGATCTGCTGATGAACCACCACTGCCTTTTGTATACCCTAAGTGTAAACTTGAGCGCCATATTTCACCCTCATGATCGATTTTTAAATCATAAGATTTTGTTTTTAATTCAGAATTACGTACTTTGGTTTCATCAAGAATATTATTACCATCAGGTGATAAACCAAAAGTACCCGCAGTGGCCATAATGCCTGCTTTATCATGTTCAATTAAGGTGATATCTGTATACTCAGATCCGCCATATCCTGGAAGCCATAAGAAATTTTGATTCTCGTTGTTGGCTTCTAAAGTTGAATCTAGTGCATTGAAAGTAATGTCTAAAGTGTCAGTCGGACGATATTGTAGTGTTAAGTTAACTCCAGTGCGAATACGTTCTTGCAAAAACATTGCTGAACCACCACCACCTGAACTATATACATCTTCATGAACCGTACCATCAGCCATAGTGATATCACGTGAAGCCCAACTCCAAGCTTCAATGCCATCACGGCGCAGGTTTCTTTGCTGACGTACAACAGAAACTAATGCTCCGATTGTCTCTTCATTATTTTTCCAACTATACATGCCTGATAATTGAGGATCCGTTTCACCAGACACTTCACTATGCTGAGCAAGAAATGAGCCCGCAAGTTTATTTGATTCAAGGTCAAGCGGTTTACGTGTTTTGACTATAACCGTTCCGCCAATTGACCCTTCATCTATATCCGCTTCGGGAGATTTGTAAACTTCAAGCCCAGATACAATTTCTGAAGGTAACATAGTGTAGTTAAAACCACGACTGGCTGCAGAGTTAGTCCACCAGTCAGCAGAGCCTACGGCTTGGCCGTTTAATAAAGTACGGTTTTGGCTTTCGGTTGTACCACGAATACTGATCCGCTCTCCTTCTCCAAAGTTACGTGAGATAGAAACACCGGTAATGCGCTGCAATGATTCTGCTACATTTTGATCTGGAAATTTACCAATATCTTCAGCCGTTACGGCATCTACAACTGAAGTTGCATACCGTTTTGTATTGATAGATTTTACAACACTTCCTCTAATACCTCTTACTTCGATTACTTCTACTTCATCGGTTTTTGCATTTGTATTTTCTGCTAAAGCTAATGGTGAAAGCCCTAGACCAGAGCTTATTAATCCAATACTGATTGCTAAATGTAATTTACTTAGTTTTAATTGTGGCACTCTCATTCCCCTTGTTATTTTATAAGATAAGCAAGCGTTAGGTCATTAAATTATGGTTTTTTAATTTACCCTTTCTTGTCTGAAAACGACGAAAATCAAAACTAAAACTATGCTTGAAAATAATCGTATTAACGTTTGCGCTACTTTTTGTAACTTAAAATATGTGACGGGTCTTGAATTGAAGTGAAAAGTTGTGAAACTATAGCTTTGTTTGTTTTTTAGTTTAAAAAACAACTTGTTAAATTTCTTATTAGTTTTTAAATATCTGAATTTTTACTAATAAGTTAACCTTATTTATTACTTTTTTTTATTTTATTGTACCTTAAACGTGTTTTTTTAATTTAATTTTATATGTTTGTGTGATTTTTTTAAGGCCTTTACTACTAATATTGATAGCTCTAGAGTCGAGTGCTCTCTTCGCCCAATTTTTATCAAACATATCATTTAAAATCCATTGTCCTAAAGTGCCCGCTAAATGGTTTCGTCTTTCGCTCCAATCTAAACAAGATTTACATAAAGGGCGTTTTGATTTTTTAAGTGCTATAAAATCAAAGCCGATGGATTCGAAATAGCTTTGACCAAGTACAGTCAGTACGGTTTGTTCACCATTATCGATAATATATTTATGTTTGATCAGGGCATCATAAATTTTTACACCCAGTTCACCAGCTAAATGATCATAACAAATACGTGCTTGTCGTAAGCTTAAATCATTCGGGCCTGTTTTGACTCTTGCTTGAGGTAAATCAATAGAAATATTGAGCAGGGTTTCTAATAGTTGTGCAATTGATGCATTTTGTAGCTGAAAATATTTATGGCGTCCTTGTTTTCTCACTACTAATAATTGACCCTCTACCAATTTTGCTAAGTGACTACTGGCAGTTTGAGATGAAATATCAGCTTCTAGTGCCAGCTCTGTTGCTGTAAGTGCTTTGCCACCCATTAGTGCCGTTAACATTTTTGCTCGGGCATTATCACCTATTAAATTAGCAATAATAGCGATATTAGGTTCATTTGAATTGCTCATTTAATTCCATAGTACGATGTACATCGAAGCATCAATTTTAATAGACGTTAGACTGCCTGAAAACTAAATAAGAGGCAATCTTAATGCACAATGACAATCAAAAAATCACTTGTTTTATTCAATATAAAATTAACCCTTTTAAGATAAAAGAATTTGAGCAATACGCTAAAAACTGGGGAGAGATCATTCCACGGTGTGGTGGTGATTTATTAGGATATTTTTTGCCTCATGAAAGCACAAACGATATTGCTTATGGGTTAATTAGCTTTAATAGTTTGGCCGATTATGAAAATTATCGCGCAAGATTAAAAAATGATGACAAAGGCTTTGCTAATTTTTCAATGGCACAAGCACAGCAATTTATCATAGAGGAAAATAGATCTTTTTTAAAAATAATACCACAAACCTATAAACAAGCTGCTGGAGTCGTTAAATGATAGCCGTTATTTTTGAAGTAGAACCAAAAGCAATTCAAAAAAATCACTATTTAAAGTTAGCAGGGGAGTTGAAACACAATTTACAAGGTGTGTCAGGGTTTATATCAATTGAAAGGTTTCAAAGCCTAACAACGGATACCAAATATCTATCCCTGTCTTTTTGGCAAGATGAAAATGCAGTAAAAACTTGGCGAAATAATATATGTCATAAAAATGCACAAGCTAAAGGTCGAAATACTATTTTTGAAAATTACAGATTAAGAGTTGCCAGTGTTTTACGTGACTATGGCATGCATGATAGATCGCAAACCCCTGATGATTTAAAGGAAGAAATATAAATGCAGTTACTTAATTATTTAAACCAATATTTTTATACAAAATCACAGTTACTTGAATTAAGTGGTATAAATGAAGCTGACTTTAATACGTTTCAACAGAAAAAAATGATGCCTTTAGCATCTTATAAAATAGATTTATCTATAAGCGGTTACTCTTTTTTTGGTGATTATGATAACGCACAATGCACTGAATATTATGCTAAAGGTTATTTAACCTGGTTAGGTGAAATATCAGAAATTAAAGATGAAACGTCGGCAAAGTTATTGTTTACTGAGCGCTATAAGTCTCAATTAATACACTTAGCTGAACAAGGTTTTTTATCAAGCAATACAATGCCGGCGCAAGTGCTAAACAGCCATATAGCACAAGAGTGGAGCCATTTTTTAAAGGGTATTTATGGTTTATGTACACAATCAGGCATGCCTGAAGATATCGCCTCAAAAGAGCTTGCCGTGATAATCATTAACGAACTCATAATACATGGCGAGCTAAATATATCAGACTTATCAAAGCTTGAAAGTGCTGTTAATTTATTAGATTTATCTAGCGCATTATTTGCACCTCATGAGAGACTTCGAAGTTCAAGACATAAACTCATAGATCAGGTGCGCGAAAAATATCAATTAACTTAAAAAGGGGTCGGAGTGAATAAAACTAAAAGAAATCAAATTTGCTTAGTTATATAGCCCACTTTTAATGAACGCTTGGGTTAACATTTGATAAAGTGCATCAATATTTGGCCGTTCATTCATATTGTCAAATAAACTTGTGTGCACTTTAGCTTTTACCCGTTCAGTTTTGTTGCATACTTGGTAACATAAATTTACGGGTTTAATTAATTCATCTAATAAAACATCTATTAATATAAATGCCTGTGCTAATACAATTTTGCCACCCCCTTTTTTTAATATGACTCTTTGCGCTGTTCCGACAATTTTTTTGCCGTTTATATTGAGGTTATAGTCGCCATCACAGTATGAAAATTCAGTTGTGTGGGCCTGGCTTGTTAAGCCAAACTCTTCAAAAAAAGCGTTCAATACACTGCATAAATTTTGATAGGCTAAGGTAATTGAATAAGTCTTCTCAGTAGGCCAAGTATAAATATGAGATAAGTTAATTACTCCAGGGCATTGCGGTACAGGTGCGCCGCCTGTTTTTCGACAGAGCAATTGCCAATTTTTTTGCAATAATGCCTGTTTTAATTCATCAGATTTAGGCCATTTATTACCCGCAGGTAATACTAAGGTTTTGTTTTTAGCCTGCCATAATATCAGGCATTGATCGAGCTCGTCGTTTTGAACTTGCTTTAATAGTTGTGCTTCTTTTTCAAAAGCACTTTCTACTTTTATATGATTAAATCTTACCAGCTTATTGCGACTTTTATTCATTCTACTTATTTATTTTTAGCATTATTCAATTATGCGTTAGACTATACCTTAGCTTTTCTCTTTAACAATTTTATTTGTGATATAGGCATTAAAGATAAAAATATGACACAGATCCCAAGTAAGCTATAACTGTCTATTTCATCGTTGAAAAACCAATATCCCAGTAAGGCTGAAAATACTAATCCAGTATATTCTGCTGGGGCTAGCTTACTTGCATCTACAAAGCGTAATGCGGAAATAAAGAGATATGTCATTGCAATATAAAGTAGCGCTAAACAAAATCCAACAGAGATAATTTCAGTTTTAATCTGTGCTCCTTCCCATATAACTGCCGGTACTAACATAAACAGTGCAACTAAATTTGACCAAAATAATGTCACCATAGGGTGTTCTTTATTTGATAATTTTTTTAAACAAATACTATTTAATGCTGCAACGAGCGCACCAAAAAATGCGAGCAGTATATAGAGGTTGCTTTGCATAGGTTTAGTAATTAATAAAATGCCTATAAAACCAATAACAACAGATATATAACGCTTTAAATCTGGTTTTTCATTTAAAAATAGGTGGCTTAAAATAACAAGTAATATAGGAGATATATACATAGCAGCAGTGACTGTGATTAAAGATAAATGCATTATAGCGATTAAAAATGATGCGTTACCTAAACCTATCAATAGACCTCTGAATAAATGAATTTTAATAAAAGGGCTTAATTTAAAACCATCTATTTCTCTTAATATTAAAGGAAGTACTAATAATGATGCAAATAGTTGGCGATATAAAATTAATTGATAAACAGGTATGTTTACACCTAGCTGTTTTACTATTAATGTACCAAAAGCAACAATTGCTTCGGCAATTATAATGAGTGTAATTGCATGTTTAACCTGCATTTGAGGTTCCTTTCATTTCGAAAGAAGCATGTTAATCAATATTTTTAAGGTAAAACAGTTGCAGAAAATCACTAAAAAAGGCAATACAGATTTATCTAAGTATAAACTTATAAAATATGATATTTTGATGATGCGTTTCAATTAAATAATAAAATAATCATGAAATATAACAACAAGTTTATATTTGCTTTACTGTATTTAACATGCATGTTGAATGTAAATGCCCATGAAGTAGACTCCCACCATACAGCTGCTCATCAAATATCAGCAAAGGCAACATATTTAGGTAATGAAGCCGTGATGATACAAGGTGCAGATAAAAAAATTATATTTGATCCTTTTTTTCATAATGATTATAAAACTTATCAGTTAGTGCCTCAGAGTATTCGTAATGCTATTTTTAATGGTGATAAACCCTACGACAGTATAGACATTATTTTCATTAGTCATGCCCATGGCGATCATTTTTCGGCACAAGACATGTTACATTTTTTACAAAAACACAGGCAAACAAAAATGGTCGCACCGCAACAAGCCGTTGATGCCATGTTTAAATTAAAAGGCAGTGAAAAAATAAAAGGACAAGTGAAAGCCATCGCATTAAATTACGGTGATAAAGTTTGGCAGCGTAATATTGATGATATAAAAATTGAAGCTGTGCGTATTCCTCATGCTGGTTGGCCTGGCAGAGCAAATGTTGAAAATATTGTATTTAGAGTATCACTTGATGATAAAACAAGGGTTATACATATGGGAGATGCTGATCCAGATGATGCCCATTTCAAACCTTATAAAGAACACTGGCAAAAAAAAGTCACGAATACTGCATTTCCACCTTATTGGTTTTTTCTTTCAGAGCAAGGCAATGCTATTTTACAAAAACGTATTAATGCAAAAGAGCATGTAGGTTTGCATGTGCCAGTGAAAATACCCTATCAATTACAAAAAAGTGATAAATTATATTTTTACAAACCTGAACAGGAACATGCAATTACGCAATTGTAATGTTGTTAAAAGCTTATATAAAATTTAGCAGCATTGGTTCTTTTTCTCTGAGTAAGATAATGCTAATTTATTCAATCGTTTAATGTTTTTTAAAGGTAATGCTAAACTCAGCTCCACCGAGTTGTTTTGAATCATCAATCTTTAAAATTGCATCATGCCAAAGTGCTATTCTGGCAACGATAGCTAAGCCTATGCCGTAACCATGTTTATTTAAAGTATTGTCGCCTCGCGTAAAAGGTTTAAGTATTTCATGCCGCTTTTCCTTTATTATTCCAGGACCATCATCAGCAACTATTACAGATATTTCAGTTTTTGTTTGTTTAATGTCGACAGATATTGTTTTATTTGAATATTGTTGTGCATTACTCAGTAAATTATTAAATAACATGGTTAAATAATTAATATCACCAATAATAATAGCAGGCTCACTTTTTAGCCATTGTATAGTAATATCGGAACTTATTTTTGTATTTATACAATCAGATATTAAATTGTTAAGGTTTATGTCTCGCTTTTCTATTGTAACCATGGCTTGCTCTAAACGCGCATAATTGAGCAATACAGCAACAAGTTTTTCCATTTCATCAATATCTTTACTGATATGTTTTTGATATTTATCTCTCAGTTGTGGGTTTGTGGTTTCTTCTAGTGCCTCAATACCAAAACGCAGTCTAGCAAGTGGTGTACGCAAATCATGAGACACAGCATTACCTAATAACTTATTGTCACTGACTAATGTTTCTATGCGTTGTGCCATTTTATTAAACTCAACTTCAATATCGGTAATGTAAGAAGTTGAATTAATAGGGATTCGTTTTTCTAATTTCCCTTCACCAAAAGCTTTGGCTGTTTTTCGTAATTGTCTTAAATGTTTAATCAGTGGATAAAGCCAAATAAATAATATCAATAATATGGCAATATAAAATATGGCAGTGAAAGCCAGTTTTAATAAATTATTGTCATGTTTTTTAGTTTGCGCAGGTAAAGTGACAATGAGTATTTTATCTTTTTTTGGTAAAATAAAATGAATAAAAATACTGTTTTCGGATTCTAATGTGAGAGGTTCGCCTTGATAAAATTTTTTCTGTAATGATTCAGGTAAAGGAAAGGCATTTAAATTTAATAAAGTTACTTCAACTACATTTTGGGTTTGCCAATCATTGATAAACTCTTCAATGTTTGTTTGTTGATTTAAGGTTTTAGCTAAAATAGTTCCGAGTTCTTTATAGGGCTTTAATTCATCGTATTTATTATGTGACTGGTATTGAGAAAATAAATTATCTAATACCCAACCTAAACCTATGATAGAAAATATAACAATTAATATTAAAGAAAACGTGAGTTTTTTCATTTTATTATAAAGAGTATTACCAAGCGTCTTTTGCTAGCAAGTAACCTTTTCCCCATACTGTTTTTATGCGATAAGGTGCTGTTGCGTTGTCACCTAACTTTTTTCTTAAGCGTGATATTATGATGTCAACAGAGCGGTCAAAACCATCGTATTCAATTCCTCTGAGCTCACTTATTAATGATTGCCGACTTACTAGAGCGTTTGCATTTTTAGCTAATAACCAAAGTACATCAAATTCATTGGAAGAAAGCGCCACTGTATTACTTGATAAACTTATGGTGCGTGAATGAGAGTCTATGCATAATTCACCAAAATTGATGTTGTTTTCATCTGTACCGAGCTGAGTTTTGTTTATTTCAATCCGTCTTAATAGGGCCTTAATTCGAGATATTAAAACACGTGGTTTTACGGGTTTTGTTAAATAATCATCAGCGCCAAGTTCAAGGCCTAATATCTCATCCATTTCATGGTCTCTTGCCGTCATCATCAATATAGGACCATAATAAAAACCTCTAACGGCCTTACATACATCAAAACCATCTTTAACAGGTAGCATAATATCCAAAATAACTAAGTCGGGTTTATCTAATTCTATTAACTCTATCGCCATATCACCTCTATTTACAATTGTGACTAGATAGCCATGCTCTGTTAAATAGTCGCTAAACCATTCGGCCAGCGACATATCGTCTTCAACCAACATAATATGTTTAGTTGCAATCTCTGAGGTCAAAATAATCTCCAATTAAATTTTGAACGTGTTTTTGATTCATAGACCCAGGCAGCCAAAATAATATGTTTAGTGTCAAACTTTGTGATCAAAATAATCTCCAGCTAGACTTAGGGCGTGTCTTTGATTTGTAGACCCAAGCTACCAAAATTTGAGATTTTACTAGATCTTCATTTGATTCTTTAAGCCTTAAGGCAAAGTTATTACTTTCTTTAGATTGAAAATCAAAGCTATACTGACCACTTTCAGTATTGTTCCAGCATTTTAAAATTTGATTTCGAGTTGTATTTACGAGGCAATAATCATTGTTTTGAGCTTGCCAGCTAAATATTACTTCTAAATAACATGTTTGACCTTTATGTAATGCAATACAACTTTTGGGTGTGACTGTAAGCTCTGTTTTGTTGAAAAAACGATTCTCATCGGCAATAGCATTAACATTAACTAAAAATAATATAAAAAATAAAGGAAATAATTTCGTATTGAGCATTACTTGTCCTTTAAAAAACATAACTTATACTAGTTCTAAATGTTGTAAAGTCATTACCAGAACCACCGATAATTGGATCCGAGTTCAGTACAGCACCTGAAAATGAAATATAACGCGCGGTTGCCTTAAAAATCCAATCTTCTAATAATGGGTAAGTGGCACCAATTTCTGCTGTATATTTAAAACCAGACCCTACATCAAGAAGGCGCATATTATCTTTGTCAAAATCTATAATATTATAATTTTCTAATTCATTCTCACTTAGGCCATAATAATAGTTGTTTAATTTATCATCAGTATATTGTGCGCTTAATAAGCCATGAAAATTCCAATTTCTATATTGCCAACTTTGCCCTACTAATGCGGAAACAATATTCCCTTGGTGATTTCCACTGACATCATGCTCAAGCATTAATTGTATAATGGTATTGTCTATGTAGTGAGTTAATCGACCACCTAACATAGCATCACCTTCACTTTTTAGTGAGCAAGAGTTTGTAGAGTCAATATATACTTTACAACTTCCGCCTTTATGTCTTCTACTTAAAATTGTATCAAATGACCATTTCTCAGAATCTGAAAAATTATAACCAAGCGTGATTGGATTTGATATTGTTCCATGCTTTTCTGTAAAAGGGTCTGAGTTATCGCTAAATTGTTCAATAAAAAAACCGTTCCAGTTTAAATTTCCATTTATAATCCATCTAATTTCATCAAAATTTCCATATCGGCCTGAACCAGTAGACATTTCTACACCTACCTGTATAAAGCTATTATTAGAGGTGTTATTTTGAGCTGCACTTCTAATTGAATGCGATACATCTTCGGCTAAAAGATCATTTGAAAATGCTAATCCAGCTAATGAAATGGCTGTGACAATATTTAAAGATAGTTTCATGTTATTTATTTCCTTAATTTTTGAATTCCCTTTTATTATATTGAGCGATAAAAAATTTGACGTAACAAGATCCATCAAGTGTAACAAAGTGTAGCAAGCTGGATTACATTTTTTCATAAGTTGCAATAGTAGCAAAATCATAAATACGTTCAAACGGGGTTGTTAAAGTATAAAAAATGATATGACTATGAACTAGCCATATCATTTTGGGGATAATCTCTAGGGATGTTTATTAATAAAACTAAGCAGTCAGTTGTTTATTTGTTTGATGACTATGCTGCCAAAATAATAATGGAGCGGTAATAAAAATTAACAAAACAGCATACATCATTTGCCAACCTAAACCCCAGATAAGCATTAAACAAAATACACAGCTTAATAAAATTAATGGCCTATTTTTAGTACTCAGTAATCTAAAAGCAGCCAACATTGAGGCGAAATAAATCACAACAAAGACACCATTACACCAAGCGATTAAGTCTTCAATATTTTGTCCTGTTAGAAAAGTGACTATTAATACAAAAGCCATAATAGATAAAATAGCCATAAGCGCTCTGACGGGAACGTTATACTGATTTACAGTAGAAAAATAACTTGGTAATACACCATCATTACTAAAGCTCCAGACTAAACGTGCAACACTTGCGGTATATACGTTTACAGTAGCAAGGCCGCCAGCTATGCCTAAAATACCAATGATTTTTGCGCCGCTGAGTCCTAAATGCTCCCCTAATAATTGATTAAATACACCCACCATAGCCAATTCGGTATTTGTAGGTATGAACAATAATATCTGTGTACAGGCCAAGTAAATTAAACCGACTAAAATGGTCCCTATCATCATGGCTGGAATTAAATCTTTTTTAGGATTTTTAAAATCACTTGCCAGATGTGTCATAGCTTCAACGCCTAAAAAGCTCCAAAAAGCCAAACCTGCTGCTGCCATGATTAAGTTGACATCCATATTGGGAAATCTAGTTGTAACTTCTGAGTGACTTTGTAAGTTACCGATTCCAAACAATAAAACAACAACAGCAACGATGGCTAAGGTCAGTAAAAATTGTAGTTTTGCCGAAATTTTAATGCCGCGATAGTTTAAAGTAAACAATAAAAGTAAAACACTTAATTCAGTTAATAAGAGTGTGGCGCCAGTTAGTTGTATTAATGAATCGACAAATTGAAATGTCATTAAAATTGCAGCGGGCGCGCCAAGCGGTACTACAAACAAAAATATGAGACCTATGGTACGCCCTGCTATAGGACCAAAAGCTTGTTCTACAAAATATGCAGGGCCTGCAGCATGAGGAAATTTAGCTGCGAGTTTTGCGAATATAAGTGTCACAGGAATAATAGCCAAAGTAAGTAAAAACCAAGCAATAATGGCGCCTTGACCCGCAATTTTCAATGTCATTTGCGGTAAAATAAAGACACCTGTACCCAGCAAAGTGGTGGCCATTAAGCCTGCGCCTTGCCAGCGACCAATTTTTTTTGAATGATTGTTCATCGTCCTTTCCATCGAGGTATTGATAGGGTTAGTATAAGTGTCTATTGCTATACAATATGTCGTGGTTATATTTCAAAATGTGATTTAAACCGTCAAAGTGATGGTTATTTTGACTTTTTCCGTCACTATGTTTTTGTAGTACATTTTAAAAGCATTTAAATGGTGCTGGAATAGGAGAGGTAGTGGATAAATTTGATCAAGAAATTATAGCGCAGCTGAGAATAAATGCGCGAGCGAGCATATCAAGTATTGCTGAGTCTGTTAATTTGTCGCGTTCGGCAGTATCGGAGCGAATTAAAAAGCTAGAGCAAACGGGTATTATTCGTGGGTATCAGGTTTTATTAAGTGAGTCTCAAAAAGAAGGTGTGTCAGTTTATTTTGAAATTCAGCATCAATGTGCAAGATGTTCAGATATAGTGCATGTTTTTAAAACCATTCCAGAAGTGATCACATGCAGTGGCATTACTGGAGATATGGACCTACTTGTTTATGTGCAAGCAGAATCCATGCGGCGAATTCATGAAATAAGGGAATACTTAGATGCGCAAATTGATATTATTAAAATAAAAACGCATGTTGTCATGAGTGAATGGATAGATAACTAATGTCAGTAGCAGGAAATCACTAAGGTAGAAAATAAAGATAAAAACCAAAGGGAAATAAGTTTAGCTAAAGGGTCGGCTGTATTGATTTTTAAAGGGGGAGAAGATCAGCTTAAAGTCGTGAGCTTTGATTGCGATTTGAGTTAGGTACCTAGAATTTAAACAATTAAGAGCTGCATATATACAAGTGAATCTTAATGGCAGTGTTTATTTTGCTTTTAACGACTGTAAAAAGTTGGTTTTCATAAAGAAGTTTTAAAATATTTATTCTTGATAACTTATCCTTATTGAGCACTAACCAAATTAAATTGGCATGAATGCTCAGGTAGAAATTTTAAGCCATTTTAGGAGTTGATAAGTAGGCTTTGTGGGACTTTTGTAATGGCTAAAGATATGTGGAGAAGCTTTACTCCTATCCTTAAGCTATTTTTACAAGTTAAGTCAAGTTAATAAGAAAGATCATTTACAGGGTCTCTAATGATATAAATATATGCTTTTATAGTTTATGTAACTTTAGCAATATAAAGGGACCCAATGTCCCTAAATGAAATTAATAAGCTTAAAATTGATATGCTAACGTTACCTTATAGTTTCGGCCAAGTTCACTCGGATCACTCGCTTCACTGGCTGGAGCGCGTAAATATCTTTCATTTGTCAGATTATCTACACCTATATTAACTTTTAGACCAGATAGAAAATCACGTGCGTTATAACTGGCGTTTAAGTTATAAACAGTATAACGACTCGTACCATAACCTGCATTTAAATAGTTTTCAGGTAATCTTTGCTGTTCACTATAGTTCAGCATCTGGGCACTTAAATTTAAACTTTCAAATAATTGATAGTTTAAATTTAGGCTTATCTTATTGGCAGGAGCTTCTGTATAAGGTTGTTTATTATGATCAATAGATCCTAAGAAAAAATTGGGCATGCCATAAGCGTTCATATCTATTTTAGAATAACCAAGATAAGCATCAAATTTTTCAAATGTATAACTAAGTTCAGCTTCCCACCCGATACTTTCAAGACGTCCAATATTTTTAGCACTATAATCACGATGAGTCGCAACTGGAATTCCATTTACTGGTTTAGGGCCAGGAGACCCCTGTTGTTTAGCGCCGTTTTCATTTAAGTAATACATAAATGGTACGTTATCAATAAAGTTATCTATTTTATTGTTAAAATGAATTAGCTTAAACGCTAAGTTATCAGCAAAAGAAATATCTTGCCAAAATAGTCCCAAACCTGTTTCAAGATTTTGAGATGTTTCAGGCTTTAAATCGGGCTGTGGTTCCTGATAGCAGATCTTACCGCCAATATGACATCGCCAATCATCTTTTTTGTATAGTTCCTGAACCGAAGGTGCTCTAAATGCTTCTGCGTATTTAATATATATATTAATGTTGTCAGATGCTTTAAAAGTAAGCCCCAGTTCATTTGAAAGCTCGCCATCTTTATTATTATCGTAATTAGTATAGGTGCTATTGCTACGCTTAAAGGTATCAAAACGTAAACCGGCTGTTACAAGTACTTGTTCATTAAAAAAATTAGCCTGATCTATCACTGAAAAAGAAAGATTTTGTGATTTACTATCGCCATAAAATGTAGAAATTTCAGAACTTGAAGCATCGGATTGTTTAAATTTTTCATTTTCATAGTTAACCTCAATTGCTAATTGATGATCTACTATTCCGCTAAACTGTGATAAATTCGCTAAACGGATGTTATAACGCTCGGTACTGCCTTTACTTAAATTTGTAAAGTCACTTTTATTTTCACCTTTTAGGATATAACCAAGAGTATTTTTTTCATAATTTTTATCTGAATACACTAATTGTAAGTCGAAATCGATTAAATCATTATCAGGTTGATAAACATAATTGCTCATTAACTCTATATAATCATTATTAAAATCTTCTGATAAAGTTGGATAACGAATACCATAACTCTGATCTTGTCGGTATGGCTGGTCTTTAGACTGTGTTCTAGCCCAATCAACTTTAGTTTGCAAGCTATGCTCTGGCATAAAATACCACGTATTTTTTAATGTTAAGTTAGTGCGAGAAGCATTATTTTTAATTTTTGTTAATTTAGCGGAATCCTCTATTGCATCATCTTCTGTATCTTGGGATTTATTTGGAATAACATCAACATCTGAAAAAGACACTTTACTAGCGTGAAATACAGTATCGCTTATATCATTTAAATTAAATAAAGAGGTTGAAATACTGTTTGAGTCAGAGACTGATTGATGCAATATTTGTGTTCGAGCTCCAAATCCATTCTTACTGTCTAAATAATCACTGGCATCTTTAGTGACTAATCGAATACTACCGCCAATAGCACCTGAACCTACAGTAAGTGAGTCGGCACCACGTAAAACAAGTACCTGTTTCACTTGTGACGGGTCTAAACTTAAACTGTTTATAGCAGCAATATTACTTGTGCCATCTGATTCGGTTTTACGTTTAACATTATCAATTGATACATGAATGCGTTCACCATACAAACCACGTATTGAAGGTTGTGAAGAGAGTGGAGTGACACTACCGCTTAGTTCAACTCCAGGTAATTCTCGCAGAATTTGGCTTAATTCAGCTTCTTGATTACGTTGTATCGTTTTATCTGTAATTGATGATATCGATGAAGCTACATCTTTGCTTAAAATTGAGATTTTATGGCCAAAGACTTCAATATGTTCATTTACAGTTTGTTTTGAAGTGTTTTTGTCTTTGGCTAAAGCAGGCGTATGTATTGCTAAAAACACAGAAATAAATAACGAAGAGGGTACAAGTTTCATAAATAATCCATATAAATAAAAATGAGAATCAATTGCATCTTTATGTTGCGGCGATAGAGTAAATGAACTAATATCAAAACGCAATAGCTAATAGTGTTTTGATATAAGGTGTTTATAGCCTTTAAAAACAGTGTATTATGAAGTTTTTGTAAATTAAACAATGTAACATGCAATGGATTGTTCTAAAAATAGAAATAAACAAGGTGATAGGAAAAATAATGAAATACTGTTTTAAATTGAGTGTAGTTATAGGTTACTTATTGATGTTTGGTATTAATGTTTATGCCAAAGAAATTAATGGTGGAGCAGATATGAGTAAGTTAACTCCTATATCAAAAATATTAGCGACACCTGAAAATTATTATAAACAACCAGCTACCATATCAGGGACAGTGGTAAAGGTTTGTAAAAAACGAGGCTGTTGGATGCAGCTAGCAACAGATAAAGCATATGAAACATTAACAATAAAAGTGCCTGATGGTGAAATGGTATTTCCAATGACTGCAATGGGAAAAACAGCCTATGCAACAGGTACACTAAAAGCCATTGAAATGTCTTTAGAGCAAACAAACCAAAGATTAAAAATGAAAGCAATGCCAGCTGTTACAAAACCTATGACTTTGTATCGTTTTTCACCGACGGGAGTAACGATAGTTGACTAAAAGCAAGTCAATTAAGTGGTTTAATTTAAATCGCAGTTTACATAGAGATATTGGATATTTTTGTATTGGAATGACTTTAGTTTTTGCCATATCTGGCATAGCACTCAATCATATTCATCAGTGGAACTCTAACTATAATGTCACCCAGAAAAAAGTTAAAGTTGAATTTTTAGAAACTAAAATAAAGCAATCAAATTTTGAACATAGCTTGTTAGCTGAACTAAATGAACAAGGCATTATAAAAGCACGTTTTTGGCAAGATGAAAATACACTTAAGTTATTCATTAAAAATAAAACTCTGTTTGTTCTGCCCAAACAAAATCTTATTATAATAGAAGAAATTAAACCACGTTTTCTATTACGCAATCTTAATTTTTTACATTTAAATGAAGCTAAAAAAGCATGGACGTGGTTTTCAGATTTTTATGCTTTATTGCTTATATTTCTAGCTATTTCATCACTGTTTATGGTTAAAGGTAAAAAGAGCGTAACGGGAACGCGAGGTTTTATTATATTGGCTGGTTTTATCGCTCCGGCAGGGTTTGTATTTTATTATGCTAGTTAAATTATTGTAAAGACAATGTATTAATAGCGAGTGCTTTTTTGCACGCTTTACCTTGTTCCTTAAAAATTAAGGATGTATAGTCAGCAATGTACGAAGATACTCGTCGAAAAAAAGGCGCATATTATTTTAAAATCGTGCAAGCCGTTTATACAAATATTATATGCAAAAAGGAATTCGCAATTGAAACTTGGAAAGTTAGTCGTTTTTATTACATTTCTTATGTCGCAAGTAGGTGCTCAAGCAGCAAGTGATTTTAACCTTGGTATCACGTCGGTTGAATTTATAGATGAACAAAGGACCTCATGGGATGGAAAAAGTAAACGACCTATATTAACCCATATCTTTTATCCCACGACTGATACAAACGTGAAGCCAATATTATTAGGTGAGCCAAACAACGCACTTTTTAATGCAGGTAACGCTGTGATGAATGGCAAAGTAACCAATCAGAATAAACGGCCATTAATCATTATGTCCCATGGCACAGGTGGCTCAGCTTTACAAATGTTGTGGATTGCTGAAACACTCGTTAAAAATGGTTACTTGGTGATAGGTGTAAATCATCATGGAAATACTGCAGCTGAAGAAAAAAAATATGCTGAAGGTTACAAGTTATGGTGGGAGCGTTCACAAGATATTTCTGTCGTATTAGAACAATTATCTTCGCATAACATCTGGGGACCCGCTGTTGACCAAAATAAAATTGGTATGATAGGGTTTTCACTAGGGGGATATACTGCATTGTCATCAATAGGTGGCATTACAGATAAAACCCTTTTTACGGCATTTTGTCAAAGTCCTGATAAGGACTTTACCTGTAATGCACAGGTAGAGTTTTCAGATATTGATAAAGCGTTTAATAAGGTTAAAAATTCGCAGAGAGTGAAAGAGTCTTTATTAAGAGAACATGACTCGTTTAAAATCGATGCAATAAAAGCAGCGTTTGTGTTAGCTCCTGCCGTGGTTCAAGCAATAAATAAAGAAAGTCTTAAAAATATATCTGTGCCTATCTCAGTGGTTGTTGGAAGTATAGATCGAATTGCACCAGCTAAAACCAATGGGAAAGTAGTATCAAAACTAATGGGTAACTCCCAATATAGTGAACTAGAAAAAGTTGGACATTATACTTTTTTATCTAATTGCACTGGCTTAGGTTTTAAGTATCTAAAAGAGTTGTGCGGTGATCACAAAAGTATCGTACGTGACAAAATTCACAGTGATGTTAGCCAAAAAGCGGTAGATTTTTTTGACCGTGTGTTCGTATATAATACACATCTGAGCCAGATCACAGGCAATAGGTAATACTATTTTATTTGGCTGCGGAAGCAGTCAATTTTAAATTAATTTTGCTTGGAACAGGTAAAAAGGAATTAGTTGAGAATTCACCTTTTGATAAATATTGGGGGATTGGTGCCAACGGCAAAGGAAAAAACCGCCTCGGTATGCTGCTCGTACAACTAAGAAATGAGTTGAAAAATGATAAAACCTAACAAAGTAATGTTCTGGAGTTGTATGTGCTGCTGCGTTATGAACTAAGGAAAGGTGTAGTGAAATATTTAAGTCTTTTGATTTTATCTGTATTTTTATTTGGATGTGCACAAGGTCGATTAGATGTACTTGATAATAATGGACAAATAGTGGGTTCTTGTTCCGCTGATTTTAATTTCCATTGGTATGGGGCGCAGCATTCAGTCAATTATATCCTGTATATCTGCGCTAAAGAGCACATTGAGAATGGGTTGAGGGTTTCTGATAACTCAATTCTAGTTAATGATTATACAATTCCTAAATCTCCCAAGGGTAACTATTGGAATAAAAATCTAGCAAAGCGGCAGTTTTCTAACGATTTAATATCAGAAGAAAAACTAGGCTATATATTAGCGCATGTGGAATACCAATATTGGATGAAATTAAAAAATGCGAAAGATAAATTGTCTCAGTCAGTGATTAATCAAGTTGAATATGACAGGCTTGTAGAAAAAGCTAAAGTAGAGTTAGAAGGTATATAAGTAACAGCAGGTCAATTATGCTATGAACGCAAAGTGCTTGGTTTTAGCCCTTTTGTCGTTCATTTTAGCCAAACTATATTCATCTCATTTTAAGGCGTAATGTGCCATTAGGAGCAGCCTCATTGCTAATTAAATCAGTCATCTGGATGCTCGGTGCGTTAACGTCATTTTGTTTAATGGCTGTTGGAGCTCGTGAGTTGAGTGGTCAAATTGGTACATTTCAGCTCTTATTCTTTCGCAGTGTAATTGGCCTAGTAGTCATGTTTTTAGTTATCGCCAGCATGGGAAATATGAAGCTATTTCGCTCCAGTCGGATTGGTTTGCATGGGGTGAGAAATATCTTTCATTTTGCTGGTCAATATGGGTGGTTCGTAGGTATTGGGCTCTTGCCTTTAGCTGAAGTGTTTGCCCTTGAGTTTACGGGGCCATTGTGGACTGCTTTAATTGCATGTCTTTTTTTGAATGAAAAATTCACCGCCAAAAAACTCATTTCTATCATGCTGGGTGTACTTGGTGTTATCGTCATCGTGCAGCCAGGTATAGAAATAATTAATTACGCGTCTTTTATTGTGTTAGGGGCTGCTATCTGTTTTTCCATTGCATATGTTTCAACAAAATCGCTCTCTTCTACGGAAAGTCCGTTAACGATACTATTTCTAATGTGCTTGCTTCAATTACCTGTAGGCTTGTATTTTTCATTATTAAATTGGCAAAACCCAGTAGGTATACAGTGGTTATGGATAACAATTATCGGTATAACCGCATTATCGGCGCATTATTGCATGACTAAAGCAATGCAATGCGCAGAGGTTACAACTGTTGTAACAATGGATTTTTTTAGGCTGCCGGTAATTGCAGTTGTTGGTGTCGCATTTTATTCTGAGAGTTTTAATATAACATTGATCTTTGGGTCGTTGCTTATGCTCTTAGGAAATCTATCAAATATGTACGTTTCTAAAAACAAAAACGCGAGTAAGCATTTTATCAAACGTGCATGAGTAGGCCTTTCTCTTAAAAAAGCTCTTAAAACACTACTGCGACTTATTCTGAGCTAGACCCTATTTCGAGTCTTTATTTAAACTGAATGATTGAATCCCCGTATTTTTTATAAAATGCCAATTATCAAAAACGATAATTTTTTTTGGGAGGCGGACCTAAATAGTCGTTGGCTAATTTAGAGTTTAAAGTCATTTAGGTGTATATTGTTTCATTATTTCATAAATATTTTTCATATGTTTAGTGATAACTTATACCTTTCATGTTACTGATATAGCGCATTTATAAGGTGCCATCTTTTTGCCACAATTCATCATAATTTGAACATTGATCCAATAATGTTTATGCGTATACTCCCTGCAACAAACTGAAATCGTATACAGTGAATTCGAGCAACTTTTTGTTTTAAATATTTACTTTGAAGCTGTTCACCTTATGAAGAAAAAGTGAGTATGATATTTTGAAAAAATGTAATTTTAAGACTTACCCTGCTAAGTACCATTTTTTACTGTTTACATTTATCATCAGTATTGCCTCAGTTTTCAGTGTAAATGCTAATACGATAATAAAAAAAATTGAAGAACAAGAACGTCAGCTTGGTGCGCGTATAGGTGTTTCTATTTATGATGTCACAGATAATAAACTATGGCACTACAACGGCAATACTCGCTTTCCTTTGATGAGCACTTTTAAAGTACTCGCCTGCGCTAAGTTACTTTTTGATGTTGAAAAAGGGCTGCAATCTTTTGATACTTCTACGGTTATAACTAAAAATTCACTTATTGAATGGTCACCGGTAACCAAAAATATGATTGGTGAAAAAATATCACTAAAGCAAGCATGCTCTGCGACTATGAGCATGAGTGATAATACGGCTGCTAATATAGTACTAAATGGGATCAAAGGACCAAAAGTTTTAACTCGATTTATGCGATCTATTGGTGATGACGTCACGCGATTGGATCGCATTGAACCTGATTTAAATGAAGCACTTGATGGTGATAAAAGAGATACCACGACCCCTAATGCGATGGTGAAAAGTTTACATACATTGCTATTTGGTGATGCTTTATCTCAAGCTTCAAAAACTCAGTTAAAACAATGGATGATAGATAATAAAGTCACTGGTAAATTATTACGAAAAGTACTTCCTCAAAACTGGTCGATTGCTGATCGTTCAGGTTCAGGTGGTTATGGTTCTAGAGGGATTACAGCTGTTGTTTGGTCTGATAAACGAACACCTCTTATTATAAGTATTTATTTAACTCAGACAGAAGCATCATTTTCTCAACGTAATAAAGCAATTGCGAATATAGGAAAGGAAATTTTCACTGTCTATAATAAGTAAACCGAGCAAGTAATTTAAACAGGCCTTAAATAGTTAGTTTGTACTTTTTTGCTAATTTAAATCTACTATTTCTATCTGTTTACTAGGGGTTATCAAAATTTGATTTAATTTTAACCTATTATGTAAGTGGCGTGATGTTTATTTTACCGGATAAAGCACTGTTATTATAAACAACAACTTTGAGGCTATTACGGTATTAGCAGTCAAAATACCTACTGAGGTTTAAAGCTGCTGTGTCGCAAGAGCTGGTGTTTAGGAAGTGAAACCTAATGTCACAAAGCTTAATAAAGGGTGTAGATAGGTCTCATATAACAACTTTTCTAGCTGCACTTGAATTTCTATCGTACTAGAGTGAATTATAAACCACCTACTATTTTTAGGTCATACGATAATTGACTTATTCAGATGTTGATGTGAAGACATTAAAATATATGCTTTTAAGTTGGTCGCTGTACAAAATTTATTCAAAGTAATAAAAAGCTTATTACCACATGTTTGTTATGCTTAAGATAGTTTTTATGGCATTTAAGTTTAATTACAATTACCTGGTAAACGTTGATTTAAAATTATCAGCTCTAAGATTATAAATAAACTAATATAAATATACGTATTTTAAGCTAAGAGTTTATCGCACTTGTATAAGTTTTTTTTGAATCTTTTTACACTCGTATTATGCTTCTTTTCAATTTCATTATTTGCGAATACTTGGCAACGTTTTTCAACGCCTTTTAATGATAAATCAGTGTCAATAGGAGCATATAATAATGGCTGTTTATCAGGCGCTAAGGCTTTGCCAGAGAGGGGGTTGGGGTATCAAATTATCAGAGCGTCACGAAATCGTTTTTATGGCCACCCAAATTTAATTCAATTTATTGAAAAATTAGCTGAACAAACCCATAACATGGGTATTAAAGACTTATTAATCGCTGATATGTCTATGCCAAGAGGAGGGAATTTCATTTCAGGCCATGCCAGTCATCAAACAGGGTTAGATGTTGATATTTGGTTAAAATTGGCTGATAAAATTTTATCAAAAGAAGCACGTGAAAATGTATTGAAATTAGATGTGGTAAACCAAAAACAATTCTCGATTAAACACAATAACTGGCGAACAGAACATGTAAAAATACTTGAATTAGCAGCTAAAAACCCAAAGGTTGCACGCATATTTGTTAACCCTGTTATTAAACAACAGCTGTGCAATATGTCATTGTCTGATAATGCTTGGTTGAGAAAAATCCGCCCTTGGTGGGGCCATACTTACCATATGCATGTAAGGCTTGCTTGTCCTTTAGGGAACCATTTATGTTTAAACCAAAAACAGCCTGAGGTAGGTACTGGCTGCAATGCGTTAGCATGGTGGAGGCGACAAATGACACAACCAGTTGTAGTTAAAAATAAAAAGCGAAAGAAAAAAACGGTTAAAATAAAACCCATACAATGCAAAGTTTTATTAGCTAACTAAGCTTGTTTATCTGTGTTTTTTTCACCTTAGTTTTAATTTCCCTTTTTATTAATAAATTTTGAATTAATAAGGTGATACAACCGGCGATTATACCCCATAAAGCAGAGCCTATCTGCCATAAAACTAAATCAGATGCCGTCACTAAAAAAGTAATGATAGCAGCTTCAGATAAAGCCGGTTTTTCTAATGACTTTTTTAAGCTGGTGGCAATGGTTGAAAATAATGCAATGCCAGCTAATGACATGATTAATGCATTAGGTAAGGCTTTGAATAAGTCTATTAAACTGGCACTGGCTAAACCCATCAAAATATAAAAAACACCGGCACAAACAGTAGCCCAATAACGTTTGCTTTTATCATTATCAACATCTTTATTCATGCAAATTGCAGCACTGATCGCAGCTAAATTTATGGCATAACCACCAAATGGTGCTATGAGCATATTAGTGAAGCCTGTTATGTTTAGAGTTGAAGAAATGGGGGGGGGGTATTCATGTGCTTGCAATACCGCAATACCCGGTAGATTTTGTGATGCCATAGTGACAATAAATAAGGGCAAAGCGATGCTCATTGAAGCTGCAATATCAAATTCAGGCTGAATATAATGAAATGTACTGAATTGCCATTCAAAGTTATTTAAGTTAATAAGTTGGTATTGCCAAGAAAAATAAACACCGACGATTAAAACAATCAGCATGGTAAATCTGGGAGTTAAAACCTTTGCAATAATATAAGTTGTTATCATCATAATGATAATAAATGTTTGTTGTGACATTAAATTAAAAACATCAATTCCAAAGTTAACAAGAACACCCGCAAGCATCGCATTAGCAAGTTGATATGGAATATGATGCATTAGCTTTTCAAATATGCCCGTTATACCACATACAAATATAAGAGCAGCAGAAACTATAAATGCGCCTGTTGCTTGTTCAAGACTGAACCCTTGACTACTTGTAATAAGTAAAGCTGCACCAGGAGTTGACCAGGCAATTAATATTGGTATTTTATAAAAAAGAGATAAAGCAATTGAGAGCACGCCTAATGACAGACCTAATATAAGTAACCAACTTGAAACCAGAGCAGCATCACCACCTAAATTAATCACCATTTGATAGATAAGCGCAACACTACTGGTAAATCCGACTAAAATAGCCACAAAACCTGCGGTGATCCGGCTTAATATATTCTGTGTTTTTGTCATATTAGCCTCTTAATAATAGTTTGTGCGTTAAAACGCACGAGACTAAATTAACATTGTATGTTATAACGCACAAGTGTTTTGTCCAAAGGTCAAATTAATAAATTATTTATGAATGAAGCAAATCAAAAGAAGCGTATTAATGAATATTTGGCTGATAATTTAAAATTAGCTAGGTCCAAACAAGGTTGGAGTTTAGATGCGTGTAGCGTAAAAACAGGCGTTTCTAAGGCTATGCTTGGGCAAATAGAAAGAGGTGAGTCTAGCCCGACTATTTCTAAACTTTGGCAAATTGCAACGGGATTTAAATTGCCCTTGTCGTATTTTTTAACGGAACAAAAAAAATCTGCTTTTGAGTCAAATTCAAATTTATTAAATACGCAAGCTAGCATTAGCGTTGTTACATTATTTGGTTTTGACAAAGCAACTAAAATGGAAACATTTGAAATTACACTGAATCCAAATCATGAGCATATTTCAAAGCCTCATAATAAAGGTGTCGTGGAACATATCATAGTGATTGAAGGTGCAATGGAGTACTTTTTAAATGATGTTTGGTGTGTATTAAATACAGGTGAAATACTTAAATTTGATGGTGATCAAATTCATGGCTATCGAAATATAAATGAGCAGGCTTGTAAATTTCATAGTGAAGGTCGGCGTACCCGCACCTACAATAAACCTAAACTAATCGTTAGCCTATAACCCAATTTAAACTTGGGAGAGCATTATGGCCAGGCGAACACTCGAAGATTGGCAAACCATTATTGAAGCGCAGTTGGCCAGTGGCCTGACAATTGTTAAATACTGCGAACAAAATAAAATAAATCCAAAAACCTTTAGTTC
>NZ_FOLO01000072.1 GCF_900112265.1 Pseudoalteromonas denitrificans DSM 6059 | reverse complement strand
C
Source organism: Pseudoalteromonas denitrificans DSM 6059 (assembly GCF_900112265.1). Lineage (GTDB taxonomy): Bacteria > Pseudomonadota > Gammaproteobacteria > Enterobacterales > Alteromonadaceae > Pseudoalteromonas > Pseudoalteromonas denitrificans. The sequence goes on along the minus strand of NZ_FOLO01000072.1, from coordinate 22,751 downwards.
GAGTGAATATATAACTGAAGAGCCGGATGCGATAGTTTCGCATGTCCGGATCTGTGTGGGGTCGGCTCAGTAATGGGTCGTTCTACCACGATTACTTGGAACATAATTGCACTTTAATATATGTAAAGTATGTATTGTTTTTCATCATTCAGATACCCGTCTATAAAAGGGAGATTTAAGCCTAAAATAGTAATAACACAGCTTGGGCTCTAAATATCAACTTTTCTTAAAAGCATATATTTTAACTCCCTTGGATATTTCAAGGAAGTTGTTAATCCTAATCAAATCTAGTGAAGATTTTTTGTAACTAGCCAATCTGCTAATCCCTGACCTATTTCATCAGAATAAACTTCTTGCAAAAAATGTCCTGCGGAGCCCAATCCAATGGTTTCAATATTTTTAGCATTTTTCTGCATATATTTAACCGTGGCTTCGTTTACAAGCACACCAGGTGATATATAGAAAAGTAATTTAGGGATCTCACTTTCAAGGATCCACTTATTATTTTTTATACCGAGCTCATGAACATTCGCAGGAGATCCGTTAATAGGAATTTCTCTTAACCATTGCAAGAGAGCTTGACGACTTTTTTCTGTTGGAAAATAGTGATTGTATTGAGCAATAACGGCGTCACTTAATGGTTTTTCATGGTTGCTGTAACGTAAAAACTGATCAATAAGAACATTGTTCTTTAATACCATTTCTTCTCCGATACCCGCAGTGCGTACATTTTTTAAAAATTCAGCCGAAGGTCCCATGGCTTCAAGAGAAGGAATTGGATAATAAGGTGGCAAAGTCGCTTCCATAAACGCCATTCCTGAAATGCGTTCTGAGTGCGTGCGAGCATAATGAAAACCAAGAGCTGCTCCCCAATCGTGCAAAACTAAGATGGCATTTTGTAAATCGAGTGAGTCCAAAAATCCGTGTAAATATTTAGCTTGATCTGCATAAGTGTATTTTAAATCAGGCTTCGCACTGTCACCCATTCCGATAAAATCGGGTGCAATAACACGATAATTTTTGGATACATATGGAATAATATTTCGCCATAAATAGGAAGACGTGGGATTTCCATGAAGAAAGACCACAGGACGCCCTTGACCTTCATCTATAAAGGCAATTTTTTGCCCAAAAATAGTCTTCTTCTTCTTTTTATATTGGAGCTCATCGGCAGTTGCGCTATTCGCTAATACATCTTAGTTAACCTTTAAGCTATTAATAATCATCTCCAGGTGTTTGGTCGTCTAATTTATTTATCGGTTTAAATTTTTCAATATTTCACATTCACCTACAATATCATTTGGGCATGACTTGGCTAACGTATTGAGAGTTTGCTCCAATAATGTTAATTCACTAATGGTTTTACGTACTTTTTCAAGCTGTTGCTCAATGAGTAAATCGACCTCACTACATGATGCTGTTTTATCTGTTTGTACTTGTATTAACGCTTTAATGTGATCAAGAGGAATTTTCAATTCGCGGCATCTTCGAATAAAAATCAGCCTCTCTACGTCTGTTGCACTGTAATGTCGATAACCATTGGCATTGCGAGATGCTTTAGGAAGTAACGCTATTTCTTCATAATATCGTATAGTTTTACTAAGAACGTTCGTTTTTTTAGCAAATTCACTAATCTTCATAAAAACTTGACCTTACTGCTACTGGAAGGTTTATGATGCAGCAATCAAATAATATATTCAATAACAGATGAATCTTTAATGTCAAAGCACTTTGCCAACAACCAGGCTGAACTTAGTATTTTTTGTTTCAAAAAAATAAAAATTTCAACCAATAAGATGTAGTTAAACAATATTTAATGATAGATTTACGTAATATTTTAAAACCTCAGAATGCATGGCAACATTGCAAAATGCTCTGTTATCTTATGGTTTTGTTAATCACATTACAATCAACTTTGGTCATGAAAAATAGCCATATTTGTGATGCAACTAATAAAAATTTTTCTAACCAACATCTTCAAACAAAGCTTGCTTTTACTGAACAGGTTTCCGATAAAAAATCAATTCTAAAACAAGAAATCAGTCATGATGAATGTTTAGATTGTAACTGTAATGCTTGCCCCTGTTGTTCACATATAGTGCTTTCCTTAGTATCAATAAAGTACTATTTCAGCATGCTAACATTATCAATTTCTGATCTTGAATCAAGTCAAATTGACACCCCTTATTACACCATTTCACGTCCCCCTAAACCTCTAGATATCTACATTTCATAATTACCTTGGTGATGATGAATCACCAAAAATCCAAATAAAATTTAGGATGAGATACAGATGTTTTACAATTTTCATGCGTCTTTAAAAAGTGGTGCATTGTCACCGTTATCAAAAAAATACATATTTAGTTCCACTCTACTAATGCTCAGTCTATGGACCTATAGCCCTCTATCTGTGGCTAAAAATAAAACAGAAGAAAAAACCTTAACCCTTTCTTCTGCGATTAAACGTGTTCTCAAAGAGAGCCCTTCCCTTAAAGTATTTAAATTTCGCCAAGCTGCTCTTGAAGGGCAACAGCAAAGTCAAAGCTTAAAGCCTGCCTATGAAATAGGTTTTGAGGTAGACAATTTTGCAGGAACTGGGAATATGACTCTCAAAGATAACGCAGAGTTTACACTGTCTTTGTCATCAATTTTTGAGTTAGGTGATAAAAGAAATGCGCGTTTAAAAGTTATAACAACTCGCAAGTCACACTTAGATGCACAGCGTGAAATTCAAGCCCTCAACTTATTTGGTGAAGTGACTCGAAGATATATCGATGTGCTTAGTGCCCAAGAACGTTTATCACTTGCGTTTGAAGCGATTCAATTGGCTGAAGAGACTTTAATTGAAGTTGAAAAACGCTCAAAAGCAGGGATTTCACCTGAAGCAGAAATTAAACGCGCTCTTGCTGCCCTAGGTAATGCAAGGCTTACCGCATCATCTGAGCAGCAACAATTTAATTATTCTAAAGTCGCATTGGCCATGATGTGGAATAAAACCACACCCGAATTTACACGTGTAGAGGGTAATTTATTTTTGTTTTCAGCGGATATTCCATTTAAAAAGTTATATGACAAGGTAAAGCAAAATCCTGAAATATTAATGTATACAAGTGAAAAACGATTAAGAGAGGCTCAACTGCGTTTAACTCGCACTGAATCTAATGCAAATATAAAATGGTCAATTGGTATTAAACAATTTCAAGATACTAATAATACCGCTCTTAATGCAGGTTTCAGCATGCCTTTATTTGCGGCAAAACGAAATACTGGCGCGATTATCTCGGCAAAAGCTGCCCGTGATGAAGTAATAGCTAAAAAAGAGACTACATTGTTGAAATTACATAGCCAGCTTTATCGTGCTTATGCAAATAGAAAACAAGCTATTTTTACCACCCAAAGCCTGAGAAACAGCATAATTCCAACTTTAACCGAAGCATTATCCGAAACACAGTCAGCCTATCAAAAAGGTCGTTATAGCTATTTAGATTATTTGACAGTAAGACAAGAACTACTCTTTGCACGTCGTGCCATGATCGAATCAGCCACATATGCCCTTAATTATGGCACTGAAATAGAACAACTTATCGCTGAGCCTTTACCTGCCTCTCAATTCGGTTTAACCAATAAATTTCAGGAACAATCCTATGAATACTAAGTATGTATCTTCGTTTTTAATATTATCCTTATTTTTAGGAGTCACATTACTATCTCTCTTTTCAACTCAAGTTTATGCAAGTAACAAAGATAAACATACCGAACATCATGCAGAGACAGATGAACACAACTCTGATGTAGGGCATGTAAAAATATCTCTAAAATCAGCCAGTGCGGCAGGTATCACGAGCATTACTGCTCATTCAGGTGAAATTAAGCAAACCATAAAGGTATATGGTAAATCCGTACTGGATCCAAAAGCAAGCAGCCAAATACGTGCAAGATTTCCAGGTATGATCACACAACTAACACCCAATATTGGTGACATAGTTAAAAAGGGTACTGTTATAGGTGAAATTGAATCTAATTCCAGTCTAAAACGTTATAAAATTACCTCACCAATTTCAGGCATAGTCACATCTCGTAACCTAAACCCGGGTGAATTGGCAGATGAACAAGTGCTATTAACCATAGCTAATTACGATAAGCTTTGGGTTGAACTGCGATTATTTTCCAGTCAGGTTAGTAAAATATCAAAAGGACAAAAGGTGTTAATTTCGTCAAATAATACACAAACAACATCAGTGATAAAACATCTGCTACCTAATAATTCGAATCAACCCTTTATTATAGCAAGAGTACCTCTAGATAATACCCAACAAGTATGGTCTCCCGGATTGTTAGTGTCAGGGTCTATTGTGGTTAACAAAATACAGGCGCCTATTGTAGTTGATAACCGTGCCATTCAAGTTATTGAAACAAACAAGGTTGTCTTTGTTAAGAATGAGACAGGTTTTGAGAAACGACAATTAACATTTGGACAAACAGATGGCGCATTTACTGAGGTGCTTTCAGGGCTTCAGTTAGGCGAACAATATGCCGTTGAAAATAGCTATTTACTCAAAGCTGACTTGGGTAAATCAAGCGCTTCACATGCACATTAAGGGGAAAAGAAGATGATTGAATCACTTTTACGCCTTTCAATAGCAAGGCGTTGGCTTATGATCTGTATGAGTTTTTTACTGATTTTATTTGGATGTTGGAGCTATCAAGTACTCCCCATAGATGCAGTGCCGGATGTAACAAATGTTCAAGTACAAATAAATACGCGCGCACCTGGATACTCTCCGTTAGAAACAGAACAAAGGATCACCTATCCAGTTGAAACAGCATTAACGGGCATACCTTACCTGTCTTATACCCGCTCTTTGTCACGTTATGGTTTGTCGCAAGTCACTGCCGTTTTTGAAGAGGGCACAGATTTATATTTTGCCAGAAACCTTATAAATGAACGTTTAAATGGGATCAAAGGACAGCTTCCTCCTGAATTAAAGCCTGAAATGGGTCCTCTTTCCACAGGATTAGGGGAAATTTTCATGTATACCATTGAGGCTGAGGAAGATGCAGTTCAAGCAGATGGTAGCCCATATGATGCAACAGCACTTCGTGAAATACAGGACTGGATCATTAAACCACAATTAGCGCTCGTCTTTGGCGTAACTGAAATAAACACTATAGGAGGCTTTGATAAGGAATATCACATTACGCCATCCCCTGAAAAAATGTTGGAATTTGGTATTACTTTTGACAACATCAACGCAGCACTTCGCAATAATAATAGTAACCGCGGTGCTGGTTACATTGAAAGAAACGGGCAGCAATTAACCGTAATATCTCCAGGTCAACTTAAAACCATCAGTGATATTGAACAGGTGATAATCAAACATATCAATAATACACCCGTGAAAATATCCGATATTGGTGAAGTGGCTATTGGTAAAGCCTTACGTACTGGTGCATCTACTCGTGATGCAAAGGAAACTGTGTTAGGTAGTGCTATGATGCTAGTAGGCGAAAACGCTCGTTCAGTATCATTGGCAGTTGCTAAAAAACTAGAAGATATCAAAGCTTCTTTACCAAAAGGTATCATAGTAGAAGCTGTTTATAATCGCACAACACTCGTTGATAAAGCAGTATATACAGTGCAAAAGAACTTAGTTGAGGGTGCCTTACTGGTCATCGTCGTTTTATTCCTTTTACTGGGTAATGTACGGGCAGCATTGATCACAGCAGCGGTGATCCCATTGGCTATGCTAGCAACTATTACTGGAATGGTTCAAGTGGGCGTCTCTGCCAATTTGATGAGTTTAGGTGCCTTAGACTTTGGCTTGATCGTCGATGGCACTGTGATCATTGTTGAAAATGCCATTCGAAGATTGGCACAAGCACAACATGATAATGGCACTCAACTCAGTAAAAAAGAACGACTGCATGTTGTTTTTCAAGCCACCAATGAAGTTATCAGACCCAGCCTTTTTGGTGTCATCATCATAACAGTTGTTTATATTCCTCTGTTCAGCCTATCAGGAGTAGAAGGAAAAATGTTCCACCCTATGGCTGCGACCGTTGTAATGGCATTAATATCAGCCTTAGTACTTTCTTTAACTGTTGTTCCTGCGGCTGTTGCTCTATTCATGACTGGAAAAATCAGTGAAAAAGAAAGTCGTATTATTATTGCCACTAAGTCGATTTACAAACCATTGCTTCTAGGTGCAATGAAAATGCGTTGGTTAGTATTATCATTCGCAATGGGCCTAGTTGGTTTTTCTATATGGCTTGCGACAACGCTTGGTTCAGAATTTATTCCTCAACTTAATGAAGAAGACATACTACTACAGGCAATTCGAATACCAGGTACTGGATTAGAACAAGCTGTAGAAATGCAAATGTCACTTGAAAAAAGCATTAAAGATTTTCCACAAGTGAAAAACGTATTTTCTAAAATAGGAACACCTCAGATAGCAAATGATCCTATGCCACCCAATGTTGCAGATACCTTTATTATGTTAAAACCGCGCAGTGATTGGCCAAATCCAACGATAAGCCATAGCGAGTTAGCAGCTAAAATTGTTAAGACAGTATCTGATCAACCCGGTAATAACTTTGAACTCACACAACCCATAGAGATGCGATTCAATGAGCTGATCTCTGGTGTTAGAGCTGATCTTGGTATTAAGGTTATTGGTGACAACCTTGAACAATTACTTACTTATGCAAAAGCCATCAGAGAAGTGATCGAAAAAATTGATGGCGCAGCTGATATCCAGGTTGAACAAGTCACTGGATTACCTGTGCTATCTATAGTACCCAACCGCACGGCTATTGCTCGCTACGGCTTAAATGTATCTCAATTACAAACGGTTGTCGCAACAGCTATCGGTGGAGAAACTGTCGGATCAATTTTTGAAGGTGACCGTCAATTTAAAATAGTAGTGAGGCTACCCGAAGATATTCGCCGAAATGTTGAAAAACTACATGAATTACCTGTCCCCCTACCATCAGGAGCATATGTACCGTTATCAGAAATCGCAATATTGGACATCACTGAGTCACCTAATCAGATCAGCCGGGAAAATGGTAAAAGACGTATCGTTGTTACAGCTAATGTCAGAGGCAGAGATTTAGGCTCATTTGTCAAAGAAGCTCAAACGCTCGTAGCTCAGGAAGTCGAAATTCCAGCAGGTTATTGGTTAGAATATGGGGGGACTTTCGAACAATTAGAGTCTGCCAGCCAACGTTTGTCTATTGTTTTACCACTAACACTTGCATTGATTCTAGGTCTCTTAGTGATGGCTTTTAGCTCAGTAAAAGATGCCTTAATTATTTTTACCGGTATTCCGCTTGCTTTAACTGGTGGCGTAATTTTGTTATGGCTCAGAGATATGCCCTTATCAATATCCGCGGGTGTTGGCTTTATTGCACTGTCAGGTATTGCTGTGCTAAATGGTTTAGTTATGCTCTCCTTCATACGAGACTTAGCTAAAGAACGAGGTGAACTTATGCCAGCCATTATAGAGGGTGCGATGATCAGGTTAAGACCCGTATTAATGACAGCATTAGTAGCTGGGCTTGGTTTTGTTCCTATGGCACTTAATATAGGTACTGGTGCAGAGATTCAAAGGCCGCTAGCAACGGTGGTGATCGGTGGCATCATTTCATCAACACTGCTAACTTTACTTGTTTTACCTATTTTATATCGCATGGTCCATGAAAGTGCTTTTGCAAAGCATTAGCATAAATATTATTAATAATCGCTCAATTTAATAGAGCGATTAATTATAATTAGAGTGCTCTAATTAGTCAGATTTTATTAATCTGACTCGTCCTTTGACCCTTTAGAAAATCAGAATGTCTCTTAAAAATAAGAGACATTACACTTCCTTAAACACAGCACGTAAATTATTATTAGAGGCTGTTTTTCTTTGTTTGAATTTTATTCGTAAGTGACAGTTTGAAAGTATGCTCGCACTGGCATGTGCAATGATTTGGCTGCCAATGTAAAAGATCAACAGCCCCTAGTAATACTTTTCAATATGTATTACATTTGCTTAGATAAATAACATCAGTCCAATACAAAAATTAGGTGTTAGACATCCGAGGTTATTATTGAATAATCACTACTAGTATCTATAATATAGCTTTAATTTCTGAATCTTTTAAAGCTAACTCGAACCTAGCTTTATATAGCAGTTGGATATCATTTGCAGTTAGACTTGGAACATCTTGCTCACCAACAAAGTTTTTATTAATCAAAGTCTTTCCATTTATATCTTTAATTATGATATCAAAATCGTACCATGAATTATCTGAAAAAGCATGATAGTCATACTTCCATTCTTTAAGCACAACAACAAGAGTTTTTGAACCTGTTTCTGTTATATCTTTAATTTTTGTTGCTGGTGTAGTTTCAACACTTGAGACTTGTATGCCCGACCTTTTAAAACCAGCCATTAAACGATTTGTTAAAAAAACCGACATAGGTTTTTGATTATATGTATAGCGTGAAAAAGGTATACCTAAAGTAGTACGACTTAAACCTTCAAAATTCGAAGTTTTATCCCCATCAACAATATAAGGTCGATGATCGAGTACTGCTATGGCCAGCTTTTCAGTTGAAGGTTTATTTAATTCCGGAGCTGATTGCTCAGCTGTCATAACACTTGCACACCCAGTAATAACTAATGTTAAAACAGCGAGTAATAATAGTTTTTGCATTTATACTTCCTTTATTTATTAAGTTTTTTGAAAATGCGAATAATTAAAAAATTCCTGAGAGAATATTTCAACATGTAGAAGAGTCGATTGACAAGACCCAAAACAGGAACACCATAACGCCATTACTTTCTTTTGACAATCAAATATTGATATTCAGTTCTATTCTCAAAATAAATAAAATGAAACTATACTATTTAAGTTTTTATTTAAAAGGAGCTTTAGATGATTGTAATTTTATATGAAGATGACCATAAAGATAGGGCCATCGCATTGGCAGATGCACAAACTAGATCAAAAAGAAAAACAATTGCTTTACCAGTTAAAACCAAACCAAAAGAGGTACCAGACCTAACAACTTTGATATATTTTGGTCATGGTACACCTGTTTGGGTGTGCACACTCAAGCCACAAGAAATGAAAGAAAATATACGATGTTGGAAAGAGAGCAATGCAAAATTAGCTTCAGTAGAGTTAATAACATGTAATGCAACACATACATTAAAAGGTTGGCAACCGTTTGTTGATAAATTAAAACCTTTATTACAACTGGGATATCAAGTTATTACGCGTAATATCAAAATTAAAGCACTGCCTCGAAATTCAAAAGGAATTATAGGCGCTTTCTCTGTTTTACTTGAAGATAAACGTTCGAGAACATGGTGTTATATAGCAACGTCACCACAAGCATCCGCGAGAGCGCAAATGGTTAGACATGAAACAGCATGGGAAGTAACCAAAATATTTAAAGTAATAGAAACAGATTACGCATTACTTAATATCAAAAATACAATTACTAAAAAGGCTGCAACTGTCGGATATAATTATATGGAAGCAGTGAGGCAGCTCAAGTCGGTTCGAGATAAAGATGAATATGAATTAGACAGAGATTATTTTGTACTATCCGGTGACTTTAGAGATTTACGCAGTTATCTTGTTGAGTTTTGAATTCATTCAGTACTTAGGTAGATACCAACTTTTGACACTTACCCTATTAATCAAAAGACACAGTTAAATTAGAAAATACTTTTGTATTATTAGTAACTAACAAAATATAGAAAGCATATTTTTATATGCTTTGCTTAAGCAGCTCCTGAATATCTATTACTTCAATTTACTTAAAGTTTGAGAGATAACCGATGCTCTGTTAGTGCTCAAAGCCTTAATAAAATTTTCAGGAACATTAGTTTTATCATCATATTTATGACTCCAACTTGTTATTTCAAGCATAATGGGCAATAAATCTTTTCCTTTATCCGTCAAAGAATAAAGCACTTTAGATTTATTTTGAGTATCCATTGCTTTTTTTATCACACCAGAGGATTCTAACTTTTGGAGTCTATCAGCCAAAATATTGGTGGATATTTTTTCATTCGACTTTAAAAACTCACCATAATATTGCTTTGATTTAAACATAAGGTCGCGAACAATGAGCAATGTCCATTTATCACCAAAGGTTTCTAATACAAAGTTTATTGGGCAGTTTGAGCGAAAGTTTTCAGAATTATGTGTCATACATCAATTATATCTCGAAGCAACTGCTAATTGCGACTGCTAATTACGGCTTCTTATTTTTAATCCTTATTTTTTAAGCCTTAGTTTTAACGATAGCGACACAGAAGTTTACATTGAAAAAGAACTTGCAAAAAACAAGTGGAATTGACAAACTCATAGCACTTGCATTTAACAAGTGCTTAGTTAATTTGCTTAAACAAACTTTAAATTGGAAATATTATGAGATTAAATATAAAAAAAGTGATGCTAGGGTTTATGCCTATATTAGCTATTTTTTTACTCGCTTTTTGGTATCAAAGTTTCAATAACCCACTGACACAAGCCGAAGTAAAGCACTATATAAACCTTATAAAAAACCAGCCAAATAATCCCGGTAAACATGATATATCGGCCTTATCGCATTTTTTAGCTAATGATGATGGGAAAAGCTTTTATACAGTAAACCTTTATCAATATAATATTAAAGCTGATTATAGCAATGCTGCACTGAATCAAATCTCAGGAAGAAAAGCCTTTAATAAATTTAGTAAAGTGATGATAAAACTCTTAGCCCAACAAGGCTCCCATCCTATTTTTGGCAGTGATTGGCGTCATGAACTGACAACTCCCTGGCATAGAGTCGTCATTGTGCGCTATAGAAGTAGGCGTGATATCGCCGAGATATTCATCAAGCCTGAATTTATTCAAGCAAGTGAACATAAATGGGCCGGTTTGGCTAAAAATGAACGTATGTTAGTGCAAGGCTTACATATTCCAGAGTTCAGTTCGCTGTTTATATTTGCTGTAATGATTGTTTCAATTTTATTATTCACCATGAAAGTACTTAAAAGAAAATAAAAGGTGCTAACACCCTAGAGAATCTCATACAGCAGAATGTACTTAATTGAAGACCAACTTAATACAAGTCCTCAATTAAGTTTTTATGACCAATTTATAGCAAGCTATAAACTTCCTTTCCTAACCATGCATTTACTTTTGGCCATGCATTTTCTGCTTGCATCATAGCAACCACAATTAAGTTGTGTTTTGGATCAACCCAAAAAAATGTGCCACCTTTGCCAGCCCAATAAATACTGCCTTTGGCACGTAAGTCTCCTGTTTTTTCTTTTATGCCTAAACCAAAACCAAACCCTGAATTTGGATAGATTTTCTCTAAAAACCCAGTATCAAGCCCTTGTGTATTTGACGTTAACATCATTTTGATTAAGCTTTCTGACAATATATTTTTCCCTTTATATTTTCCTTGATTCATCAGCATAGTTAAAAAATAACCATAATCAGTTGCCGTAGACACTAAACCACCACCAGCAGACAAAAACTTTGTTTGGGTTAAATAAGCGACATCCTCAGATGCTAAAGTTTTAAGATTAACCATGTCCTTTTTAGATTTGTAAACATCCACTAAACGTGATGATTTTTGAGCACTAACCCAAAAGCTTGTATCTTTCATTCCTAAAGGGTTAAAAATATTTTTAGCTAAATATACATCTAAAGGTTCACCTGAAATACTTTCAATTAATGCGCCCTGTATATCACTGGCAAGGCTATATGCCCATTTATCACCGGATTTAAAATTAAGTTTATAGCCAGATATTCCTGATAATAAATCCTCCTGGGTTTTGCTATTATGTAAAAGAGGAAAATCATAACCAAAACCTGCGGTATGCGACAACAATTGACGTATTGTTACTTTTTGATGATTCCCATTATATGTAAAGGGCAATAATTGAGGTAAATGATCTTGTATATAGCTATCAAGTGTTAATTTCCCTTGCTCTACAAGTTGTAAAAGTGCCACTGCGGTCACAGGCTTTGTCATAGAATAAATTCTAAATATACTATCTTTATTAAGTGGGTTTTTCTTTGTTAAATTAATATTTCCAATTGCTGAATGGTGCCAGGTTTTTCCATCTTTTATAATTAAAGTTTCCATTCCTGGTAATTGTTTTTTATTTAAAAATTGTTCAATTTTTTTGCTTAACTGCTCATTAGCAACAGCAGTACCAACGACAGATAAATACACAATACTCAAAAGCATGACTTTTTTAAGTTTCATTTTGATTTCCTTGATATACGCTTAACTTAGAATCAATTTTAAGTGTATTGTTGTGAAATCAATGTGAAATGAAAAAACACATCACTTTAAATACGTTTTTATATTCATGAGGTTAAAGATAGGTATTAACCAAGTTCTACTAAATTAAGCTTAGTTTCACTTTTATTCACCTGCATTACTTTGATTTATTATTGCCCTTTATCAAAGATCACTGACATTAAATAATAGATTTTCGATTATTTATGTAGCCCACCTAAACCAACAACACTTAAAAATACTTTAAAATGTTGAACAGACTGCATATTTGCATTTAATGATTGTAAATTTCACCACTATAAAATAATAAAAACAGATATGAATTGGGACAACATTAAAGTTTTTCTTGAAATTGTAAAAGCTGGTGGCTTAAAAAAAGCAGCATTAAGCTTAGGCATTCACCAGTCTTCTTGCGCCAGAAGAATAAATACCTTAGAAAGTGAATGGGGTATAAAATTAAAAATGTGCTAATAAAAAATCTATTAACAAACGCACTCTGTGGGGTATTAAATCTTTTCTGGGATAAACTAACCAAGTTGCATTATCACTAACTTGATAATCATCAAGAACATAAACCAATTGTTTATTATCAATATATTTTTGCACTAAATCTTTTGCCAAATGGGCTATGCCCAAATCAGAAAAACATGCTTGTAAAATAGCACCAGCATGGTTACTTCGCCAATTTCCATGCACTTTAATTTCTTTAATTTCATCATTAATATTAAAGCGCCAGCGGTTTGTAATAGCCATTAAGCAGTTATGATGCAATAAATCTTCAGGTACTTTGGGTATGCCGTGTTGTTCTAAATAATCAGGTGTTGCAACTAAGCTCATAAATCGTGTTGTTAAAGGCCTTGCGATTAAACTTGAGTCTTGCATACGACCAAAACGAATAGCTAAATCAAAACCCTCTTCTATTAAATTAACATTTCGACCACTAAAATTTATTTCAATTTCAACTTCCGGGTACTTTTTCATAAACTGAGCTAAAATGGGTGCAACCTGATCTGCAACAAAATCTCCCGCACCGGTTAAGCGAATTAAACCTTTAGGTACTTGTTGTGTGCCTTGTAAATGATCTGTTGCTTCAATCAATTCCTGACGAATATTTTTTAAACTAATAAAATATTGTCTACCAGCATCGGTTAAGCTAATTTTACGCGTTGTTCGCTTAATTAAAATGGTGCCCAAACGCTTTTCTAATTGATTAATTTGTCGACTAATATGAGATGTAGATACATCCATTATTTTTGCAGCATTGGTAAAACTGCCTTGCTCTACAACTTGAATAAATTCTTCTAAACCTTGCCACATGTCCATGCCTGTGTTTTATTTTAACTGCAGGTTAATTATTGACTATTTAAAATAATAAATAAACTTTAAACTTATTATTGCACAGCTGCAAAAGTCTATACCTAAACTAGCTATTAAATTAATTTATTAACCCTCTATAATGATCCCATCTTTTAAACATACTGATAGAGCATTATATGTTGAACTTCACATTTTCAAATAAAACCCGCATTCATTTTGGCGAACAACAGATAAGCCAAGTGGCCAAAGAAATTCCATTGTCGGCTAAAGTACTTATCACTTATGGTGGCGGGAGCATTAAAAAGAATGGGGTTTATGATCAGGTAATTGACGCATTAAGTGAGCATAAAGTTTTTGAATTTTCAGGTATTGAACCAAATCCTAGTTATGAAAAATCAATGGAAGCCATTGCGTTAGTTAAACAAGAAAACATAGATTTCATTTTAGCAGTGGGTGGCGGCTCAGTTATTGATGCCAGTAAATTTATTGCTGCCGGTGCATTATTTAACGGCGAACCTTGGGATATTTTAGCCAAGGGTGCAACAGTTGAAGCTGCAGTTGCTTTAGGTGCAGTACTAACCTTACCTGCAACGGGTTCTGAGTCAAATGGCGGCTCTGTCATATCTAAATTATCAACTAAAGATAAACTTCCCTTTATGAGTGATTTAGTACAACCATTATTTGCCGTGCTTGACCCGAATGTAATGAATACACTCCCTATCCGTCAACTGAGCAATGGTGTAGTTGATGCTTATGTTCACATCATGGAGCAATATTTAACCTATGATGTAAATGGCAAAATTCAAGACCGTTTTGCAGAAGGGCTATTATTAACCTTAATTGAAGAAGGACCCAAGCTTTTTTCAAATGAGACTACAACAAACAACAACACTGCAAACAAATACCAAGTAAATGCAAATGTAATGTACAGCGCAACATTAGCACTAAACGGCTTAATTGGTGCGGGTGTGCCACAAGATTGGGCTACCCATATGATAGGTCATGAAATTACAGCCGTTTATGGACTAGATCATGCACAAACTTTAGCAATTGTTCTACCTCGTATGATGTGGGAAATGCGTGAAACTAAAGAAGCCAAGTTATTACAATATGCTGATCGTATTTGGAATATCACTCAAGGGGATACCCAAAGCCGTATAAAGAAAGCAATTGAAAAAACTGAAGCATTCTTTCACAGTGTGCAAATGAAAACCCGCTTGTCAGATTATAATTTAGGTGAAGACGTTGTTGATGTGATCATAGAACAATTAGCACGCCATGGCATGACACAGCTAGGTGAAAAGCAACTCGTCACACTAGAGCAAAGCCGTAACATTTTACTTAAAAGTGTTTAACCTAAAAATACGACATTAAAAAGATGCAACAGAGTTGTAGTATCTTTAAATAAAAAACACAAATTAACAATAAGATGCGGCCTATAGAGCCGCATTTTTTATACGTAAAATACAATACACACTTTTGAAATAGTGCATCTCAAGGTTTAAAAACCAGATTTTAACAGTTCTTTATAGGTACATCTTGTTACAATGTATGTATGCATTTTAGCAGTTTATATTTTTTGAATATGCCATTATCAAGTTTCATATAAAAAGGAACAAAAAATGAAACTTAAATTAAATAAAAAGAAACTCAAAAATTTGTCTAAAGATTTTAAAGCTGTTCCAAAGGAGATGACTCCGCAAGTGGGAGGAGGAACACTTCAACCAACAGATTCACATATGACTTTCTTTGGTGGAAGAGAAAACTGTGGTATTTGGGCTTGGACAGAACAATGTAATTAATATTGACTCGTCAGAATTAAAAATTAAGTTAAAAACAAAGATACAAAATGTTTAAAAATTTGAAAAAACAAAAAATTAATAAAAATAAGCTCGCGAATAAAGAAATACCAACCAATAACCTTTCACATGTCAGTGGTGGTCGAGATGTGGTGATCAGTATCATTATTTGGAAAACCTAAACTTTAAAAGTTAATTAAAAACTGTTAGTGCTTATCACTAACGGTTTTTTTACGAATATACTTTCAAAAAGCGTCGGTATTAATATGCTTAGTCTCTTGTAGATAAAAAATTAGCACATCAGACAGGCTAATATATTTTTCTAGCTTAAGTTTCTTTTATACATTTAAAATGAATTTCAGTTTTAACAGGGGAAAGAGTTTTTGAATCAATCATTTTTAAAACTTTAGCCGTTTTTAGTATCCTTTGCATTTTTCATTTGCTTCTCGAATCGCTTCAGCTTTAATCTTACGGATACTTTTAACACCTATCGCATCTTGATGAGTAATCATATAAGTTACACCTCCTGTAGGCGTCACTCCTGAATTTTGAGCACAGCCATCTAAAATAATACATAGAAAGAAAATTGAATACTTCATACTAGAAAAGTTCTTTTTTAAATTAAGTAATGGGATATTAAGACAACTTAAAATGCCAAGAATTAAATCTGAGCTTTAATAAATTGTACCTATATAGTTAACTACTTAGAACAGTCAAAAAGTTTTGCTTCTACCTTTACTAAAGTAAATTGGGTATTCTTGAAGTTAAAAACTCAATTATTTCATTAATTTTATACTTTACTAGATGATTATTTGGGAAGGCTGTTTTCAGCTTTAATAAATAATGTTATCATGCGCGCAATTAATTACATAGGTACATAAAATTTTGCAACAAGAAGAACTTAACAAGCAGTTACTCACTGATATGGCACAATGTGCATTGATGGCTCTGGCATTTGAACAACAATCTGAAATGTGTGGTTATGGCCCAACTTCAGAACATAAGTTTTTGAGTCAATGGATAACCAAAGCGTATAAACAGAAACGTTTTCCTAGAGAAACTGCGCCGACGCTTGAAGCACTTATTCAAATGGCAAAAGAAAAAGGCCAATTTGCTGGACTAAAAGCAAGCTTAGTTAAATTAAGTAATGCCGAAACTGAAGCTGCCTAAATCTAACGTTATACCCGTTAGATAGCAATAACATATTGCAGAGCAATACAAATACCTCATAAATATTATGAGGTATGGCTTTTCTGTCAGTCCAAAATATTTCACATAGAAAGTAATCTACTGATTTAAAATCAAAAAGTCATTTCCAATATTCATTCTATGTTAATTAATTTTTATATTTTGCATATTTTCTTCTATATATCAAATTTTATATATGATCTTTTATGACATTATCGATCTGTTGCCGATGCTTATAGAAATGCGTTTTTAAAATATGATTCATAAAAAATATTTCTAAACCCATTAATAAAGATATAGGAAACAGCGTTCAATTTTAACTGACCACTGCTTCCCTTAGTTTTGATTACAGTTTTAGTTATTACAAATAACAGGCTTACCAAATACGGCTATTTCAGAAATAGCATATAAAGAATCTCCACCACTGGCACTAATGCGTATTTTATTTGTTGCAATAGCATTTAATACGCCCGAATATCGTGTAACCATTCCCCAATTACCAGCGGGAGTAGCTGTCCAAGCACTGTGCCAAGCATTATTTTGGAAATACTCAACCTGATAATCATCATTAGTATCAGCCTGAATTATAAATTTATCCAAACTATAAAAAGCCCCTAGTTCAATCTCAATTGAATTATTTTCTGATCCTGCCTCTAAGGCACTCCACCACAAGGTGTTTATATCCCAAGCTTGGTTTTCACCATAAATAATACCTTCATGTTCTTTTTGCCCATAATAAAGGTTGTCTGTAAGCGTTGAAGCTAAAGCGGGAGCTGTACTATTTCCCCACCCACCAACCCCATAGGTACCCACCAATATAGGTTCTATACCCTGAATAATATTAGTCTGTGCAACATCAACTTCGGTGAAATCTGTGCAAATACACGCTTGAGTGTTAAAAGTCAGATCTGCTCCCTGACTTGTTGTTCTGGGTGGCTTAGGATCACCTGTAAATTTAAAATGATATGTACTACTACATTGTAAATTAGTCACTGTTGCTGATACAGGACCGTTTTGTCCTTGAGGGTTTGGCAAGGCATACAAACCATAATCTGTTGTTAAACCATAACTAAATATTTCGCCACTAATACCAATCGTTGATGCTGAATAACCATTGAGCTGAGCACTAATATTAGTAATATTCGTAGCCGCTTCTGTTGAATAAATAGTGCCTGCATTTACACTTGTTGAGATTAACATCAGAGGTACTATTACAGGAAGCAAAAAGTATGACTTGTTCATGTGGGATCTCCATATAAGGTTGATTAAAGATATCTTGTTCCTTCTATAGTTAAGCCATTATTCTTTAAAAAACTATTACATGTTATTACACCTAAAACTCATTAATGTGACCTACTTTTACTTTAGATGAACTTTTCTTAAACAAAATCTATGAATTTATTAACTAAAGCAGAGTCTTTTTGTCTGTGGGTATATAAGGCATAAAATGCCGAACTCTTAATATGATATTGAGGCAATACCTCAACAACAGTATTTAAATTAAGCCCTTCTAATATTAAGTATTTAGGTAAAACAGCAATACCAAAACCAGATTTTACAGCAGCATAAATTGCATTTTTATTATTAAAAGCCAAACTTGAAATAACTGATTGTTTCACCTTTTGATTTTGATAAATAAACTCCAAACACTCCAGCTGTCCAGTTTTTTGACTAAAAGTGATCATGTGATGGTCAACTAAGTCTTCAGGTGTTTTAATTATTGGATTATTACTTAAATAATCAGGGTTTGCACATAAAATATATTCATCTTTTGCGATGAAACGCGCTAAATAAGGTTCATTTTCAAGCTCAGTGCTACGAAAAGCGATATGAATATTATCGCGAAAAATATCATTGGTATCATTTGAAAAATCAGCAATGAATTTAACTTGCGGGTAAATTTCCTTAAACAATAAAATTATAGGAACTAAAATAACCTCCCCCCACAATGAGGGTGCTGTGACTCTTAGCTCTCCATTTAGCGTGCTTTTCATTACATTGATGTTATCTATCATTTGAGAGTGCAAATCTAAAATATCAATCGCAGATTTAAAATAAACCTCCCCTGAGTCAGTTAAGTTAACAGAGCGCGTTGTTCTATTAAATAATTGGCTATCAAGTGTTTTTTCAAGGTGACGTATATCTTTTGATGCTTTAGTCGCTGTTACTTTTAAAGCAATGGCAGCACGAGAGAATGAGCCATGCTGCACTATGGCGACAAACAATTTCATTAAATAAAGATGATTTAATTTATGATTCATTACTGCCTACCAAGACATTAACTTTGTTTATTTACAGCTATTATCACAAGTTCTAATTAAATGTAAAGTAAGTTAAAGCCAACTAATTGAGTAAAAATGATGACTTATTTTGCAACAAAATCAGAATTTAATTTTAAAAAAGCAAATAAAACAACCAAAAATAGAGCTGTATTGGCACCTTTAACTCATAATATGAGTGATAAAAATGGAGATTTAAGTGAGCATGAGATTGCTTGGTTAAATAAATGTGCTGAAGGTGGGTTTGGCATGTTGATCACGGCCGCAACCTTAGTGTCACCAACCGGACGAAGCTGGCAAGGGCAACCAAGTTTACTCAATAAACACCAAGAAAAACAATTTAAACAAATTGCACAGGTAACAAAAAAACATAATACTTTGGCCATAGTGCAGCTTCATCATGGCGGTATACGCACTGAACAGAAATCAAGCAATTGCCAGCCAGTTGCCCCCTCGATTATTAAAAAAGATCAAAATAATGTAAACGGTGCACGCGCGCTATCACATATTGAAATTGAATCATTAATTGATAATTTTGTAGCTGCTGCAAAACGTGCATGTCATGCCGGCATGTCGGGTGTTGAAATACATGCCGCATTTAACTTTCTATTGAGTAATTTCACTAACCCGATATTAAACAAACGAACTGATAACTGGGGTGGCAGTTTTAAAAGTCGCGCTAAAATATTATTTGAAATAGTAATTAAAATACGTAAGCAATTACCTAGAGATTTTATAATTGGCGTTCGATTATCACCTGAAAACTATGCTCACTTTGAAGGGATTGATATTAATGAACAAATAAAACTAAGTAATTCACTGGCTGATTTAGATATTGATTATATTCATATGTCATTACATGACGCTTTTAAAAAACCAAACCATGAAACCCAAACCTCCCAAACATTACTTGAATGGATTAAAACACGGTTAAATCCAGATATTCCGCTTATTATTGCAGGTAAAATAGCAACGAATAAACAGGCTAATAAAGTTATCAATTTGGGGGCTGACTTTGTAGCCATAGGTAAATCGGCAATAGGTAATCCTGACTGGGTTAACAAAATAAATTCAGGAAAAAGCTTAATAAAAGCCCCCTACTCCCAATCCCATTTGGCTCAAATTGGCTTTACTAAACCCAGTATTAAATATTTGCGTTCAATAAACGGATTAGTTTCATAAATAGAATAAAAATATTATTAGCATTGTGTTTTTGATTATTAAGCACTTTTATTAGCGAGAAAAATAGGCTGATATATACTAATGACTAATATCAAAAAATACTCCTTTTTAAATTTAGTTCCTATATTGTAAATTATACTTGACCACAAAATGCATACAATATACATTAATCGCGTTACTAAAAACTTCTTCAAAGTAAATTTATGTGTCAATGACACGTCTATTGAAAATAAATTAAATGTAGAAATGAGTGAAGTCGCTTATAAATGAGTCACTATTAAGTAACAAGTTCAATACATTAAAAATAATAAATTAATGAATGTCTTATAAATTTAAATAACGAAGGAATGAAAAATGAAATTAAAACTTAATAAAAAGTCTCTTAAAAACTTATCAAGAGATAGCAAGTTAATCCCACAAGAATTAACACCTAATATAGCAGGTGCTGGTCAACGCCCAGGTAAAACTGAACGCTGCAGAACTGCCTATACTGTCTGTTATTCTCAAGATACTCGATGTGGTGAACATTAAATTGAAGCACCTAATAATGCGCTGAATATTCATACCTAAATTTGTTTTTTACGAATTAAGGAAGCATTTTATCGTATCAGACATGCTTTTATCTTTTTAAGCACTCGTCAAAAGCGTTATTCGTTTCAGTGACGCTTTATAGCCATCTTCTTACTTTTAATTGATAAACTTCAAATTCAGAGCTAAATAATATTTTTAGTGCCTTTTCTTCAGGTATGATTTGAAACTGGTTCATATATATAATAAACACGATAATACCTAGTCCTGCAATAAAAGATGCTAAGTACACAGCCCAAGCTATTAGGAAAAGCACAAAACCTAAGTACATAGGGTTTCTTGATACTTTATATATACCTGAACTCACTAATGATGAAGCAGCTTCTGGTTTTAATGGATTAACGGTTGTTTTAGCAAGTTTAAAAGAAACAACTCCTGCGATGCAAAAAAAAATGCCTAAACACAGTGTAATGACAATTAAGCTTATTTGTATCATTTGATTGATAGCCTGAACAGGTGTCACTAATGCGGCCCCCCACATAACAAGCCCTACGAATAAAACAACAATAGGCGGTGGTATTTTATTTTCAAATTTATGCATGCTAACTCTCAATTATTTATTTTATAAATAAAGTAAAAAAACACGATGCCTTTATACTATTGCTTTTAATAATGAACTGCTAACCAGATAGTTTCAGTATTTTCGATAGTCCAACTCACCTTATGTTTTTGATGTGCTTGTATATTCACATAACCCCCAGCCTTTAAGTGCACACTTGAGTCATTCTCAAATGTTATAATAGCTTCTCCTTTTAAGATGATAACCCATTCATTTTGTGCCTGATCATACCAGCCTATTTTAGGAGAGCTGTGTCCATTTGATATTATTCTCTCAATTTTAACATTACTACTTTCTATCAAGTCTTCAAATATCTCAGAACTTAAGTCTTTGGGAATGTCTGAATATATATTATCCATTTTCATAATCCTTTTTATAGGAGGGGAAATAAATTGCCGCCATGAATTTAGTAGCGGCAATAATGTGGCTTTCACTTTACCAAAGCTAAAAAAAATTAGTCTGATATTTACAACAACTTTTTAATTTCAAATCTATAAATAAGTAGAATATTATACTTTACTATGAATTAAGTACCTGTATTGGCAACCTATTTTAGTTTTGTAAGTCTAAATCAAATTATTCAGATGCCCAGTTAACAATTAATTTTATCTATTGGCCCTTAATTTGCTCTACCGCAATTGTTAAAAAATTCATTTTCTAAACTTTATGATTGATTACTTACAAGGATTTAAACATGAATAAATTTATAACAGGGTTACTGAAAACAGGCATCATTGGCTTAGCGTTCTCTTCAATTAATACATATGCTGAAGAAACTTGGGTAGAACGCATTGTATGTGATTACAGCACTGAAGTAATACATACACCAGCAGTACAATGTCGATATGCTGGTGATTTAACGACTTTTAATGAGGGTATTTATAAGTCTCTCACTACGACTCATTATAAAATCATAGATGAAGGGCTGATGTGTCCAGAAGAGTTTCATTTACAAACGCACCGTTTAGAAGGAAGCCCTGCCACAATGCTTGTATTTACAGGCACTTTAACATTAAATTTTCAAGGAAATGCAGGGAGAATTGAAACAATAACTGAAAAAGTAGCCGATTCATGTCGTTTGGAAAATGTACTTATTCCATCAGATCCTGGACCTTTCATTCCAACACTATAAATTAGCTAAAAGCAGCAATTAGCCATAGTTTTACTATGGCTAAATTTTTATTTAATGACTCACTTGTTTATTATTCACTCCCCTTATAAAAGAATCGGCCGCAAGCGACCGAGTTTAAAAGAGTCCCAGCTGACTTCCGTGAACTTCTTTTTTATCTAATTCAATCAATTGGTTTTGCACATATTTACGAATAGTATCTTCTGTTGCATTTCCTATTGTTTCAACAAAATAACTTTGAGTCCAAAGTTTCCCACCCCAGAAATAACGTCTTTTAATATCTGGATATAATTTGAAAAACTCTCTGGCTGAAATACTTTTTATCACCTGCATGAT
Organism: Pseudoalteromonas denitrificans DSM 6059; assembly: GCF_900112265.1. GTDB lineage: Bacteria > Pseudomonadota > Gammaproteobacteria > Enterobacterales > Alteromonadaceae > Pseudoalteromonas > Pseudoalteromonas denitrificans. Next base: position 61 of record NZ_FOLO01000072.1, on the reverse strand, counting down.
TTGACTAGGTGACATTTTTGGTTCACTTCTTACGACCATATGAATATGATCTTCTGGTATT
>NZ_FOLO01000027.1 GCF_900112265.1 Pseudoalteromonas denitrificans DSM 6059 | reverse complement strand
TGAAGCTGAGTTTGTATTTTTAGATACCGCGAGTTTCTTACCTTTTGAACAACATAAAACTGTTGTATGTCACAAAGATGTAACGGGTTACACCGAAATAGTTAAGGCCTTTGGGGATTCACTTTACGATACAGTCTTAATCGGAGAAAATATTGAATATATTAACTATTCAGGAGGCTTTATTGTGGATACTGTAAAGCGTGCTTGGGCTAAAAATAAATGTGATGGTAGTGTATCTGATAAGGAAGCAAGTGATATTGCAATGGCATTACTTCCCTTTTATGAAAGGTTGTTTAATACCAGTGGCATATTAGGTATTCAAGCAGCATACCCATTTAATGTTGGTGATGAATCAAAGTATCCTTTAGATGCAGAACCTTTCAATAACCGTATTCGAGTAACGTATTATACTACGGAAACTCATGATACTAGCTTACCTGAAAATGGTGTGGTGGCTGAAAAACAACCCGTTGTAGGTTTTGATAGTGAGTTTACTTTTCTTTCCTCGGCTGATTTATTTGTAAATTTTGGTGTTGTTGATTTTGATCCCACACAAACCAATAAAACACCAAAACAAACTTATGATGTTTTTGGAATGCGCAGTATGCCTGAGTTGGATTTACATACTTCATGGGCGGCTCCGGTAGGTTTATCGCAAATTTTATATTTACGTAATAGTCTATTTTCTGAAGAAGAGCATAGCCAATTTCTTATTGAACAATTAATTGATGCAACGACACCTGAAGGCTGCAGTTTTTATTCTGAATTTAATAACAAATGCCGCATTCAAGACCCACTTAAACACCGTCAGCACGAAGTATACCGTTTAGGCTATTTGGAATAATGTATATTATATTTAGGCTGCTACTGATGTAGGTCACAACATAAATTTTAAGTATGTGAAGACAATGAAAAAAACAATAATTTTTTTACAAATTATAAGTGTAATATTTTCTTTTCCAGTTAATGCAGTTACGCTGAGCCTTACAACATTTAAAGCTGCTGCAAGTAATAGTTCAGGACATTGTGTTCAAATACCTGATTACTTTTATGGCTTTAGGGAATTAAATTATGCATTAAATAAAAAGTTGATATCAACAGAGGCATATAATTGGGCGAAACAATACCATTATTATCCTGTTATTGATCGACATGAAGCGATTGGTGCCGTTTGTAGGTTTAAGCCGCTTGATATTTGCTTAATGCAAGTACAACGGTACCCTTGTTATATTCAAAAATATTTTTGATTTGTTTTAACGATTGCTTTAGGATCGCTATGCCTTTAAATAATACTCCGGTTTTTAGTGTCTAAATTTTTATTTGCTGTTTTTCTTATTTTTCTTTCTTGTCAAATCAAGGCGATTGAAGTTATTGATCTTTATCAATATAAAATATTAGTATCTGATAAAACTCGACAATCCAGATTAACAGCCAGTAGAGATGCTTTATTTAAAGTACTTATCAAAGTAAGCGGGCGTATTATTGATAAGTCTAGTCCTGCATTTAGAAAAGCAATCAGAAACATTCCTGCTTATATGCTTAAATATGAGTATTCTGATGGTGCTAATAATCAACAGTTTTTAGTGATCAAATTTGAAGCCAATAAGGTAAACCAATTATTAGAATCTGTTGGTCAACCTATATGGGGAAATAGACGACCACTAGTTGCATTATGGCTAGCTGTTGAAGATGAGTTACAAAGAGAATTGGTAACACAAGATAGTTTTCCGCAAATTGAACAGTTATTATCTGATAAATCCACTCGCCGCGGTTTACCGCTTGTGATCCCATTACTCGATTTAGAAGACAGACAAATTGTATCTGTTACTGATGTATGGGCTAATTTTTCAGAACCGGTTAATTTAGCGTCGCAAAGATATAATGCAGAGCGGATAGTGACAGCGCGCCTTTATGTAAATATAAATAACAATACCTGGCAATTGGACTGGAGATTTAGTGATGAATCACAATTTGCTGTTAATGAGCTTGTGGGTGATAAGCAACAAATTGTAGGGCAGATGATTGATGATGTAGCGGATAAGCTTTCTATTGAATATGCGGTTAAGGCTTTAAACTTTAATAATGATGGTTTATTTAATATCACAATTGTAGGTATTAATAATTTTACAAAACTTGAGTTAGTAAAAAGACGGTTACTAAGTTTGTCAGTCATTGATGCTGTCACACTTAAGGTTGTAAAAGATAACAAATTTTACATGCAGTTAAAATTATCGGGAAATGAATTAGATTTATCAAAAGCATTACATTTAGATAGTGCTTTTATCAGGTTATTTGACCCTTTAGCATCTGAAAAAGAAAACCCAAAAAATGAATATCGCTGGGTAGGACTTAAATAATGGATAAAGATCCCATGCAAATGGCTTTACCTGTTACTTTGCCCGATGATGAAACATTCACCAGTTATTTTGGAGGTGAAAACTCACAAGTTGTAATGCATTTACAGACTATTCTGGATAAGGTTACTTCCCATGGTAATAAATTTGAATTTACTTATTTATGTGGCTTAGCTGAATCAGGAAAATCTCATCTTTTATACGCTAGTTGTGTCCAAGCGCAAGAACTCGGCTTATCAACTATTTTATTGACTATGAGCGATATTATTCATTTATCACCTGACTTACTAGATGGCTTAGAAACAATGGATGTTTTATGTATAGACGATTTGCATCTTATTGCTGGAAATATAAAATGGGAAAAAGCAATATTCAATTTTTATAATCGATTTAATGAGCACGGAAAAGTACTTATATTTGCTGCTGATTTACTACCCGACATGCTTAATATTGAATTACCTGATTTAGAGTCAAGATTGAAATGGGGAACAACTTTTCAAATTAGATCTATGAGTGATGATGATAAAGCCGAAGCATTAGTTAAGCGGGCTAAAATGCGTGGACTGGAACTATCTTTAGAATGTGCTCGCTTTTTATTAACGAGATTAAGTCGAGATATGCGTGCTTTGGTTGATATTTTGAATAAATTGGATCATGCTTCTATCGTACAACAGCGTAAAATTACAATTCCTTTCATAAAAACAACACTTAACTTATAGTTTTTGCTCTCTTAACTAGCATCTTCTTACTAATATCAGTTATTATATTGCCCTGAAAAAATATCTGCCTCTTTAAAGAGATCAAAGTCTAATGAATTTAGAAAATATCTTATCTCAAGCGCTGAGTGCGGTTGAGAATGCAAGTGAAATCGCCCATTTAGAAGATGCGCGCGTAAATTATCTAGGTAAAAAAGGTGAAATCACCAGTTTACTTAAAAGTTTAGGTAAAATGGACCCTGCTGAACGTAAAAATGCTGGCCAAGTTATCAACCAAGCTAAACAAGAAGTTCAGGCAAAAATTAATGAAAAACGTGAGCAATTAGCTTCAGCTGCGTTAGAAGCTAAACTAGCTGCTGAAACGATTGATGTGACGTTACCTGGTAGAGCTTTGCCTACGGCAGGTTTGCATCCTGTAACGCGTACAATCCAACGTATTGAGAGCTTTTTTGGTGAACTCGGTTTTGAAGTAAAATCAGGTCCTGAAATTGAAGATGATTTTCATAACTTTGATGCTTTGAATATACCTGAGCACCATCCAGCGCGTGCTGATCATGATACTTTTTACTTTAACCCTAAGCTCGTATTACGTACACAAACAAGTGGTGTTCAGATCCGTACTATGGAAAATGAAAAACCGCCTTTACGTATTATTTCTCCAGGTAAAGTCTACCGTAATGATTACGATCAAACACACACACCTATGTTCCATCAAGTTGAAGGTTTGATGGTAGATACAGATGTGAGTTTTACCGAATTAAAAGGTATTTTACATGACTTCTTAAGAAACTTCTTTGAAGAAGATATGGAAATTCGCTTTAGACCGTCTTACTTTCCATTTACTGAACCATCAGCTGAAGTTGATGTGATGGGCAAAAATGGCAAATGGTTAGAAGTACTTGGTTGTGGCATGGTTCACCCTAACGTTTTACGTTCAGTTGGTATCGATCCAGAAAAATACACTGGTTTTGCTTTTGGCATGGGTGTTGAGCGTTTAACTATGCTGCGTTATGGCGTAAATGATTTACGTGCATTCTTTGAAAACGATTTAAAATTCTTAAATCAATTCCGTTAGAACTTCTTAACCAAACAGAGAGAAAATAGATGAAATTTAGTGAAAAGTGGTTAAGAGAATGGGTTAATCCAAATATGGATACCAATGCTCTATCGGAACAACTATCAATGGCTGGACTAGAAGTTGATGGTATTGATCCTGTTGCGGGTGATTTTGCAGGCGTTGTTATCGGTGAAGTGATTTCTGCTGAGCAACATCCAGATGCTGATAAGTTAAAAGTTACAAAAGTAAATGTTGGTGAAGCTGAACCACTAGATATCGTATGTGGTGCAGCAAACTGTCGTGTTGGTCTTAAAGTAGCAGTTGCAAAAGTTGGTGCAGTTTTACCAGGTAACTTTAAAATCAAAAAAGCGAAACTACGCGGTCAACCTTCAATGGGCATGTTATGTGCTTTTGAAGAATTAGGCATGAGCGAAAGTTCTGATGGTATTCTTGAATTACCACAAGATGTTACTATCGGCCAAGATATTCGTGAATATTTCGACCTTGAAGATAAAATCATTGATGTTGATTTAACGGCTAACAGAAGTGACTGTCTTGGGCTTAAAGGTATTGCCCGTGAAGTAGGTGTATTAAATAGCCTTGACGTTCAAGAATTAGTTATCGAAGCTGTTGTACCAACAATTGATGATGTTGTTAAAATTGAATTAGAAAATTCAGATGCATGTCCTCGTTATTTAGGACGTGTGATCAAAGATGTTGACTTGAATGCTACCACACCATTATGGATGGTTGAAAAATTGCGTCGCAGTGGTATTCGTTCAATTGATGCAATCGTTGATATTACAAATTATGTTTTGCTTGAACTTGGGCATCCAATGCATGCGTTTGACTTAGCATCAATTAAAGGTGGTATCAAAGTTCGCAGTGCCCAGCAAAATGAAGAACTAGTACTACTTGACGGTAATACTGTTAAGCTAGATGCATCTACATTAGTTATTGCGGATCACGAAAAATCATTAGCAATGGCTGGTATTTTTGGTGGTGAAAAGTCTGGTGTAACAGCGAATACCAAAGATATCTTATTAGAAAGTGCATTTTTCAGCCCTCTTGCAATTGCTGGACAAGCACGTAAATATGGTTTGCATACTGATGCTTCTCATCGTTATGAACGTGGTGTTGATCATCAATTACAGCATGATGCAATGGAACGTGCTACTGCGCTTTTATTAGCGGTTGTTGGTGGTGCAGCAGGTCCTGTTGTTGAAGCTGTTGCAAATGAAAAACTACCAAAGGCAAAAACAGTTACTTTACGTCAATCACGTTTAAATAAAGTAATTGGTCATGTTATTTCTCAAGAGCAAGTAACTGATATCCTAACACGCTTAGGTTTAACTGTGTCATTTGATAATGAGCAGTGGCAAGCGGATATTCCGAGTTACAGATTCGATATAAGCATAGAAGAAGACCTAATTGAAGAAGTAGCACGTGTATACGGATATAATAATATCCCTAATGTTGCGCCAAAAGCAGCATTAAAGATGACAACACATAATGAAGCTAACTTAAGTATTGCACAGGTAAGAAATACCTTAGTAACCTTAGGTTATCAAGAGGCTATTACCTATAGCTTTGTTGATCCTAAAGTTCAAAGTATTCTGCACCCATCAGCCGATCCACTTGTATTACCACATCCAATTTCAATTGAAATGTCGGTTATGCGCGTGAGCATGTTACCTGGATTACTCAGTTCACACGTATATAATCAAAACCGCCAACAAACACGAATTCGATTATTTGAGCACGGTTTGAAATTTGTAAAAGATGCAAATGCTGAAAATGGTGTTTCACAAACTGCGGTGATCAGTGGTGTTATTTCAGGTGCAACCTTTGGCGAGCATTGGGATATTGCAACACGAACAGTTGACTTTTATGATTTAAAGGGTGACGTTGAAACTTTATTAGCATTAACTGCTGATAAGTCATCATTTGAGATAAAAGCACAAGCTGTAGAAGGCTTACATCCTGGACAATCAGCAGCTATTTATCGAAATGGTGAAAAAGTTGGCTTTTTAGGTGCGCTACATCCGCAAATTCAGTCTAAACTAGATATCAATAACCAAACTTTTGTTTTTGAAATCGAAATGTTAGGGTTAGAAAAACGTAAATTACCATCGGCAAGTGACATTTCAAAGTTCCCTTCGAACCGTCGAGATATCGCAATAGTGGTACAAGAGAGCGTAAATTCAGCTGATATCTTAACAATGATAGAAAATGTTGGCGGAAATCAACTGGTTGAGCTAAACTTGTTCGATGTGTACAAGGGGAAAGGTATAGACTCGGGTTATAAGAGTCTTGCAATTGCCCTAACACTACAAAATGTTGAGCGGACTCTAGAAGAGAAAGATATCAACTTAGTGGTTGACCAAGTGGTGGCCTCATTGGCCGAAAAATTTAATGCTTCCTTGAGGGACTAAATATGGCGCTTACAAAAGCCGACATAGCAGAACACCTTTTTGTAAAATTGGGGATCAATAAAAAAGATGCCAAAGAATTAGTTGAAACTTTTTTTGAGAAAATTCGCTCTGCTCTTGAAAGCGGTGAACAAATTAAGCTTTCAGGTTTTGGTAACTTTGATCTTCGTGATAAAAGTGAACGACCGGGTAGAAACCCTAAAACGGGTGAAGATATTCCTATTGCGGCTCGTCGTGTTGTGACCTTCCGCCCAGGGCAAAAGCTCAAAACTCGGGTTGAAGTTGGAACAAGCAATAACTAGCTTTGTTTCAGACAATAAAAAAGGTAGCGTTTGCTACCTTTTTTATTGTCGAACTTTTATTATTGCGCATTAAGCGTTAAATTTATTCATTTTTTTAAAAATCTCTAGGTGAGAAAAATTTTCCACTTTCAACTTCTTCCTGTGTTTTATTTGCTAATGCTTCAAGGTTGTCTAATGATTTTCCTTGTGACTTTAACATTTGAGCTAAAGGTATAATCTCTATATTATTAACTCCAGATTCTCGTGCGATTAAAGCCCAAATATAGGCATGCTTGTATTTTTTTTGTTTATAAAAAATATTGACAAGAGTTTTATAAATATCAACATTTGGTTGTGAATCTTCAGGGTTTAGTTCTAATGCCCGATAAAGTAAGTCTAGGGTTTTTTCTAAGTCAAACTTTATATAATAAGTGGCGAGTAAAAATTGCATTTCACTATTTTTCATTGAATCTGAGGTTTCTAAAGCTAAAAACTGCTCAAGTGCTTGTTCATCTCGATTATGTGTCCAGTGATAATATAATAAGCCAGGGTGGGTTACATTTTTTGTTTCGGTATTTAGCCTTTTTATTTCACGTAAACTTGTCATATAGCCTTTAATACGAGAGCTTTTTTTATCCTTTAATTTAATATGCTCAATTTGAGAAGCTAAGTGAATGCATTTTGAGTATTCTTCAAAATCTAATAATAATTTATACTTATTATCGTCGCTGGGGTCTTGTTTTTCTATAAAGCGTTTTACAATAACTTCAGAACGAATCGCATTACAGTGACCGTCAACATTGAGATCGCTGCACATATTATTGTTTTGTTCACACACTTCTCTCACACTAATTTGTTTTTCACATCCAAATAAGACCAATGAAGTTAACAGCAGTGTGTATCTAAATTTCATTATATTTCCTATATATAAGTATTGCTTTTAGTCTAGCTTAATCAAATGAATGATGACAGGGCTAGAGAAAAAATGAATTATAATTTACACTATGCGCGCCCATTGGGGCTATCCGTTCAAAATTTGTTTATATTAGGCAGAAAAAATGACTTCATCTCACGAACAAGATTATCAGAATAGTTGGCAGGAACGCCAAGATTACGCTGAAAGCATGCAGCCAATCATAGGTAAACTTTACCGTAAATCAGGCATCGAAATTGCTGTTTATGGTCGCCCACTCGTTAGTGCAAGCACAATTGATGTGATTAAAGCGCACAAAACAGTTGCGCAATTTGAAGAAAATAAACTTCGTTTACGAGAAAGCTTTCCATTTCTTGAAGCTATCAGCAAAATGGACTTGGCATCAGCGAGAATCGACATCGGTAAATTAGCTTATGCATACATTTATAAAAATGTTGCTGCTGGTCGTTCGATTGAGGAATATCTTACTGATGAATTAAAAGAAATCAATGAAACTTCTCATAACGAAAAACCGCGTGATGTTGTGTTATACGGTTTTGGTCGTATCGGTCGCTTATTAGCGCGTTTATTGATTGAACAAGGTGGTCCTCACGCTAACTTAAACTTACGTGCAATTGTTGTACGTGGTGGACGTAAAGGTGATTTAGAAAAGCGCGCAAGTTTATTGCGTCGTGATTCAATTCATGGCCCATTTAATGGTTCTATTACAGTTGACGAAGAGTTAAAAGTAATTAAAGCTAATGGTGCTTATATTCAAGTTATATATGCAAATTCACCTGATGAAGTAGATTATACTGCATACGGTATCGAAAATGCGTTAGTAGTTGATAATACGGGTATTTGGAAAGATGAAGATGGTCTTGGTTTACACCTTAAATCTAAAGGCACTTCTAAAGTTTTATTAACAGCGCCTGCCAAAGGTGAGATCAAAAATGTTGTTTATGGTGTTAATAATAAAGACATCAAAAATGAAGATAAAATTGTATCGGCTGCGAGCTGTACAACAAATGCAATTACACCTACTTTGAAAGCGTTAAATGATAAGTTTGGTATTGAAAATGGTCATGTTGAAACGGTACACTCGTATACAAATGATCAAAACTTAATCGATAATTATCATTCAGCAGAGCGTCGTGGTCGTGCCGCTGCTCTAAATATGGTAATTACATCTACAGGTGCTGCAAAAGCGGTATCTAAAGCTTTACCTGAATTGGAAGGTAAACTTACTGGTAATGCTATTCGTGTACCAACACCAAATGTTTCTATGGCAATTCTTAATATCAACTTAAATAAAGAAACAACAGTTGAAGAGTTGAATGAATATTTACGTGAAACTGCACTTTACTCTGATTTACGAGACCAAATAGATTACACCGCATCTACTGAAATTGTATCTACAGATTTAGTTGGTAGTCGTTATGCTGGCGTTGTTGATTCTCAAGCGACAATTGTCGATGGTAAGCGCGTTGTTCTTTATGTTTGGTATGATAACGAGTTTGGGTACAGCTGTCAGGTTGTACGTGTAATGCGTGATATGGCTGAAGTTACACATCCAAGTTTGCCACGCTAGTTAAATATATTTTTATGAATGCCGTTCAATTTTGTTGAACGGCATTTTTTTTACGTACCAGATTTAGGTTTTATTTATCCACTAACTTGTCAGGTTTGTTTGATACATGCTCCTAGGGTATGGTACTTTACTTTAAATTTACAAAATAATAATAATAACGGAGTATACTAGTGCAAGAAATAGTCACTTTTTTAAATAGCATCATTTGGAGCCCTGTTCTCATTTATTTATGCTTAGGTACAGGGCTATTTTTCTCTGTATTAACAAGATTTGTTCAAATCAGATTATTTACAGAAATGTTCCGTTTATTACTATCAGGAAAAAGTTCAGAGCAGGGGATTTCATCGTTTCAAGCATTAGCTGTTTCTTTATCCGGACGTGTTGGTACTGGTAATATTGCAGGAGTTGCTGCCGCGATAGGCTTTGGTGGCCCAGGTGCTGTATTTTGGATGTGGGTTGTTGCATTTTTAGGTTCATCTACGGCTTACATTGAATCAACATTAGCGCAAATCTATAAAGAAGAAACGGATGGGCAGTACCGTGGTGGTCCAGCATATTATATTGAAAAGGCGATGGGTCAAAAATGGTATGCATGGATCTTTGCAATTGCAACGATAATTGCAACAGGCTTACTTTTACCTATGGTGCAATCAAATGGTATAGGTGAAGCAGTTGTTCAAGTGTTTGGTCAAGGTAGCACAATTGAAACAGCCATGGGCACTATCAGTCTTATGAAGGTATATGTTGCAACAGGTATAGTCTTGTTATTAGGTTTTATCATTTTTGGTGGTGTAAAGCGTATTGCAAACTTCACTCAAGTTGTAGTGCCATTTATGGCGTTGGCATATATCATAGTTTCACTTGTGATTATTGTGCTTAATGTTGACCGAGTGCCTGAAATATTTATGCTAATTGTGGGGGATGCTTTTTCTCCTATGGCGGGTGTTGGTGCGGCAATTGGTTGGGGGGTGAAACGTGGTGTTTACTCTAACGAAGCTGGTCAAGGAACTGGCCCGCATGCAGCAGCTGCTGCAGAGGTTGAACATCCAGCTCAACAAGGTTTAGTACAAGCCTTTTCTGTATATATTGATACTATATTTGTATGTTCTGCCACTGCTTTTATGATTTTAATAACAGGTATGTATAATGTGCATGTGCCGGGTGCAGAGGACACTTTTATAGTACAAAATATTGCAGCGGATATTGCAGCTAACAGTCCAGCATATACACAAATTGCAGTTGATAGTGTCTTTAGCGGCGTAGGTAAACCTTTTATTGCATTAGCATTATTTTTCTTTGCTTTTACAACTATCTTGGCATACTACTTTATTGCTGAAAATAATGTGTATTATATTAAACGTACACTTAAATTTCCGGGTTTAACTTTTGCTCTCAAAGTAATGATCATGCTTGCAACTTTTTACGGCACAGTTAAAGCGGCTGATTTAGCATGGGCAATGGGTGATATAGGTGTAGGTATGATGGCTTGGTTGAATATAATTGGTATTTTGATTATTTTCTTCATGGCTAAACCCGCAATTAAAGCATTAAAAGATTACGAAATGCAACGTAAGCAAGGAGTTGATAAATATACTTTTGATCCTAAAGCACTCGGAATTAAAAAAGCTGATTTTTGGGAGCAACGAATTCAAAACAATAAAGTTGATAAATAACTAAATTAAAAGCCATCGAAAGATGGCTTTTTTGATTAATATGTTAAGATCATCAAACACATATTTCTCAAGTCCAGTAAAGGTTATTTAAATGAAGATATCAAGTCAATTTGATAGTGGTAACATTCTTGTAAAATCAGCTGAAAACCCGTTAGATATTCAATTAGAAATAAATAAAGATAAAAGTTCAGATTTTTTTCAGTGGTTTCATTTTCGTTTAGAAACACAACAAGACCAACTTCATAAAATCAATATTAGTAACCTTGAAAATTCAGCATATCCTGAAGGTTGGGATAATTATCAAGCTGTTGCCTCATATGATCGCCAAACTTGGTTTAGATTACCAACATCATATGAAAACGGCACATTAACGATTGAATGTGAACCAGAGTGCTCGCATCTTTATATTGCATATTTTGCACCTTACAGTTACGAGCGCCATTTGGATTTAGTTTATTGGGCACAAGGTCATGAAATCTGTGAAATAGAAACTTTAGGTCACACATTAGATAAACGTGATATGACAGTATTACGTATAGGTGAACCAGCTTCTGATAAAAAAAATATCTGGATCACGGCGCGTCAACATCCAGGTGAAACAATGGCACAGTGGTTTGTTGAAGGGCTACTACATAAACTGTTAGATGATGAAGACGCTCATGCTGCTGCACTATTATCGCAAGCTGTTTTTTATATTGTGCCAAATATGAATCCAGATGGTAGTGTACGAGGGCATTTACGTACAAATGCCAAAGGTGTGAATTTAAACCGCGAGTGGCAATCGCCTTCAATGGAAAGTAGTCCAGAAGTATTTTTAGTCCGAGACAAAATGTTGAACTTAGGTGTTGATATGTTCTTAGATATACACGGAGATGAAGCACTACCTTATAACTTTGTAGCAGGATCTGAAGGGATCCCAAGCTACGATGATAAAATGAAATCGTTAGAAGAGTCATTTAAATCAGCATTACTTACGATTACACCTGAGTTTCAAGACGAATTTGGTTATCCTAAAGATGAACCAGGACAAGCCAATTTAACTGTAGGTTCATGTTGGGTTGCGGAGCAATTTAAATGTTTATCTTATACAATAGAAATGCCTTTTAAAGATAATATTAATTTACCTGATGCTGATTATGGCTGGTCAGATCGACGTTCATATTCATTTGGTCAAGATACCTTAGCTGCAATTGTAAATGTGGTTGCTACTCTAAGATAAATTTTTAGATGTTTAAAATGTCTTAGTTTAAAAGACAAAGGCATGTAAGCCTGATAGAATAAACGGCGCTCAAATGAGCGCTTTTTTAATACCCTAAATTAGATAAAAAGGGTATGTAGATGTAGGAGCTTTATTGATGGCAATTGTCGCCTGTCCAAATTGTGCTAAACAAATATCAGATAAACATAAACAATGTCCCCATTGTGATATGAATATCAGTAATTTAAATGCTGAAGATAAACTAAAAATTGCTCTTGATATTAAATTGAAGAAAAAGCAGCAAATAATGAATCATTCTTTTATCGCATTGATCATTTTTCTTTCTGGATTTTTAGCACTTTATACACGTTCACCAGCACCAGGTTCTATTGAACTGCTAATCACTCAATCAGCAATTGGAATTGGTTTTTTATGGTATGTGATTAATCGTGTCCGCCTTTTATTAGTAAAGAAGACTAAATAAATGAATTTAGACCATCTCATCAGTAATATTACCCCTGAACTTTATGAACGTTTAAAATATGGCGCTGCAACAGGTCGTTGGCCTGATGGTGTTGCTTTATCTGAAGCCCAAAAAGAGCAAACAGTGCAATTAGTTATGCTTTATCAAGCTAAGGTTGAGCGTTCTAATGAGCAATTTACTATCTCAAGTGATGGTGAAATGGTTATGCGCTCGAAACGCGAGTTAAAATCACAATTTAAAGTAGAAGAAGAAATAGCAAGGTTTAATGAAAATGATATTTAAGCACTTATTCACACCTAAATGGAAACATCCTAAACTATCAGTACGATTAGTTGCAATCGATAAATTAGATATAAGCGATGAAAAAGACGCAAAAATATTAGATGATTTGGCCTTTAATGATGATGCTATAGAAATTCGTAAGGAAGCGCTAAATAAGTTAAATGATATTACGCTTTGGTGGCAAGCTTATAAAAAAGATCAGGCTCAGGGAATAAAAGATATTGCTGAACAGCATGTATCAAAAGCGATATTAAAAGATGACGCATCTTTATCAAGTAAAATTAAAACTGAATATATTGATACTTGTACTAAAACTTCTTTATTAGAAAAGTTGGCTTTAGAAGATAAAAATAATAGTTTAAGAGTCAAACTGTTAAAACGTTTAGCGAAACCAAATTTGATAGAAACAGCATTTAAGCAAGGGGATGAATCTTTTCAGTTAACGCTTGTTGAGTTAGTTGAACAATATAAGTTATTAAAATCATGTCAAAATAAAGCTCATGGAGCCGCAAAAAGTAAAATAGAGCAATGTCTAGAGCAACTGAAATTAGCTAAAGAAATGCCACTTTTAGTTGAAAAAGAATCAAAACTAATTTTAGCTAAGCTGAATGCATTACGTGAAAAATCAGATTATGAGCTTGTAAAAAATCAATTTGCGCTATTAAATGAAAACTGGCAAGCATTAGAACTAAAGTGGTTAAACGAAGAACAACTTAGTATTGCAAGTGAAAAGTATTTAGCTTTAGTGAGTAAAGTAGAAGTTACTTTAGCTAAATTAGAACAAATAAATATCGACAAGTTAGCTCAAATTGCACTAAAAGAACAAGCTGAAGCTAAGTTGAGTTATTTTAATACACTTATTCATGATATTGAAGGTAAATTGAAGTTAAGCCTGTTATCTCCAAATGAAGAAACAACAGCACAATTAACGCGTTTATTAACTCAGTCACAAGAAGAGCTAATCGCTTGCGAGCCTAAATTAAAAGAACAAGCAAGCATACAAAGGCAATTTGATAGCTTTTCAGCACAAATAAATCGCTTGCCAGAGTTATTATTAAATGTGGAAGCGTTTTCTGAACATGTGTCAGAGTTTGAGACATTAGTTATACCTGAGGATTTATTAACATATGATGATGCTGTTATTGCTTTTGAACAATGGCAAAAACAGGCAAAAAGCTTACTGAACCAAATGCCTGCGCCAGTTAAACAAACAAATATAGACATACTTAATACACTTATAACACAGTGGAAAAGTAAATCATTTGAATTAAAGTCAAACCTTGAAAGTGCAAAAAAGCAATCTCAGAAAAAGTTGAGAGATTTAAAAAGATTATTAGATCAAGGGCGTTACAATATTGCTTTTGGTGTTTTTAAAGGTATGAATGAGTTATATCAAACCTTAACACCGGGTTACCAAAAAAGTTTACAAAGTGATTATGAGTTAATAGAAATAGCGTTAAAAAAAGCGCAAGATTGGCAGCAGTATATCGCTGAACCAAAACGTGATGAATTATTAAATGAATTAAAATCACTTATTGCTGAGGACTGTAAAGAACCTAAGTCTCGCGCAGCTCAAGTGAAACTATTTCGTAAGCGTTGGAATGAGTTGGGACGTATAAATAGTGATGAAGCAAAATTAAAAGCAAATGAATTTGATTTACTACTTGAAGAGGCCTTTATACCTTGCCGTACATTCTTTGCTGAACAAGAAGCCCAAAGAAAAGTACACTTAGCCGATCGTGAACAAATTATTGAAAAAATGACTTCTTTAAATACCTTAGAAAGTGATTCAATTGCACAGTTTAAGTTATTAGAGACTGAATATAATAAGCTTACCAAAGCTTGGCGTCAGGCTGGATCAGTAGATACACAAGCATACCAAGCATTATTAACACGTTATAAAAATGCTGAAAAAGTTATCATTACTAAAATCAAAGCAAAACATAAAATGCATGCACAAAGCAAAACAGCCTTGCTTGAACAGGCAAAAGTTTTTGCTGCTAGTGAAGATGCTTCTCAAGCATGTGAGCAATTAAAGCAATTACAAGAACAGTGGAAGTTAATAGGTTTTGCTGGTAATAAAGCTGAGAATGAATTATGGCAAGCTTTTAGAAAATGTAATGATGATGTTTTTTCAAAAAGAGAAACAGCTAAAAAACTACAAGAAAGTGAAATAAATGTACAGGTTTCAGCAATGGAGGCTGAGTTAAATGAATTTCAGCAAGCATTTTTAGCAGTAAAAGATTCAAGTGAAAAAGTGAAGTATTCTGTACTTTTAAAACAAGTTAATGAGTTTTCATTACTAATACCTCATGGTATGAAAGGACTTAAGTCAAAAGTAAACGAACTTATCGACAGCATTAAAGATAAGATTAAACACAGTGAGCGTTTGAATAAGCTTGCTAAACACGTTGAATTATTTGATGTACTGAGTCAGGATTTTTGTTTACCAAAAACATGGCATAAAGTGATAAAAAATAAGTCATTGAGCAGAGCGCAATTGACTGTTCGAATGGAAATTCTTGCGCAAGTTGAAACTCCAAAATCGGACGCTAAACTTAAAATGGATGAACAAATTGCCATGTTAAGTGAAAAAATGTTGGGTGATAATAATCAGTTAAATGATTTATTTATGCAGTGGCTAAATGTTACTGAGTTTACCGCGAAAGATACTGACTTCATTAAAAGAGTCAGGCCTATTTTTACGCAGTAAATATCTAAAATTAAAAAGCCAGATGCTTTGCATCTGGCTTTTTAATTTAATCTACCTGTGCTGAGAATAGCCGATTATGAACTTTATAGGCATATTCATCGCTCATACCTGCTATATAGTCACAAATTACTCTATTACCACATCCTGTTAGTTCAAAGGTTTCCAGCCATCTTTGTTGAGTATTTTCTGGTAATAACCTTAGGGGATCAGTAGAGAAAGCATTGAATAACTCAATAATAAGTTTTTGTCCTTTAAATTCTATTTGTTGCATTTTTGGTTTACGGATCAATAATTTATTAATGAAACGTTTAAGTACTTGTAAAATTGCCTTATATTCATCAGGTAAAGATAAACTATATGATAAAATTTCAGATGAAAAGCCATGCTGATTATTCTCAATTCTATTTTCAGTTATAAATAAATTTACTAGTTCACCTATCGCGTCTTTACGATCAGAATGATGTTTTGAAAATAGTTTGTGTGATATACGGTCAATGTTCGACTTAAGCCAAGGGCCTGATATTGATTTAAACTCACTTAGAGCAAAATCATGCCATTGTCCTAAACTTATGATTCCTGTGGCGATAGCATCCTCAAGATCATGTACTGCATAAGCAATGTCATCTGCCAACTCCATAATGGAGGCATCTAAAGATTTAAAACAGGTTTTATTACGATACTTATCTAAAGGTTGATGTTGTCGAATTAATTGCCTATCTGATTCATTTAAAGGTTTTAGGATCCAATCAAAAACATCTTTGTCATCAGAATATAAACCTTTGGCAGGTAGCCATAAGTCTGCTTTAATAAAAGGAGCCGTTGGGTCTACTTTAGGTTGTGTTAACCAAAGATTATCAATGAAGTCGGGATATTTTATAAAACCTAACAGTGTTCTACGGGTTAAATTCATACCAAACCCCGGTGTATAAGGTTCAAGTTTAGAAACTATTCTTAAGGTTTGTGCATTGCCTTCAAAACCTCCGCTATTTCTCATCATATAATTAAGCGCAATTTCACCACCATGACCAAAAGGCGGGTGACCAATATCATGTGCTAAGCATAAGGTTTCGATTTGACTGCGGCAGGGCAAAAAATGAGTATCGGGTAATGTACTTCTTAATTGCCCTAAAATACCACTCCCAATTTGGGCAACCTCTAAAGAATGCGTTAACCGCGTTCGATAAAAGTCATCGACTCCTATCCCCATAATTTGTGTTTTAGCTTGTAAACGCCTAAATGCTGCTGCATGTATAATGCGAGATCTGTCTTTTTGAAAAGGGGTTCGATGATCATTTGGTCTGTTCTTATCTTCTGTACTGCGTCTTTGGATCCAATGGCTCATATCTATTCCAATGTTTTGTAACAAGTTGAAAGTGTTTTATTATTTTTACTCAAGCCATTTCAAGATATGTGTTTAGGATAGGTATTTTATTGATGCACTAGTGAATACCCTCTTAAAATAGCTCTGACGATTTGTTTAATTTACCCTTAAGCGGTTGAATTCTGAATCTTGAACTGGCTTGGGTATATCATGTCATAAACTCAGCCTATGACAAACAATTAAGGAGCTACAATGCTTTGCCTATATTTATAACTAACACAAGCATCGCTGGTGTTATGTTATTAGCGCGTAAATATAAGAAATTGTTGAAAAACAAGATAATATTATTGGTCTTCTGAACCATCAGAAATATTACCAAGTTAAAACAAACAAAAATGAGTTTAGGCTTAACGAAAGCAATATTAATAAAGCTATTTTTATCGGATAGAAGCGGCTCTCATATTTCTTGCCTGAAATAAAGAAGGTGGTGTGTTTGAACTTTTTATTTGCAAAATAAAGAGCACAAGCATAAATATATAAGCTTTATAATCATCACTTATTTATTTTAATACAAGTAATTGTTATTCGCATACTTGGTTTTTTATGTCAGGAATGAATGATACTGTTAAGCGTTCTAATCAATAAAGTGAAAAAACCTTTCAACTCATACACAAAAAATATATTGGGATAGTGTTCAAAATTAAGCATATTCGCGTTTTTTTATGAAGTAGGTATAATACAGCCTAATTTGCTGGGGTTTGTGCTAGAAAAGGAATGATTTAAATGCACATTATTCATTGGTTTCGAATACGTTTTAAACGACCCTATATTTGTATCGCAATACTTATTTGTTGATATATTAAAACAAAAGAGGAACACTGAATGTTTAAGAGCGTATTACGTTTGTGCGTGATCACTTTTACCCTGTACGGTATAGTTTATCCATTTTTAATTAACCCACCAAAAAAAACAGAGCAAGTAGCAGAAGAAGATATTGTCATAAATAAAACTGTAAAAGTGATAGAAGAAAAACCATTACACACAGTAAAACTCCCTGATTTTTTAGCAATAAAAGATATAAAATTAAAAAAGAAAACATTTTTCAATTTTATAAAGCCGCATGTGAAAGCTGTAAATAAGCAAATATTACAGCAAAGAGCCCAGTTAGAAATTGCACTTATGATGTTGCAATTTGATGATAATTTAGCCGATAAACAATTAAACCAAGTTATTGCTATTTTTAAGCAATATAAGGTTAAGCATAAAGTTGATGTTGAAGGTATTTCATTAGCTTTGGAGCGAGTAGATATTGTACCCAGAGAATTAGCCTTGATGCAGGCTGCTAATGAGTCAGCCTGGGGAACTTCTCGCTTTGCAAAAATAGGTTTAAATTTTTTTGGCCAATGGTGTTATAGAAAAGGCTGTGGAATGGTACCTAAAAATAGAAACTCTGGTGCGGGTCATGAAGTTGCAGCTTATCAAACTGTACGGGCAGCAGTTAATGCTTATTTTTATAATATTAATACTAATCGCGCATATCGATCTTTGAGGAAAATAAGAGCCCACCAAAGAAAAATTCAGCAAACCCCTACGGCAGAAGGTTTAGCACAAGGATTATTAGCATACTCTGAGCGAGGAGAAGCCTATGTTAATGAAATTAGCCATATGATACGTTTAAATCAGGAATATTTTAGTGAATAAACAATTTTTTATTTTAGTTTGCAGCTCTGTTTTAGTATTTTCTAGTTTTCTTTCATCAGCAAAAGAGTTTGTTGTTGCTTATGACGGTTTTTATGATCGAATGAAAGTGGTAAATAAGGGAGAATATAATAGGGCTAAAGTGGGTTTTTATTTAAAAGAATTAAAGAGTGGTAAAAGTTGTATTTTATCACACGGACAGATTATTACAGAGCAACAGGAGTTTCCCTTAACATTTTCGCCTAATATGGAACTTTTATTGCCATTTGATGAAAAATTAGATAAAGATAAAGCAATTGTTATTGCACAGACTCAAAACCCAAAAGATGAATGCCAGTTGGTTATGCAAATAGAGGCATCGGGTAGTGATAAAACACAGTTAGCTAAAAATGACTTATTTGAAGTATATACTGAATTAAGTGATTTGATGGATGACTTATCCGGTTTTGTTTTAAGTACTGTATTCGGGTTTTTAATGCCAGATATCGTTGGGATCACACTTATTTTTGATGAACCAGTTACCTTATTATCAAAAAATGAGTCTGTAATGAATTGTTCTGATTTTAAATGTAAGGTTGTCATAAATGATGATTGGGAAGATGACATGCAAACTATAAGGTTTTCATCTGCACCAAGTAAAATAGTTCCATTTATTGAAAAGTAATGCTTAACAGTTAAACTCAGTAATTTTTATTCAGGAAATTACTGAGGTTCATCATTCAATATATTGTTGTTTTCTATCTTATCCTATAATGTAAGTACAATTACTCAAAAGTACAGCATAAAATACTATAGCGGATTTAGTTATAACAGCTATACTGAAATTCAAGTCTAAACAACAAACCTCAATGTAATGTTAAATAGATCATCATTAATAATTATGGACGCATTTCTGATGAGCCCATATTGCACAAGCGGCTTTACGATAGATAATATGCTAGGAGCAATGACTTGTTTTATTTCCTGCCCAGAATACCTGGAAGAAGCTAACTTAGAAGAATTGATTGCAGGTAATGCAGAAGAGGGCTTTAAGCAGATATATGGTCCAGGTCCAATTCATACAGCTTGGGTGGACATATTCAATCATATAGATACGGCTTTATCTCAAGGAGAGTTTTCCTTAATCAAACATTATAAATTATCTACTCAAGACGAATGCCCTAGTTTAGGTTTAGCACAGTGGTGTGAAGGTTATATTAAAGGCACACAACTCACTTATAGTATATGGCAAGAAGATTTTAACCTTCTTGATTCAATTCCACACTTTAGGAAAGGCGCTAATTTAGCAAAGGAATGTGATGCGACATTGAATTTAGTTGCTATGTTTGCAGATTGGCAAAAAGCACTTGAATTAAATGAAAATGCTCACGAGTTAAAAGCACAAGTAATGAAAATTTGTTCATCAATAGAGCTGGGTGTCGGTTTATTTTATCAACTAGGATGTGCATTAAGCGAAATAAAACTAGATGTTAGCGATTGTGATTTTGAATTATTTGAAATTGATGATGTTGAGTTTGATTTATCTGAATTTGAAGGAGTATGAGTTAAAAAATGGTGCTCGCTACTGGACTTGAACCAGTGACCTACGCCATGTCATGGCGGCACTCTACCAACTGAGTTAAGCGAGCCTAATAAAGCTTATGTTGAATATAAATGGTGCTCGCTACTGGACTTGAACCAGTGACCTACGCCATGTCATGGCGGCACTCTACCAACTGAGTTAAGCGAGCATTTATATGTTAAGGTCTTTAGCCTCTCAACAAGCCGCTAATATATAGCGACTTTTAATTGGGATCAAGTAACATTTTGGTTTATTGGTTTGTTTGCTGTTTTTTTAGTCTTTCTTTTTCACCGTTTTAGATTATTTAATCATTTAGCTAAAAAATTATACATGTTTATTTGATATCCATATTTCCGTTATTAAATGGCGTACGTGTTAAACGGTTTTTAACCGTTAGAATCATTAAAAATGATGCAACAGATAAACCAATAATAATGCCTAACCAAAATCCTTGAGCGCCCATTGGAGAGACGATTAAATTTGTTTTGCCTAAAACATAGCCAAAACTAAATCCAATGAGCCAATAGCTTATGAATGTGATGTACGAAATTGGGGTTGTGTATTTTAACCCTCGTAATACACCATTTGCTGCAACTTGTATTGCATCAGGTAGCTGATAAAAACAGGCTAAAATCAATATGGACGATGCAAGAGCAATTACTTCTGGTACATCTGAATAGATAGTACTGATCCAAGTGCGACCTAAAAAGGTACTTGATGCAACAATAATTGAAATCGCAATTGCCAATAAGAAACTGGTAAAAATAGTGCTTTTTAATTTCTTATATTGTTTTTGACCGTATAAATTACCTACACGAATACAAATAGCCATAGATAAGCTTAATGGCATCATAAAGAGCACAGTTGAAACACTCGCTGCAACTTGGTGCCCAGATACAACCACTGCGCCTAAGTTCGCTATAAATAAGGGAATACAGGCAAATAAGGTTACTTCAAAAAATGTAGCAAGCGAAATTGGTATTCCCATTTTAAATATGCTGGCCATGATAGAGAGGTCAGGCACTTTAAATTGGCTTAATAAAAATTTCCCTTGTAATTTTTTACTTGAATAGGTGTAAATTATTTGGCTGAGTGCCATGCACCAAAATACAATCGCAGTTGCAATGCCACAACCGGCACCCCCTAACTCAGGTAAGCCTAATTTCCCATAAATAAATATATAATTAGTAGGTATATTGACTGCTAAGCCAATGATGCTGATATAAAGTGCAGGTTTAGTAAGTGTCATTCCTTCGCTTACATTTCTAAAAATACAATAAATTAAAAAACCTGGTAGGCCCCATTTCACATAATTTAAATAAGCTAAAGTGAGCTCAATTACTTGCGGTTCAATGTTTATGAGGCCAATAATTAAATGTAACTGATTTATTAGAAACAAACCAAATAATGACAGTATTATTGATAAATAGAGTGCTTGATGAAATTGTATACGAACATCTGTAATTCTTTTTGCACCAAAAAGGTGAGCAACTATACCGGTTAATGCAAGTAAAATTCCTTGTAAACTCAATAGTATCGGATTCCAAAGCCCTGAAGCGATAGACAGTGCGGCCAAATCAAACTGACTTACTTGTCCCGCCATTATAGTGTCAACAACACCCATTAAAACGAGGATTACTTGTGCAAAAAATACTGGAATTGCGAGTCGAAGCAGGTACTTTGCTTCCCATAAACAAAATCTCATACTTGCCTATATGATAAAAAATAAGGAGAATCAGATTATATTCTAATTTATAACACTTTAGGTAAATATAAATGTTTACAGGTATTGTTCAAACACAGGCAACTGTGATCTCAGTGAGTGAATTACAAGGAATAAAAAGGTTAGTGCTTTCAGTTCCGGGTCAGTATCTACAACATTTAGACTTAGGAGCAAGTATTGCTATAAATGGATGTTGTTTAACGGTTGTGCATTTTGAGCTTGGGATCCGAGATGTCGTTGGACAAGTATATTTTGATATCATAGATGAAACATTAAGACTTACCAATTTAGGCTTATTAATTCAAGGTCAAAAGGTTAACTTTGAACGTTCAGTATGCTTTGGTACTGAGCTTGGTGGCCATATTGTATCAGGTCATATTCATACAACAGCTGTATTAAGTGATATTAATTACTCAGGCGATAATTGTAGCTTCAAATTTACAGTCGATAATAATTGGATGAAATATATAATTCATAAAGGTTTTGTGAGCATTAATGGGGCAAGTCTAACGGTTGGTGATGTGAATGAAAGTAGTTTTTATGTACACCTTATTCCTGAAACTCTAAAAATAACTAACCTGGGCTTAGCTAATGTGAATGACAAAATAAACATAGAAGTTGACCAACAAACTTATACAATTATCAATACTGTTGAGCGATATATGAAAAATAACATGTAGATGATTTGAGCTTATATAAATTATTCATCATCGTTATCTATATGCAATTCTACTTTGTTATAAGCTCTATCAATGTGCATGTTTAAGTGAATTGGATTGCAGCAGGCTGCACAGTCTTCATAATAGTCCTGATCGCCACTGGTTGTATCTACTTCAACTAAGACATGATGGCCACAGTGTGGGCAACTTATTCTTTGCATTTTGTAGTCTTTCATTGTCAGCTCACTTTGTTGCTTATAACGCAATAATTAAAGTGTAGTTGGCAATTTCGTATTAGGAAAACTCAGCTTGTGGTTTTTTATTAATCTATTATTCTTGATCAAAAATTGATTTTATATGTTCTTGTGCATCAATCAAATAATGGCCCTGAAAGAGGTTTGCATGATTTAGTAGGTGATAGAGTTGGTATATTTTTTTTCGCAAAAGATAGCCTTTTTGTAATGGGTATGTTTTTTCATAGGCTTGATAAAAGGTATCAGGAAAAGGGCCAAAGAGTTCTGTCATAGCAATATCTGTTTCACGATCACCATAATAACAGGCACCATCAAATATGGCGGGTTTACCTTTAACAAAACCTGTATTGCCTCTCCATAAATCACCGTGTAATAAACTTGGTAAAACGGTCGTATGGCGATGTAATTTATTTTTGACTAAACTGACCACATCATTAATATTACACAGGTTAAAACCCTTTTCTTGTAATAACTGAAGTTGCCAACCAATTCTTTGTTCAGAGAAAAAATAACACCAATTTTTGTGCCATTTGTTTGGCTGCAAAGTTGAAGCAATAAAATTATCATGTTCCCAGCCGAACATAGCTTGTTCATGTTTGTTATGCATTTTTGCGAGTGTAATACCAAATTCTGCCCAGTTTTGTTCACTATTATTTTGAAATTCCAACCATTCTAAAACAACATAACTATGTGCAAGTGTACTACCTGTACAGATACAATCAGGAATGAAAAATATACTTTTATTTGTAAGTTCAGCGAGATTGAATGTTTCACATTCAAAATTCTCTTTAAAATGATATGGCGCAAGTTTTACAAAATAATGATGATTATTATCACTTATTTTAAAAAAAGAATGGTTAGAGTGAGATTTTAATTGCTGCTTATGTTGAATAACAAAATCGAAATGTAACTCTTCACTAATATGTTTTGATATTGCGTGCCACATTATTTGCTCACTTTGTCAGTTTAGATTGATATGACCTTGTTAGCGCATAAAGAGTATGGCAAATAAATATAAGTTAGGCATTGTTTTTTAAAATAACAAACAGATAGCTTGTAGAGGGGTTTGTATCAGCTTAAAATTAGAAACTGCATCTTGAATTGAAATGGGTGTAAATAATACATTAAACCGATAGTGATTAAGTTATAACTAAGAATATTAGTGGAGTAGGATCTTGAACAAAAGTGTAATAACAAATTTTTTAGCTTTAATTTTAGCAGTCGTTGGTTTTTTAAGTGAGCAAGAAATCGTTAAAATGGTTGGTTTATTTGCATTGTCGGGCGCATTTACTAACTGGCTTGCCGTTCATATGTTATTTGAAAAAGTTCCGCTATTATATGGCTCAGGTGTGATCCCCGCAAATTTCATGCAATTTAAGTCAGCAATAAAATCAATGATAATGGAACAGTTTTTCACAAAAGAAAATATTGATAACTTTATGTCGGAGCAAAATGGTCAAGCACACCAGTTTGAATTTTCACCTATTATAGATAAAGTTGATTTGTCTCCTGCGTTTGATACTTTAGTAGATGTAGTGCAAGAGTCGTCTTTTGGCGGCATGCTTGCCATGTTTGGTGGAACAGAAGCTTTAGTACCATTAAAAGACCCTTTTATTATCAAAATGAAAGCATCAATCGTTGATATGACTCAAACTGAGGAGTTCAGTGAGTTATTAAGAGAACAATTAGAGCAACCCAGTGTTATTGCAGATATGCAAAATAAAGTGGGCGAAATAATAGATAAACGCTTAACAGAGCTTACGCCTGAGATGGTTAAAGATATTATTCAAACAATGATTAAAAAGCATTTAGGTTGGCTTGTTGTATGGGGTGGTGTTTTTGGTGGACTATTTGGTTTATCTGCTGCGGTTATCTAAGGTTTTATATAAAAATGACAGGTTCATTGTTTAACCTGTCAGCTTACAATGTATTAAAAATCAATACTCCTTTCAAAATAAACTCTTGACTATTTTTATGTTATCACTGCAAATTGTAGTTAGTAAAAAACCGATTAGTTATGTTTTTAATTATTCATAATGCAGGGTATTAATTGATGATTACAAGTATTTACAACTCAAATGTAAATGATTTCACTTTGTATTTTTAAGCTTTTGTAATTTATAATTTATTGAATGTAAAGATGAAATAATATTATTTGTTATTACATTTATTCACATCAATGCATTCAACTATGAGTGAGTATGGATGCAATACAGTACTTATTCGTTCATTCAGTTTCTATTCAGTTTCAATGCCCTAATTTGCATCTCAACCGAGTAACAACATGATGAGATGTGTTGTTACCCTGCGTTTTTATTGTTAAATAATTTAAGCAAGTAGGGTTATAAAAATGAAAAAATCACAGTTAAGTTTAGCTGTTACTTCAGCAGTATCACTGATCACTAGTATGCAAGTAATGGCTGTTGAGTCTTCAATTGAAGAAATCGAAAAAATCCAAATAACGGGTTCTCGAATTAACAGAACTGATATGGAAACGGCAAGTCCAGTTACTGTCATTACATCCGATTTTATTGCACAAAGCGGTTATACATCGGTTGCCGAAATTTTATCAACGCAACCTGCTGCTGCTGGTATGAGCCTAGGTTCTAGCTCAAATAATGGATCAGGAGGTTCGTCAACAGTTAACTTACGAGGTATGGGGGAGAATCGCACGCTTGTATTATTAAATGGTCGTCGTATGGTGTCATCTGGTACTGGGGCTGACTCATCTGTTGACTTAAATACGATTCCTGTTGCTATGATACAGTCTATTGAAATTTTAAAAGATGGGGCGTCAGCCGTATATGGTTCTGATGCAATTTCTGGTGTTGTTAATATCATCACTAAAAAAAATTATGAGGGTACATCAATATCGATTGAAGGAAGTCAAGCTGCACAGGGGGATGGTACAAGTTCGGGAATGAGTATTTTACATGGAATGGATTTTTCTAATGGTAATTTAGTTGTTGGTGCGCAATATTCAAAACGTGGTGAAGTAATTCAAAGTGACCGTGACCATGTTGACTCTGGTTGCTCTTCTTTTGTGCCTGAGGGCTCACTTGGAGGTAAAACACCAACAGGTGATGGTGGATTTGAAGATAGAGATCATTGTTATGATTATACAAATGACAGTTATGCTCAAACGCCAAATGAGTTGATAAGTCTTTTTTCTAGCTTTAATACTGAAATTGATGCAGATACACAATTTAATATTGATTTAATGTATACGCGAAGAAACTCAGACCAACAAATGGCACCACAACCTGCCAATATTGATTTAGATACATCAAAATTAGATACCCAATATACCGACCAATTTAAAGATGAAAATGGTATGACACCTGATGAGTTAAACTATAGACGTCGTATGGTTGATGCAGGTCCACGTATTTATGAACAAACAACAGATACATATAGATTCTCTTTAGGACTTGAAGGTTTGTTAGATAATGATGCTACTTGGGATGTTTCAGTAACATATGGCCGTAATGACTCTGTTGATAAAGTACAAAACTCGATACATGCAGGTAATATGGAAGCTGATATTTATGTAAATCAAGATGTATGGTTCAGCGGTGAGTCCATTGATACTGCATATTTACAAGATGCAGGGATCATGTACACAGAGTCTAATAAAGGGGGAAATGAACAATTCATTATGGCGGCTGGTTTAAGTGGAATAACTGAGTTTGATTTAGGGTATGCTGTCGGTATTGAAAATCGTTTTGAAAGTGGCTTTTATACGCCTGATTTAATAACACAAGCTGGGGAAAGTACGGCTGCACAACAAGACCCAACATCTGGTAATTATTCTGTACAGTCAGTGTATGCGGAACTTTCTTTACCTGTTACCGATGAGTTAGCTGTTGAAGCTGCCACGCGTTTTGATAACTACTCCACCTTTGGCAGCGCGATGACTTGGAAGTTAGGTGCAACATATCGCTTTAATGATAGCTTCATGTTGCGCTCGGTTGTTGCTACGGGGTTTAGGGCGCCAAATGTTTCGGAACTTTATTCAGGTAACTCAGGTTCTTTTGATTATCTAGATGATCCTTGGGGTAATGCGCAAGATGCGCAAATATTGGTAAATTATGCAGGAGATAAAGACTTACAACCAGAAGAAAGTGAGTCATTAACTTTTGGTGCTGTATGGGAAATATCTAGTGGTTTGTCAACAACACTGGATTATTGGAGCTTTAATATTACAGATGCGATTAGTCGGTTGAATGTGCAAACGCAAATGAATGAATGTTATGCAGGTAGTCAGGAAGCTTGTGATTCGATTAATATCGCAATGGACGGCAATTTAGATAATATGACATCAACATTAACGAATATTGGTTCACAAAAAACATCAGGAATTGATTGGAATATTAGTTTTAGACAAGAAAGCTATAAAGTTGCATTAGATACAACTTACTTAATTAATTTTGAAGAAGATGATGTTAGTTATGATGGCACTATTGATGGCAATATGGGGGGATATTCAAAACTTAAGGCTAATTTATCAGTAGATGTCAATTTAACTGATGATTTTACGCTGCTTTATAATGCACAATATATACAAGGAATGGATGGTGAAAATAATGGCAATTCCTATGCAACAGATGATGTCGTTTATCATAATGTATCTGCAGCAATTAACATGAATAATCAGTGGAGTATTAATGGTGGTGTTAAAAACTTACTTGATACTGATCCTGAGTATGTCCCAGATGGTAATGATATGAATACAATCCCTAGCTTATATGATGTTGTTGGGCGGACCTTTTTTATAAGTACATCGTATAAATTCTAATACTTTGTCCTGTGTTCCTTTCTAAAATAAACGATTTAAAATATTAAGGCGGCTTTTTTGCCGCCTTTAATTTAAACCGTCAACAGGTTTTTTTGATGGGTATAATAACTAATACTACTCGCAGTTTTGAGTATTTTGCTTTTCATTTTCAATTTTTTCACGTTCAGCTTTTGAAACATAAGCAGGTTTGTTACTTGTATGCATTTTAGATTTGAATTTCTTCAACTTTTTTTTAAAAATGCCATTAATTTTCTTTTGACGATTCATGGTAGACCTCATACTTACATAATACTATTGAGGCTATTGTAAGACGAATGGATGAAATAACAAAATAAACAACTAAAATAATAAATAAAAATCGACTTAATGTCTGTATTCTTGCTTGATACAGTAAGATATTGTAAGGTGCACCTCCTTTGACGCACAAGCGTATTTTATTAATGATAAGAGTGAATATATGAGCTTTACCACATTGGGTTTATCTGCCCCCATTTTATCTGCGGTCAGTGAACAGGGTTATGAAACGCCAACACCCATTCAGGAAAAAGCAATACCAGCAATCATTCAAGGCCGAGATATTATGGCCGCTGCACAAACCGGAACCGGTAAAACAGCTGGATTCACTTTACCATTATTAGAAATATTATCTAAAGGTCAAAAAGCAGGACCTAATCAAGCTAGAGCGCTTATTTTAACGCCTACGCGAGAGCTCGCTGCTCAAGTGAGTGAAAGTGTTGAGCTGTATAGCAAAAATTTACCACTTACCTCTACAGTTGTTTTTGGCGGAGTTAAAATTAATCCACAAATGATGAAACTGAGAAAAGGGGTTGATGTATTAATTGCAACACCTGGGCGTTTACTTGATTTAATGAATCAAGGTGCTGTTAAATTTAAGCATTTAGAAGTTTTAGTATTAGATGAAGCTGACCGTATGTTAGATATGGGTTTTATTCATGATATTAAACGTATTTTAAAATCATTACCTGATAAACGTCAAAATTTAATGTTTTCAGCAACATTCTCTGATGATATTCGCAAATTAGCAAAAGGGTTGATCCATAACCCTGTAGAAGTATCTGTTGAATCAAATAAGGCTGCAAAAACAATAGAGCACTGGGTGCACCCTGTAGATAAAGCTAAAAAACCAGCTTTATTAACCCATCTTATTCAAAAAAATGACTGGCGTCAGGTATTAGTTTTTACTCGCACAAAACATGGCGCAAATCGCCTAGTTAAACAGTTAGATAAAAATAAAATTGAAGCTGCTGCAATTCACGGTAATAAAAGTCAAAGTGCACGCACTAAAGCACTTGCAGGTTTTAAAAACGGAGAAATACGCATTTTAGTTGCAACAGATATTGTTGCTCGTGGTTTAGATATAGATCAACTTCCTCATGTCGTGAATTATGATTTACCAAATGTTTCTGAAGATTATGTACATCGTATTGGTCGTACAGGACGTGCAGGAGCGAATGGTGAAGCAATATCACTCGTAACTGCAGATGATATTCATGAATTATCAGATATAGAAAGGTTAATCCAAAAACTTTTACGACGTGAAATTGTTGAAGGTTTTGAGCCTATTAATAAAGTGCCTGAAACACGATTAGATACACGGCCTATCAAACCTAAAAAGCCGAAAAAACCAAAGAGTCCAAAAGTATCTGATAGCCAAGGTGAGCAAAAAAATAAACGACGCCATGGAGATAAAGCACCGCAAGGGCCAAAAAAACGTTCATCTGGTCATAAATCACAATCAAAGAAAAATACAGATAATAAAAGTGGTTCACAAGACGTATGGAAGAACAGTGCTAAAAAGCATAAGGAATAATCTTATTTAGCTAAAACTAATAAAGGCTTGATAACAAACATCAAGCCTTTATTGTATGAGAACTTATCTTTCTAATTCACCACGTAAATTGTCTTGCATTAAATGCCTGATAGTCTCAGTTTCAAGGCTTTGACTTAATAGATAATGTAGTTTCGTTAAACAGGCTTCTAATGTCATATCATAACCACTTATAACGCCAACATTTAATAGTGCGTTACCTGTTGCGTATCCACCCATATTAACACTGCCTTTCAAACATTGGGTGAGGTTGATTATTACAACGCCACGCTGGCTAGCATCTTCTAATAATTTTAAAAATTCAGGCTCCTGTGGTGCATTGCCTACACCAAAACTTAATAATACTAAGGCTTTTAGCTTTCCTTTTAAAAGGCTTTGCACAACATCATTGCTGATCCCAGGGTATAAATGTAACACTCCGATGTTTTGCGGTGTAATAGAACATACATCTAATTCATTTTCAATATAAGGACTTAATGTACCTTTAACTAATTCGATACTAATTCCAGACAATGCAAGAGGGTCTAAATTGGGTGAACCAAATGCATTAAAGCCATCAGCATGAATTTTAGTTGCGCGATTACCACGAAAAAGTTGGTTGTTAAAAAATAAACTCACTTCAGCAATTGGATAATTAGCGGCTAAAAACATTGCATTTAGTAGGTTTACCTGACCATCAGATCTTAGTTGTGAAAGGGGGATTTGAGAGCCTGTGACAATAACAGGTTTGGTCAAGTTTTCAAACATAAAGGATAATGCAGATGCGGTATAGGCCATAGTATCTGTACCATGCAATACAACAAAACCATCATAATCCTGATATTTACTTTTAATATCATCGGCTATCATTTGCCAGTGGGCTGGAGACATATCTGATGAGTCAATTAAAGGTTGATATTCATGGATATCAAATAAAGGCATTTCATCACGACTAAATTCAGCACTGGCCTTCACTGTTTCAGTGAGATAACCATCTGCAGGGATATACCCCCTCGCTGATTTTTTCATCCCGATAGTACCGCCAGTATAGGCAATATAAATACGTTTTCTTTTCATATTATGCTCAAAAATAATAAGGGCTTATAATAAAAAAGCCCAGTTAAATTACTGGGCTCTTTATATACTTAATATGCGTTCGACTCAAGCTTAATGAGTCTAATATTGACTAGTTTATGTCACATACTAAACAACGGGCGTATACGGCATTTGGATCATTATAATCTTTAAGTGATTGCACTTGAGAATGTAATTTATAAATCATAGAACCAACTTGGCTTTGTAAACCGGCTTCAAAGGTATTATCATTTTGTTCAAGATTTAAAAAGCTTTTAACATGTGCATTACTTAATAGCTCTTGAATAAATTTATCTTTAGTTGATAATTCTTGTTCAATTGTGATCACATCATAATACTTAAGGCTTGCAAGTTTAGCAGCAGCTTCAATAGCATCTTGCTTATTACCTAAGTGGTCAACTAAACCTAATTCTTTAGCTTTACTTGCGATCCAAACTCGGCC
Source organism: Pseudoalteromonas denitrificans DSM 6059 (assembly GCF_900112265.1). GTDB lineage: Bacteria > Pseudomonadota > Gammaproteobacteria > Enterobacterales > Alteromonadaceae > Pseudoalteromonas > Pseudoalteromonas denitrificans. Next base: position 39,499 of record NZ_FOLO01000027.1, on the reverse strand, counting down.
TTGGGCTATCGCATCAACTTCTTCAATACTCAGTCCTCGAGCTTCACCAACGATCGTTAAGAAACGTTCATAACCGCGTTCAATGCTCATTTGGATCATTTGACCTAGCTTAGGGTTGAGCTCACGCATTGGAGAAAAACCAGCCATTTCAGTTGTTGAAACACCGTCAGAGTAAACACCTAATTTAGCTAAGGTTTTATCGAATGTCATGATAGTACCAAAGATACCAATAGAGCCTGTAATGGTACTCGGTGCAGCCCAGATTTCATTGGCTGCGGATGCTATCCAATAGCCACCAGAGGCAGCAACAGAACTCATAGATGCAATAACTGGTTTACCAGATTCTTTAAGTGCTAAAACTTCAGCACGAATAACTTCAGAGGCAAACATGCTTCCGCCACCTGAGTCTATACGTAAAACAACGGCTTTAACTTTTTCATCTAAACGCGCTTTACGAAGTAATGCGGCTGTAGAGTCTCCGCCTATTTGTCCGGCTTTACGTTTACCATCTACAATATTTCCTTTTGCAACCACAATAGCTACTTTTTCTGTTAATGGATTAATAAATGGGATGGGTGGTTTAATTGTTTTTAAATAGTCTTTTAAAGAAACACGCTTAAAACTTTTACCTTTGATATCTTTACCCACTAAGGCAATTAATTGTTGGCGAATTTCTTCTTTTGTTTTTAATGAGTCAACCCAGCCATTATCTAGTGCATACTGACCGGAGTCACCATTTGCTGTTTTGAATTTAGATAAAAAATCATCCATTTTTTCATCAAAGTTATTTATATCAAAATTACGTTGCAGTGCGATATCTGTTTTGTATTCTTGCCATAATGCACCTAACCAAGCTTGAGCTGATGCTTTTGCGGGCTCTGACATGTTATTTCTTATAAAAGGTTCAACGGCCGATTTATAAGTTCCTACACGGAAAATATGCTGAGATACAGATAGTTTCTCTATAGCGTCTTTAAAATACATAGGATACATAGCATAACCTTCAACACCCATCCAACCATAAGGATGCATAGATATTTCATCGGCGTAAGCAGCTAAATAATATTGTGCTTGAGAATAATAATCACCTGTGGCAATTATTTTCTTTTTGGCATTTTTGAATCTAATTAAAGCATCGCTAACTTCTTTAAGTTTATTTAAGTGAGTATTACGCATGTTACGTAAGTCGAGTACCATCACTTTAATATTTTTATCTGAGGCTGCGCTATCAATAGCAGTGATTATATCGTCTAATAAAATTTCTGGTGGCTCATCGCTTTTTCCCATTGAGTCGCCAATAGCAGCTTCAAATGGGTCAACATATTTTTGTTGTTCAACAATAAAACCGGAAATGTTTAATACCAGTGCCGAACCTGGCTCGATAATTATTTCATCTTCATTTGAGCTGGCAGCAATGACAATTGCTATAACAATAAACAAAAAGAAAAAATTAAGGATGAGTCTTCTGGAAAAATTTAATGTATTCCAAAACCCAATAAAAAACTTCTTAATCAAAATTAGATCCTTAAATAATGCGTAAATAAATTAGAAAAAGCTATATTTCACATAATACCGTATTTTTTAGACAAACTTAAATTTAAATAGTTACGAATTGTTTATCTTGATAATAATTGTAAAAATCGTTAATGTCGCTAGCAGGTATGACCAGTTATGAAAGAATCAAAATGTTAGAAAAAAAATTAGAACTAAAAAACAACGCACTTAAAAACCGGTTAGTTATGGGCTCTATGCACACAGGGCTTGAAGAAGGACTGCGTAACCGTAGTAAATTACGTGCTTTTTATGAAGCAAGAGCAAAAGGTGGTGTCGGTTTAATCATTACAGGTGGTTATAGTCCTAACCTAAGAGGCAAATTAACGCCATTTTCATCATCGTTCAATTCGTGGATAGATGTTGTAAAACATAAGCCTATAACACAAGTTGTTCATAAGCACGACGGTAAAATTTGTTTACAGCTATTACATGCAGGGCGTTATGCATATCATCCATTAAATACAGCACCCAGCGCGATAAAAGCACCAATTAACCCATTTAAACCAAAGGAAATGTCTCAAAGTGCCATTAAGTCAACAATAAAATCTTTTGCACGTTCTGCATATTTAGCGCAAAAAGCAGGATATGACGGTGTAGAAATCATGGGGTCTGAAGGCTATTTAATTAATGAGTTTATGGCACCTAGAACAAACAAAAGACAAGATAAATGGGGAGGAAGTAATGAAAACCGCATGCGTTTTGCATGTGAAATTGTAAAAGCAGTTAGAAGTCTAGTGCCAAAAGATTTTATTATAATCTTTCGTCTCTCTATGCTTGATTTAGTAGAAAATGGTTCAACAATAACAGAGGTTGAAGAACAAGCAAAAACATTAGAACGAGCAGGTGTTGATATATTCAATACGGGTATTGGCTGGCATGAAGCAAGAGTGCCAACAATCGCAAGTATGGTACCACAAGGGGCTTTTAAGCGTTCGTCTGAGCAATTAAAGCAAATGGTATCAGTACCTGTTATTGCCGTTAATCGAATCAATACGCCAGATATAGCGAATCAAATATTAAATGACAACCAGGCTGATTTAATTTCAATGGCAAGGCCCTTATTAGCTGATCCTGATTTTTTTATTAAATATCAGAAAAAGCAAAGTGACAATATCAATATTTGTATTGCGTGTAATCAAGGGTGTTTAGATAATGTTTTTAAAGGTAAACGCGCAACTTGTCTGGTAAATCCACAGGCAGGTTATGAATTGGAATATGCACTAGAAAAGGCACCTAAAGCTAAAAATGTATTAGTTGTGGGGGCTGGACCTGCGGGTATGTCGTGTGCGTGCTATTTAGCAAAACGTGGTCATAAGGTGACCTTAATTGAAAAGTCAGCAAGCATGGGTGGTCAATTTAATTTGGCGATGCGAATTCCCGGAAAAGAAGACTTTAATTTTACGTTAAGTTATTTCAAGAATGAATTAGCAAAGCTGAATATAAACATTGAATTAAATACTGCTTTTAATCCTGAAATGAAAGATCAATACGATGACATTGTATTTTCTACGGGTGTGCGACCTAGATTGGCAAATATAGAGTGTAGCGATGGCAAACGTATTTTGGCTTATGATGAAGTCATAAAAGGTGAAGTTGAGGTTGGTAAAAAAGTGGCGATTTTAGGTGCTGGTGGTATCGGCTTTGATATGGTTGCATTTTTGGCTGAACCTGCTGATAAATCGATTGAGGAATTCCAAACTCAATGGGGTATTGAAACAAAGCAGCAAAATGAACAAGCAAAAGATAAAATTTATATGTTAAAGCGTAGTGCTGGACGGTTTGGTTCTGACTTAGGTAAAACAACAGGGTGGATCCATCGACAAGTTGCAAAGCAACAAAAAGTGGAGCAAATATCAGATTGTCACTATGTAAGTTTTAGCAACAAAGGTTTAGAAATAAAAGAAAATAATGAAACACGTTTTTTAGATGTTGATACAGTTATTGCTTGTATAGGACAAGTATCAAATACCAAAAGCTACGAAGCGGAAAAAGAAAATTCAAATATACATGTCATAGGTGGTGCTAAATTGGCCCAATCTATTGATGCAAAAAGAGCGATTTTGGAAGCATTAGAGATTGCCAGAGTAATTTAAATAATTAAATTTAGATCTAATTTAAATGTAAAATAAAAAAAGCCCACTAATCTTATTGAGTGGGCTTTTTATTTTTTGAAATAAAACCCTCTATTTCTAGGTCTTGGTTATTTGTTAAAAAGATTAATTGTTTTATCAATTTACAAGGTTTCAAATATGCTACAAAAAGTAATACATTTTTATCATACCAGTGTCGATAAATCACAAATAGCGTCAGGTTTAGCACCGCTTTTATTTAGACTTATTTTAGCGCCTGTGATGATTATTGCGGGTTATAATAAATTAGGCATCAGTGCTCCGTGGGATGGAGCTATTAATGCTGTGTTGGCAGATCCGAATGTTGTGGCTTGGTTTGGTAATACACAATGGGGACTAGGTTTACCTTTTCCTGATTTGCTTGCTTTTTTAGCTGGTTGGACTGAGTTTTTAGGTGGGTGGTTTCTTCTGATAGGGTTATTTACCAGAATTACAGTGATACCGCTTATGTTCACTATGCTTATTGCAGCAACAACTGTACATTGGGATAATGGCTGGTTTGCTGTTACACCAACTAATCCAAATACCAGTGCGGCCAAAGTACTTGATTGGTTATCTATTCCAGGTGCTAAAGACAGTTTACAAAACAGTATAGAAGCCAAAAAGCGATTAGATAAAATTAAAGAAATAATTGAAGTTAATGGCTTTCCTGATTACCTCTATGAAAAAGGCAAACCGGTTATTTTAAATAACGGTATTGAGTTTTCAGTGACCTATTTTGTTATGTTATTAAGTTTGTTCTTTTCAGGAGGTGGACGTATTACCAGCATGGATTATTGGTTGACTCGCTCTGGTACAAAGAAATAATGATTCTATAAAATAATTTAACAATACGTTATACCTATTATTGTAACTTTGTTATTCTCACATTAATTTAACAATAATTGATGTGAAATAACAAAACTATGAATGCACTAGATTTACTTTTAAACCGCCAATCTGATAGTAAGCTTCAAGCTCCGGGCCCAAATCAGGAGCAACTCAATATTATAAAGCAAGCTGCTTTAAAAGTACCAGATCATGGTGCCTTAACACCTTGGCAATTTATTATTGTGCAAGGAGATAAACGTAAGTTACTGGGTGAGATTTATCATCAATCTGCTATTGCAACTTTAAATCCACAGATACCAGCAGATGCAAAAGCCATTGAAAGGTCAAAAGAAATGCCAATGCGTGCACCTTTGATCATTATTGCAATTGCTAAATATAAAGAACACTTAAAAGTGCCCAGAGTTGAGCAAATTCAATCTGCTGGGTGTGCTGTTATGGCGATGCAACAGGCGGCATATGCACAAGGTTTAGCTGGAGTTTGGAGGACGGGAAGTTATGCCAGTTGTAATCATGTTAAAGCTGCTTTAAATTTATCTGAACAAGATGAAATCGTGGGATATCTTTATTTAGGTACTGCTGCAAATGATTTCATTAAACCTCACAGACATGATGTTAGTGAGTTTTTCTCAGAACTAAAATAAACGCATGGTTTGTCAATTGAGGATGTAAATTGAAACTTTTAAGTAATTAGGTCTAAATCTTTTTACTTAATTTCATATTCTATCCACATTTGTTATTTATCCTAAAGTTATTGAAAATCTAGCTAAATGTTTATAGAGCCCTAGTGTGTTCTTTGATCATATCCTAAAATTTATTTTTGCAGAAGTATGAATGAGAACCCTGATCTTAAAATGAAAAAACAATAAATAGAAGATACAAATAATGAAAATAATAAAATCCCACATTCTTATGGGACTTATTTTTGCTGCCTCAGTTTATCTGCTGGGCAGCACATTTGACCTTGCTCATGAAATTACTTTGACGCTGACTATCACCAGTTTAACAGGCTATTGGTGGATCACAGAAGCTTTACCTATTCCTTTAACTTCTTTATTGCCTATTGCAACTTTTCCGCTTGTTGGCATTTTAACGCACAAACAAGCCGCAAGTTCTATTGGTAGTCATGTTATTTTATTGCTTATGGGCGCATTTATGTTAGCGGTTGCAATAGAGCAATCACAAGTACATAAAAGAATTGCATTTATGATCATTAATAAAATAGGTGGAGGCAGTGCGCAGCGAATTATATTTGCAATTATGACAACGAGTGCAGTTTTATCTATGTGGATTTCAAATACAGCAACTGTTGTTGCATTATTACCTGTGGTCATTGCTTTATGTGCTAATACTGACAACGTTAAGTTTAAAATTGCATTATTATTAGGTTTGGCTTATTCAGCTTCAATAGGCGGTATAGGTACAATTATTGGCACCCCACCTAATTTAATATTTGCCTCTGTTTATGAGCAATTTGCCCATAAAGAATATGGGTTTATCAGCTGGATGAAAATTGCGGTACCCATCGTTATATTAGCGATCCCATTAGCTGCACTTTGGCTTGGTAGAAATATAAAATTAAATACGGCAATTGAATTACCAGATATGGGCAAATGGCAAGTTGCAGAAAAACGTGTTTTAACTATTTTTGGTTTGGTTGCTCTGGCTTGGATATTTAGAAAAGAACCTTTTGGGGGCTGGTCTGGACTTATCAATAATCAAACAATTGGAGACTCTAGCATCGCATTGTTGGGTGTAATCGCGATGGCTTTAACGCCTAATGGTAAAGGTAAAAAATTATTGGAATGGGAAAGTGCCAAAAATATTCCTTGGGGTATGTTATTACTTTTTGCTGGTGGTATTTGTATTGCTAAGGCATTTGTTAGTAGTGGCTTAAGTGAAATGCTTGGGCAGTTTTTGGTAAGTTTAGGTGCGTTACCCGTTTTGGTAATGTTATTTGCTTTAACTATTTCAGTGTCTTTTTTAACAGAGATCACTTCAAATACAGCAACAGCAACGTTACTTATGCCTGTGATAGCTTCAGCTGCAATTGCATTAAACTTACCTATTGAATTATTAATGATACCCGTTGTTATTAGCTGCTCATGCGCATTTTGTTTACCTGTTGCTACAGCTCCTAACTCAATTGTATTTGCCAGTGGTGAAATTAAAGTGATAGATATGGTAAAACAAGGCGTAATTTTAAATGTCTTATTGGCTATTATCATCACCTTAGTTTGTTTTTATTTGCTCACCTAATAAAGACCAATAAATCTAGTGGTTGGTGGTTTTTTATTCTTGCTATTTTTGGTATGGTTGTTAAATGTCAAAGCGAATTGCTTTAACAACCAATAAAATTAAATAAAAATAATAAGAAAGAGGCCGCGTAGGTGAATCATTTATTTTATCGCGAGAAAGAAACTTGGTGGCAGTGGTTAATTTGGGGCGTATTTGGTGCTTTATTAACTTATTACATCGCAACCTTCACACAAACTGAAGAATATATTTTTGCATCTTTAATCATCATCATTGGTTTATTAACTTGGCGGATGCAATCAGCAAAAAGATTTGGTTTTTTACGGGCATTTAAAATCAGCTTTTTTGTCTTTAGCTTTAGTTCTTTACCTTTATTACTCACAAAACCGATAAAACTGATTATATTAGGCGATGTCGATTTATCATTTGGATTAATACTTGCTGCGAGTGCGGGAATAATCGTAAGTTTGATTAGTTCATTTATTGCCAAATCACCTCGACAATATTATTAATTGTATTATTTATGAACCATCTGGATTAAAAATGTTCAGTTAAAATAAATAATTAATTTAGTGCTTTACAAGCATCTGCATAGTGACTATTATGCGCCCCAACAGCGGAGAGATGGCAGAGTGGTCGAATGCACCGGTCTTGAAAACCGGCATGGGTTTATAGCCCATCTAGGGTTCAAATCCCTATCTCTCCGCCACTTAATTTATAAAGAAGAGCCTAATCATTTGATTAGGCTTTTTTTTTGGAATAATAGGTTTTAGCACAACTCAAGTATATAGTTTAAAACGTATATATTTGTGCCATTAATTTATTACAATCGATATGAATTTCATTATAACTCTATGTCCTATCTAATCATCACTGTATATTATTGTTAATTTTACTTTCTAGATATTATTGATATTTATGGTTAAACAAAATTCAGAATAATTTTAATTAGGCTGTGATTAATAGCGATCAAAGTATATGTTTCTGTGAATTATAATCTTAAAGATAAGAAACTGTTAAACCGTTTAAATTGAGGTTGAAGCTTTAAACACTTTCATTAATTGTTTTACAAAGGCTTGGTTATCTTCTTCCAAACTTGAAAGCGCAAGTCCAAAAGGGGCAGATTCGATAATGCGGGCGAATGCCTCTACTGTGATATCTATTTTACTTAACGTCATGCGATTTTCTGTAAGCTCTTTTGAAACCCTTAAGCTGATTATTTTACGTACTTCTATCTCATTTTCAGTGATAATATCATTACAATGGCTTTGGCCTGCATGAAGTAAATCTGTTCTAATTAATGAACTGGATACTTCCTCAAATAACCCATCACATCGTTTTAATATAAATGCTTCAGTTTCAGCCCAAAAATCACCGTCTGATTGGCTATAATCCTGTAAAAGAACATTGTTATCCGATATGTATTTTTCTACAACAGCTCGAAAAAGGGCTTCTTTGGTCCTAAACTGTTTATGTATTGTTACACGGGAAATCTGTGAATATCTGGCGATCATAGATATATTAGCGGCGATATAACCGTGCTGAAAAAAACATTCTGTTGCACAGGTAAGAATTTTCTCTCTTGAGCTTGGCAAAATTAACATCTCGTTTGATTTGGACTTTATTTAACAATTTTAGCTTACAATTAATCGTTACTCAACAGGTTTACACTTATTGTAAATGTGTAAACCTCTTGCTATAGTTGCACAAAATTAAACAGGCTAGGTAATAAATACCTGGTTAATGATAGTGTTTTGGAGATATCGTGAATCGAATATTAATAGGTGTTTTACTTTTATGTTTACAAGCGTGTTCTGAGCAAGTTAAGCAAGAAAAAACTCAAGAACCCATTGTAGTTCAATTATTTGAAACAAAAAGAGTTGATGTTTCTAGTGAATACGAATTTCCTGCAACAGTATCTGCAGTTAAAAGTGTTGACCTTAAATTTGAAGTTTCAGGTAGGTTAATTTTTGAAAACCTTGTTGAAGGTAGCCCTGTTGCCAAAGGTGACGTATTGGCGCGTATTGATTCAGCGCCTTTTGAACGCCAAGTTTCTGAAGCAAAAATAAGATATGAAGATGCTGTACGTAACTTAGCGAGAATTGAAGAGGTGTTCAAAAAAAATGTCGCTTCTCAAAGTACATTTGATGATGCTAAATCACAATATGCTATAACGGAATTAGCCTTAGCAAATGCAAAACAAGACTTGAGCTATACCACCATAAAAGCACCATTTGATGCGGTAGTTGGTGCAAGGTTGATTGAAAATAATAGCTATATCAGTGCTGGAGATACCATCGCTAATTTGCAAGACAGATCTAAGCTTTATTTTACATTTGATGTACCTGAACGTGTTATGACTGCTAATGCAGGAAATCGAAATATAAAAGCAACAGCACATATCATAGGTCAAGAAGACAATATATTTGATATTACTTATGTAGAGCATGAAACATCGCCTAATCCAATTACTCAAACTTATGGTGTGACTTTTGCCTTAGATGGCAAAGTAAGTAACTTATTTTATCCGGGTTCTAGAGCAAGTGTAAAAATTGAAAATATGAGTGAACAACACAGTGCGATTTTAATTCCAATTAAGTCACTTATGGGTGATAAAAACAAGGGTTTTAAAGTTTGGAAGTTCAATCCAGAAATGAATAATGTACAAGCTGCACCAGTTGAAATAGCGAGTTTACAAGGTGAGTTTGCAGTTGTCTCTAGTGGTGTAAATGTAGGCGATAAAATCGTATCTGCTGCGGTTAATCAAATGAGTAAAGGGCTAAAAGTTAAAGAATATAAGGCAGAGTATTAATATGGATATTGCACGTTATTCTTTATCAAAACCAATAAATATATGGCTTATTGCGCTGTGCTTTATTGTAGGTGGTGTGATTGCTATGGGGAAAATAGGTCGCTTAGAAGACCCTGCTTTTACCATAAAACAAGCTGTTATTTTTACTTATTACCCGGGCGCAAGTGCTGAGAAAGTTGAAAGAGAAGTCACTGAACAAGTTGAGATAGCACTTCAACAAATGTGGCAACTTGATAAGTTAGAATCTGTTAGCAAACCAGGTTTTTCACGTGTCACCATGGAAGTTAAACCTACGATAGATGGACCTCTATTACCCCAAATATGGGATGAACTAAGAAAACGATTACGAGATATCCAAGGCTCATTACCACTAGGCGCAAGTGCCCCTGTTGTAATAGATGATTTTGGCGATGTGTATGGTATCTATTATTCATTAACGGCACCTGATTTTACAGCTTATCAAATGAGAGAGTTTTCACGACAAATTCGCAGAGAATTACTTGCTGTAGATGGCGTTGCTAAGGTACAAGTTGAAGGTATTATTGAAGAGCAAATTGTTGCTGAGATTGATAGTTATCAAATTGCTGGGTTAGGTTTGTCATTCCCTGAAATAAAACAGGTTTTGGCTAGTAATTTAAAACCATTTGTTGGTGGTAGGCTTTATATTGATGATAAACAGATCCGAATTCCAGTTGAAAGTTCAACCAATCGTGTTGAAGAAATAGAAAATTTATCTATTGTCCTACCAGGTAAAAATGCTTCTATAAAAATTAAAGATATCGCGAAACTTTCTGTGCAACCAGTTGATATACCAAGTGGATTAAAAAGATACAATGGCCACCCTGCTATTACTTTAGGTGTATCAGCACAGAACGATATTAATATAGTGGAAGTTGGCGAAAAAATAGAAGCTAAACTTGCCCAAGTGCTTAAGCAGTTACCAGCAGGGATAAATGTTGCTTCTATTTATGATCAAGCAAAAGTTGTTGAAAAATCAGTTGATGGGTTTATTTTAAATTTAGAATTATCTGTTGCAGTAGTAACTATAGCGCTATGTATATTTATGGGGTGGCGATCGGGCATTGTCGTTGGTGGCACATTATTAATTACAGTACTGGGTACAGTTTTAATTATGTGGTTATACGACTTACAGTTACAGCGTATATCTCTTGGCGCTATGGTAATTGCAATGGGCATGTTAGTGGATAATGCCATAGTAGTCGCAGAAGGCATGATGCTACGAATGGAAAAAGGGAAGTCGGCTTTTGAATCAGCCAGTTTTATTGTAAAAAGAACCCAGTGGCCTTTGCTTGGCGCGACTATTATCGGCATCGCTGCGTTTTCTGGTATAGGTTTATCAGATGATGCAACCGGTGAGTTTTTATTCTCTCTTTATGCAGTTGTATTAATTTCATTGATGTTGAGTTGGGTATTAGCTGTTTCTTTAACACCATTATTAGGGCGTTACTTTTATAAAGTGGGGCAAGTAACACAAGAGCAAGAATCACACTCTTTTTTACATAGAGGGTATTTAGTTGTATTAAAAGCTGCACTTCATTGGCGAGGGTTAACTTTAGTTACATTAATTGCAATAACAATCACTGCTTACGCAAGTTTTGGTTTAATAAAGCAAGGATTCTTTCCGCCTTCGAATACGCCTGTATTTTTTGTTCATTATTGGGGCGCACAAGACTCAGATATTAGAGCAACAGAAAAATACATGAAAGCAGGTGAAAAATTAATAATTGAAACACAAGGTATTGAATCACTATCAACTTTTATAGGTGAAAGCTCAGCAAGATTTACTTTAGTTTTTGCTCCTGAAATGCCAAATGAAAGTTATGGTCTATATCTTATTAGAGCAGAAAATGCTGCTGAAGTACCAAGATTAGCAAAAGAAATTTCAGATAAGTTAAGAAAGAATAATCCTAATGTTGAGTATTTTGCAGAAGTCATGCAGTTTGGGCCAGGCGCCGGCGCAAAAATTCAAGCAAGGTTTTCTGGGCACGATCCTGAAATTTTGCGTAGTTTATCTGAACAAACTAAAACAATTTTTCGTCAAGATGGTTTGATAAGGGATATTAGAGATGATTGGCGCGAAAAAGGCATTGTGCTTATTCCTGAGTTTGATGACATTGCGGCAGGTGTTGCAGGTGTGAGTCGAAGTGATTTTAGTGATGCGGTGAAATTTTATACTGATGGACTTACAATTGGGCAACTACAAGATGGCGATTATTTATACCCCATCGTTGCAAAAAATCAGAAGCAATCAGAGAATAAATTATTTGGCTTAGAAAATAGTTTAGTGTGGAGTAGCAGCCAACGTACTTATATTCCTTTTAAGCAAGTAAGTGGCAATATAACTTATCAAAGTGAAGAGTTACTTATCAATCGTCGCGATCGTGTCAGAACAATATCTGTTAAAGCTGAAGCTGGTTATCAAGAAACAACAGGGGAAGCTTTTGCTCGTATTAAACCTTTAGTAGAGGCAATACAATTACCAGATGGTTATCAGTTGGAATGGGGTGGTGAGTATGAGTCTTCACGTGACGCACAAGCCGCTTTAGGTCAGGGGCTACCACTTGGATTTTTAGTAATGTTTATTGTCAGTGTTTTATTATTTGGCCGTGCTAGGCAGCCTTTGATCATTTGGTTAATTGTACCTATGGCTGTTGTTGGTGTAGTAGCAGGGTTATTAATAGCAGATATGCCATTTGGCTTTATGTCATTACTGGGTTTTTTAAGCTTATTTGGTATGTTGATTAAAAATGCGATAGTGCTTCTTGAAGAAATTGATCTTCAAATAGACGAGGGCAAAGAAAAAGCAGTAGCTATCGTTGAAGCAAGTTTGAGTCGTTTACGCCCTGTATCACTTGCTGCTATCACAACAATTTTAGGTGTGATGCCTCTCGTATTTGACCCATTTTTTGCTGATATGTCAGTAACCATAATGGGCGGACTGGCATTTGCAACAATTCTCACTATGATTGCAGTACCTGTGTTATACAGTATTTTTTATAAAATAGATGTAAATAGAAATTAAGAGAAACAGGACTGATCACTTTTCTAATTTATTATCAGGTGTTTGTCTCGTCCTTAGCTAAGTTAGGGGTTTAATAGAAGACCAGTAGCGCTTGCTCTTGGTCTTTTTTATTAAGTAATTGAAAATAAACTTAAGTTACTTTATTAATGGTACACATAAGTGACTTAACCGCGTTTTAATCTTTTATGCCCTTTAAGAAGTGGTTTAACAAAACACAACTTTAAAAGGATATTTATTATTACTTGCCTATGATTAATTTTTTAATCGATAAATGTTTTTTGAATAATAACATTTGATTTACCCCAAATAGATACTATCTTTTTAAACTTAACTTCGAATCAAATTACCTTCAATAATTTAAAATATTAAGGATATAGCATGGACTTCAAAAATAAATCTTACGCTTTGTTTCTTTCTTTTTTATTAAACGCCATAACTGGCTCAATAGTTCGAGAAGGCTTAGTTTTAAATATCAATAGAAATGATCTTTTAGATAGATTGGAAGATTCAGATAGTAACTTAATCAATTATGATACTTTCCCTGAGTTTACCGCATGTAATAAAGCGTAATATTTTTATCATAAAACGGTTCTAGGCCTATCTAATATTTATAGTTAGGGACTAAAGCTAAGGATAGAACCATCACTTTAATGCGAGAAACGATTGTGAGGGAAGTTAAAATGCATGGAAAAATACAACTTAATCATGAGCTTGTAATAAAGCTACGTAGAAATTTAGGCTTGAGCCAATTTGAAATGGCGATGCAGTGTAGTGAAAAAAGACTCAATATTGCATTATCAACTATTAAGCGGGTTGAAACGGGTAAAAAAATTCTATTACGTACAGCGTTGAGTATTTCTGAATTCTTTCAGTGTAGTTTGGAGTCATTGACTGTGGGCTGTAATACAACAAAGCAGAATATGCCTGAGCAAATTCGAGGATCTAACGTATTTACTTTTAGCAGACAGTTTGAGCTAGATTTGTTTAATATCTGCCTTAAACACACGATACAGTCACATAAATTACATTTAATATCTGTATGTGCCTTGGCAAATATGGGTAAAACCCGTTTAGTTGGTGAGTTTATTGATGTGGCACAAAAACAAGGCTTTACCAGTTTCAGGCAAAGCATATTGCATGATCAAAATCTTCCCTGGTTTCATGCTTTAACTTCACTATGTGGTTATGAGATCCTTCAAGTAGGGTCATTACACAATACCATGCTGCAACAGCACAATCCGCAACTGAGAGTAAATAGAATTTGTAAGGCATGTCTTGATAAACTAGAAACAGAGCAGGGACCAATACTTCTAGTTTTGGAATATTTACATTGGGCTAAAGAGAGTTTGATATTATGCATCATACAGATGATAGTTGCGTTATCTGATAGGCCATTTGTTGTAGTGTTAACTTTTTTACCTGAGGTTGAACAAGAAGTTAATAGTTGGTGCCAAACATTATTGAATATACCTGTATTAAACCTAGAATTAAAAGCGTTAGCTGGTCATAATCCTAGAGAGCTGGCTCAACAAAATTTATGTGCTAATGGACATATAAATTGAACTGCACTTATTGAGGAAATAATATCGTTTTTTAATTACTGGATACAAGATTTGTGGCCTTATCGGAGCTATGTTTAAATTTATTACCTTCGATAAGCATGCTCATTTTAAATGCTCCTGCTCCACTTTTTATGCTCATCAAGCCAACCAATAAAAATAATCAATAAGGTTTTATATTTCAGGTTTTATAAAGATCCTTACCTTTTAATTTTGTAATAAATTCAAAAAATATCATTATGGACTTCAATTAATAATGATCACAGTCTTAATTATAAGACAAGCTAAGTGAGCCCGAGGTGACACTGAGGTGACACCAAACTGACGCCGATGGTTTCATTCGACTTTGATATAGTATTTGCATGCACTGAATAGGAGGTGCATTAGTTTGAAATAAGTGAGTTGCTTATTTAATTTAATAATGAAAACCGCAGAGCCGGACTTGCATTGTCTAGCCGTGAGAGTTCAATTCGGTTAACTTTGAATATGCAAGATACAGGACCTGACACTATATTTTTTATTTAATAAAGGATCTTAAAATGAGTCAAGAATATAAAATAATCTTTCAAAACAACGCTAGCGCAGGCGGAAATGTCTGTGTTTATCAAACTGCGCCAACTGGATGGGATTCAGTGTCTTGGTTTGTAAAAGGTACTAACCCAGGTACTGGTGCTACTTTTGATTGGACTATAGATTATGGCTTTCAATGGACTGAGTCAGGTACTTTGGTTCCCGGTGTTCAATTTGAGGCGCAAGGATTAGTTTCTGCTGAGTTGCAATCGAATAATAAAATTGAATTTGCCCAAAATGAATATGGTGGTCAGTTCATAAATCAAACTAATGGCACAAGTGGATCACTTGAAATTGATATAAACCCACAAGTTCCAGACCAAACTTATTCAACGGGTGTCACTATGAGTGGTAATGGTGCTTTCATGCAAGCTGCTCATCCTAATACAGCACAAACCTTTACTCCTCATCCAGAATATTGGATAACTTTTGGCGATATTAAAGAGTCTGCAGTTATGACATCAGCTTGGATGACTGCGGCTGCTGCTGTGAGCTTTCCTGCAAATGTTTATACTATGTATGTAACATTAAATGCTGATTATACTTGGACAGTATCACAATTTAATTCTAGTGAACTTACTGCACATACTTCAAGAATGAAGTTACGTGAAGTATCACAACTGAGTGCGAGAGAACTTGATGAGCATACATCAGTAGCTAAGTTACGCAAAGCGTGATTTAGAGCCATAACTTGTACTAAAAATGCGTACTACAAGTTATTAAGTTAATAATAATGAGAGTCTATATAAAAATAGGTTCTCATTATTTTATCTGTAGTGTTTATATATAAACTATCCAATTAAGTTTATTTTTAAGTGGCGTAAGTGATATAGCTTATTAAAAAAATTAGGTATGTTTTTTATATATCTCGAATGAAAATAATAAAAATGTTTGTTAGAGGTATCGTTATAATAAGGGAATTATAAATGGCTTTGTACAAGGTTATATTTACAAATAACTCTTCCGTACCAGGTGATGCATGCTTATTTCAAAAAAATAGTAAACAAGACTCATGGGAATCACTTGCTTGGTTTAGTTATGTCACAAATATTGGTGTTTCTAATACATTTAACTGGGATGATACGTCTTATGGGTTTATGTGGAGTGCAGAATCTATTCCAGCAACTAAGTCTTTAATCTCATTAAGAACTGCTAACCAAGTACTTTCTGCAAATTTAACAACAGAAAACTTCACCGAATTAAAAATGAATGATTATGGTTATTACTTTGATCCCAATCCCGCGACACAAGGCACTTCTTCTGGAACCCTAACCTATGCTGTCAATATAAATATTCCTACAAATTCAGCAAGTATCGGAATTACCATGAGTAACAACCCAGCTTTTGGGATGACAGCAAATCCAAATACAACTTCGCAGTTTACGCCTGATATTTCATATTGGATTACTTTTGGTAACATTCCTCAATCAGCAGTGATGGAGAGTTTATGGATTGAAAGTGCCGCAGAAATAATATTTCCCGCTAATATTTATACTATGTATGCAAATTTGAGTAGCCAAAATATTTGGACAATATCTCAAACACCCATCAACGAATAGTAATATTTTTCACAAAATGCATAACACAGTTTACTGAGTCCATTTACACTCATCTAATAGAGGGAGGAGTCTCAGAACCGTATTTTTAGGTTGGTTATCTTAAACTCGATTAACAAGCTTACAAGTTCAATTTTTAAATGACAGTGAATTAAAAACACCGCCATATACAGATAAAATGCGGCAATATCACAGCCAATAAAGACATGAATAAGTTCACCTTGCGAGGACAAGATAAAGTGAATGCTCAGTGGCAAATGTACTGTTTAGTTCATAACATAGAAAAGCTTAGAAATAGCCTGCATTAAAGATAAAACTCACGAAAGCACCCTAAATATCATTTAAATACGTCCTTTTTATTAATAAATACCACCACTATCTTCATTCTAGTTATAAAAATAAAAAATCAGCAAAAACGTAAACGTTTTTGATTGTTAAAACAATTTAATATCAGTAGAGTGTTTCGATTGAAAAATATTAATTTAAAACGAGTAATTCTACAGGCTCGTTAGGTTTTCAGTCATAAAAGGAGAGTATGATGATAAAAATACATTTAGTACTAATTATTAGTTTAATTCTTAGCGGGTGTAGCATTCATGAAATGGTCAATGGAGATGAAAAGCCAGGTTTAGCATATGTCTCAATAGATAAAAATGGTGATGTTGTTTCAAATAATAAGGGAACGGCACACTTTTTTGAAACATATGAAGAATCGTTAGAAAATACAAATTCTATTGGGTCGAAAATACTTGAAGACCGCGAACTCCTTAAAAGTTTGATGGAAGCAGGCACCAATAGATCAACTCTTTTTATATGGAGTGCTGAATACAATGGCGCTATGGTAGACTCAAAGGGAAATACATGTCTACAAGCTGCTACTTATGCAAAAACAACAAATACAAGTGTCGATATATCATCATCGTTATTAAATGTATTGAGTAAAATAAATCTTTCTTCAAATCCATCAGAAGCTGATAAATTAATAGCATTAAGTATCACTCAAGCAATAACAAAGCTTAATGATTCAACTGCTCAAAGCACATACTTAGCTGCTGGTCTATTTGGTTTGTGTGTACTCCAAGCTAACGGAGGCTTACAAGGAAGTGAATTACAGCCTGTTATTAAAGAGCTTATTAAAGCATCTTCATTAGAAAAGACAGAGCTTTAAAAAGTAGCTCTTCAATCAGAAGAAAAACCTAGCTAGGTGGCCAAAATGACTGTACCACTACAATCAAGCGTTAGTTGGCGATAAGATTCTTAGAGATAAGATATAGCAAAGTTTTTATCAATCTTTATTGACTGCTGACAATTTTGTTTTTGGCATACCTTGAAACTAAAGTATGAAATACCATATTTCAGGTTTAGTCAGGTTTTTAAAGAATATTTAAGCCATGCTTGGTTTATACGTAATGTATCAATCTATCGACTATTGATTATTTCAAATTTTAATTGCTTTAATTTATTTAAAGGCATGACATTATATCTTTTTGACTTCTTTGGTGAGCACCAATCTTTTACAGATTCAACAGGTGACTGAGTAAAGTTTGCTACATGTACAGGAGTGAGGGGTATATACGCCATAAGATCTTTTAACTCGTCATTTGTATTCATTTAAATATCCTTTTGAGCCTTAAAATAAGAGATAAATAATATAGCTCTGCATTATACTGTTTTTATATACAGTATCCAGTGGTTTTTATAACTAACCGTAAGTTGCATTAAGATATCAATAACATTTGTATGTTTATTATTAATGACAAATTGAATTAATTAAGTAGAATTCGCTTTTTATTTTATGTGTTTGAGGTTTAACAAAGTCAATGCAAGTTAAAATGAGTGTAAAATTATTACTTTGGAGTGCTTTTAGTTTATTTTATTATTTGGGATTTACGAATGTATTTAAAATGATTGATGATGCAGCCGCACAAAACTCTGGCGCTCAGTTTTACAGTTTAATTTATATCGCTTTGATTGCACATTTAATTAATAAATACGAAAAAGAATTTCCGAGGGCATGTAGTTGGTTTGTATCAATTTGTGGATTGGCTGTGATCACTGCAATTGTATTAACTAAGCAAGCAATGCCTTTAGATTTATTATATTCCCCTTTTTATTTATGTTTATATTTGGCGCTGCCTATCTGTTATGAGCTGTTTCGGTTTGTTATTTTAAAAAATACATCTAATTCAGGTCAGGATTAGGATTTGTTTATCTGATATATATGATAAAATTGAGCAAGATGCATCTTTGTTGCATCATTTTTTTAACTTATCTTAAGGTTATTTGAGAAAAATGTCTGAAAAATTTAAAGTAAATGCTGATAAAGCAAGCTACGGTATTGGTTTACAAATGGGTGAGCAATTAAAAGGTAATCCTTTTGAAGGTTTAAACCTTAACTTGGTTTTTGAAGGTATGAAAGACGCTTTCACTGGTTCTGAATTTCAAGTTGAAGTAACAGAAATTCAAGCTGCTTTTGAAGAAATCAATGCTGAAATTCAAGCGCGTCGTGCTACTGAAGCAAAAGAACTTGCTGCTGAAGGTACTGCATTTTTAGAAGATAATGCTAAGCGTACTGAAGTGACTGTAACTGAGTCAGGTTTACAGTATGAAGTAATCACAACAGGTGAAGGCGAAATCCCAACAGCTGAGTCTACAGTTCGTACTCATTACCACGGCACTTTAATCAACGGTACTGTATTTGACAGTTCAGTTGAGCGTAACGAACCTGCTGAATTCCCTGTAAGTGGCGTTATTAAAGGTTGGACTGAAGCATTACAAATCATGACTGTTGGTTCAAAATGGCGTTTATATATTCCTCAAGATCTAGCATACGGTGAACGTGGTGCAGGTGCTTCAATTGCACCTTATTCAACGCTTGTTTTTGATATTGAGTTATTAGAAATCGTATAATTTTTGTATTATATGTATTTAAAAACCCGCAATGTTGATATAACAAGGCGGGTTTTTTGTTGTTTGAAATTATTTATTTTTTAATTTAGTCATGTTTATTGTCTTGGTTTTGCCATTCATCACCAATTAAATCTTCATCGTCGGGACTTTCCCAAGAATAGGACTTCTCTTTTAATTTTGGATCCCACTTTCTAAATAATATTGCTGATATTATGCCTGCCAGTGCGCCAAATAGATGGTATTCATAAGAAATACCTTGTTCTGTGGGTAAAATCGTCATGATCATAGAACCATACATATAAAAAGCAATCATGAGTAAAACACTGGAACGTTTATCTCGACGAATGATACCGGCTATAAATAAGTAAAAAAATAACCCATGTGTTAAACCACTTGCACCAAAATGAAAGCTATCTCGGGCAAATAACCAAACGCCAAAACCTGAAACCAGCCAGATTATACCAATAGCCCACCAGCGAGAGTTTGGGTAGCCATAAAGTAAAAAACCGCCTAGTAATATGAGTGGTAATGAATTTCCTATGACATGTTGCCATGAGCCATGGATCAAAGGTCCGGTTATAATGCCAATTAAACCAGAAGTATTTAGAGGTTTTACACCTAATTGATATAACTCAACAAAAAAATAAGTTTCATATGCTTTTATTAACCATAAAAAAATGACAAATATGAAAGCAGTTAAAATGCTTTTTTGCAGTGAAGTATTTTTATTCATATTATGAGATATAGGGATACGAGTTGTCATTATCAAGATAAAAATTAATAAAGGAGCATTAATGCCTAATAGCAATAACTTAATCATCGAATTAAGATCGGCTAAAATTCCATACTTAGAATTAATTGCAGATCACTTTTGGTTTGTGATCATTGAAAATGGGCAAAAGAACAGGTGGGAAGTTTGGCAAAAAAAAGATTGTTGTAAAACAAGTTGGGGTCATTTACATCAAAATTTATTATCGTATGACAGTGGTGTCGGCTCAGGCAAGAGCAGGCTTGAAACTGTATTTACTGGGAGTGATGCATTTAAACTCAAGCAAACTATTCTATTATCAGTAACAGATTATAAAAATAAATATAATTACTTTTATTGGCCAGGACCAAATAGTAATACCTACGTACAAAATATGTTAGATAATGCGAAATTAAATTATTTATTAAGCCCAACGGCGATTGGCAAAGATTATTACGGCTGGCTAAATTGCATTAAAAAAGAGAAATACTTAAGAGTATCAAGTTTGTTTTTAGGATTAAAAATCAGTTATTACAATTACTTAGAAATAAATATATTATCATTTACTTTTGGTATTAACTTTAAAAAATTTTGCATTATTCACCCATTTTATCGAGCTAAAATCAGTGATTAGTTTGATTTGTAAAGTAGCTTTTCTTCTTTAAGCAAGTCACTTATTTTGTTGTTAGCAAAGCGTATTTTCTCGTTATATTTGTTTTTTATATTGGTTGATTTAATTTCAAAAGACGCAGGGTCATTTGATAGTTGTGATTGTCTTTTGGCATGTGCCAGTTCATTGTTTAAATTGAGTTGAAATAAACGTAAATTATCTTGTTGTTGCTTAATCTTTGAATGTATTTCATGGGATTGTAAAATGTTCTCAATTTGCTGGACATGTGATTGCGCGTTAGATGAAAAATGTTGCTCAAACTCTAAGATATTATCTTGAGAATTAATTTTATATAAAATACTCGATTTTGAATGCACAAGTGAATCTATTGTATCTTGTGTCATTTTTATTTGCTTAGTGAACTGAGACGTTATTTCACTTTTATTGTCTTCTAATTCCTGATGGTTAAACTCACCTAAATTTTTATTTGCTCGATTATTTAGCTGTGAAATTTTATTTTTTAATTGCTTTTGAAGCAGGCGTTTTTTTAACTTGTTTTCTTTAAGATCAATGATTACTTGTTTTAATTGTACGAGCGCATCGATAACAGTCCGGCTATATATCGTATTTTTCCTAAATCCAGCTTCATAGGAAGTTGCCGATGTTTTGACTATAATTTCAACAGCGTCTTTACTGCATGGGAATTGACTAAAACTGAGTACATCATCAACTTTACATTTATAAATAGATGCATGTATAGGGTATGAAATAATAAATAATATAAACAGTAAAATACGCAATATCTAAGCCTCTAATTATTATTCAATAAGCTTAGCAGTTAGATATGAATATGAGAGATAAGATCTTAATTATTTAAAAGATATTTTTAATTAATAAATTTTATAGTAAAATAACCTGTCACTTGTGTCAGAAAAGGTGGCGTTATTTTTTTGAGAACCACTTATTTTTATTAATGTGTACACTTTACAGTTTGTTCTCATCATTTACATCGTAAAACACAGCTATTAAAAGGTCTTTATGCTTTCACTTTCACATTTTAGCCGACATACCATTAAAGGTGATATCTTTGGTGCACTCACATCTACCATTGTTGCGCTACCTTTTGCTTTAGCTTTTGGTGTGACTTCAGGAGCGGGGGCGAGTGCGGGTATTTATTGTGCAATTCTAACGGGTTTTTTTGCCTCATTATTTGGTGGTACTAATCAGCAAATATCTGGACCAAATACTGGTTTAACCGTTGCAATGGCTGCGATATTAACGCAGTTTGTTTCTTTGTCGCCAGAGCATGGCATTGCTGCGGCTTTCACTGTTGTGAGCTTAGCAGGTCTGTTTCAAATACTATTTGGATTGCTAAAGCTTGGAAAATATTTCACATTAGTCTCTTATCCTGTGATTTCAGGCTTTACCTCAGGTATTGGCATATTAATTATTTTATCTCAAGTAGAGCTATTATTTGGCTCATCGTTTTTACAATTACAACTTTCTTTTGAAACATTGGTGAATGCAAATACCGTATTGGGCGGTGCTTGCTTATTATTGTTAATGCTTTGGCCTCAAAAACTTAACTTAGTGATTCCTTCCAGCATAATTGCACTCGTTGGTGCAACATTATTTTTTATTTTTTCAGATATTCAATTACCTGTTGTTGGTGCAATTAGTAGTGAGTTGCCGTCGTTAACGTTTCCAATTTGGGATAATGAATTAGCGAGTGAAATGATTAAGTCTGCATTATTAATTGCAACCTTAAGTACTTTAGACTCCTTAATGACTTCTTTAACTGTTGATAGTATAAGCAATGAGTTACATAACTCAGATCAGGAACTTGTAGGCCAAGGCATAGGTAATATGATTGCAGGTTTCTTTGGTGCTTTACCGGGTGGTGGTGCAACGATGAGAACGGTTACAAATTTACGTGCAGGAGGGATCACACCTTTGTCTGGTATGTTGCATGCGTTATTTATACTTGTTATTGTATTTTGGGCGGGTGAATATACGGCTTTTATACCAACAGCTGTACTATCAGCAATCTTATTAAATGTTGGCATCAATATTATTGATTGGAACTTCCTAAAACGAATTCATCAAATTCCAATTTTCAGTGTGGTTTTAATGGTGTCGACTATGCTGATGTCAGTGACCATTGATTTGGTAACAGCTGTACTGATAGGGGTGTTTATTGCAAACTTAGTAACGATTAGGCGATTATCTGAAATCCAGTTAGATAATTTAAAACTACTAACAAAACAAGATATAGAACAACTATCAGATGATACTCATTCCTTATTAAAATCGATGAAAGATACAGTATTATTATTGAATATTTCAGGTCCGATTGGTTTTGGTGTTGCGAGGGGGTTAAAACAAAGTGTTTCGCAGATTGATCAAGAAAAAACTTTATTAATAGATTTTACCGATGCAAGGTTTGTTGGTATAACCAGTACAATTGCAATTGAAGAAATTATTTTAAGCTATCAAAATCAGGGACGAGATATTTTATTGGCAAGTATATGTAAGCGTGTCCGTGAAGATTTTAATAAAATCAAATTGCTTGATAAAATAAATCCAGAGCATATTTTTGAATCTAGAAAGTCTGCGTTATTGTATTTACATAAAAGTGACTCTTATATTAAGGATTAACCATGCATCAAGCAGTTTTAAAATTTTGGTTTGAAGAAATTGACTCGTCAAAATGGTGGGTTAAAGATTTAGCGTTTGATCAACTTATTAAAAGCAAGTTTTTAGCATTACATCACAGTGCAATGAATTGTGAACTCTATGAGTGGCGAAAAACGCCTAAAGGAAGATTAGCTGAGATTATTGTACTTGATCAGTTTTCACGTAATATGTTTCGTGATACACCAAAGTCATTTGCCAGTGACTCGTTAGCACTTGTATTAGCACAAGAAGCAATAGATGTTAAAGCTGATGAAGCGCTAAGTGCGATTGAAAGGAGCTTTTTATATATTCCATTTATGCACAGTGAATCATTAAAAATACACAATGTAGCGATAGATTTATACAAAAAAAATGGTATTGAGTCTAACTATGATTTTGAAATAAAACATAGGGACATAATAGAAAAATTTGGAAGGTATCCTCACAGAAATCAAATTTTATCCCGAGAATCAACAGATGCAGAAATTGAATTTTTAAAACAGCCAGGATCTGGTTTTTAAGTTTAAAACTATAAAATAAAAAAGCCGCAGTGGGTAGCTGCGGCTTGGTTGTTATACCCAATTAATAAAGTGCGATATGGGTATACTTCATCCAGAAGTTATTTTGAACTTGCTGTTAATTTAATATCAGCAAAAGTTTCATATCCAAATACACCTATATGCCATTGCCCAGCTTCAGGGTTATTGATCGTACAAGTTTCAGTATTACCTGGTTGGAATGGACGACATTTGTAGGTACTTGTTGTTGGCTTACTAGCAAAGTTCACGTATAAATCAGCATCACCTGTACCACCCGATAGAGCAACATTGAGTGAACTCATACCTGAAGGTACTGTAATTGTACGATATAGCTTAGTTGAAGCAGTGCCCGCTAAACCTGTTTCATCAATCGTATTTGAAGAACCTGGCGCAGTATCATAGTCAGCAATTAACGAAACACCAGCATAAGTTTCATACCCTTTTAGCATGACGTGATAAGTACCCTCTTGTACGTTAGTAATTGCACAAGTTTCAGTATTTCCTGGTTTATATGGACGACAATCATATGTACTACTTGTTGCCTTTTGACCAAATTTCACATGAAGATCAACATCTCCAGAACCGCCTGAAGTTTTGAAAGTCAACTTTGAAGCACCAGCTGGTACATCAAAAGTAAAGGCTTTCTCAGTACCGGAATCACTTGCTAAGTTTGTTTTTGCAGTGCCTTTTATTAATGTTGAAGAGCTTGCAGCTGCTGATGTTGTAAAGGTAGCAGTAGATGACCAAGTATTACCACATCCATTATCAGCTCTTACGCGCCAGTAGTAGGTAGTATTTACAGCAAGATCTGCAGAGGGTTGATAATTAGTTCCATTATTTACAGTGCCTGTTGCTGCAATATTGTTAAACGAACTATCTGTCGCAATTTCAATACGATATGAAGTAACAGAGTTTTGTGTCTGCCAGCTAAATGTGGGTCTGATAGGGGTATTTGAAGCGCCAGAGGTTGGGGTTTCCAAATTAACACTTGCTGGTTTGTTGGCAATTGTTACTGCAACATCAAGTGCTTGTGTTGAAACACCTGTTGCTGTGCTATTTATTTTAAAGTTATAGCTACCTGTATTAATATTTCCAACAGAAACTGTTGCATTAGAGCTTGAACCTGGTGTTACAGGGTTGGTAGAAAAGTTGCCTGTAAATCCTGTCGGTAGGTTAGCGTATGCAAAATTAATGGGTTTGTTAAAGCCACCAGTTGCAGTTGTTGTAATTGAAATCGGTTTTAATGACGTATTTGCACATACTTGTTGCCCATTTTCCACCTTCTTTACCGTAATCGCTGGTCATCCAAAATGTACAGTTATCAACTGGATCAATTGACAAATGACTATAATCACCATTTCTATCACTGGCAATATGACTTGTGCCTGCAACAAGTACTTTTTCAGTTTGTGTCATAGTGCCATTTGTATCAGATGCTAATCTACCTGTCATATTAATGCCTGGATAGGTATCAACCCCTGCAATATGGTATGACAAAGCAATATTACCACTACCATCCATAGCTGCTGAGCCCATAAAGCGATTGTCAGTACCCGATGGTGCATATGTACCTTCTTGGTGAAGTGCCCAGCTACCTGAACCAACTTTTCTTAACTCAAACCAACGAATGCCAGCTCTGTCTGAACCTGCATCATGCACAAAGTTACCAACAATTGACTCATGTGCGGCAAATTTACGATATTGTGCGCGATACATAACGACTTCACGAACAGGGTCTAAAGTTTTAGTTGACCCTTTTTGTTTTAAACAACCAAAGCCTTGCGCGCCGCCAGTACAGACATCAGAATCAAATTCACTGATAGCAATCTTAATTGGCCCTGCTAATTGTGTATTAGCGCTGTTGTTATAGTCAGGCTTAAATGTCCACAACTCAATATAATCTTGGCTAGCATTGTTACTGCCTTTATTATTTATTTCATCATCATTTTGGCGAATAAATAAACCCGGTGCATTTGCATCTGGTCCTGATACCGTATCAACATCAACAGGTACCATCATTTGAAAGCCTAAACCTGCAAGCTTTGGTGCGGTTTTACGTTGCATTCTTGCTGTTTGGCCAGCGAGTAATTTGCTACGTTCAATCGCATAAATACCTGGGCCTGCACTTTCATTTGTGCCAATATAATAAGAATCTCCCCAACGGCCAAATTTAGGATAATCTGGAAATTCAGGGGCTTGAAATTCATATGCGTACCAACCACCGGATACAGGATTATCAGTTTTTGATACATAAACACATAAGCTGCGACCAGTTTGATTACTAAACTCTGTCATGACATAACGTTGTGCTGTTTCATCATAAAATACGATAGGGTCGCCTAAAGCATTTTTACATAAATTTGTTGCTAAAGTAGACATGGCTGTTGGGCCTGACACTTTATTTCCCGTTGCTTTATCAAAGATAGAAAATAAAGCGCCAGAATTGCCATTAATAGATTGAATGTAATGGTTTTTGCCAACCGTCCCTGTGGGGTCTGCCGGATTAACACCTGTAAAAGCAATACCATCAATATTAACTGAACCATCGTTAACAGCACGTGAGTAGGTGTTTTGAGCATCATTTTGTAAGTGAACTAAATGATCATCATTACCTGTCACTGTGTTTATAGGAGTAGTTAAGGGGCTTTTATTGAAATTAGGGTAAATTCTGCGAGGTATTGATTTTACCGGATCGCCTGCTGTCCAAGGTGAAATTGTTTCTAAGTCTCGCACATCACCTGCAAAAAATTCAGGTGAAACAGTATCCATTAATTGAGCGCCTTTAAATTCTTGTAATATTTGGCTATCGTTTATTAGTACTGGTTTATTTGTCGCTAATGCAGGTCCTGAAAACATCATCACTAAGGCTGAAGAGCCCAGAATTTTGTTTACAGATTTTGCAATTTTAGATATTTTATTGTCATTATATTTCATTGTTTAATACCTGATTTTACATAAATTTAGTGCACACTTTGCAACAGGCTTCCCACCATCAACGCTTGATCCGTCAATTTACAGGCGAGCACCACTTTTAGTTTCATTTTTATACAGGGGCAAACCCGCTAAAAAATTTAACTAATTCTTGTCATTATTTTTATATAAGTGAGGAACTATTGTTTCTTTTGATAATTCCTATCATTTCTTTCAACAATAGGATCGCCTGGTTTCCAAGGTACAACAGTTGGCAAGTCTCTTATGTCTCCCTTGAAATTTCCGGGTAAACTGATATAGCCGCCATGGGGTTTTTCAATTAATTTAATATTGATATGTCCATTTGGCGCACTTAAATTGATAGAGGAATTTGCGTGATTAAGATCAAATGAAAATGATGAAATATATTTATTTGAAATAATATTATTTTGGTTGAAGTTGCTCGTGAGAGATTTTGCAGATGCTTGAATATTAATATTTGCTTGCTTTGCAAGAGTGAAATTAATGTTACCGCTGTCTGTTATAACATTTTGATTGTTATGCCAGTTTATATTGTAATGATCTAATGTAATGTTACCTGAAGTCGTAAAGGCATTTAATTCACCGACGGAGCCTAAATCGATGTCTCCTGATGTTGTTTTTGCCCATAGATTTGAGAAGTGTTTTTTTGACTTAATGTCTCCCCAAGTTGATTCCATTTCAATACTAACGGTTTCAGGAATTGTCACTGCAATATCAACCCTGCCAATAAAATGACCCTCTTCATCAAATTGCCCTTGAGGGTATTGCACTGTGATAATCGTAAATTTAGATGTTTCTTGTATATCAAACTTGGGGATGGCGGGATCTGGCCCTATTTTTTGAATTGAAGCTGACACACCAATGTTATCTTCACTTCTAATTCGTGAACTGATATTACCAAAATGGTTAATGACTTTAACTTTTCTATTCTCAGGTAAATTACCTATCCAACTATAATTCTCAAGTGTCACATCCTCTATCGTATAAGTTTTTGCATAGGCCATATTTGTCAAGCTAAGACCTAATAGTAAAGTTAAAGATTTCATTATTTTTTCACTTCAAGTTAGTTATATGAGTTTTATTTCTCAAATTACTTGCTCGCAAATGTTACTTGTTGTTAACTTTTTGGCAACATAACTTGTGTAGTGATTTGTATCCTAAAACTATCGGTTTGATACAAACTGGTACATTTGGTTTATATATAAAGTGATTCTAAATTGATAGTTTATGCACCGAATACGCTGTGTTTTATGTTTTTAGGTTGTCACTATATGAAGTTTTTTATTTGCATTATTGGTTCTTTAATTTTTTTACCGTTTATAGGGCACGGCGGTGAAATAAATCAAGTCGCAGGGATTAACAATGTAGAGTCAATTGAAATCGTAGGGAAGAAACATAGCGCAGCGTATTCTGAAATATTTAGTAATGACTATATATATTTAGATGAAACACTTAATCCAAGCAATACTTTCTCAGAATTAATTTCAACTACAGCGGGTGTTGACTTAAATGGTCAAGGCGGGAAGTTCCAAGTTTTTTCAGTCCGTGGTTTATCGGGCTTTCGTGTTCAAACTCAACTTTCAGGTATTACACTCAATAGTGAACGTAGCGCTGGTAGCTCTACTTCTTTTATAGATTCTTTTTTTATTGATGAAATTGAAATTATTAAAGGTGCAGGTGCAACGTTTTATGGTTCTGGTGCCATCGGGGGCGTTGTACAAATGAAACCGAAATTTTTCCAATCTCTTAGTGCCACTTCTAGCTATGAGTATTCAGGCGATATTTTTACAAATAAAGCTGCATGGGGGAATGATGGTTTTTCTTTTGCAATGAGTCATCAAAAAGAAAAGAATAAAAAGACCCCTTTGGGGGAAAACCTTAATTCACACTTTGAGCAGACTTCGGCAAGTCTTATGACTAGGTTTGACGTTCTTGATGGCATTAAGGCTTACGCATTTTTATTGCCAAGTTATGCTCATGATATCGGTAAAGCAAACTCAGATGACTTTGTATTAAAGAAAAACACATCATACCCTAAAGAAACACATATTTTAGGCCAGTTTGGATTAACAGCATCAACATGGGCGTTAAACTTAGCAGTTCATAAACAAGCATTAAAAACAAAAATAATCAGATTTAATAAACGTCGAAATGAAGTAAACACACAATCTACAGATTTTACTGCAAACATTAATAGTCACTTTAATTTTAATGGCTGGTCTGGGTCTTTTGGTTTAGATCAAGAATATCGAAAAAATGTTACTGCGAAAGAGCAAGAAATAAAAGTGAGTAAAAACTCAATAAAGAAAGGGCTTAACTTAGCTGCAGATCAGTATCAAGCAGGCATTTTTGGCAATGTAAATGTAAAGTTAAGTGATTTCATGTTAAGTACAGGAATGCGGTATAACTTTATAAAACAAAAGCAGGAGAGTGACTTTTCAGATAATCAGTTAACGGGTTATTCAAGTATTGCTTTTAGCTTCTTTGATAATTGGCAATTATCATCTTCGGTCAGTCAAGGTTTTAGGTTTGCAACTTTGTCAGAGCGGTTTTACACAGGTACTACAGGCAGAGGGAAAACCTTGGGTAATCGGAATTTAATACCTGAAACTTCAATAAATTATGAGTCTAAATTAAGCTATCAAGCTAATACGACTTCTTTTGATGCTTCACTATTTAAAAATAACGTAAAAAATTATATAGAAAGAGTTCAAATAGGTAAAAATGTTAGGAGTTATAAAAATGTTAGAAATGCTTATATCAAAGGGCTTGAATTTAGACTGTCAGGTGATCTTTATCGGAATCTAACATATCAGTTTCTTGGACATTATTTAACGTCAGAAGATTCAAAAGGTAATTATCTTAACGATATATCAGCAAACAAAATACAAATCAAACTCGATTACCAAACTAATAGTTATCGAGGGGTACTATCGGTGAAACATAGGTTTAAAAAAAATAAGATTGCATTCGGTGAGCAAGTATTAAAAAAAATAACGGTAATAAATTCAAAATTCATATACGACATTACGGAAAATTTTCAAATCAGTTTATGGCTTAATAATCTATTAAACAAACAATATGTTCTGACTGCGGACAATAAAAGCGCTTTGTCAGAAGAGCGCCAAATTGGTTTTGGTATAAACTGGGCTAATTGATAAACTTACTAGCATATTCCAGTATGTTAAAGTTCTGTAAATCTATTTAAATATCTTGCTTTGTGAGTCTGCTCCATGAATTCGCCATATTTTATTGTGATGTTTATCCTTTTTTCATCAAATTCCTATGCCAAAATATTAGGTAAGATTAAACTAGCAACATATTTAAAGCCTGCAATTTTTACACAAGTTTATCCGATTAAATTTTATATATTATCTATTTCTGAAAAAATGTTGAAACGTATCAAGCATAAAGATTTAAGAATTGGCTTGTTGAGAGGAGCAGCATATTTCGATCAACTTGATAATGATGCAACTTTAATTAAAGTTAAGGTTAGTACAATAGAGCAATTAATTGGCATGTTATTGAAAGGGCGTATAGATACATTTTTAGGCAGAGAAGAGTCTATTAATCCCATTATTGAAAGAATACGTTTTAAACATAAATTGAAAGTTTCTCTTATCACTATAATAAAAGTATGAGCAGTTACATTGCGATCTCTAAGCACTCACCCATCATAAAAGATGCAGATTTATTATCTGAAAAACTAAGGTTGGTATTATAAAAAAGTAAATAATAACTTTGTATCCACCGTGATACAAAGCAAGGACAAACTGTTACCCCAAAACGACTTCATACTCGATAAACTCAAGATGTAAGCTAATACTCATCGGAGATTTATATGAAGAAGTTGTACACAAGTATTGTCATGTTAAGTATTTTGGGCGCTAATACTACCCAAGCACAAGATATGCATACGTTTAAAAAAACAAATTGGTCTGCGATACAAAATGCTGCTGTTGTAGATGTAAAACGTATTAATAGTAAAGCGCTTAAATCTTCACAATTTAGATTAAATTTTGATTCTCTTGAACACCTTCTCGTTAATGGTGAAAGCTTTATACTTGACTTACCGCTACCAGATGGGAAGTTTGAAAAATTTAAATTGCAACTATCAAGTGTAATGAGCCCTGAACTTGCCCAAAAATATCCAAACATAAGAACATTTTCGGGTTACCAAGTAAGCAACCCTGAACATCATGGTCGATTTGATATCACCCCAAGTGGTTTTCATGGTGTTTTTAATTATGAAGGGGATAAGGTTTTTATTGAACCTAAAAGCCGAGATGATCAGTTTCAATACCAGAGTTACTTTAGAAAAAATGCACTACCTATTAGTAAATCAGCTTTAGGGAAAAGGTTGGCCCCTCGTAAAAATACTTTAAGATCAGCACGTACTCATTCTGAAAAAGTACGCCTTAAAAATACACAGCAAATGAAAACATATAAAATTGCTATTGCCACAACCGGTGAATATAGTGAATTTCATGGTGGTACAAAAGCAAGTACATTAGCAGCGTTAGTGACATTATTAAACCGTGTTAACGAAGTCTATCAAAGAGATTTAGCCATAAAGCTTGAGCTGGTGGCTAATAATGACACGATTATATATACCGACAAAAATAGTGACCCTTTTAAAAATACTGATGAAGACATTGATGCAATTTCACAGGTTATCAATAATGCAATTGGTAATGCTAATTATGATATTGGTCATATTGTTGGCACTGGTGGAGGGGGACTAGCAGGGTTTGAAGTTGTTTGTTCTGAAACAAAAGCAGAAGGACTGACAGGTAGTGACAGCCCAACAGCAGATGCATTTCATATAGATTATGTTGCCCATGAAATAGGCCACCAATTTGGTGCCGATCATACCTTTAATGGTGCGGCAGGTTCCTGTGAAGGAAATCGAGAATCATTAAGTGCGTACGAACCAGGTAGTGCAACCACAATTATGGGATATGCAGGCATATGTGAAGCGCAAAACCTGCAAAATAACTCAGATCCGTTTTTTCATATTCACTCTATAGATCAAATTTCATCATTTATCTCTAAAGCAGGTAGCTGTGGTACAAATACGCCTAAGTCAAATCAAGCACCGAGTGTAAGTACAGATGCTAGTTTTACCATACCAGCAAGAACGCCTTTTACGTTAACAGGTCAGGCAACTGATGCTGATAATGATACATTGAGTTATAGCTGGGAGCAGTATGATTTAGGTGGGCAAACAAATAATAAAAGTGATGATAATACTGATGATGGTAAACGTCCTTTATTTAGAACATTTTCCCCACAAAATACTGCCAGCCGTACTTTTCCAAAATTAGGTGATATTTTGTCTAATAACTCAGAATATGGAGAAACATTACCAACAACGACGCGAGAAATGAACTTTCGATTAGTGGTTAGAGATAATAAAGGCAATATTGCAGATAAAGCAGTTAAAATAAATGTTGTAACTAATGAAGCTGGCTTTAAAGTTTCGGAACCGAGTGTATCTACTCGCTGGACGGGCACGAATAACCTGATAACTTGGAATACAGCCAATACAGAACAAGCACCCGTCTCGTGTAATAAAGTTGATATTTTATTATCTACAGATTCAGGTATGAGCTTTACGAAAAACTTAGCCACTAGTACACCAAACGATGGCTCAGAGCAAGTTTCACAGAAAAAGCGAGAGTAAAAGTAAAATGTAGTGACAATATTTTCTTTGCGATTAACAAGGGAGATTTTCAAATTAATGCTGATGTAACTATTAATTCGAAGCCTATATTTACAGGACAAAAAGAATTAACTTTTGCTGAAGACACCAGTATTACGCTAAAAGCATCTGATTTGGTCTTTTCCAATAATTTAACAGTTGATAGTTTAGAGGTTAAATCCGGTGACAATTATACATTTGACGGATTAAAAATAACGCCATTAGCTAATTTTAATGGTTTATTGACTATTAATGCACAGGCCAAAAAAGGTGAGCTCAAAAGCGATGCTTTTGTTATTAAAGTTCAGGTGTCTTCTATTAATGATTTACCCATAGCAAAAGCGGATACTGTAAGTGTGATACAAGGGTCATCTGCCAATGTAATTGATGTCTTATCAAATGACACCGATATAGATAATGATACCCTCACAGTAAAAAGTTTTAATTACACCGGCACGGGAAAAATTTCAATATCAGATAACAAACTGGTTTATACACCAAAAGCGGGCTTTACTGGCGCTGAAACTTTGACTTATCAAGTGACAGATACAAATCAAGGTATTAGCTCAGGTAGCGTTTCTATTACAGTACAAAAGAAATCAACAACTGATGAGAGTAAAAAGTCATCTGGTGGAAGTTTAGGGTTTTTATTAAGCTTATTATTCATTGGTCTTGGCAGGGCTAGATTTAAAGGAATAATGAAATGAAAAAATATGTCGCCTTTTTAGTGGTTATGCTAGCTGGTTGTGGTACTGAGATATCAAAGCCAATTAAAAATGAGCCATCGGATAGTTTGAGTAAGGTAATGCAGGCCGTTGATTTTGCAAAATCACACTCAGATTATAGGCTTTATATGACGCTTGGTCGAAAACAGACGATTCCAGGTTTTGAAAATAAAAATTTTGATAAACTTAAAAATCGATGTGGCCTTAAAGCAATGAAAGGGACAGGAGATGTTTTTAAATCGGCAGATGATAAAAAAGAAAAACGTTTAAGGTACCAATTTGCGCGTCAGTTTAATGAAATTATGTTTTTACAATGTATAAAAAATAGTTAATGCCATTTGTTAGTGAGTGTTATGCCATTGAATATGTTTTGATGGTATATCCAAGCGACTTTAAAATGAGCATTTAGGGCTACTGAGTCATTAATGTTTCAGGCGCACCTTTTTTATCGTTATTCTTAAAAAAGATGCGCCAACATATATGTTGGTAACAATGAGCATGATTTTCTCAGTAGTCAATGCTGAATTGGTTTAGAGATGCTTATGGCATATTATTGATTTTTAAAGGGACAAAGAATCCTTTTTAATCAATGTCTTGCTTTCATGGATAGAGGTACTTAGGTTATGTTTGCAAAATAACAACCTGTGTCTATAGCACTTCTAATTCCAATTGAACTCTGCATCTTGAAGTGGTTTGGGTATATCGCTATTATCCATTTAACCAAATATGAATAAGTTGAATGTCTCTATGACAGAAAGTGAAAAAATACTATTAATAGATGATGATGTTGAGCTGACCTCTTTGATTAAGCAATTTCTTTCAATGAATGGATATCAAGTTGAAGTAGAGCATAACGGTGAGGATGCAGTTAAAAGTATCTTAAAATATCAACCTGATTTAATCGTATTAGATTTAATGTTACCTGGTGTTGATGGATTAACCATTTGTCGTCAAGCAAGAGATGACTTTAGTGGTCCTATCATTATGCTGACCGCCTTAAATGATGATATTGATGAAGTCACAGGTTTAGAAGTGGGTGCTGATGATTATTTATGTAAGCCAATAAAGCCAAGAGTTCTTTTAGCACATATACGTGCACAGCTTAGACGACAATCTAATTTAAATAAATTCTCTCAACAAGATATTAAAACTGTTAATTCTGGTGAATTGATTATTGATGCACGCAAACGCATCGTCACTTATCAGGGGTTAGATATTTCTCTTACTAGTGCTGAATTTGATTTGTTATGGGTTTTAGCACTAAATGCTGGCAATATCATTTCCCGCGATCAACTACATTTAGAAATTTTCAGACTCGAATTTGATGGTTTTGATCGTTCTATTGATTTAAGAATATCGCGATTAAGAAAAAAACTTGGAGATGACCCAAAAGAGCCTCAAATAATTAAAACAATTAGAAACAAAGGTTATTTACTTGCTAATTAGCAATAAAAAGACATCAGTTATTATTTCAGTCATGTTATTCATAAACTTAGTGGTAGCGAGTCTATTAGATACTCATGTTTATTACCCCTTAGAAAACTATCTGCTAAATAAATACACTGATTATTTATTGCTTGCTAAAGAAGATTTAAAAGATGAGTTTTATCAAAGTGACAATACATTGTGGCAAAATAAAGCTATAACCTTGGGAGCGCAATATAAAGCCCAATGTATTGTTTCATCACGTAATTCAGGTAACTTATCACAGGAAAACTTTAACTTATTAAAGCTTAAACAATCACAATCTGGATTATTAGACTTAGAGACCGCTATGGTGTATTACCCATTAGATGATGAGTATATTGTTGAATTAGGGCCTATACCATTTAATAATTGGATGACCTTTATTGCGGACTGGTTTAGCTGGACATGTGCCATTTTAATAAATATCTGTTTGGCATTTTTATATTTATCACATACTGAAAATCAGCGTAAGAAAATAACACAAACTGTCTTAAATCTGCCTTTTGATTTTAATCAAAATAATGTTGATATATATGATCACCTTAAAGAGTTACAAAACTTAATTATTAAAACCTATGATAAAAATGAGACTAGGCTGATTTTACAAAGAGATTTACTGCATGGGGTCGCGCATGAATTTAGAAGCCCTATGGCCCGAATTCAATTTGCATTAGAAATGTTAGAAGATACACCTGAGAGTGAACAAGGAAGTTTACGTAAAAGTATGCATGACTCCCTTGCCGATTTAGATAAGCTGGTTAAAGAGCTTTTATATTATGCCAGAATTAAAGA
Source organism: Pseudoalteromonas denitrificans DSM 6059 (assembly GCF_900112265.1). Taxonomy (GTDB): domain Bacteria; phylum Pseudomonadota; class Gammaproteobacteria; order Enterobacterales; family Alteromonadaceae; genus Pseudoalteromonas; species Pseudoalteromonas denitrificans. The sequence continues at coordinate 4,069 of NZ_FOLO01000027.1, read as the reverse complement.
CACTGAATCAGCAATTCAAAATGAAGATATAAACCTAAATGAATTATGTTTAAGTGCAATAGGTCAGGTTGAACATTTTTATAATCAAATGTTATTTGAATTTCAATCAAGGGAAGAAATTTACTTTAAAGGTGATAAGAATTTAGTTAAACGTATGTTAATTAATTTATTGCGAAATGCAGGACGTTTTGCAAGTAGCAAATGCAAAATACAGATCCTTTCAAATAACTTCAATGTTGTAATTCTAATTCAGGATGATGGTGTAGGTATTCCGCCAGGTAAAACGGACCGTATTTTTGAGCCTTTTACACGGCTAGACCCAAGTCGATCTAGAGACTCTGGCGGCTGTGGGTTAGGTTTGGCTATCGTGGCATCTATTATTAATAAACATAAAGGCAATATCAGAGTTATTGAAGGTGAATTAGGGGGAGCATGTTTTAAAATATCATTACCAAAATGATAAATAGCGATACAAATGGATACACTCAACCCCTAATTTTATTGATAATCTGTAGGTAATTTAAGCATCTAAAATATCTTCGGAAATAATAATGAAAATTCAAAACCAAGCTGTTATTGCACCACAACACAATGTTAAGTCAGTTCAATCTGACTCACAGACTACGCAATCAAATAATGTTAAGTCAATTGCAGATAAACCAAATATTTCTGAAGCAGGTAAAGTGACGCAACAAATAGATTCACTCTTTGATAAAGTCGATAATATATATATGACACATTTATCTTCGGAGCAAAAAAAGGAGTTAGATACAAGTTATAAAAAACTAGATGAGTTGTTCGAAAAACAGGAATTAAGCCCTGCCCAAGATAAAACCATTAATGCCTTATTTGATAAAATAGATGAAATATTCACTTCTGCTGAAAAGTCACTGACACCAAAAGAACAAGAAACATTAGCTAATTTAGATCTCAAAATTAATGATTTATTAGAAGTTGAAAATAAAGGTTTTGAAACTCAAATAAATGAAGAACTTGATGGTTTATTTTCTCAAAGGGAAGGCTTATTAACTTCAAAGTTGAGTTCACAGCAAAAAAATGAGTTAAAAGGCTTAAATGAATCACTTAATGCATTATTTGATAATTTAGATAGTGATGAAAATACACAGCAAGCAAATAAGCTCTTTGAAAAGATTGATAATATTTTACAGTCTAGTTATAACACACTCTCTGAGGATGATAAAAATAAAGTAGACCAGCTTGATCAAAATATAAATAATTTATTTGAAGAGTTAGATCAAAATTTTGAAGATAGTTTGACTTATTATTGAAACGATTTAACTGATTAATATCTGAATACGCAGTTTATTTTTTTAATGCGCATTAAAGGTGCAAGAGTGTGAAAGATAAATAACCTCTATACTAAAGTGCAGTATCATTGCAATTAACTGATGGGATCAAGTTCAAAAAATATACTTGCTCCCATTTTTATGGTTTCAGCTCAGTATAATAATAAATGACATAGCTTTAAGTTAATGATGTGAGTTCTGCTAATTGCTCAGAAAACATATCAGTCAAAAATATGAGAAGAGGAAATATATAAAAATAACTACGCATTAAAAGTGCAATCGTTTTATTTGCGTAGTTTAACTCCATAAAATGATCCATGACTCTTCGTCCTTTATAGGCAATTGAAAAACAAATAACAGCAGTGATAAATATATGTGGATCAGCAGTCTCTGCAATGAAGGCGTTTGCAAGTGTAATAAGCATTAAAATAATCCATGAGATATCCAGTCTATTTAAATTAAACATTTTAGTGACCTTAGCGTAATACATATAAAAGTGGAAAAATGATGATCCAAGCAAGATCAACCATGTGCCAATAACTTGCAATGGCTGTTAAGCCAACATGGTTTTCTTGAGTATAATAACCTGATTTTAATTGCTTGATAGCCCATAATAAACTACCACTGGCCCAGCCGACATGGAGTAAGTGGTTGAACGTCATATAATAATACATAGTATAAAAAGAGTTTGTATCGCTGTGGATCCCATGAGATGAATTCCAATAATACTCCCATATTTTTATCATTAAATATAAAACACCAGCTGAAACTGCAGCCCATAACCATTTGATACTTTGGTTTTTATTTCCTTGTCGTATTGCGAACAATGCTTTTGCTACAAAATAACTACTTGTGATCAAAGCAATGGTATTTAATGTGCCTGCTAATGTATTAAGATGTAATGGTCCTTGAGAAAATTGTTCTGGATAATGTGCTTTTGCAATAAAATATACAATGAAAAACATTGCAAATTCAGTCATTTCAGCAAAAATCCCGACCCAAATTGCACGATTTCCTGGTATTTTATTACGCGTTTCAGGCTCATTTATAACACTGCCACACCCATTTAAATAAAAAGGGGCTATTAATAATGAATTCATGATGAATAATATTATCAACACCTATGCTTAAGTCATTTTCAATCGGACTCTGCCGCTTGGAGTGATTTGAGTATAGATATTAAAAATCTCCATTTAAATAAAAAGACTAACTCTATAGGCAAATTTAATACCAAAAGCATAAAATTATAACTCTTTGTTTTTTAATGCTTAGTTCAAGGGGATAACTTATTCATTGCTTGGTTAACCACGACATTTAGCGAAATCATGCTATTTCGTGTGTATTATTTCAGCTAAATTTGTTGGGATATATGTTTAAAATTGGCTTTGATATTTAATCATAATTTTTCATAAATAATAAAATAAGACTATTATTATCTTCAGTGATAAAAAATATAAGGAATATTATTTATGTTTGAAAGTATTCTAAACGCTGTATTACCTTCTTTTTCAAAATCAGATAAACATGCCGACTTAGATTATTTTGAACGTACACGTACTGGAACATCACATTCATTTAATGAAAATTTGGAACAAAAAGTAGCACTTTCAAAATCAGTAAAAAAGGAAGTTATGCCATTAAATACGCATGATACTGATTTTCATAATTATTTATTTGGTGAATCACAACTACAAAATATACAAGATCCTTTTAGTGACTTTGTATCTAAAAAGATTGAGTTACTTTTATTATCCCCAAGTATGTTATTAAATGAATTACCTGTAATGCCATCGTCGGTAAATACTTTGATGTCAGAGTTAAAAAATGATGACTTTGATATTAATAAGTTACTGGAAGTTATTGAGCAAGAGCCAAGTATGGCCGCAGATGTAATTAAAACTGCTAATAGTGCGATTTACAAACGTAGTGAAAATCAGGTAACAAATTTAAAAACTGCATTTATGAATATGGGTGCGAAGGGGTTAATGGAAGCTGTGCTTTTGAGTTATATAAAAAAAATCACTCCAAGTACGAATGTTTATTTTAAACAATTTGGCGGTAAAATATGGCAGCACAGCTTACAAACGGCGCTTTATTCAAAAGCGCTTATTAAATCAAATCCTGACAGTGTCGATGAAGCCACGGCTTATTTTGTTGGATTAATTTTGAATTTAGGAAAAATGGTAATTTTTCAAGTTATGGTTGAAGCATTTAGCTTTGTAGACCCCGATGTTCCCCCTAATTCTCAGTCTTTTAAAAATTTAATCAGTTTATATGCTACGGAATTAACATTCACGATTGCAAAATTCTGGCAAATGCCAACAGAAATATTAGATGTAATAGAAGAACAAACAAGTGGAAATACTCGCAATTGTGTATTAGCAAAAGCCATTTATGATGCAAATATTATTAGGGGCTGTTGATCTTTGTTTGAATTTTGTGCGTAAGTGACAATCTCGTATAATTCACTTCGCCAAAACCAAACTAAACGAGATTGTCATGCCCCGATTAATGCTCACTGATGAGCTGTGGTCGAAACTAAAAGCTATATTGCTTGAAGATAGAGTTTATAACAAGCTTGAACATCGACAAACACTAGAAGGAATACTTTATCGCTTACGTGTTGGCTGTCCGTGGCGTGATTTACCTGAATGTTTTGGGTTGTGGAATACCATTTATCGTCGTTTTCTTCTTTGGTCAAGAAAAGGCATATTAATGAGACTGTTCAAAACTTTAGCAAAAAATAGTGATACAGAATGGGA
>NZ_FOLO01000105.1 GCF_900112265.1 Pseudoalteromonas denitrificans DSM 6059 | reverse complement strand
ATTGAATTATTGCCTCAAGGTGATTTTGTTATCGCGGATAAAGGCTATGATAGTGAAGCGATTAGAAATAAAGTTCGAGAGAGAAATTCAAGCCCTGTGATCCCCAGAAAGCAGAACTCAAAAACGGGTAATGGAGATATAGATTGGTGTTTATATAAATATAGGCACTTAGTTGAAAATGCATTTGCAAGACTGAAACACTTCCGTGCTATAGCTACAAGGTATGATAAATTAAAGTTACAGTTTGAAAGTATGCTAGCACTGGCGTGTGCAATGATTTGGCTGCCAATGTGAAAGATCAACAGCCCCTAGTATTTTTTAAAATATGCTTCATAAAAAAGCATTAATGATGTACCTTAATATTGAACAAAAATAATAATCTATAATAAAGGAGTTTAAAATGATGAAATTATCATTAAAAAAAAGAGCACTTAAAAACTTGAGCAACAAATCTATTCCCAAGGAATTAACCGCACTGCCAGCTGGCGGAACAGAAGATATCAACTTTACAAATTATGCAAACTGTAATACTCAACCATCAGATCCTAGAATTTGTTGGAGCGGTGGACTAACAAAGTAAATTTACTCGTTTTACATTTAAGGAAAATAGTAATGAAATTAGTATTAAACAAAAAAAAGATTAAGAACTTATCAAAAGATCACAAATCACTTCCTTCAGATTTAACCCCCAAAATTGGTGGTGCTTATCGAGATACCTATACAAACAATTGCCCACCTGGTGCAACAAGAATGAACTGTGGTTCACTTCGCTGTTAATAGTTCTATGTACCAGCCAAAAATACCTTAATAATATATTTTTGGCTGGTTTACCCTTTATACCTAATTAATTCATTTTTGTTAACAACATCTATAGTAAGTCTAGCAACTCAAAAAGGTGTGATTAAATCAACGCCCAGCACGGATATACTTTTCCCTTTACCACATCCTGCGCTGTTTGGATTACAAGCAATCACTTGATAAATATTAGGTCCATTTTTTTTAACTTTAGCATTATAACGCGTTATATTTGTGGTATTTTCTAAACTCTCATTTATAAATATATGATAAATCACACCCGTTACAGCTCCCTCAGGAATAGACCAAGTTAATGCAACGTATTCGTTTAATTGTTGTGATGCAAGAGATGAACGCAAATTTTCAACCTCATTCGCAGCGCCATAATAATATACCGAAGCAGAACCTGAACGCCCGCCACACCCGATATTATTACACGCTACAACCGTATAATGACGATACCCTACGACTTGACTATTAATATCTGTAAATTGATTTGACCCCCTATATATTTGTTTTTCATTTTCATACAGAAGGTAATAACTGGCATTTTCAACACTCGGCCAACTTATTCTAAAGTGCTTATTAATCGGTTGATTGCTATTTTTAAATTTTGGCGTTTGACCTATTTTTGGGGGAGATTTTCGTTTTTTAACCATTACTTTTACAATTGACTCTAAACTACACTCTGAAGCTTCATTACATGCTTGTACATAAAAAATATGTATGCCTAGTGTATTTAATGTTCGATTAAATGATTGTGATTGTGTATTTCTCAATTTTAAAATTTTTTTCGCTTTATTCGGTTTTTTTACTGATAAATTATAATAAATTGTACCTGTTGAACCTAAAGGTTGCCCCCAACGCAATAAAGTACTTTCACCACTATAAAGGTTATATGAAGAAGCGGTAAAATAGCCCACTTTATTTGGTGCTGCCGCTAAAGCTAACCTAATTTGTAGTAACATTATTAATGCACAAATAAGACATATATTGTGTAATTTCTGGTGCCTGAACATTTTAAATAATCCTTTAAAATAAAAACATTACCTAATTGGGCGACTCTGTATACACTCTTTAATCAAAAATAAAAAGGTATAAAATTTTAATGAAGCTTATTTAATTATAACGGAACAATCTGAAAAATTAACTTAAACTCAGTTAAAATACGCTATTTAAATACGCAGCAGTTTTAATAAACTAGGAGTTACTTTAATACATTTAGTATCAGATTTTTTGAACGCGTTTTAATAAGTAGCTGACATGTTTTAGCTTAAAAAATAAAATGTGATATTTCACTCAAATCTATTTATATAATACACAAATCAAGGTTTTTTAAAATAACGCTAAATTGCAATTATTTTGGTAATATCAAATATTTATGATATAAATTATAGATACTTTAAATTTAATCTACAGATGTAAAATGCTAAAAAAATATATTTTCATCATGCAAATATGTGTCTTTTTAAATTTTACAGCCAATGCTAAAGCACTCACACAACCACTCACTGTTAATTATGCCAGCTCTCAGTTATTAGAGAATTCTCCACAAAATTATTATATTGATGTTTTAATTTTAGCTTTAGAAAAAAGCGCTGATAAATTTGGTGACTTTAAGCTCAACGAAAAAACGCTGGAAACACATCAAGGGCGTACATTAAACTTATTAGAACAAGGAAAGGATATTGATGTTGTTTGGAGCATGACTTCAATAGAAAGAGAACAAAGATTTAGCACTATATATATACCACTTGTAAAAGGTTTGATGGGGCATCGCATTGGTATTATCAGAAAAAATGAACAATATAAATTCAAAGATATTAATAACCTCAATAAATTAAAAAAAGTATTTATAGGCCAAGGCATAGATTGGCCTGATACTAAAATTTTGAAGTCTAATGGGTTTAAAATAGTACAAGGCGCTGGTGCAAACTTACTGTCAATGTTAGAAATAAAACGTTTTGATTATTTTCCAAGAGGCATTCATGAGCCTTGGTTAGAAATAGTAGACAATAAAAATTTAGTGGTAGAACAAACTTTACTATTGAAGTACCCCGCCCCTGTATATTTTTTTATAAATATAAACAATAAGATACTTACTGAACGTTTAAAGTTTGGATTACATAAGGCAATTCAAGATGGCAGCTTTGATAAGTTATTTAATAGCCATGAAATGACTTCAACTGCAATAAAAAAAGCGAATATACCCCAACGTCGATTATTTGAGTTAGAAAACCCGTTATTAAGTCCTAAAACAAAAAGTATATTAACTGATAATAATCTTTGGTTTTCAGTATTGGAGTAGCTGAGGTTCTATGCCTTCAATTTACTGTGTTTGTCTACAGATTTTATAAAATCAATAAAGACCATATTTATGGTCTTTATCAATTTAAAATATGTTTATAAGACCTAATCAATACACACAGAGATCCATTTACCACCTGCACCATCATTTAAATCGGCCGTACTTCCTTTAGTATTTTTCACAATTTTTCTTGTACCTTGGAGACAACTGTTAAGTGATGTGGTTTTGTCATTAGATGCACTGATTTTGATTTTTGTTATTGGGGTTTTTCCTGGTTGTGTTTGATAACAAAGGTAAATGTAATCCCCGCCTGCTTCAGTATTTAAGTCTCTTAAATTAGCAAACCAAGGACCACCACCATAAGCTGCTGTACATTCTGATATAATATTTGAATAACTTTGTTTGTTACCACGGATCACGAATCCTATATCAGTAACCCTAGCATCTGTTTGATTAAGTTTACTATTCCATTTATATGTTGAATTGCCACCGCACATATAAATAAACGTGCCGCCAACACCATCATTAAGGTCTACTTTATTAAATTGTAAATTAAATTTAGGATCTGAATAATGGCAATGATGGCCAACAGAGTTATCATTTTCTGAAGAATAAGAAGTAAAGTTACCAATATAGAGGTTTTGCCAACCAGAAGATGATGACATTGTGTCACTAGGTGGTGTCGCAGCGAGTACATTCATCGAAGATAAACTCAACAGCATTGTAATCCCGCTTGTCATAATCGTTTTTGTAAAATAATTCATGATGTTCCTTATAATTTAATGAAATAGTGAAGAAATATATATTCCCTCCACCTGAAAAACACCATATTATTAACAAGTACCCCACTTGGGTTCAAGAATTATTTATTGAATATTTTATGACTCAATGCAGTTAAATAAGATAATCCATACAAATTCTAAATTAGACTATTTAATTTAATATCAAAATTATAACTAACTAAAAAACTGTTTAACAAAACTTGCATAATAAAAACGTGATAAAATATTGACCTTACTCAAAAGGAGCTTGTATATCTTACATTTACGAATAGGTTTAAAATTTTAAAATAGTTACAAGCCTATTTAGCTCTCCAGCCTTTATTTATACATCAGATGATTTGCCTGCGACTGATGTTGATAATTTCAGAAATGGTTTAATGTCGATAAGAGTTACCTATTATTTAATCTGATTTCCTTTCGTTTAAAAATAGAGAGTTTTACAAATGATCTGATACGGCATATCACCTTGTTGTTGATACATTTGAATCTCAATCTAAACCTAAAACAATCAAGTAACAAAAGAATCTAAGATAATGACTTTAATGCTTTTAGCGTGTACAACATAGATTATAAAATCCAAACGCTTAGCAATCTGCCAATATTATTTTGTGCTGAATTAGAAGATCTCATATCAAAGTAAACACATCATGTTTCACTAGAAGAGTATGTTTTTACTGTATTAGAAATTACCTCCCTTTATAAAACTGTGACCAATAAAGCCTGACCACTACAACCAAAACTTAATACAAAAATACCTCAGAATTATGCTCCTTTAATAATACTAAAATATCACTCAACGCTCCCTCTTCAGTGTTGTAATTTAAGGTTATGAAGTAATAGATAAAATATATAATAAGATTAACTACATACATCATTAAAAAAAATCTAGTTGAATCAAACACTATTTTAGATAGCTTGAAAGCTACGTACTAAAGTGAGCATGATCGTCTAATGAACATACAAATCAAAAATCCCTACTAGGTAAAATCTAATTGTAGGGATTCAACTGCTAAATATATCTACTCTTTTGATTCTAAACACTGACCATAGAATTGAACAGCAATATCATAAAGTGGCAACAGACCATCTTCAATTGTGTAGACGTCAGGCTTGTTGTACACATATTCTCTGGTCTCTACTATTGATAATGGGGTTCCATCACTTTCATAACCATCTGAAATTACAAGTGTATGTAAATCATAATGACTACACACATGCGATTCTTGATATTTATATGCCCCCAAACCCGTTGGTGAATAAATTTCACCAGTATATCGTCCTGTAGAACTCGTAGTTAGTGTTGTGACAGTATCGGATCCAATTCCACCACTGATAGTAAAGCGAATTTTTGCCCCTACGATGGGTTGGTCATTGATATCATAAGCAAAACCACCGACGCTCATTTTTTTGTACAAACCAAAACGATTGCTTTCAGGGATCTGGGAGTTCCAAATAAATTTGTTATTTTTATCGTGAGAGTCTGAACCATTAGAAAAAGTAAGTTTATGAATGGCTGCTGGTTTTTTATTAACAGTGAACTGATATTCTTCATC
>NZ_FOLO01000030.1 GCF_900112265.1 Pseudoalteromonas denitrificans DSM 6059 | reverse complement strand
TTTATGCAAATTACATATTGCATCAGGATGTTACAACAAACCTACCCAAGCTTTCGCTCTCCTAAGCTCGATTTTTTCAATACCTTTGATCGTGCCATGGCAAACTTTAAAGGCCAAAATGTAGCCCATGATCTTATCCCTTGGGACAGTGACTTTCACTCTAGGGCTGATAGTCAATGTAATATGATGGTAGGAGTTAGTAAAAATGAAAAACTATAATTATTTTTTAACAATAATATGCATCATATCTTTTCAAGTTTTTGCCGCACCTAATCTATTGGATAGATATTGCTCAAAAAATATAGACCAAGTGCGCATTTTTTATATTAATGGTATGTTTACCACTCCTGAAAACTACAGATTTAATTTAGATCGAATAGATGAGTTTCAATATGATTATTTATATGACTTCCCAAAAGGTGGAGAAGTTACTGGCAGTTACAATAAAAACGAAGCTTTAGCCCAACAAATATTAGAAGTCGCTCGACAAAAATATGAATACTTCGGACCTAGTACCCCTCAATATAGGATCATAGCCAGTATTTTAGGTGGATCTATTACTTCCTTACGACCTGAAGAAACGAGTTCAATTCTACAGATTATGGATCAAGTTTTTAGCCAAGTCAATTTCTCAATTGTAAATGAAGTCGATTACCATAATGCCTACATGCGCTTACTTTCAAAGATGCACTCTTGTAATCGCTTAGTATTACTTGGCCATTCTCAAGGAAACTTTTATACCAATGCCCTTTACGAAGAGATGATTTTGAATTACCAATACACAGATGGATATTATTTATCTGACTACCCTATGTTAAGTCTAGCTTCTATTGCCACGCCCTCTTTAAACCTAGGTGGTACCGTAGGTAATGAATATTCTAGTTTAATTTCCCATTTAACATTAGATCAGGATATTTTTATGCACGCGGTTAGAAAGTTATTTGGAAGCAAAAACTCTAACTACTCAGCTCAAAGTCTTTTTGATAGTACCGGACATTCTTTAGTCGACTCTTACTTACGCCATTTTGGTGTCGCTAAGGCCATTGCTCAGGGAGTCGCTTCGTCTATAAAAGCTCAAAGCCCCTTTCCACTGTTTGATCAACATCCAGTGAATTCATCCGCATTCAGTCATATAGGTTATTCAAGCATTAACCGAGTATTAGATGTACAATTTAAATCTGGCAGTGTTTTTAGATATTTTGATATACCAAATACGGTCTGGGAAGGTTTTTATTATTCAACATCTCTTGGCAGTTATTACAATGAGTATATTAAAGGCCAATACACATCAGAAAAACTAGATTTATAATTTTAGCCTGAAAAAGTACAACAAATAATATTTGTTGTACTTTACTTTCAAGGTAAAACTACTTTTCAATCAATATAGGATATTTTAAATAGTTTTTATCATAAAAAGGCGTTTGTTGATAAAGCCAATTAAGCCTGGCTTGTTCATCATTTTTAAAGTCACTGTTATCTTTGAGCTTTTCATTAAACTTATTTGAAATGTCTGCATTATTTTGAAGCATAGTATTTGCAAAAGGCACAAGTGCATAATTTTCTACATATTCAGTACGTTGAAATATGGTATTAAAATCACCCCAGCTAAAAAAAGAATCAACGGCTTCAGGTTGTAATAAATGAACGGCTAACTTTCCTAATGGTTGAGAAGTTTCAACCTTATACCAATTAGTTAAAACGACGTTTTTATGCTTTTTATAGTTAAATTTTGCTGATACCCGCATGCGTCCTTCAAAAGGCATTTTATCAAATTCAAATTTTGTGGCGCTTGCTTGATGTAAATTTGAATATTGACCACTTATTTGAGTAACCATTATCCCTTGTTGTTTTAATTTATCAGCAATATTGCCATATTCAGTTGGGATATAATAAGCCTTAGGCACAGCTACTTTAGCTAGTATTTCTTTTTGCCAAAAAATGGGTAAGTTAGCATAGTCTATTTTTTCACCTATATAACGTACTTCTTTATGGTCACTCAGTTTACTGTTAAATACCTCATATTTAATACCTTTAAAAGCAATATGATCAGGATTTTTACTATAACCTCGTTTTACCACCAGCTCTTTAGGTAAATGACTTTTCTCATACTTAACCGCATCTGATAATGGTTTTTCAAATTGAGATAATGCATCTATTACACTATCAATAAAAACATAAGTACCTAATACCCTTTGCTTATAAGGTTTCAAAGAATGATTTTCGACTAATATTGTTGGTAAGTTACGTAAATCCCCCCAACCGTTTGAATATCTAGGTGTTGCAACCCATCCAGCCAGCCCTTGTTTAAAGTCTCTTTTATTCATAACAAAAACTAAAGGCCCAGGAATATGTCCTTGATTTACGAGTTTACTATCAAGTAAAGGTTTAAATTTATCATCTAGCACTTTTGAGATTGCAGGAGATTCACTGGCAAATGTAGGCATATAGCCATAAGTAATATCATATTGGTAATCAGCACCATCGGTTACATGAATATCAATATATAGATCAGGACTATATTTATTAACCACTTCTGTTATGGCTTGAATACCCGGTGTATCTAGTTTTGTATAATCACGGTTCAGATTTAAGTTTTTAGCATTGGTTCTAAAACCCATCTCACTTGGGCCACGTTGATTTATGCGATTAAACCGGCTACTACGTTCATGACCATCTACATTTAGAATCGGAATAAACAAAAGATTGACCCGTTTGAGTATATCATTTCGTTTACCCTCAGCTATATCACGAAGCAACATAAAACCGGCATCTTTACCATCTATTTCACCTGAATGAATTCCTGCTTGTATCAATAGCGTTGGCTTATCATGGTTTAAAATTCCGTTTTCACTCGCTATCAGCATTTTGATTGCGCGGTTTTGAGCACTTACACCGATAGTATTAACAGAGAACTGGTCTGGATTGGTTTTAACAAGTTCATTTAAATATGCCATAGCATTGATATAACTTGGCGTACTTGTCCCTAAAGATTTTTCAAACTCGGTTAAAAGCGGGCCGTTTTTGGCCATAAGTTGTTCGCTTTTCCCTTGCCACTTTATTAAAGGCGGTAAATGCGCATCTGTTGATATTGCACTTATGCTTTGAAATGAAGACAAAAATATACAGCTAGATAATATAATAGGACCGACTTTTAACAAAAACATACTCTACTCTAAATTTAATGCATTCTTGGCTTTTAATTTTCGCAATGCAAAATTGAATTTTTGCATCAAATGAGCGCATGATGCATATTGCAAACTACAAACCAAATAAATAGGTTGATTCGATAAATAATTAACATTACTTAACTTTGTGTCTTTTACTTCATCAGAAAACCAATCCTTAAGCAAACTTTCAGCGACAAATGGTTCAATAAGCAGTAAATCTGTTTCACCGGCTAAGAGCTTTTTTATTCCCTCATAATCAGAAATGCTCTGCACTAACTTTAATTGCGGTTTGTATGCATCAAAGTGATCACCATAACTATACCCCTCGGTTATACCAATGGCGTAACGACGTAATTGATCTAAACGTTCTAACTTCAACTTTGTTGTTTTTCGAGATAAAAAACTTGCCTTCAGAGAAGTGATCGGATCTGAAAATATCCAATTTTTTGTTCTTTTTTCACTTTTGTACCACATAAAAGAAAAGCTATTGCCATCTGTGATTGCAATTTCAGTTTCAGGCCAACTCATAAATTTATATTTAACGTTATAACCCTGAAGCTTAAAGATATCAGTTACAATTTTTGCCAATTTCCCTTTATTACTTTGCCTGCCATCAATATAAGGAGGGTAATTATCAACACTTAAAGTTATTTCAGTTTTAGCGACAACTTTTGGTAAGAGAAAAGAAAATAATATCAAAAAAATAACAAATAAGTATCTAAACATAAAAAAAGCCTAAAGTGTTTCATGAACTTACTATACCTAAATTACCAAGAAATACGAATTTGTGTATTATGTTTTGTATGTTAATTTATCTTCATCCATATTTGATCATTAATTAAAAGACTGACGATTACATTTTCTCTCTTTTAATTTGACCTCACGATAGGTAAAAATGAAAAAGTCTATATTAATAACCGGTTGCTCCTCAGGTATAGGTTTGTATTGTGCAAAAAAGTTACATGAACAAGGGTTTGATGTTATTGCAAGTTGTCGAAAAGTGGAGGATGTAGAAAATCTCAAATCTTTAGGATTAAAATGTATCCAACTTGATTTAAGCGATAGCCTGAGTATCAAAAATGGCTTTAGCCAAGCTCTAAGCTTATTAAATGGCAAGCTAGACATATTATTTAATAATGGCGCTTATGGTCAACCTGGCGCAGTTGAAGATTTACCAACGAATGCATTACGACAACAGTTTGAAACAAATCTATTTGGTTGGCATGAACTGACTATTTTAACGCTTAAACATATGAGAGAGCACAATTCAGGACGTATCATTCAAAACTCATCTGTTTTAGGCCTGATCGCTCTGCCCTATCGGGGTGCTTATAATGCCAGCAAATTTGCCCTAGAAGGATTAACGGATACATTAAGAATGGAATTAAAAGATTCAAACATTAATATTTGTTTAATTGAACCTGGACCAATAAAGTCAATGTTTAGAGCTAATGCATTAAAAGCATTCAATGACAACATAGATACCAATAATAGCTTTCATAAAAAAAACTATTTATTACAAAAACAAAGATTAGAAAAACACACTAAAACCAGCACGTTTACCTTAGCGCCTAATGCGGTTTATAAATGTTTATATCATGCCATTGAAAGTAAAAAACCTAAAGCGCGATATTATGTAACCTTCCCAACTTATTTATTTGGTTATTTAAAAAGGATTTTATCAACAAATATATTGGACAAATTATTAAATAAAAGCCTGTAGTTTAAACTTAAGAATAAAATTTTATTGTCTTTGACTGTTTCTGAAGCAGAAGTTGAGTAAGGTTTTTATCTTTTAGTGAGAGTGAGTTTTTTAGGCTTAACAGTAAAAAATCATTCATTAAAAAACAAAAAGGGAGCATAAGCTCCCTTTTTAATGCTTTTAATCTAAAAAAGATTAAGCAGCTAAACCTTCTTTTGCTTTATTTACTAAAGCAGTGAAAGCAACTTGGTCATAAACAGCGATATCTGCAAGGATCTTACGATCGATTTCTACAGAAGTTTTCTTAAGACCATTGATGAAACGGCTGTAAGAAAGACCATTTTGACGTGCAGCAGCATTGATACGTGCAATCCAAAGACGACGGAAAGTACGTTTCTTAGCGCGACGATCGCGGTAAGCGTATTGACCAGCTTTAGTTACTGCCTGAAAAGCTACGCGGTAAACACGTGAACGTGCTCCGTAATAACCTTTAGCTTGTTTTAATACTTTTTTGTGACGTTGACGTGCGATTACACCGCGTTTAACTCTTGCCATGATTAAAAACCTCTATTAAGCGAATGGTAACATACGTGAAACAAGACCGTGGTCATTTTTATGAACCATTGTCTTAGGACGTAAGTGAGCCTTACGCTTAGAAGATTTCTTAGTCAAAATATGACGAAGATGCGATTGTTTACGTTTAAAACCGCCTGAAGCAGTCTTTTTAAAACGCTTAGCAGCGCCACTGTGGCTTTTAAGCTTATAGCCCATTGCAATAACTCCAAATGTATTGCGTGATATAAAGTAAGCAGGCGGGTAATGCAAAGATCACCACTTGTATGGCCAAACTTACTACGAATTCCGGCGAATATTTATCTAGTAAACTAAATACAATATTACTTTTATTTGCCGGTTAAACTAGGTGAAGCCTTATAAAAATAAGGCTTAACTTGTAGACCTAGTTTAAATTTTTATTTAAATGCAAAAGCACTTAAATTTATTTTTTAGCTACTGGAGACATCATCATTACCATTTGACGGCCTTCGGCACGTCTTGGAAATGATTCTACTAAAGCTATCTCTTGTAAATCGTCTTTTATACGATTTAATAAAGTGATACCGATATCTTGATGCGCCATTTCACGACCGCGGAAACGAATTGTGATTTTAGCCTTATCGCCACCTTCAAGAAACTTAGTTAAGTTACGAAGCTTGATTTGGTAATCACCTTCGTCTGTTCCTGGGCGGAATTTGATTTCTTTAATCTGAACTTGCTTTTGCTTCTTCTTTTGTTCTTTTTGAGCTTTACTCTCTTCGAACAAGAATTTGCCGTAATCCATCACCCTACATACTGGTGGTTCGGCATTAGGGCTAATTTCAACTAAATCAACGCCGGCTTCATCTGCATTTTCAAATGCTTCTGCAAGTGTTACGACGCCAATCTTTTCATTGTCCAAACCAATTAATCTGACTTCTTTCGCAGTAATATCTTCGTTGATTTTATGCTTTTGAGTTGCTTGTTGATTTTTTTTGCCGCCTCTAATGGGACCGTCCTCCAAATAATATATAAATTAATGCGGTATATTCTGTTTTTTGATACCGCATCACTTTTTAACTGCTTAAGCTCTGTTTTTAACTTCTTCGCTTAATTTACTAATAAAATCGTCTACTTTAAACTTGCCTAAATCTTCACCTGAGCGTGTTCTAACCGCAACTTCATTTTCTTCTACTTCTTTGTTGCCAACAACAAGCAGATAAGGAATGCGTTTTAAAGTATGCTCGCGGATTTTAAAGCCTATCTTCTCATTTCTCAAGTCCGATTTGGCTCTAAATCCATTTTTATTCAATTTTTTTACTATTTGGTCAACAAAATCACTCTGTTTATCGGTAATATTCATTACCACAACTTGTTTTGGTGCTAACCATGTTGGAAACTTCCCAGCATATTCTTCAGTTAAAATACCGATAAAACGCTCTAATGAACCTAAAATTGCTCTGTGGATCATTACCGGAGTACGGCGTTCGTTATTTTCAGCAACATAAGTTGCCCCTAAACGACCTGGTAATGCAAAATCTAGCTGCACTGTACCACATTGCCAAGCACGACCTAAACAGTCATATAATGTGAATTCAATTTTAGGACCATAAAAAGCACCTTCACCTGGTAAATATTCAAATTCAATATCATTTGCTTTTAATGCTTCAGCCAAAGCTTGTTCTGATTTATCCCATGTTTCATCATCACCAATGCGCTGTTCTGGACGAGTTGATAATTTAACAACAATATTATCAAAACCAAAAGTTTCATATGTATCATAGACCATTTTGATACATGCAGACACTTCGTCCATTACTTGCTCTTCTGTACAGAAGATATGTGCGTCATCTTGTGTAAAACCACGAACTCGCATTAAACCATGTAATGCACCTGATGGCTCATTACGATGACAACAACCAAACTCCGCCATGCGTAGTGGTAAATCACGGTAAGATTTCAAACCCTGATTAAATATTTGCACATGACCTGGGCAATTCATAGGTTTAATCGCGTATTCACGCTTTTCTGATGTTGTTGTAAACATTGCATCAGAATATTTATCCCAGTGACCAGATTTTTCCCAAAGAGAACGATCCATCATTAATGGACCTTTCACTTCTTCGTAGTCGTAATGGCGTAATTTTTCGCGCACAAAGTTTTCAAGCTCTAGGTAAAGATTCCAACCATCGTTATGCCAAAATACCATACCTGGCGCTTCTTCTTGCCAGTGCCATAAATCAAGTGCTTTACCAATTTTACGGTGATCACGCTTTTCAGCTTCTTCTAAACGTTGAATGTACGCTTTTAATTGTTTTTTATCAGCCCATGCTGTGCCGTAAACACGTTGTAGCATTTTATTGTCTGAATCACCGCGCCAATATGCACCCGCGACTTTCATAATTTTAAAGTGCTGACAGAATTTCATATTCGGTACGTGAGGACCACGACACATATCAATATATTCTTCATGATGATAAAGTGCTGGCGTATCATCTTTAGAGATATTCTCATCTAAGATTTCAAGTTTATAACTTTCGCCACGCTCTGAAAATGCATCATACGCATCTTGCCAAGTACCTACTTTTTTAACTACTTGGTAGCCAGTTTTAGCAAGCTTAGTCATGCGCTTTTGTAATTCATCTAAATCGTCTTGTGTAATTGAATGCTCAAGATCGATATCATAGTAAAAACCATTATCAATAGTTGGACCAATCGCCATTTTTACGTCTGGGAACATTTGCTTAATCGCATGTCCAAGTAAATGTGCACACGAGTGACGAATAATTTCTAAGCCATCGTCATCTTTTGCGGTGATAATTTCCAAACGGCTGTCTTGGGTCATAACTTCACAAGCGTCAACACGCTCGCCATCAATACGACCTGCGATTGTTGCTTTAGCTAGGCCTGGACCTATATCATTTGCAACATCTAAAACTGAGACTGGGTTTTCAAAAACTCTTTGACTACCATCTGGAAGTGTAATTACTGGCATTTTTTATCCTTTACTACAGTGGTGACGCCCACAATGCATCACATGTAAATTTTACTTATAATTTTATATTCAAATAATGATGTTTTCTTACGAGTGAAAATCAATATTTAAATAATGATATCTTGTTATTTATTGGGCTGTGAAAACACAGGGGCCGTATTGTCTTAAACCTTGACTCAAAATACAACTGTTTATAACTTGTTATATGCGTTATTTTAAAAGCTCATGATCTTTAGGTAACTGTTTTGAGATCCAAATTGCTAATTTATGTTTCATATTTAATTGATTTTCATCTTCTTCTTTTAAAGGTTGAATCAATTTATCATTAACTAATAAACGGTATAAACTCTCAATTTTTTGTTTAGCTGAATCTGTGCCTGAAAATTTTTTATAGCCCCTGTTATTTGCATATGATTCACCTACAAGAATTGCCTTTTTTAACAGCGCTGTTTCATTTTTAATCTTTTTCATTATCTATTCCCTATATAAATTAAACTGAGCATATTCAATGTTTTTATCGATGTAAACAACTATACCTAAACAAGTTTAAAATACAGGATTTTATAAATATATTATTGGTAATATGTGAATTACTATAACTTAATCCAACTTTGCTTTATTCTTATCATGTTTTAATTTTTAACTGGAAATAATAATGAGTACGCCTTTAGACCCTCAATTGTTCACAACTATTAGTCAATACGATATTGATAAACGTTATAAGTACTTAATTAAAGAAGTAGTAAAAACACAATTAATTTGGATTTTAACCGATGAACATGGCTGTGTGATGTTAAATACAGACGATGAAGATTGTGTACCCGTATGGCCTAACAAGGAATTTGCACAAGCTTGGGCTACAGGCGACTGGGAGTCGTGTAAAGCAAAAGAAATAGATCTAAAAAAATGGCATAGCCACTGGACTCATGGTCTTGAAGATGACGAACTTGCCATAGTGGTATTTCCTAATTTAGAAGAAGATGGCTTAGTGGTGTACCCTGATGAATTAGATTACGAACTCAAAGTACAAGCAAAAAAAGCAAGAAACCACCAAAAGAGATAATGTCTTTTCACCCCATTCAACTTGAGCAATAACAAAAAATGGTGTTATTGCTCTTAATATCTAAGCACCCCAACGCTTAAAGATTGATTTAAAAATCTTTTATGTCATGTTATTGATTATGATAAGGGGATAATCATTTACTTCAATCTGTGCCTAAATCACTATTAATTCCAACTGAGACTCACACCTTGAAGTCAATTGTGTATATGTATATAAATTTAATGCTTTTTTGACAATAAGCTATTTGATCCCATACTTGTATAAAGTCAAATTTGAACATAATCAAATGGCAAATTCGGGTTCAACCAACAAGCATTTCAAAATAGCGACGCTTAATCTGCTCAATTACGCCTCCCCACCTTTTAGCTATTACCAATTAGATGAAAACTATAGTGCGATTCAATGGCAAAATAAAAATATTTGGCTAACACGATTAATAGCCAACATTTCTCCCGATATTATTGCCTTTCAGGAAGTGTTTAGTATCGATGCATTAGCAAAACACATTAAGCCTCTGGGTTATGATTACTTAACAACAGTAGATATGCCTTGCATCGCCAAACAGTCAGAGTTTATATTGATGACTCCAGTAGTTGCATTAGCATCTAAATATCCAATCATTCAGGCCGATGCCTTAAAACCCGATAAAAAGTTATTAAAACATTTAAACCTACCTGAAAACTTTACCTTTAGCAGGCGGCCCATAAAAGCAGAGATTCAATTACCTCAGCTAGGTATTGTTCGCATATATGTATTGCATTTAAAATCTAAAAGAGCGACAAAACTAAATGATTTTGCAAATAATACAGTACCAAAAAATGCAGCATATAATGAAAAATTAACACAAACAGTCGGTAGTTTTTATTCTCAAGAACTAAGGTGCTTAGAAGGCATGTTAATTTATCATGATGCCTTATTTGAGCAAGCCACAAACCCTCAACCAAGCATTATTTTAGGCGACTTTAATGATGATATACATGCAAGTGCGTTATCTTTAATATTTGAAAATACGTTAGATAGCAATGAAGTCAATCATTTAGACTTTTTTGATGCATTCGATATTTCAAACAATAATACAAATACAAAACCCCCTACACTTTATTATGAAGGCAAAGGCAAAGTACTTGACTATATTTTGTTATCAAACGAATTTAATCAGAACAGGGAAAACACTAAACTCACTCATCTAACATATCATACGATTGATAAACACATCCTAACTCAACCTGACGATAAACATAAAACCAATAGTGATCATGCTTGTATCTATATTCAATTTGAGGTTAAAGCAGGTTCCTAGGTTCATATATGATTAAATTTAATAAATTTTAGCTAAAACTGTGCGCACACTTCATTTTAGATTATAATATTGCCCGAATTTATTAATTAGGTACGACAATGAGAACATGCGGTGTTGAGATAAAAGGCAGTGAAGTCCTTTTATGTTTATTAAGTAAAGATAATGATGTTTTTGATATCAGAGATGTACGCCAAACACGCTTTGTATTAAGTAATGCCAATGATACAGAAGAAGTACGTAAATTTCAGTTTGATTTCGCAAAACTTATGCATGATTATCAAGTTGATACCGTAGCAATTAAACAAAGACCACATAAAGGTAAATTTGCAGGTGGTGCAGTAGGTTTTAAACTGGAAACCGCAATTCAGTTAATTACAGATTTAGAAGTTAATTTGTTAAACTCAACTGAAATCAAAGAACAACTTAAGCGTAACCCTATGCCCATCGATTTTGAAGAAACAGGTTTAAAGAAGTTTCAAGAGCCTGCATTCATAAGTGCTTATATAGACCTAACAATTAAAACATACCACAAAGACGAAGAGTAATTACTTTTTTGGTCTTAATTTAAGGTCCTAATCTCAACTAATTGGACCTTAAAGCTATAATAAAACTTTATTTTGTAATAGCTCCTCATCAATTTCAACACCCGAGAATTGGGCTTATGTATTTAGCATAAACGTGCAGTTTATTACAGCTAATAATTCTGGTACTTATCCATTAGAATTGAATGCTTTACAATATTGTACAACATCTAATGACTTATCAAATGCCATTCTTACGGCCAATTCTATTACTGACTCTTGATTTTCAGATAGTTTTTAATTTACTTCAAGCCCTTGTAAATTTTGGATTTTATCACGTAAACTTTCAATTACTTTAGTATGAATATAACGACAATATTGACAATTTTGTTGTTTAGATATGCGATAGATAATTTCTTCTTTGATAAGGCATGGCACTGTCCCCTGAAAAATGATACTTTTAATTTTTTCCCAGTTTCCCTTAAGCAGAGCAATATTACTTCCTTGCGTTTTAAAATAATTTAGTACAAAGTCCAGCTCAAAATGAGTCTTAATATCATCGTATACAGCTTTTACTTGTGGTTCTGCTTCTGAATATAATAGAGTTATTAAATCGCTTACACATAAATATTTGTGCTTTAAAGAGAAAAGATCATTAAAGCTCAATATACAGGATAAATATCGCTCCAGAATATTGAGCTTATTAGAGTCAGCTATTCATCATTGAATAAAAAATTTTTAAGACTCGGCACCAATGTTTGCATTACTTTGAGTACGCTTTTGGTAAATGAGATTGTTTCATATAACGCTCTCGTAATTTATCTTGGCGTGATTCTGTTGAATATTGTTCACCTCCAATCCACAGTGTTTGAACTTTAGAACTCAATTCAAAAGGGTCTGCGCTCCAAAGTGATAAATCCGCTGCTTTACCTACCGCAATTTTACCGGCATTAATACCAAACATATCTGCAATATTTGCAGAAACCGCCTTTAATGCGCCAAATTGACTCATGCCATGAGATATTGCGTTACCTGCATCAAAACGCAGCTGATATAGATTATGAGTACCATCTCCAAAAATAGATAAACCAACTTTTACACCTGCTTTTTCTAAAATACCTGCATTTTGAAGTGAAGCATTTAAAGAATCAAAACTGCTAGGTAAGTTATCCATTGCACTAATGATCACAGGAACATTCGCTTGAGCTAACTGCTCTTTTACTGCAATAGCATCACCAGCATCAGCAATGATCAAATTTAAAGAAAATTGTTCTTTAAGCTTAATTAATTGTAATAACTCTTGTGCACGAGATGCACGAATGATCAAAGGTTTTTCACCTGTTAATAATGCAGTTAATATTAACGCTTCTTTGGTGGGATCTTTTTTATCTTTTTTGCTCTTTTTTTCTGAGTTGGCTTTTTTAGCTTTCGCTAATTTCTTTTGTTGTTTTTCCAATTTATCAATCAATTGTGACAGTGTGTGAGCACGTGAACCTTTACTTTCAGACCCTAGGTTTACTAAAACAGCCATTTTGCTTGTTTGTACACTGTCAAACTCACCACTTAAATCAACAACTGATGCAAGGCCGGCAAAAATACTATCACCACCACTTGGCACGATTACATCACGGGTTATACCACCTTTTCTGGCGTATGAAACCAAAGATGATTTAGGGTTGAATGCCAGACTAGGATCAAAAGTAATATTAGCCTTTTTAAAACCAGCATCTCGAGAACGCGCTACTGCGCCCACCTCAACTAAACCAAGTTGGTTCATAGAACCAATAAAGCCGGGTGTCAAAATCTGACCTTTTGCATCAATTGTCGTATCAACATTCATTGAAGTAGGGTTAATTGCTGTAATTTTTCCATTTTCAAAAACAACAGTCGCATTTTTTAAAATACCCTGCTCAGTTGCAGTATATACAGTCGCGTTGGTGATCGCAGTAGATGTCGCCCATACAGAAGAACATGCCGTTAGTGCAAACGCTAAAAGTGACTTTTTAAACACTGAGTGATTTAATTTTTTCATAACTTTCTCCCTTTATAGTGCTTTATTAGCTGTTGCTTGACCTAACATGAAATCACTTTTAGCTTGATACTTATCATCAAAGCGATCATATACTTTTGCACCATCAATAAATACTTGCTCAGCTTTGGCATATACACTAAATGGACTTTGATTCCAAATTACAATATCAGCTTGTTTACCGGTCACTAAAGAACCCGTTGTATCATCAATGCCTAAAGATTTTGCTGCATTGTGGGTGATCCAAACAATCGCATCTTCTTCTTTAAGATCAAAACCATTTTCATTAGCACGATACATCACCTTACCTGCTTCTTGGTTAAGTCTTTGTATTGTTGTTTCTGAGTCCGAATGCACAATAGCACAAGAGTTTTTAACGGCATTAACCACAGCAACATTTTCATGGATCATGTCATATGCTTCCATTTTAAAACCCCACCAATCAGGCCACATAGCAGCACAATTACCATTTTGGGCTAATAAATCTGAAATTTTATATGCTTCAATTGCATGATGAAAAGTACCAGAGTCATATTTAAACTCTTTACCTAAATCTATCATCATGGCCATTTCTTCGGCTTTATAACAATGATTATGAATTTTTATATCACCGTCTAAAACCCCTTTTAATGTATCTAATGTTAAATCACGTTCTGGTGCCTTTGGGTTTTTCCCCTGAGCATATTGTGTATCATATTTTTCCCAGGCACGTTTATATTCTGTCGCTTCAATCCAGGCATTACGATAGCCAGCCATATTACCCATTCTTGTTGAAGGTGTTTCTTTACGGCTTCCATAAACACGTTTTGGATTTTCACCACACGCCATTTTTAAACCATAAGGTGCATCTGGATATTTCATACCTTGCATTGTAACTGAGGGTACATTTTTAAGCGTTACACTGCGGCCACCAATCAAATTAGCCGAACCAGGTAAAATTTGTAATGAAGTAATACCACCTGCACGCGCTGCATTAAAACCAGGATCTTGTGGCCAAACAGAATGTTCAACCCACACCTCAGCAGTGACTGGAGACGTCATTTCATTTCCATCTTGATGAGACTCTACCGATGGATTTGGGTATGCACCTAAGTGTGAATGCACATCTATAATACCTGGGGTAACCCATTTACCTTTAGCATCAATACTCGTTGCACCAGATGCAGAAAGGCCTTTACCTACAGCCTGAATTTTTCCATCAACTAATAAAACATCCGCGCCGTCTAAACGATCGCCCGTTCCAGTCAAAACTGTGGCATTTTTTATCAAGGTTTTTTGTGCTGGCATTGCTTGATAGGTACTTGGATAAGGGTTTTTATTTATTGCTACTTTTGTATCTTGGGGACCTGAGTCTTGGCAACCAACTAATGAAGCTGCAATCGCTAACATTAAGGTTGAAGGAGCAAATCTGTGCATTGTTGTTATTCTCCGATTGATTTTATACTACTTTAACTAAATGAATTATGTAATGTAATAGTAAAGCGCTCATTCAACAGGAAAAAACGATAACTACCAATAAATCAAAAAATAGTCTGAAAGTTAATAATGCATGTTTAGTTTTATCTTACAAATAAGTAGAATTATGAATAAGAAGGTATTCCAGTTAAGTTATTAATTTTATTGATAGGTATTTAATCATGACACAAAGAAATAATCGTCACAGTGACCGACAACAAAAATTAAAAGAAACCGTAGATAATAAAATAGCCCAAGCACAGACTGTTAAAGGTTTATTATTAGTGATTACAGGTAATGGAAAAGGAAAATCAACCTCTGGATTTGGTACCGTCGCGCGTGCTGTTGGTCATGGATTAAAATGCGCTGTTGCCCAATTTATTAAGGGTAACTGGGATTGTGGCGAACGTAACTTATTAGAGCAGCACAATGTAGAGTTTCAAATAATGAATACCGGTTTTACCTGGGAAACTCAAAATAAAGAAACTGATACAGCTGCTGCATTGCGCATTTGGCAAGAATGCAGACGCATGTTGCAAGACCCTACTATAGATTTAGTATTATTAGATGAAATTACTTATATGGTTTCTTACAACTATATTCCTTTAGAAGAAGTCATCACAGCTTTAGAAAATAGACCTAAAATGCAAAGTGTTGTGATCACTGGGCGTGCTGCACACCGCGCTTTAATAGAATT
Organism: Pseudoalteromonas denitrificans DSM 6059; assembly: GCF_900112265.1. Classification (GTDB taxonomy): domain Bacteria; phylum Pseudomonadota; class Gammaproteobacteria; order Enterobacterales; family Alteromonadaceae; genus Pseudoalteromonas; species Pseudoalteromonas denitrificans. The sequence goes on along the minus strand of NZ_FOLO01000030.1, from coordinate 47,512 downwards.
AGCGGATACAGTTTCTGAAGTGAAAAATGTAAAACATGCTTTTGACTCTGGTGTGAAGGTATTAAAAGGCATTGACTGGTAATACATTCGGGTTACTCATAAAAGATACAAAAAATTAGCTGTTTTTCATTCACGGCTTTAATTTGATCATGAATAATACCACAAAATGTTTCGATAAAGTGTAATGTAAATAATTGATTTAAGATATCTATCAATAAAAATTGTCTTTACTTTATAGATAGCTGATTAACTAATATTTTGAAGTGAAATAGTATAAAAGTGTATTTTGAGCCTTATCATTATTTACTGATTTAGTTTGGTCTAAAAAATCTAAAGTTAAACGCCATTGCATAATTGGTTCAGCACAAGCCCCTACCATAGTCGTTGCACGCCAGGCGCCTTCTTTATATTCGAAAAATAAAGGAATACTTCCCATATACATGTTAATCCCTTCTAACTTAGCTTGCTGAATCTTTATATTCTTGGGCGCAGAAAATACAATGTGAAATTGGGTTTCAGGGGTAATATTTTCGTTTTCTAGCGCTATGCTATATCCACCGCTATAGTTACAGTGCTTATTTTTTGCACACTCGGTATTTTTACTTTCTTTTATCGATTCAGAATTACATGCTAAAAGCAAGCCCAATACCAATAAAGTCGTACTATATTTTAACATTTATTTACTGACCGGCGATTTTTTAATCTAGTGATTATAATGATATAGCTAAATATACAACAAAATTAAAAATAAAATTACTAGATAATACCCATAGTTTGATTAAGGTCATTATTTTGCACAATTGAGGTATCTTTTTAACGTTAAAATATTTATCATTCACCCGCAAAATAAGGGTTTCTCGAGTTTGTTTTTAGAATATCTTTTAATATTTTAAAAATATACTTGCTGAAAATAAGTAGGGCCTATTCTTTATTGAATAGGAATTTGATTTCTTAGTGCAATTTATTGCATCGGAAGCCGGAAAATGAGCCAAGTAGCATCACAAACAGAATACAACTATAAAGTTGTACGCCAATTCACAATTATGACTGTGATTTGGGGCCTTATAGGTATGAGTGTTGGTGTTCTTATAGCAGCCCAATTAGTTTGGCCTGCATTGAACTTCGACACACCATGGTTAACATACTCCCGACTGCGTCCGTTACATACGAACGCTGTTATATTCGCATTTGGTACTAGTGCATTATTTGCTACCGCATATTATGTGGTACAACGTACTTGTCAAACGCGTCTTTTCTCTGACAAATTAGCTGCATTTACCTTTTGGGGTTGGCAACTTGTAATTGTACTCGCTGTTATAACATTACCTTTAGGTATTACTCAAGGTAAAGAATATGCAGAACTTGAATGGCCAATTGATTTATTGATCACGATAGTTTGGGTCTCTTTTGCAGTTGTTTTTTTTGGTACTTTAATAAAACGTAAAGTATCACACATTTATGTTGCAAACTGGTTTTATGGTGGTTTCATCTTAACTGTTGCTGTATTACATATTGTAAACAGCATGGCTATCCCTGTATCACTGACTAAATCTTACTCGATTTATGCTGGTGCCGTAGATGCTATGGTACAGTGGTGGTACGGTCATAATGCAGTTGGTTTCTTATTAACAGCTGGTTTTTTAGGTATGATGTATTATTTTGTACCAAAACAAGCTGGTCGTCCTGTATATTCTTATCGTCTATCAGTGGTTCACTTCTGGGCATTAGTATCTTTATACATTTGGGCTGGTCCTCACCATTTACATTACACAGCTTTACCTGATTGGACGCAATCTTTAGGTATGGTTATGTCTATTATCTTATTTGTACCATCTTGGGGCGGTATGATTAATGGTATTATGACGTTATCTGGTGCTTGGCATAAACTGCGCCATGATCCTATTTTACGTTTCTTAGTTGTATCTCTTTCATTCTATGGTATGTCTACATTTGAAGGTCCGATGATGGCAATCAAATCAGTAAATGCCCTTTCGCATTACACTGACTGGACTGTTGGTCACGTACATTCAGGTGCTTTAGGTTGGGTAGCTATGGTATCTATTGGTGCTGTTTATCATTTAGTACCAAACTTATTTAGTCAAGGCCGTATGTATAGCACTAAGCTCATTAATACACATTTCTGGTTACATACAATCGGTGTTGTACTTTATATCGTAGCTATGTGGATCTCAGGTGTTATGCAAGGCTTAATGTGGCGTGCAGTTAACTCTGACGGTACTTTAATGTATAGCTTTGTGCAATCACTTGAAGCTTCATACCCGTTCTACTTCATGCGTTTTGTTGGTGGCGTATTCATCGTTACTGGTATGGTGATCATGCTTTATAACGTACTTAAAACGGTTTCAGCTGAAAAAGATTCACTTGAAGCTGAAGTACATCCGGCATAAGGGGTAGAATATGAGTCAAAATAATTCGCAAAATAAACATGAAATCGTTGAAAAAAATGTTGGTTTATTCGCAATATTAACGATTTTTGCAATCAGTTTTGGTGCTTTAGTTGAAATAACGCCACTTATGTTTCAAAAAGATACCACTGAACCTGTTGATGGCTTACGTCCGCTAAGCGCTTTAGAAATGGAAGGTCGAGATATTTATGTGCGTGAAGGTTGTTATAACTGTCACTCACAAATGATCCGTCCATTTCGTGATGAAGTTGAACGTTACGGTCACTACTCTGTTGCAGGTGAAAGTGTTTGGAATCACCCATTTCAGTGGGGTTCTAAACGTACTGGCCCTGATTTAGCACGTGTTGGCCAACGTTATTCTGATGATTGGCAATATGCACATTTAATGGATCCACGTTCAGTAGTACCTGAGTCTAATATGCCTGGTTTTCCTTGGTTAGATGAGAATGTACTTGATGGTGAATTAATAGCTAAAAAGCTTGAAGTATTTAAAGGCTTTGGTGTGCCATATACGGATGAAGATATTGCAGGTGCTAAAGCCGCAGTTAAAGGTAAAACAGAAATGCAAGCCTTAATTGCGTACTTACAGCAGCTTGGTACTCATCTGAAATAATTTTTTATAGGTTAAAGAATTATGGATTACGGAACATTCAGAGGAATTTTTACTCTGGTCTTAATGGTACTATTTATTGTTATCGTTTGGTGGGCATTTAGTAAACGTAGTAAGTCAAAATTTGATGAAGCTGCCAATGCCATTTTTGAAGATGAAAATAAACACAAAACGACAATTAACGATAAAAAAAAGGAGTCTGAGAAATGACTAGCTTTTGGAGCATATGGGTCGTCGTTTTAACACTAGCGTGTTTAGTTTTAATTTTTGGTTTATTAGTATGGAACCTTAAAAATTATGCTGGTGTTGAGGAAGGCGAAAGCTGTGGCCATCAATTTGATGGTATTGAAGAATTAAACAATCCACTACCAAAGTGGTGGACATACATGTTCTTCGCTACGTTTGTTTGGGCTGTATATTACCTAGCAGCTTATCCTGGTTTAGGTAACTGGGAAGGGTTAGGCCAATGGACAAGTTCAAACCAAGGTATTAAATCTTTAGCTGAATCCAAGCAAGCTGTGATTGATGCTAAAGCTGCTGGTAAAACAGTACAACTTGATGTTGAAATGCGTAACGCGGACGAAAAATTTGGACCTTTATTCGAATCTTTTGCTAAGCGTGATATTCCAGATCTAGTTGGTGATGAAAAGGCATTAGAAATCGGTCAGCGCTTGTTTTCACAAAACTGTGCACAATGCCATGGTTCTGATGCCCGAGGCGGACAAGGCTACCCTAACCTAACCGATACAGATTGGTTATACGGTGGTACGCCAGCTAAGATAAAAGAATCTATCTTAAATGGCCGTAATGCACAAATGCCACCTTGGCATGGTGCGCTTGGTGACCAAGGCGTTAAAGAAATGACTGCGCATGTATTGAGTCTATCAGGTCGTAAGGTAAATCAAAAAGATGCAAAAGCCGGAGAAGCAAAATTTGCTATGTGTTCAGCATGTCATGGTGCTGACGGAAAAGGCTCTTTTGCCCATAACCTACCATTTGGTGCACCTGATTTAACTGATAAAGTTTGGTTATATGGTGGTTCTCAACGTGCTGTTGAAGACTCTATCGCTAAAGGTCGTGCCGGTGTTATGCCAGCTTGGAAAGAGATTTTAGGTGAAGATAAAGTACATTTAATTAGTGCTTATGTTTATAGCTTATCTAATTCTAAGTAATCATATTTTATGATTTGAAAGCCTCCTTTTGGAGGCTTTTTTTATGCCTAAAATCTATGCTTTTGCCGTAAATTCAAGTAAAATGCCACCAAATTTATTTGATTAAGTATCTTCATAAAATGACAAAAATTCTTCCATGGTATAAACAATTCTGGCCTTGGTTCTTACTTTTTTTTCCAGTAGCAACAGTCATTGCCTGTAGTATTTTTGTATATATTGCTTTTACTAATACTCCAGATATGGTTGTTGATGATTATTATAAAAAAGGCAAAGCAATCAATCTTGATTTAGCTAAATTTGATAAAGCAAAAGCACTTTATTTACATGGCGACCTTAAAATTAATGAAGATACAGTCTCATTTAAATTTACCAAAGGTGATAACAAAAATGTTCCTTCTTTAAAAGTTTCTTTTTATCATAAAACTATAAAATCAAATGATTTCACTCTAATGTTGACTAAAAATGGTAATGGTGAATTTACAGGGCTTACAGATAAAATCATCGATGGTAGATTCACAGTTTTTATTGAACCTTTTGATAGCATTTGGAAATTAAAAGAAACAATCAAATTACCATACGATAAAGCATTCAAAATCTCGCCAAAATATAAGTAACATATGACATACCCCAGTGAACAGTCTCATGCTTCTTCTTCATCACAATCTGAATGTTTTCATTGTCTTGAAAGCATTCCTTTGGGGTTTATTCAAACAGTTGATTACCAAAATCAAGCGCAAGCTGTTTGCTGTATTGGCTGTCAAGCTGTTGCTGAATCGATCATTTCTTCAGGTATGACAGATTATTATAAATTTAGAACCACTGCTGCTGGTAAAGTACAAGAGTTAATACCTGAGCAATTACAGATGTTCAAAAGTTATGATGATGAAGATATTCAATCTGACTTCATTAATCAAACAGGAGACTTAAGTGAGGTTTTACTGAGTGTTGAGGGCATTAGTTGCGCTGCTTGTGCCTGGTTAATTGAAAAACAGTTATTATCACTGGGATATATTTCAAGAGTCGATGTGAATACCTCTACACATCGCGCCATGATCATGTGGGATAAGTCCAATCTTAAACTCAGTACTATCATAGAGTCTCTAGCTAAAATCGGCTATAAAGCTTACCCATTTCAACCAGATATAGAAGAAGCACAAAAACAACACGTAGCCAAATCTTATGTTCGACGTTTAGGCGTTGCTGGCATAATGACGATGCAGGTGATGATGTTTGCCTTTGCCTTATACTTTGATATGTTTTCCGATATGGAGGATGACTTTGAACAATACTTCAGATGGATCAGTTTTGTCTTAGCATCTCCAGTCATTTTATACTCCGCCCTTCCCTTTTTAACTAGTGCAGTACGGGCGCTTAAAGCCAAACAACTTAATATGGATTTACCTGTGTCCTTAGCCATTTTTGGTGCATATGCTGCAAGCACCTGGGCCACTATTTCCAATACAGGTGAAGTATATTTTGAATCTATATGCATGTTCACCTTTTTATTGTTACTCGGTAAGTATTTAGAGTTTAGGGCACGCCTTAAAGCCAGTGAATTTACATCTAATCTACAAAAATTACTTCCCTTAACTGCACGTGTAATAAACAATTTAGAGGAAAACATCATTGCAGCTAAAAAACTAAAACTTAACGATATAGTTTTAGTTAAACCAGGGGAAATTATTCCTGCTGACGGTTTTATTATAGAAGGTGAAACATCGGTTGATGAGTCCATGATGACAGGTGAACATGCTCCTGTTAACAAAACGATTAATGTACAAGTTTATGCCGGCACAACAAATCATGATGGTTTAATTAAAATTAATGTGAATCAACTTGGATCACATACATTAATCAATCAAATTGTAAGTTTACAAAATAAAGCTCTGACAAATCGACCTAAACTTGCTGAAATTACTGATAAAATAGCCCAGTGGTTTGTTGCGTCATTACTTGTTGTTGCGTGTATCACTGCAACTTACTGGTATCAAATTGACCCAGAACATGCATTTTGGATCACTATCTCCGTATTAGTCGCAACTTGCCCCTGTGCATTAAGCCTTGCAATACCTACCGCTCTGACCTGCGGCGTTGCAAACTTGACGAAGAAAGGGGTACTTATTAAAAAAGCTCATGTACTTGAGACTTTAACAAAAATCAATTCCATTGCATTTGATAAAACAGGTACGCTCACGGAAGGCTGCTTCACACTTAAAAAGACACACTTTTTAAACACGCAATACGATCAAAATACAATTTTAGCTCTCGCATCAGCGCTTGAGTTTCATTCTCAACACCCCATAGCAAAGGCCTTTGAGTTTGATACATCAAAAATACATGCACTTGATGATGTCAGTGTAAAAACAGGCTTTGGCATACAAGCTTTATATAACGGACAAATGATTGCAATAGGTAAAAATGCATGGTTTGAAACATTAGACTTGCCTGTTCAAGTTGTTTTATATATTAATAAAAAAGCAGTTGCAGCTTTTGAACTTGAAGATAAAACCCGAGATCAAGCAAAAGCTTTAATACACTATCTTAATGACCAAAAGATAAATACACACTTAATCACAGGTGACCCATCACAGGCAGGGTATTCATTAGCAAATGTACTAACAATCAATCATGTAAAAGTTGGGTGCAGTCCAAAAGATAAACAAGATCAGGTTTCGAGTTTAATAAAACAAGGTCATGTTGTTGCTATGGTCGGTGATGGGGTTAATGATAGTCCAGTATTTAATACCGCACACTTATCTATCGCAATGGAGTCTGGTGCGGATATCTCTAAAAATACAGCTGATATTGTATTATTAAATAGTGATTTAAGTTCAATAAAACATCTGTTAGAGATCAGTCGAAAAACACGAGTCATAGTTAAACAAAATCTAACTTTATCTCTTGTCTACAATAGTGCAATACTACCTTTGGCAGCAATGGGCATGGTACAACCTTGGATGGCCGTTATTGGCATGTCTGCTAGCTCTATTATTGTTATTTCAAATTCATTAAGATTATTAAAACCATTATAAGGTATTGAAGTAATGAGCATAATTTACGTATTAATTCCAATTGCAATTATATTTGTAATAATAGCGATTGCTGTTTTTTTCTGGGCCGTCAAAAGTGAACAATTTTCTGATTTAGATAAGCAAGCACACAGTATATTATTTGATGATAACCAAGCACAAAATCAGAATTCCACAATTACAAAAAAAACACAAAATCAAGATGATAATCAAGATGATAATCAACAAAAATGACAGAATCTTTATTTTTAACGGCATTTTTTATGGGTCTAGCAGGTAGTGGACATTGTATTGCGATGTGCGGTGGTATTGCATCTTCATTACAATTTGCAATAGAAGACAAAACAAAAGCACAACAATTCACCTTACTTTATAATTTTGGACGCTTGATCAGTTATAGTATTGCAGGTGCTTTAGTGGGAGGGATCAGCGCTATTTTTGCCTCTCAATCGAATAATTTCTCACTTATATTATCCTTTATTAGTGGCCTTTTTATGGTACTTGTTGGTTTATATATTATGCGATTAGCAGCAAGTTTAAATTGGTTAGAGAAATTTGGAAAATATGCAATATGGCAACACATAGTTAAATTTAATAAATACTTATTACCTTTGAATTCAAAGAAAAAAGCACTCGCTTACGGTGCATTATGGGGTTGGCTGCCCTGTGGTTTAGTTTATTCTGCACTCACTTGGGCTATTACGACACAAAATGCAATATCTGGTGCATTATTTATGGCCAGTTTTGCATTAGGCACATTGCCTGCCATGATAGGATTTGGTTTTGCAGCACAAAGTATCAAAAAATGGTTAAATAACACCATTATTCGTATGATATTAGGGAATATCTTAGTATTTTACGGTTTATACTTATTAACTATTGCAACCAAAAACGCCCTGCATTAATCTATACATGTAGTTTAATCTAGACGGACTTTCAATGGACCTTAAAAATAAAATACCTGTAAACTCTGGTTGCCAAATTAGCTGTAATAGTTGCAGCATCAGCCAGCTGTGTTTACCAGTCACACTCAATGAAAACGAAATGGGTAAGCTTGATGACATTATTGAACGTAAAAAACCTTTTCATAAAGGTGATTTATTGTTTGAGGCTGGCAAGAAGTTGAATTCAATTTTTGCTGTTCGTTCTGGGTCATTTAAGTCATATACAATTTCAGAGCAAGGTGACGAGCAAATTACTGATTTCCATTTAGCAGGTGATATTATTGGTTTTGATGGTTTACATAAAATGGAACATCAAAGTTATGCACAAGCAATGGAAACCGCTATGGTCTGTGAAATCCCCTTTACTACTTTAGATGAACTATCAGGTAAATTACCGAGATTACGCCAACAAATAATGCGTATGATGAGCAGTGAAATAAATCACGACCAAGAAATGTTATTGCTGCTTAATAAAAAAACTGCTGAGGAACGATTAGCTGCTTTTATTGCAAACTTATCACACAGATTTGGCGAACGTGGTTTTTCGAAAAAAGAATTTAGATTAACAATGACACGAGGTGAAATAGGTAATTATTTAGGCCTTACAGTTGAAACCATCAGTAGATTGTTAAGTCGCTTCCAAAAAGCCAATATCATAAATGTTGAAGGTAAGTTTATCTCTATTTTAAATCTAGACGAACTTCATGCAATTTCTGGTATAAAATCAGAATAAAAAAAGACACCTTTTCATATTGATCTAAAACAATTATTTTTTAATATAACCTGTCAAATCTGTTAACTTCATTTACACTAAAAGTAAGCACATTTGAGAGGTTATATCATGAATACAATAAAAAAAATCCTTGCTGTGGTCGACCCAAGCAAAACAGAACAAACCGCTTTAAAACGATCTTTTGAGCTTGCTCAAAAATCCGGCGCAAAAATTACAGCCTTTCTAACTATTTATGATTTTTCTTATGAAATGACAACTATGTTGTCTCTTGATGAGCGTGAAGCAATGCGAAATGCTGTAATTGATGATCGTAAGGTTTGGATAAAATCAATTATTGAACCTTTTCAAAATGAACTTGAAATAGACTGTAAAATTATCTGGCATAACCGCCCTTTTGAATCAATTATCACTAGCGTTTTAAAAGACAATTACGATATTGTACTTAAAGCTACTCATGAACATGCTACTTTAAAATCTGTTATTTTCACCCCTACAGATTGGCATTTAATTCGAAAATGCCCTTGCCCCGTATTACTCATAAAAGAACATCAATGGCCAGCTAATGGTAATGTATTGGCTGCTGTTAACGCATGTGCTGATGACAAACAACACTTGGCTCTGAATCAAAGGATCATGAGTGATGCTAAGTTCATATCAAATTTAATTGATGGCAACTTACATTTAGTAAACTCATTTCCTGGTACTCCGGTGAATATTGCCATTGAAATCCCGGAGTTTGATCCAACTGCATTTAACGAAACAGTAAAAAAACATCATGTCGAAAATTGTCATGCATTAGCAAATGAATTTGATGTTTGTACTGACAATTGTCACATTAAAGAGGGGCTACCTGAGGATGTTATTCCTATTGTTGCAGAAGAACTTGATGCCGAACTGATAGTTATAGGAACCATTGGACGTACAGGGTTCAGCGCAGCTTTAATTGGTAATACCGCCGAACACGTTATTGATAGTTTAAATTGCGACGTTTTAGCTTTAAAACCTGATGGTTATAAGAGCCCACTGGATAAATAAATAAAATCAGAGTGAACTTGTTAAGAAAAGTAATAAGTTCACCCTGAGATAACTAAATACCTTTGTGCATTTATCAAAGGCCATGCCCGCTTTATTTTCCTCGCTAACTTTTATTTTTGCTTTATAATGTGCCCCTTATTTTTGTAATACTCATTTTTTCTATTATTCATATATAGGGTTTTTAATGTCAGCACCAGCTTCTCACTCTGCTCAAACAAAGGCAAAACACAATCTCAATAAATTAGAAAAACGCCTAAGACGTAGTACAGGACAAGCGATCAGCGACTTTAATATGATTGAAGATGGCGATCGTATTATGGTGTGTTTATCTGGTGGTAAAGACAGTTATGCCATGTTAGAAATTTTGCAGCAACTACAAAGTGCAGCACCAATCAAGTTTGAGCTTTTTGCTGTTAATTTAGACCAAAAACAACCAGGCTTTCCTGAACATATCTTACCAGAGTATTTAAAAAAATTAGGTATTGAATATAAAATAGTGGAAGAAGATACATACAAAATTGTGACAGATAAAATTGAAGCCGGTAAAACAACTTGCTCGCTGTGTTCTCGCTTACGTCGTGGTATTTTATATCGTACGGCAAAAGAATTAAAAGCCACTAAAATTGCGCTAGGCCACCACAGAGATGACATGATTGAAACTTTATTTCTCAATATGTTTTATGGGGGCAAATTAAAAGGTATGCCAGCCAAGCTTGCCAGTGATAATGGTGAGCATATGGTTATTCGTCCTTTAGCTTACTGTAAAGAAGATGAAATAGCACAATATGCCCAACTAAAAGCCTTCCCTATTATTCCGTGTAATTTGTGTGGCTCACAAGAAAACCTACAAAGACAAAATATTAAAGCTATGATAGCGCAATGGGAAATTGACCACCCAGGGCGTGTAGCCACTATGTTTACAGCGATGCAAAATGTGGTTCCTTCTCATTTAACCGACAATAATATTTTTGATTTCAAAAATTTACAGAAAACAGGTATCCCGAATGCTGAAGGTGATGTTGCATTAGATAAACCTGATATACCAGTAATACCTGTGGGTTTAGAAAATGAGCAGAGTCAAGATTCGGTTCATATTCAGGCAATTGAGATAAGTTAAAGGCCCTTTTAAAGGAATATTTCCTAAAGTATTTGGGTATATTCCTTATGACTTTCTAATGCTATAATGTGCGCCTTTCATATTTAGTACTAATTTAATTACTATGAGCGATAATCTTTTGAACGATTCTTTATCTTCTAATAAAAACACCAAGGTCATCGTTGGCATGTCAGGTGGTGTGGACTCTTCAGTTTCAGCATATCTTTTAATACAGCAAGGCTATCAAGTTGAAGGCTTGTTTATGAAAAACTGGGAAGAAGATGATACAGATGAATATTGTGCTGCTTCAGATGATTTAAAAGATGCACAAGCTGTATGTGATAAATTAGGAATAGAATTACACACTGTCAATTTTGCTTCTGAATATTGGGATAATGTTTTTGAATACTTTCTAGCAGAATATAAAGCTGGGCGTACACCTAACCCTGATATCATGTGTAATAAAGAAATTAAATTTAAAGCTTTTTTACAGTTTGCAGCTCAAGCACTCAAAGCCGATTATATTGCTACTGGACATTATGTTCGCCGAAAAGAGATTAACGGTAAATTTTCTTTATTACGTGGTCTAGATGAAAACAAAGACCAAAGCTATTTTTTATATGCTTTGAGCCATGAACACATAGCACAAACTCTTTTCCCTGTTGGTGAATTAGAAAAACCTGAAGTACGTCGTATCGCAGAAGAGCAAGACCTAGTAACACATAATAAAAAAGACAGCACGGGTATTTGTTTTATAGGTGAGCGTAAATTTAAAGACTTCTTACAAAAATACCTCCCCGCACAACCTGGAAAAATTGAAGATACCGATGGTAATCATGTCGGTGAACATGAAGGTTTGATGTACCACACTTTAGGCCAACGTAAAGGATTAATGATAGGCGGTATGAAAGAAGGCTCTGGCGAACCTTGGTATGTTGTTGATAAAGATATGGAACACAATGTGCTTGTCGTTGGCCAAGGTAAAAATCATCCAAGATTATTTTCAAATGGTTTAATGGCAAATCAACTCGATTGGCTTGATAGAGTAGGTCCTCAAGGAACCACTCGTTGCACGGTGAAAACCCGTTATCGTCAAACAGACTTACCTTGCACATTATTAGTTAGTTCAGATGGCTATGCTCGCGTATTATTTGATGAACCACAATCATCTGTTACGCCTGGGCAGTCTGCTGTTTTTTATGATGGTGAAGTATGCTTAGGTGGCGGCATCATAGACTCAGTCATTAAATAAGGTCATTTCAATGCAATATCAAGTAATGGCACTTGCAGCTATGTGTCAAGCTGCACAAATGGTGCAAAAAATAGCCCAAGGAAAAACACTAAACAGTTTCGATTTGGAAGTACTTTTATCAAGTCTGGTTGTAACAGATCCTAAAAATCCGGAAGATATTTATCGTTCTGACGCAGATTTAAAAACTGGATACCGCTTAGTTGTGCAACAACTAGACTCAGGTCCTGAAAAAAGTGTTGAACTTGTAAAGTATGTTGGCGGTTTAATTCAATTAGAACGCGCATTAAATAGCAAACCACAACAATTAGATTTATTAGGCACAAAAATTGATGATATCAAACGCAGGCTGTCTCATTTTGAAATAACAGATGAGACAGTGATCGCAAGTTTGGCTGATATATATGCAGAAGTTGTCAGCCCCTTAGGTCAGCGTATTCAAGTTTTTGGCGATCCTAATTTGCTACAACAAAAACCGATTCAAAATAAAATACGTGCTTTGTTACTTGTTGGCATTCGTGCTGCCGTATTATGGCGACAAATGGGCGGTAAGCGACGTCAATTTATTCTTTCAAAAGGTAAATTGGTTCGCATCGCAAAAACTATGATTTAAATTTTCTTATGCTCAATTTAGCATAAGACTCTTCGTATATTTAATTAGGAGTTATAATGGAACTTTCAGCATTAACCGCGATCTCACCTGTAGATGGGCGTTACGGTAGTAAAACTAAAGAGCTACGTAGCATTTTCAGTGAATTCGGTTTAATTAAATACCGTGTAACGGTAGAAGTTCGTTGGCTACAAGCGCTTTCTCGCGCCGAAGCAATTGCTGAAGTACCTAGCTTTAGTGATGAAGCAAACGCATTATTAGATGCGATTGTTACTAACTTTAGTGAAGCGGATGCACAGCGTGTTAAAGACATCGAAAGTACGACTAATCATGATGTGAAAGCTGTTGAATATTTATTAAAAGAAAAAGTTGCCGATAACACTGAACTTAATGCGATTAATGAATTCATTCATTTTGCATGTACGTCAGAAGATATCAATAACTTATCTCATGCATTAATGTTAACTGAAGCACGTGATGAAGTCTTATTACCCTATTGCGATAAATTATTATCAGGCTTAAAAGACTTGGCGGTTGAATATAAAAGTATTCCTATGATGGCACGTACTCATGGTCAGCCAGCTTCACCTTCAACTATGGGTAAAGAAATGGCGAATGTTTACATGCGCCTTAAACGCCAACGTGATCAAATCTCAAAAATTGAAATGCTCGGTAAAGTAAATGGTGCTGTTGGTAACTATAATGCACATCTAAGTGCTTATCCTGAACATGATTGGCATCAACATGCTCAAGAGTTTGTAACTAGCCTAGGCATCACTTTAAACCCTTATACTACGCAAATCGAACCTCACGATTACATCGCTGAACTATTTGATGCTATTGCACGTTTTAATACTATTCTAATTGATTTTGACCGTGATGTTTGGGGTTATATTGCTTTAGGGCATTTCAAACAAAAGACCATTGCTGGTGAAATTGGCTCATCAACTATGCCTCATAAAGTTAACCCTATTGATTTTGAAAATTCTGAAGGTAACTTAGGTTTAGCAAATGCAATTTTTGCACACTTAGCACAGAAATTGCCTTTATCTCGCTGGCAACGTGATTTAACAGACTCAACTGTACTTCGTAACTTAGGTGTCGGTATGGGTTATGCCGTAATTGCATACCAGTCTACGCTTAAAGGTATGAGCAAACTTGAAGTGAATGAAGCAAAATTACTTGAAGAGCTTGATCAAAACTGGGAATTACTTGCTGAACCAATTCAAACCGTTATGCGTAAATATGGAATCGAAAAGCCATATGAAAAACTAAAAGATTTAACTCGTGGAAAACGTGTAAATAAAGAGATCATGGCTGATTTCATTGATGGTTTAGAACTACCTGATTCAGCAAAAGATGAAATGAAACTTATGACACCTGCAAACTATATCGGCCGTGCTGTCGCATTTGTTGACGAGCTTTAGACTTAATATCTAACTCGACCAAAGCCACGACGTTATAAAGACTTAAAAAGCGAATATGCCATTCATATTCGCTTTTTGTTATTTTAATCATTCAATTTATTAAAAAAACTCGAAGCTATCAAGTTTTAAGTACAGGCCTAAAGCGATTCTTAACTTTGATATTTGACCTAATATAAATTAATGCCACTGAGTGGCCTCAATAGAGATACGGATCAGAATATGTACCAACTCAAAATAAATAACCTAACACATACTGAGTTTTTATCTCAACACTGGCAAAAAAAACCACTCCTCATTAAAAATGGATTTTCTGATTTTGAAGACCCCATTACAGCTGAAGAGCTCGCGGGTTTAGCAATGGAAGAAAGCATAGAGTCAAGGATCATCACCAACTCAAATAATCAGTGGGATGCACATCATGGTCCATTTGAAGATTTTTCATTATTAAAACCAACACATTCTACATTATTAGTACAAGCTGTCGATCATTGGCATTTAGAGTCAGCCCAATTATTAGAAGCATTCAGATTTATTCCAAACTGGCGTATAGATGATTTAATGGTCAGTTTTTCAAGCCCTAAAGGCGGCGTTGGAGCACATTTAGATCAATACGACGTATTTATTATTCAAGGTAAAGGAAAAAGACATTGGCGTGTAGGCATGCCTCAACCTCATTTAAAAGAAGTCCTCCCCTGTAAAAGTCTTTTGCAAATAGAGGCGTTTAAAGCTGTTATTGATGTTGTTCTAGAACCGGGAGATATTTTATATATTCCACCAAATTGCCCTCATGAAGGCTATGCTATTGAAGATGCGATTAACTACTCAGTTGGCTTTAGAGCGCCAAATCAAATAGATATGTTGTCATCTTTTGCCGATCACTTAATAGATAATGACCTTGGAAAAATCAGATACAGTGATGCAAACTTACAATTAAGAACTTCAATTGGTGAGATACAACACAATGAAAGTAAAACAATCAAAAACTTATTAATTGATGCTTTAAATGATGAAAAAACTTTTAAACATTGGCTTGGTCGCTCAATGTCAGAGGCAAAACACGAACTAGATATTGAACCTCTTGAAGATTTACTTAGTAATGAAGAAGTGATTGAATTAATAAAATCACCTGATATCTCCTTTAATCGCATCGGTGGGCTAAGGTCACTTTATCAAATTATCGATGACAAAATAATTTTTAGTACTCAGGGTGACAATTATATTCTACCATTAGAAATGCTAGCCTCAGTGCAATTATTAACAGATAATACAGCATTGAGATCCGACCAGTTAAAAAGTTCAATTAATTTTTCACTCTTTATAGAAATTTTGACTAAGATCATAAATGAGGGTTACTGGTACACAGATTAAACTTGGATTAATACACACCTTTTACCCTAAATCAGAACACAAAAAGACCGAAGAGTTTTTTCTGATACTTAATCATGAATATTCGATCTGAACTGAATTTAGGGTTATAAAAACGAGGTTTGTAACATGTCATATCAGCTTCAACAGGTTAACTGGCTTAAAAATAGAGAACGATTAAAGGCCTTAAGAGAAAAAGTATTTGTATGTGAATACCACATTCCAAAACATATTGAGTTTGATCAATTTGACCGCATATCACAACATATCATACTGCTTAATGAGCAAAATACGATAATAGCTTCAGCCCGATTATCACAAGATGGATTAATGAGCCGAGTTGCAGTGCTACCCGAGTATCGTACGCAAACCATTTATCGTAGTTTATTTTCTTTTTTAGTTTCAATAGCAAAAGATCAAGGCGCAAGTGAGATGAGTTTTAACTGTATTTTGCAAGAGAAAGATAAATTTATAAAGTCAGGCTTTAGCGAACAAGGACTTGTATTTATGGAGGCTGGAATAGCAAGACAACGCTTAAGCTGCCCAATAGAAAAGTTTACATCAACAGAGTTTAGCCTAGTACATTAAATCAAAGTATGACCTCTAATGTACTAGTTAGTTTTAGTGATATTAAGCTTATTCGTTACCCCAAAGCTCATCTTTTTCGTAAAACTCATAGATACTATGAGCACGATTAACTAATAAATTAGCAAAATCAACCTGAGTTTTATCTTTAGCACCCATTTTAATTATTTGGTCTGCTTTAAGCTGCCATTGAAATGAAAAATATCGAATTGCTTCACGAGCTGATACTGCTGCAGTAATTTCAGCATGGTCTGTTGGTAGCTGACCCGAAATAACCCAATAAGTTTTACCGTTTTCTGATTTTATTTTCCAAACTGCAAAAAATGGAGCCAGATAGCGGCTTTCTTTTTCAATCACCGTTTTTGGCAAAATGCCTTTTTGTGCTAAATGTTTTTGTGCATTTTGAAATGTTTCACGTTGCCAAGCGATGTTTTCTTCTTGTGTTAGTTGTCTTTGCTGTGCTGACTGTGATTTTTGCTCTTGTTCTGACATTGTTAAATTCCTAAACTACCTAGAACGACCGTGTATTTTAAACCGGATCAATAAATGTTTCATTATTTATGAGATAACGATGTTAACAGCTTAAATTTATTCTGCTAACCATAAGTTAACACATTATGTTGCCAATACTCTATGATGTAATTATATCTGGTGCAAGCTGATATCATGCTTTATTAGTGTTAATTAAACTGAATGCCTAAAAATCATTCTATGTTATCTTAAAATAACACCAACCTATTAGTATTCAAACTTTAAAGTATGAATAAAGCTACTGACCTAGTACTTTTGCAGGATCAATTCGACTTGCCTGCCAAGCTGGATATGCTGTCGCTATGATTGTCATAACTAAGGTCATAGAAACTGTCACAATCACATCATTAAGATTTAATCTAGAGGGTAAAAACTCAACAAAATAAATACCTGTTAAAACATTTTTTCCTGACAATTCACTATACCAAATAAACATGTCAGGTATATAAATCGCAAGTAAAACACCTATGAAAGTACCAAAGAAAATACCACTGATTGATTGTCCTAAACCTTGCAGCATAAATGTTGAAATAATTGTACTATCCTTTGCGCCCATGGTTTTTAAAATAGCAATGTCTGATTGTTTTTCTTTCACCTCCATCACCAATGTAGACACAATATTAAAGCTGGCAACTGCAATTATGAGCAAAACAACCAAATAAACGATTGTGCGAACCATTTGAATATCCTGATATAAATTACTATGTTTTCTAAACCAGCTACTCACATAAACATAATCTTCCAATTGATAACCTAATGTCATAGCCAAGGAATTTGCAGCAAAAACATCAGCAACTTTTAATCTAAGCCCTTTTGTTTCTGAGCTATCAAAACCTAATATTTGTTGTGTTTGTGATAGATTAACCAGCGCCGTGATACGGTCTATCGGCCCCCCCATTTTAACAATGCCCACCAGCTTTAATTTAATTTTTTTCGCGGCTTTTAATTTACTACTTTTCTCATTTATTTGTGGGATCAAAAGCGTAACCTGATCACCTAAGTTTACACCTAGTTCATCTACTATCTGCTGGCCTAGTACAACTTGGTTTTGTGATAACGATGCCAATTCAAATGATTTTATATATGTCTGAATGCCCGATACTTTTACTTCCAGTTTTGGGTCTATACCTCTGATCTCAACTGCTTTAAGTTTACCTTTGAATTGTGCCATACCATTAAGTAGTATGAAGGGCGCAGCTGCAATTACAGCGTCATCCTCTTCAAATTTAGCTATTTTAGTTTGCCAATTACTGATCGGCGCATTAGGTGCTTCATATTCAATATGTGGAACAACATTCAATAATCTATGTACCATTTGATATTCAAAACCATTGATCACTGATAGCGCAATGATTAATACAGCAATACCTAGGCCTATACCAATACTGGATGCCTTACCTATAAATCCAATAAAGCCATTTTCATGTTTCGCATGTCGAAATCTTTGACTTAAAAATAAACTAAATTTCACTGTGCGCTCTTTTTAAGGGTTAAAATACCATCATCTAAATGTGCCGTTTTACCAAGTTTAGCTGCCAGTTCTAAATCATGGGTAACAACCACAAAACTAGTTTTAAGTGTTTTATTTAACTCTTTAATCAAATTGTAAATATTAAGGGCATTTTGTTTATCTAAATTACCAGTTGGTTCATCAGCTAAAATTAAAGCAGGTTCCCCTACAAGTGCTCTGGCAATTGCAACTCTTTGGCGTTCACCACCCGATAGCTCCGATGGTTTATGTTCAATTCTATGGTTTAAACCTACCTTATTTAACATTTCTTTGGCTTTCTCTTTTGCCTCTGTAGGCTTCATACCAGCAATTAATAAAGGCATAGCGACATTCTCAAGGGCATTAAATTCCATTAATAAATGATGAAACTGATAAATAAAACCTAAATGTTTATTTCTAAATTCAGCTTGTTGTTTACGGCTCAACTTTGCAACATCTTGATTTAAAATTTTACTCGTACCCGTTGATGCAATATCTAAAGTGCCTAATATATGTAATAAAGTACTTTTTCCAGATCCAGAGCTGCCTACAACTGCTAACAACTCTCCTTGATTAAGTTTAAGATTAACACCCTTTAAAACCTGTGTTTTATTTTTACCATCTTGATAAAACTTATTGATGTCCGAACATTCAATTACTAAATTACTCATATCTTAAAACCTCTGCCGGACGTACCCCAGCCGCTTTTGTTGCCGGGTATAAAGTTGCTAAAAAACTCATAAATATACTGCCAAAAATAATAATACTTAGCTGGGTCGAATTAAATAAAACAGGAAGTACAGCCCCTCCCAGTAAGTTCAGTCCGACTAAATCTAAAATTTGATTAATATTTGCAGCAAAGCCTATACCTAACCCACCGCCTAATAAGGCGCCAAATAAACCATTGTACAGGCCTTGAATAATGAAAACTTGTTTTACACTTGATGGTGTTAATCCTAAAGTTTGTAAGATAGCCACTTCAGATTGTTTTTCTGCCACCATCATAGTTAACGCAGAAACAATATTAAAAACCGCAACTAAAATAATCAGCCCTAACAGTAGCGACATAATCCGCTTTTCCATTGCAACAGCAGAAAACAAACTACCTTGTGTTTTACGCCAGTCAGAAACTTCAAATGCATTAAATAAATTTGATTGTGTTAATAAAACATCATCAACTTCAAAAGGGTCTTCTAACTGTATTCTAATACTAGGTGCCTGATTATCTTGTTTACGTATTTTCAATAATCGTGATATATAGTCACCTTTACTAAATACCAAACTCGTATCAATTTCTGAACCCGTTGAATAAATAGCCACTAAGGTAAATAATCTCTGGCTTGGTACACGACCCATTGGCGTGTAACTAGACGCTTTTGGTACAATAACTCTCAGCTTATCCCCGACTTTTAGCCCAAGTTTAATCGCTTGAAAGCGACTCATTGCAATACTATATTTCTTTTCAAATAATGTTTGCCAGCTGCCCTGCTCTATATTATTTTGCACTTGCTGTAGTTGGCTTGAAGTATAAACTCCTTGCCAAATAACACCTTGAATATTTTTATTGGTTTGTAATATAGCTTCAGCTTCAATGTATTGAGAAACATTAGCGATACGTTCATCCATTACGAGTTGTTCTTTAATTGCATTAAATGAAAGATGCTGTTTAGAAGCTTGTGGCTCATTGTGATATGTCAGTTCTATATGGGGCAATAACCCTAACATGCTCTGTTTCAATTTGCTTTCAAACCCATTCATTACCGAAACCACTGTAATAAGTGCCATGATCCCCAAAGTAATGCCAGTGATAGAAAAAAAGGAAATAAAAGAAATAAACGCATTGCCTTTGGCCGCACGACTATATCTAAGACCTATAAAAAGGCTAACAGGTTGAAACATAATAAAGAAAGATACCTGACATATACTAAATATTACGGCGAGTGTAACATTGATTCTTTCTTTTAATGTAGTCTTCCCACTAAGAAGTTTGTAAAAATATGTTCTTTACTTGCCTAGAATCGATAAATAGCTAATATATGTAGAAATTTCAAGATAAGTTCATTCTCTTATGTCGCAAACTAAACTCGAAAATTTTAATCAATATTTTCAAATCGAAGAAGCAGTAAAAGTAAACTTAGAAGTAATAAAACCTGAACAAGTACCTAGCAATGCTTTAATTTTAGAACAACGCATACCGCCATTATTTAAGTTAGCAAATGATGTAAATGAATTAGAGCAAAGCGCACTAAGACCTTTAAGGCAACTAAGCGATGTTGCTGAAGAGCTCGCAGCTTTTTTAAGAGCGCAGTCACGTAAAATTGATTTGATCATGTCACATATACTATTAATCGAAAATGATTGTGAGAATAAAATAATGACACACTCTTATGGCGGTGGTGGCATCATAGTAAATAGCTCTGATGACTATCCATTAGACCAAAATTTTTGCTGCAAAATATTTTTAGATTTTGATGCCGCAGCAGTATATTGTTTTGCCCAACTCATTAAATCAGAGTTATGTAATGATACAAATACATTCCAGCATACATTACTATTTACTCAAATCAGGAGTTCAGATCAAGAGCTTTTAGTACGAGCAAGCTTGCATGCTCAAACACGATTATTAAAACTTCAAGCAAAAAATAAGAATAATAACTGATT
Source organism: Pseudoalteromonas denitrificans DSM 6059 (assembly GCF_900112265.1). GTDB lineage: Bacteria > Pseudomonadota > Gammaproteobacteria > Enterobacterales > Alteromonadaceae > Pseudoalteromonas > Pseudoalteromonas denitrificans. The sequence goes on along the minus strand of NZ_FOLO01000030.1, from coordinate 26,550 downwards.
ATTTTAATTTAAATGCTAAACTGTTGGTCGGTTTAAATAATGTAATTGTTAATTAAATATATCATGAGTTTTATCCTTCCCGCAGAATGGGGAAAACAAGACGCCACGTTATTCACCTGGCCGCACAAAAACACAGATTGGGAACCTATTTTAGATAAAATAGAACCAATTTATTTAGCATTATGCAAACATATACTATCTGTACAAGCGCTGATTATCGTGACTCATGATTTAGTACTCAAAGCGCATATAAAATCATTATTTAGACATGCCGATTTAAATTTATCAAAAGTACATTTTGTTATCACTCCTTGTAATGATACCTGGGCCCGTGACCATGGCCCTATTACATTAGTTTCCAAAACAAATAATAAGCAAAAAATTAAAAGCCTAGACTTTATATTTAATGGCTGGGGCAATAAATTTGAGAGTGCTTTAGATAACAAAATAAACCAAGCTATATATAAACAATCATTAAATAAAAATGCTTTAACTCAAAAACTAAATTTTGTTCTGGAAGGTGGTGCCATAGAGACCGATGGCAAAGGTACTTTATTATCAACAACACAATGTTTGTTAAACCCCAATCGTAATCCAGCACTAAATAAACAACAAATAGAACATTATTTAACTCAATCTCTCGGTGTAACTCATTTTTTATGGCTCAATTATGGATACTTGGCTGGTGACGATACAGACTCCCATATAGATACATTAGTACGTTTTGCACCTAACGATACTTTGGTATATGTAAGCTGCAATGATAAAAGTGATATTCATTTTAATGAGTTATCAAAAATGAAAAATGAGTTAAAAAACTTTAGAACAGAAAAAAATCAAGCTTATAAGTTAATAGATTTGCCTTGGCCTAGTGCAAAATATAATAATGAAAATGAAAGGTTGCCAGCAACTTATGCCAACTACTTAATTATCAACAACTTTGTTTTAGTCCCTACCTATCAAGATAAGCAAGATAATCATGCTTTGATACAAATACAAAAAGCATACCCAGAACATAAAATTGTCGGTATTGATTGCTTAGCACTCATCAATCAATTTGGCAGCTTACATTGCATCAGTATGCAATTACCTTGTGGTTTTTTATCAACACAGAATAAAGAATTAAAACATGAAAAATAAAATCAAAGTCGCGCTTATTCAACAAAGGAATACTGCCGATTTGGCTTTGAATTTCAGAAAATCGATTACTGAAATCAAAAATGCAGCAAACAGGGGCAGTAAATTAATTGTTCTTCAGGAATTACATCAAAGCCTGTATTTTTGCCAGACACAGGATGTAAATGCCTTTGATTTAGCGCAGACTATTCCGGGTCCTATAACGGATGAACTTAGTGAATTAGCTAAATCTCTCAATATTGTTATCGTTGCTTCATTATTTGAAAAACGTGCCACGGGTTTATATCACAATACTGCTGTCGTACTTGATACTGATGGTACGATTGCCGGAAAATATCGAAAAATGCATATTCCAGATGATCCTGGATTTTATGAAAAATTTTATTTTACGCCAGGTGATTTAGGATTTGAGCCGATTAAAACTTCAATTGGAAAACTAGGTGTATTAATATGCTGGGACCAGTGGTTTCCTGAAGCTGCACGCCTTATGGCTATGGCAGGAGCTGAAATATTAATTTACCCAACGGCTATTGGTTGGGATCCTAAAGATGCCCAGTCTGAACAACAAAGACAGCTTGATGCTTGGATGATATCTCAACGTGCACATGCAATTGCAAATGGCATTCCTGTGATCAGTTGTAACAGAGTCGGTTTTGAGCCTGATTTAACTTGTCATACAAATGGCATTGAGTTTTGGGGAAATTCGTTTATAACAGGACCTCAAGGGGAACTGCTTGCGCATGCAAATGAAACTGACGAAAATACCCTTATCACTGAACTTGATATGAAAAGAAGTGAATCTATCAGAAGAATTTGGCCTTATCTGCGCGATAGACGCATAGACCACTATGACGATTTATTAAAAATATATCGTGATTAAAAAACGAACTTATCTATTTTAACAATAAAAACAATCAGTTTGGAGTTACAACTAAATGGCATTAACGCAGTGGGCATCATTACCTTGGGTAAAGTCTAATAAAGATAAAATTCATTGGGGACAACTACAAGGTAGTGCATTAAGCCTCTCCATAGCTCAAGGCGTAAAAAACCATGAAGCCTTGGTTGTATTAGTAACCCAAGATACACCTGCTGCATTAAAGCTTGAATCTGAGCTTAAATTTTTATTGCCTGAGCAAAATGTGATGATTTTTCCAGATTGGGAAACATTACCTTATGATCATTTTTCTCCTCATCAAGATATTATTTCAGACCGTTTAGCTAGTTTAAACAAATTAAAGCAAACACAAAGTGGCGTACTGATTTTACCTGTTGCCACATTAATGCTTAGAACAGCACCTTCTGAATTTATTTATGGCAGTACTTTATTATTTAAAACGGGCCAAACCTTAGACAGCCATGAACTAAGAAGTAATCTTGAAGCCGCAGGTTACATAAACGTACAACAAGTAATGGAACATGGTGAGTTTGCAATACGAGGCTCGATAGTTGATTTATTTCCAATGGGTAATCAGTCGCCGCTACGCTTAGATTTATTTGATGATGAACTCGATAGCATAAAAGAATTTGATGTAGAGACACAAAGGTCCGGGGAAGAAATCAAAACTGTTGAGCTTATGCCAGCTCACGAATTCCCAACTAATGAAAAAGACATTGAAAAGTTCAGAATTCAATACCGTGAACTTTTTGGAGCCAGTAAACAGCCTGAGTCTATCTATACGCAAGTAACTAAAGGCCAATACCCAGGTGGTATTGAATATTACCTCCCATTATTTTTCGATAAAATGGCGACAATATTTGATTACTTGCCAAGCAATGCAGTTATGATGCATTTAGGTGATATTGAATACAGCGCAACTACTTTTTGGCAAGATGTTCAAAACAGATTCGAAAATAGAAATGTAGACCCACTTAGACCTTTGTTGTCCCCGACGGCTTTGTACCAACCAATTGACGAACTGTATTCTAATATGGGGCAATTTTCCCGTATCAATTTATCTTTAGCCACTCTAGGCACAAAAGCCGGACATTTTAATTTACCATCCGCAAATTTACCTGACGTACGCGTTGATCATCAATTAAAAAAACCTTTTACTGCGATCTCGGATTATTTAGTAGCACAAAAATCAGCTAAAAACCGAATTCTGTTTAGCACTGAAAGTGAAGGTCGAAGAGAGAGTCTTTTAAGCTTATTCAAATCTGCAGGTATCAAACTTAATTCATTTGATAGCTTTAAAGCGTTTATCGACTCTAAATCGGCAGTCGGCCTGATTGTTAGCCCACTAGAACAAAGTGTTGTATTAGAAGGTAAACCTAACTTAAGCCTGATCACAGAACAGGAGCTATTAGGCTTAAAAGTTTCACAAAAACGTCGCCGTAAGCACAAATATGAAGGTACAACCGATGCCATCATACGTAATTTAGCGGAGCTTAAAGTAGGCCAACCTATTGTTCATTTAGATCACGGTGTTGGCCGCTACCAAGGATTACAAACCTTAGATGCAGCAGGAGTGACAACAGAATTTGTTACCATTACCTACTTAAATGAAGCTAAGCTTTATGTGCCAGTGTCTGCATTACATATGCTTACACGTTATTCTGGCGGGGAAGATAAAAGTGCCCCTCTGCATAAGTTAGGTACAGATACATGGGACAAGGCGAAACGAAAAGCAGCTGAAAAAGTCAGAGATGTTGCAGCCGAATTACTTGATATCTATGCACAACGCCAAGCTAAGTTAGGTAATATTTTTCGAATAGATAAAGGCGCTTATGCGCAATTTTCTGATAGTTTTCCTTTTGAAGAAACAGACGATCAAGCAAATGCCATTTCTGCAGTATTAGGTGATATGCAATCGCCACAAGCGATGGATAGATTGGTCTGTGGTGATGTCGGTTTTGGTAAAACAGAAGTGGCAATGCGTGCTGCCTTTGTCGCAGTAAACGATTCTAAACAAGTCGCTATATTAGTACCTACAACTTTATTGGCGCAACAACATTATGAAAATTTTAAAGATAGATTTGCCAACTTACCGATAGAAGTAGATGTTATCTCTCGCTTTAAATCAGCAAAAGAACAAACTGAAATATTAGCTAAACTTGCCGATGGACGTTTAGATATTTTAATTGGCACGCATAAATTATTAAATCAAAGTATTAAATACAAAGATTTAGGGCTGTTAATTGTTGATGAAGAGCACAGATTTGGCGTAAGACAAAAAGAGAAAATAAAATCTTTCCGTGCTGATGTTGATATTTTAACTTTAACCGCTACACCAATTCCTAGAACACTTAATATGGCTATGAGTGGCATGCGTGATTTATCTATCATTGCCACACCACCAGCCAAACGTTTGGCTGTAAAAACGTTTGTCCATCAATCAGAACCTGCTCTTATTCGAGAAGCCGTATTACGTGAAATAAAACGTGGTGGCCAAGTTTATTATCTTCACAATAATGTTGAAACTATCGCCAAAACAGCAGCAGACTTAGAAATATTATTACCCGAGGCCAATATCACTATAGCGCATGGACAAATGCGTGAACGTGAACTTGAGCGTTTAATGACTGACTTTTATCATCATAAGTTTAATGTTTTAGTTTGTACAACAATCATTGAAACTGGCATAGATGTACCTACAGCCAATACTATTATCATGGACAGGGCCGATAAACTGGGTTTAGCGCAACTACACCAATTACGGGGTCGTGTTGGGCGAAGTCATCATCAAGCATATGCCTACTTAATGACACCAGATCAAAAAGTAATTTCAAAAGATGCTAAAAAACGCTTAGATGCTATTAGTTCGCTTGAAACCTTAGGCGCAGGATTTGCCCTCGCCAGCCACGATTTAGAAATCCGTGGTGCCGGTGAACTATTAGGAGACGAACAAAGTGGTCAAATTGAGACTGTTGGATTCACCTTATTTATGGAAATGTTAGAGCAAGCAGTTGAGGCACTCAAACAAGGTAAAGAGCCCACTCTTGAAAATATTTTAGGTAAACAAACAGATGTTGACCTAAAACTGCCCGCGCTATTGCCTGATGACTATATTTTTGATGTTAACAGTCGTTTAAGTATGTATAAGCGCATTGCAAGTTGTAAAGACTTTAACCAGATAGATGATTTAAAAATTGAACTCATTGATAGATTTGGCTTATTGCCAGATCCTGCTAAAAACCTATTTTCATTGCAACTATTAAAAATACGCGCAGCAAAAATTGGCATTAATAAAATTGATGCTAACAATAAAGGCGGTTCATTTGAGTTTTCAAAAGAAACCAAAGTGGATCCCATGTTTATCATAGGCTTATTACAATCAAACCCTGCAATGTATAAAATGGAAGGCGCCAGTAAGTTGAAGTTTATGATAGCTGAAGAAAAACCGAGCGAAAGGCTCAAATTAATCAATGCCATGCTCACAGATTTTGAACAAAAGGTAACTCGCTAAATGATGATAAAATATATATTAAGCATCTCATTATTATTATTCAGTCACTTTTCTTTTGCTAACGGCCGTTGGTATGAAGTTGAAGTCATACTATTTGAGCATCCAAATAATGAAAATGTGAATGAAGATTTTAGTTTAGAGCTATCACCTATTAAAACAAGTAAAGCATTAGACTTGCTGAGCCCTAATTTACAAATGATGGGACAAAATACCTGTTTAAATAAAAGAGCATCATCTAGCTTATTAAATAAAGCACTTAAAACATATCAATCACCTTCATGTGCAGCGGATGTAGATTATTTGTCTTTAATGACAACAACCCCCTTAAAAATAGATGCCGATGAACAAGAAGGTATGGAAATACCCTATTTAATTACTCCTGAACAACTAGAGTTTCAATCAACTATACAAAGGTTAAAACGTGAGGGTATGCGCCCTATTTTGCATACAGGATGGCGTCAACCCGGTTTAACCGAGCAAAAGGCAAAAAGTTATCGTTTATATGGTGGAAAAAACTTTTCTGAACAATATGATTATTTTGGCAATTTAAAACAGGTTAAATCACCATTCGCTCACATTTCAGATAATACCTCAGGTTTGAACTACTTTTTAGGTCAGATTAAAAGTAATAAGCCCACTTTAACAAAATTACCTAATAGCAGTTATGATGAATATCCAGATAAAACATGGCAATTAGACGGTTTATTTAAGGTATTTTTACGAGGTCGCTATTTAAATATAAAAGCAAAATTTAATTTACGCCAAGAAGATTTAACCACAGATAAACTAAAAAACTTTCATTTTGAACAGTTTCGTCGTGTGATCAGCAATGAAATTCACTATTTTGATCACCCAAAAATTGGTATTTTAGTGCAAATCAGACGATATATGCATTAATAAAAATTTAAACTCAAACATATAATAAAGAGAGTCATATGAAAAAATACCTTTCAACTTTAGCTATCGCTTTAGCATTAACAGCATGTGGCAAAGTGACATTAGAAAACTACAAAAAAGTAAATATTGGTATGGATAAAGCTGAAATAGAACAGCTACTGGGCACAGCAGATAAGTGTGAAGAAAAAACATTACATACCAACTGTATTTGGGGCTCTGAAGATAAAAATATTACTGTAACTTTAGTTGCTGACAAAGTAACGCTTTATAGTGAAAAAGGATTGTAATTTTACTGGTTTAATTCATAAACTTAACTAAAAGATGATACTTTAATATCATCTTTTCTATTTTTTGGCTGATACAAACAGATACAAAGAAGATACAAAATCTCACTATTGTTAATATCAATAGTGTTCTTTAATCATAACTGAGCATTAATTAAGGAACTCATTTATGAAAAAAATTAACAAAAACCTAATAACAATTGCATTAACTTCACTTTTAATTTCACCTATTTTAAGCCATGCCAGCGACCTTAAGATGAATATTAAAACTAGCCCAACAATAAGAATTGTAGGCGGAGAAATCGTTAAAGAAGGTGTACGCCCTTGGATGACAAGTTTACAATTTGATGGACAACACTTTTGTGGTGCTTCTTTAATTTCTGAGTCATGGGTGTTAACTGCTGCACATTGTGTTGAGGATATAACAAAAAATAATTTAAATTCTCTCTCGGTTCGTTCAAATTTTATCAGTTTAAAGAGTACCTCTGGTAGTAAAGCTTCCGTTGCAGATGTTTATATTCATCCTGATTATAATCAACAAGGCAAAAATGCTTCTGATATTGCATTAGTCAAACTTTCAACACCCATTACCAACGTCAGTTTTATAAAGTTAGCTACCGATCACATTATTTCAGCTTCAGGAAAACCCAATGCAATGGCATCCGTATCAGGATGGGGTGCATTACAACAAGGTGGTAATAGCCCAGATATATTGCAAAAAGTAAATGTGCCTATTGTATCAAATCAAGTATGTAATGCTAAAGAAGCATACGACGGTAAAATCAGTAGCACTGAGATTTGTGCTGGTTTAGTAAAAGGCGGTAAAGATTCATGTCAGGGTGACAGCGGCGGACCTTTAGTTATCACACATGAAGGAAAATTTGTTCAGGCTGGCGTTGTATCTTGGGGTGAAGGGTGTGCTCAAGCAAATAAATATGGCGTCTATGCCAGAGTTAATTCGTTTAATGCATGGATAGATAATATCAAAAAAGGCAATGGCACAGGTTTAGGCGGTGGTAATGGTGGCGGTAATGGCGGTGAAGAACCACAACAGCCTGAAGATGGTACATTGATCAGTGGCCAACTTGTCACAGGCTTATCGGCACAAGCTGAGAATGAATTAATTTTTAAAATAGATGTTGGACCTGATGCAAAACTATTATGGCTTGATATTGCAGGTGGCGAAGGCGATGCAGATATTTATCTTAAACATGAACAAGCACCAACTCAGGAAGACTATGATTATGCGCCAATAAAATGGGGAAATGACGAACACATACTGATCAGAAAACCAGAATCTGGTACTTGGTATATTAAAATTGTTGGTTATGAAGCTTTTGAAGACCTTGAACTGATGGGGTTTGCAAGATAAATAATTGACTAATATACCTAAACCATTTCAAGATGATAATTTAGATATACAAACAAAAAAGCTGTGATAATTCACAGCTTTTTCTATAAAGTTCGACTCATCCTAACTGTATTTACATTTTTAGAGCTTCAAACAGAGTCACCAGGTATACGTACCCAACCTTCCATTAAAATACGAGCACTACGGCTCATAATAGCTTTATCTACAGTCCATTGACCTTGATTTATGCTTGCTTGCGCGCCTACCTTTAAAGTTCCAGAGGGGTGACCAAAAGTAACGCTCGTTTTACCTTCAGATAAGAGCTCACCATTTGTTGCAGCTAAATTTACTAAAGTACCAGGGATCGCAGCAGCTGTACCAATTGCAACAGCAGCAGTACCCATCATGGCATGGTGTAATTTCCCCATAGAGAGTGCACGTACATTTAAGTCAATATTAGCCTGATTAATTTCTTTACCACTCGATGAGGTATAAGCTTTAGCTGGGGATACAAAAGCCACCTTTGGTGTATGCTGGCGCGCAGCAGCCTCTGATATATCTGCAATTAAACCCATTTTAAGCGCTCCATATGCACGTATCGTTTCAAAACGAGTTAAAGCTGCATCATCACTATTAATCGCTTCTTGTAACTCAGTACCTGTATAACCTATATCTTGGGAATCTAAGAAGATAGTTGGAATACCCGCAGTGATCATCGTTGCTTTTAAAATTCCAATACCAGGTACATTCAGTTCATCTACAATATTGCCTGTTGGAAACATAGCATCACTTGGATCAACTGGTGTAATAAATTCGACAGGCACTTCTGCTGCAGGAAAAGTCACGCCATCTAGTTCAAAATCGCCAGTTTCCTGAACTTCGCCATTGGTAATTGGCACCCGAGCAATAATCGTTTTTTTGATATTAGCCTGCCAAATACGCACAATACATACACCATTTTTCGGAATGCGGCTGCTATCAACTAAACCAGAGTTAATTGCAAAAGAGCCAACGGCAGCGGTTAAATTACCACAATTACCACTCCAATCAACAAAAGCTTTATCAATAGCGACCTGACCAAATAAATAATCAACATCATGATCTATCACTGTGCTTTTTGCTAAAATTACCGTTTTACTCGTACTTGAAGTGGCCCCCCCCATACCATCGGTTTGTTTCCCATATGGATCTGGAGAACCTATGACACGTAATAAAATATTATCACGTGCTTCACCCGGTGTTTGTGCTTCTTTTGGTAAATCTGTTAAATTAAAAAATACACCTTTTGATGTACCACCACGCATATAAGTCGCAGGGATTTTAATTTGAGGAAGATGAGTCATAGCGCTCTCTTTAAATTTGAATCGTCAGGCTAAAGCCCTACAATAAATAATAGAAAATTAGGTAACCTAACTTTCTATTTTAGATTTGAATAGTAAGGCTAAAGCCCTACAATAAACAGTAGATCTAACTTTCTACTTATTTTTATATTTTTTAGAACATTTAATTTTCTATTTTGAATTGAACTTCATAAGCAGAATTTTAGTGTTTAATCGAGGCAGAAGCGCGCAATGTACAAGTGTACATGAGCACTTCTAACAATGAGTAAATCCTAAAAATCAATTATGAATTCGATTCAAGAAAGTCTTGAGCAAACTTTTGAAGAACACCACCTGCGTTATAAACAGACACTTCTTCAGCTGTATCTAAACGACATTTAACAGTGATCTCAACTGTTTCACCTGATTTACGCGTCATAACAACTGTCATAGCAGAACCTGGCCCCACATCACCTGCAACATCATAAGTTTCGGTACCATCTATATTATAAGTATGACGTGTTTCACCATTTGTAAACTCAAGTGGTAAAACTCCCATACCGACTAAGTTAGTACGATGAATGCGTTCAAACCCTTCAGCAACAATTACTTCTACACCCGCTAAACGAACACCTTTTGCAGCCCAATCACGCGAAGAACCTTGTCCATAATCTGCACCCGCTACAATAATTAACGGCTGCTTACGCTCCATGTAGGTTTCAATTGCTTCCCACATGCGACTTTCTTTACCTTCAGGCTCAATACGCGCAAGCGATCCTTGTTTAATGTCACCATTGCCATCACGACACATTTCATTTAATAACTTAGGATTTGCAAAAGTGGCACGTTGTGCAGTTAAGTGGTCCCCTCTATGTGTTGCATACGAGTTAAAATCAACTTCAGGTAAACCCATCTTATCTAAATAAGCACCTGCTGCACTGTTTAACTGAATGGCATTTGACGGAGATAAATGATCCGTTGTGATATTGTCACCTAATACTGCAAGTGGACGCATGCCTTTCATTGTACGTTCGCCTGCAAGGGCGCCTTCCCAATATGGCGGACGACGTATATAAGTTGATTGTGGACGCCAATCATATAATGGGTCGATATCTTCGCCATAATTTACGTTTAAATCAAACATTGGCTCATAGATTTTTTTGAATTGCTCAGGTTTAACACTTGAGTTTACAATTGCATCTATTTCTTCATCACTTGGCCAAATATCTTTTAGCCTAATATCATTGCCATTTTGATCTTGCCCCAATACGTCTTTTTCAATATCAAAACGCATAGTACCCGCAATAGCATAAGCCACAACAAGTGGAGGCGATGCTAAGAAAGCTTGTTTTGCATAAGGGTGGATACGGCCATCAAAATTACGATTACCCGATAATACCGCTGTAGCGTATAAATCACGGTCTATTACTTCTTGTTGAATTTTAGGATCAAGTGCCCCACTCATGCCATTACAGGTCGTACAAGCATAAGCGACTATGCCAAAACCTAACTTTTCCATTTCAGGTAATAAACCAGACTCTTCTAAATAGAGTTTTGCAACTTTAGATCCCGGTGCAAAAGAGGTTTTAACCCAAGGTTTGCGATTTAAACCCAATTCATTTGCACGTTTGGCAACTAAACCTGCTGCAACAACATTTCGGGGGTTAGATGTATTTGTACAACTGGTTATTGCAGCAATAATACATGCTCCATCAGGCATTTCACCAGCTTGTTCTTGTGCTTTACAATTATCTAAATCTTTTGCGATGCCTTTAATCGCTAATTCGCTCGTTGGTAGCCTGCGGTGTGGATTTGAAGGCCCCGCCATGTTGCGACATACACTTGATAAATCAAACTCAATGACACGTTCATACTGAGCCTCAACAAGATCATCAGCCCATAAACCTGTGGTTTTAGCATAATTTTCGACTAACGCGACTTGTTCAGGCTCTCGACCTGTAATTTTTAAGTAATCTATCGTTTGTTGGTCAATGTAGAACATGCCAGCTGATGCACCATATTCTGGTGTCATATTTGAGATAGTTGCGCGATCGCCAATCGTTAATTTAGAAGCTCCTTCACCAAAAAACTCCAGATAAGCTGAAACTACTTTTTCATTACGTAAAAACTCTGTAATAGCTAATACAAGATCGGTTGCCGTAATACCCGGTTGACGCTTACCTGTTAATTTAACACCAACAATATCAGGCAGACGCATTATAGATGGACGACCTAACATAACAGTTTCAGCTTCAAGACCACCAACACCTATAGCAATAACACCTAATGCATCAATATGGGGTGTATGAGAGTCAGTACCGACACAAGTATCAGGATAAGCAATACCATTACGGGCTTGAACCACAGGTGACATTTTTTCAAGATTGATTTGATGCATAATACCGTTACCCGCACCAATGACATCTACATTATTAAAAGCTGTTTTTGTCCAGTTAATAAAATGAAATCTATCTTCATTACGTCTGTCTTCAATAGCACGGTTTTTTTCAAAAGCATTCTTTTCAAAGCCACCATGTTCAACAGCAACCGAATGATCAACAATCAATTGTGTCGGAACAACTGGGTTTACCTTAGATGGATCTCCCCCCTTCTCAGCGATAGCATCACGTAAGCCCGCTAAATCAACTAGGGCTGTTTGGCCTAAAATATCATGACAGACAACACGTGCTGGATACCAAGGAAAGTCAAGATCACGTCTGCGTTCAATTAACTGTTTTAAAGAATCAGTGAGTGTGTCTGGGTTACATTTACGTACTAATTGCTCAGCCAGTACACGAGATGTATATGGTAATTTTGCATATGAGCCAGGCTTGATTGTTTCAACAGCTTCTCGTGTATCATAAAAATCTAAAGTGCTATTTGGCAAGGGTTTTCGGTATAAGGTATTCATAGTAAATCCAGAAAATCTGTTTAGGGTGACGGTTATCTCGTATTTAGAATTAACGAGAACTTCCCTATTTTTGTCGCTATTTTTTAACTGTAAATAAAAACAGGCTGCAATTTAAGCAGCCTGTTTAAAGATATTATCGAGTTGCGATTGGTGTTACTTTACGTGGCTCACTACCTGTATAATCGGCACTTGGACGAATAATACGGTTATTATCACGTTGTTCCATTACATGTGCTGCCCAACCGGTTAAACGTGAACATACAAATATTGGCGTGAATAATTTAGTCGGAATACCCATGAAGTAATAAGCAGAGGCATGAAAAAAGTCTGCATTACAAAATAGTTTTTTGCTATCCCACATAAACTCTTCACAAGCAACGGAGATGTCATATAATGACGTATCACCATTTTCTTGTGCTAATTTTTCCGACCATTTTTTGATAATCACATTACGCGGATCTGACTCACGATAAATCGCATGACCAAAACCCATAATTTTTTCTTTACGTGCTAACATGCCCGCCATTTTCTCTTTTGCATCAGCAGGTGAAGTGAACTTTTGGATCATATCCATAGCGGCTTCATTTGCTCCACCATGAAGTGGTCCACGTAATGAGCCAATTGCACCAGTAACACATGAAAACATATCTGATAAAGTAGAAGCACACACACGTGCCGTGAAAGTTGAAGCATTAAATTCATGTTCTGCATATAAAATTAACGATACATCCATAACACGACGATGTTGCTCTGAAGGTGTTTTACCATTAAGTAATTTTAAGAAGTGACCACCTAAAGAGTCTTCATCTGTAGTACATTCAATTTCAACACCATCATGAGAAAAACGGTACCAATAACACATAATCGCAGGGAAAGCTGCAAGTAAACGATTTGACGCCATTTGTTGCTGAGAAAAATCAGTTTCTGGCTCAAGATTACCTAAAAATGATGCCCCAGTACGCATCACATCCATAGGGTGTGCATCAGCTGGGATCAACTGTAATACCGACTTAAGTGCGTGTGGCAAATCGCGCATTTGCATTAATTGTTCTTTATATGCTGCAAGTTGCCCTTCATTTGGTAATTCACCATTAAAAAGTAAATAAGCCACTTCTTCAAATGTTGCATTATCAGCTAAATCAGCAATATCATAACCGCAGTATGTTAAACCTGAACCTGACTTACCTACTGTACATAATTTTGTTTCACCTGCACTTTGACCACGTAAGCCTGCACCTGTTAATTTTTTATCACTCATAATCTTGTTCCTTAGAATTTGGTTGTCAATTTAACTTTTGAGTTATTTATTTTTGCCTTCACTGAATAACTTATCTAATTTTTGTTCGTAATCGTGATAGCCAAGGTAATCATATAAGTCCATACGCGTTTGCATATTATCAATAACAGCCTTTTGATCGCCATCAGTTAACAAAGTTTTATAAACAAGTTCAGCCGCTTTGTTCATGGCTCTAAATGCAGATAATGGGTAAAGCACCATATCAACGCCCCACTCTCCTAGCTGTTCTTTATTCCAAAGCTCAGTTTGACCAAACTCGGTAATATTAGCCAAGATAGGCACATTCAATGCTTCTGAAAACGCACGGTAGTGTTCTTCAGTTTTAATCGCTTCAGCAAAAATACCATCAGCACCCGCAGCAACATATGCTTTAGCACGTTCTATAGCCGCTTCTAAACCTTCTTGAGCAAATGAATCTGTTCGTGCCATAATGAAAAAATCAGGGTCTATACGCGCATCAACAGCCGCTTTAATACGATCAACCATTTCTTCTGTTGAAACAATTTCTTTATTGGGACGGTGGCCACAACGTTTTTGCGCAACTTGATCTTCCATATGTACAGCAGCTGCGCCTGCTTTTTCCATATCACGAATCGTTTTTGCAATATTAAAAGCTCCCCCCCAACCTGTATCAATATCAACCATTAGCGGTAAGCTAGATGCTGAAGTGATACGTTGCACATCGACGATTACATCATTAAGAGATGTCATGCCTAAATCTGGTAAACCGTAAGATGCATTTGCAACACCACCACCCGATAAATATATCGCCTGATGTCCTAATTGCTCAGCCATCATTGCACAGTATGCATTGATAGCGCCTACAATTTGTAACGGTTTATTCTGTTCTAATGCCTTTCTAAATTTAGCACCTGCTGACATGTTTTATTCTCCAATATTTCAAACTTTTATAAATTCTATTTACTAACTTGAGCTGTAAAATTACTGTGCAATCACTTCTAAATTAAATCGTGTTTTGATACTGGCACCAGAGGCACCGATATGTCTTTTCATTAATAGTTCAGCTAATTCACCATCTTTTGCATCAATTGCATTAATAATGGCTAGATGTTCGTCAAAAGCTTTTGATACTCTAGGTCCATTCATGCCCATTTGTACTCTGAACATGCGGATCAACTGATATAATTCATTACATAATAAGTGAATTAAATGACTGTTTTTGCTGCCTTTGATGATTCGGTAATGAAAATCAAGATCGCCTTCTTCTTGGTAATAAGACTCACCTTGTTTTACTTTTTGAGTTGATAAATGCTGATTGAGCAGTTTTTTAACTTCTTCAATCTCACTTTTAGTCATGTTTTCTGCGGCTAAACGACACGCCAACCCCTCTAAGGCTGTACGCACCTGATATACCTCAAGTAACTTATCTGGTGTTAAAGCCACAACACGACAGCCAATATTCGCTTTACGCTCAACAAGATGGCAGCTTTCTAAACGATTGAGCGCCTCACGTAATGTCGCGCGGCTTACACCATGGTATTTGGCAAGTTCGGCTTCAGATATTTTACTACCTTGAGCAATATGCCCTTCAACAATCGCCTGACGAATGTCGACAAAAACTTGATCTGATGCGGTTTTAACTAGGTTATTTGCTTCCAACTTAGCTCCATTGTCGACAATAAGTGACGCTAACTATAGTCTGCTTAAGGCATATGTCAAGATAACAATCAGAATATTGTCGACAATAAGTTACCTTGTATCATTTAAAATGACAAAAAGATGACATTTTGATGAAAGTGTCGACAATTTATATTCAGTCTTTACTTTACCCAAAAAACCAATAACACACAGCTATCGCAGTCACTATGCCAGCTAAATCAGCAGACAAACCACATGCTACTGCATGGCGAGTATGCTTAATGCCAACCGCACCAAAATAAACGGCTAATACATAAAAAGTGGTCTCGGTAGAGCCTTGTACAGTTGAAGCTAAACGCCCTGCAAATGAATCTGCTCCATGCATATTCATAGTCTCTATCATCATGGCTCTTGCACCCGAACCACTAAGCGGTTGCATAAAAGCAGTAGGCATTGCATCAACAAATCGTGTATCACCATTAAAAAAAGTAACTAACTGACGCATGCCGTCAAGTGCTATATCAAGTGCACCACTAGCACGAAATACACCTATCGCACATAACATGGCAAGTAAATAAGGTATTAAAGATATTGAAAATTCAAATCCTTGTTTAGCGCCTTCAATAAATAACTCATATACATTATGTTTTTTATAAAATGCCCAGCTTAAACACAATAAAACAAAACTAAAAATTAAAAAGTTACTTAGAACAGCAGACTGATGACTTAAAACCTCAGCTGTTAAGCTAGAAAAATAAACGATTAAGCTTGCAAGCAACGCAAGCATACTGCCCAGATAGGCCAAGACCACAAAATTTGCTAACTTTAACTTTTGCACCCAGGCAACAACACATAACCCCACTAAAGTTGAACTAAAAGTAGCAATTAAAATTGGAATAAATACATCTGTTGGACTCATTGCCCCCTGCTGAGCCCGATAAACAAAAACGGCTATTGGAAATAATGTAACTGAGCTCGTATTGAGGACTAAAAACAATATTTGCGCATTACTCGCAGTGTCTTTTTTTGGATTGATGCTTTGCAGGTCGTGCATGGCTTTAATACCAAGTGGTGTTGCAGCATTATCTAAACCCAGTAAATTAGCGCTCAAATTCATAGTAATAGAGCCAAATGCGGCATGATTTTTTGGTACTTCAGGCATCAATTTATGAAATAAGGGCGATAATCCTTTCGCTAAAACATCTACCATACCGGCTTTTTCAGCTACTTTCATGATCCCGAGCCAAAAACATAAAGCACCAATCAAACCAATCGATATTTCAACCGAGACTTTTCCCATTTTGAATAAGGCATCAACCATACGTTCAAAAACTAAACCGTCCCCCCCGCCAATCCAAGTTGCAACAGCAGAAAAAAATGCAATGATAAAAAAAGATAACCAAATACGATTGAGCATAGCTGCTCCATGTTATTATTATGAAAAACTCAGAAACTGCAGTTTACTAGAGGTTCATGTGAACGAAAACACTTATATTCCCCAAGCATTTATTAATGATGTGAAAACTTATATCCCTAAACATTTGAACATTGAAGATTATTTAGATAAATGTAAACAACCTCTGCGTCGTTCCGTACGTGTTAATACGCTAAAAATGTCAGTTGAAGAATTCAGAACAATTGCCCAAATAAAAAACTGGAAACTTGATCCCGTTCCTTGGTGTAAAGAAGGGTTTTGGTTAGAGCGACCAACTGAAGAAGAAAAAAATCTTTCAATAGGCAATACAGACTTGCATCTAAGTGGCGCTATGTATGTACAAGAAGCAAGCTCTATGTTACCGCCAACCGCTTTACTTGAAAACGACGTTTTTGATGCACAAGTCGTATTAGATATGGCATCAGCCCCCGGTTCTAAAACCTCTCAAATTGCTGCTTATATGCAAAGTGACGGCATATTAGTGGCCAATGAGTATTCATCCTCACGGCTAAAAGTACTTAGTGCCAATATGAAACGCTTAGGTATTTCAAATGTCGCATTATCTCACTTTGATGCTGCTATATTTGGTTCATATATGGATGAATGCTTTGACGCTATCTTATTAGATGCACCTTGCTCGGGCGAAGGCACAGTCAGAAAAGACGCTGATGCGCTTAAAAATTGGTCGTTAGAATCTAATATAGAAATTGCAAAT
Organism: Pseudoalteromonas denitrificans DSM 6059; assembly: GCF_900112265.1. Taxonomy (GTDB): domain Bacteria; phylum Pseudomonadota; class Gammaproteobacteria; order Enterobacterales; family Alteromonadaceae; genus Pseudoalteromonas; species Pseudoalteromonas denitrificans. The sequence continues at coordinate 9,196 of NZ_FOLO01000030.1, read as the reverse complement.
GTGCAAAAGAAATTAATTGAAAGTGCTTTTTACGCGCTAAAAACCGGTGGCACCTTAGTTTATTCAACCTGTACTTTAACACCAATAGAAAACCAAGCTATTTGTGAACATGTATTGTCACTGTTTGAAGGCATGATTGAAATTATTCCTTTAAATAATTTATTTGAAGGCGCAAATAAAGCAACTACACCTGAAGGATATTTACATATTTGGCCACAAACTTTCGACTGCGAAGGTTTTTTTATAGCTAAGTTTAAAAAGTTAGCACATCAAACTCCACCTGAAATAAAAGTGAAAAAAGGTGCTTTTCCATTTTTTGATTTTGATAATAAATCACAACAAAGCTTTATGACAATACTCAAGAGACAATTTGCAATAGATTCATTACCCGGAAAGTTAATGCAAAGAGATAAAGAGCTCTGGTTATTTCCCGAATCTTTTAGTGAAATCTCTAATAAAATTAAATACTCTCGTATTGGTATAAATATCGGCACAATTCATAAAAATGGTGTTCGATTAAATCACGAATTTGCAACTTGTTTTGGTGATTTGGCAACTAAAAACCGTTTTGAACTATCTAATTCACAGGCAAATGACTATTTTGGTGGAAAAGACATTAAATTAGAGCAATTATCCAATGATAAAGGTGAGTTGATCTTAACGCTATGTGGCACATCAATTGGTTTAGGTAAATGGATGAAGAATAAAATAAAGAACAGTTTACCCAGAGACTTAGTTCGGGATAACCAGTTAATAACTTGGGATGAACCTTTTAAATAATTGTGAATAAAATTAAAGTTTTATTTACATTATTTTTTAACTTATTGATTAAAATATAAAATTATTTGAAAGAAATATTTTCATTTTTCAATTTAGTTAACTACACTTATTATTACTTTCACTTCTCCCTAAATGAACGTGAAATTATTTTGAAGTTAGCGCACGGCTCAAATGAGCCAATCCCCTAAGCCCAAAGCGATTATATTTGCTTTGGGCCTTTTTTATTCAATTAAATAAAATACTTACCAAATTACTGGGATTTTACTCAGAAAACATATAAAAAGAGATGATTACAGTGTTTTACAGCACAAAGTCTGTAATTTCACCATTTGCGTGCAATATTTGATAACTTTCTAATTTACCATTTTCAAGCTTTATAAGGCTAATACCCGATAAACTCATGAGATGCTTTTTATTATCATGGGCGACAGGATGTCGTGAAACCTTCATTTGCCAACGCTTTGTAAAAAAGTTTAAAGGGCTTTTTGAGCCATAAAACCAAGAGTCCAATTTATCTAATATTGATAACAGTTTTGTTGGAAATTCATTTTTTATACCACTGGCTGTTAACTGCCAAATACGATTATCTCTTTGACTAAACCTAGCCTGCACAGAAAAACAAAAAGAATAGTGCACATCTCCCGACAAAATTAATGTTTCAACGGGCGTATCAGCACGTCTAAACATATTCATAAGCTTTCTAGCAGCTCCTTCATGTGCCATCCAGTTTTCTACATCTACCAATAAAGGCTGACCAAAAAAGTTAAACGCTGATTGAACCGCTTCAATAGATTTAACGCCAAAAACAGGTGCAGGCGACATTAAAATAACCCCCTCTTCACCAATTAAATTTTGTTCAAGTAAAGTTAATTGTTCCCAATCTAATAAACCTGAAGGTTCATCAAAGTTATGTTCATTTCGCCACCTGTGCGTTCTTGTATCAAGTACAACTAATTTAGGTTCACATGGGACTTCAAAATGCCAATATGAAAAGTTGAAAATTTCTTTATCTAAATTTTCAAAATGCCACTGTTCATCAGTTTTTGAATCAAGCATTAAGTCTTTAAAAAAACCTGACTTTTTGCCAGCATCGTTGCCCCAACCTTGGAAAACCCAATAACTAATCAAACCATTAGCAACAATACGTCGACTCACAGGATCTTGATAAACATTTTGCTCCCAATTTGCAGTCAAGTTCCAATCATCTGTTACATCATGATCGTCAAACATCATTAAACAACTCATATTGGCATAGAGTCGTTGGCTATGATGTAAACCAGCAACAAATTTCTCTAGTGCTAATTTTTCATCGTCAAAGCATCTTTGAATTTTTGGTTCACTGCTCGTGAATGTCAATAAATCCATATCGATGCATTGCCACACTTGCTTGCTATAACAAAGTAAATACATGGCAACAAACTCTTCAAAACTTATTAAGTGGTTTGCTGATTTAGCGCTGGTAAAATGCGCTAAGTCTCTTTTAAGCCAATAGCCTAAAGTGCGTTTTGATCTATCTTGCCAAGCTGTGACTGGTAATTTTTGTGCTCTATTATAAAGTTGCTCATTAATATCATCTGGTAAATCAACATTGAGTGATGTTTCTTTAAATATGCCCAGCTTATTCATCAGCTGATATATAGCTTGTAACATGGCACCGGCAACATCATCAGCATAAATTTGATCACCAGATAATAATAAAAGTTGAGAGCCGATTTGATTTTGAGATCTTTGCGTATTCTGATAGTTATCCGCACTAATTAATGAATCTTCGCTTGGATGGTGTGGATTTCTGCAAGAACCATGTAATACGCTTTCTATTTTTTTAGGAATGACAAATTCAGGAAAATTACTACCGTCATAACAAAATATGTCTATATCAATATCTTCATTGGTATTAAGTTGATACTTGAGTAATTTATCAGTTGGAAATGAGGTTTCTTTAGCAATTAGATGAATTAGGCGAATAAATAAATGTTCGCCTAATTGTAATACATCTTCTTTGGTATCATGTTGATGGTTGACTAAACTAATATCACAAGCATTTGCGTTGGAAGTAGCCAACCAAATACAAACTGTCTCAGGCGTTGCAAGCCTCACCATTGGCCCTGCAATTAAAAATGGCAGCATGTATATTTAGCATTCCTCTGTTATTGTTATTTTTTTATATTAAATAGATTATAAAAGTTTTCAGTTGTTTGTTTTGCAAGTTCAGCATAACTAATGCCTTTCAACTCAGCTATATAATAAGCAACGTCTTGAACATAAGCAGGTTGATTTGTTTTACCACGATAAGGCACGGGCGCTAAATATGGAGAGTCTGTTTCGATTAATAATCGATTTAGTGGAATTTTTTTAACAACGTCTTTAAGCTCAACGGCATTTTTAAATGTCACTATGCCTGATATCGAAATATATAGACCAAGCTCAAGCGCTTGCTCTGCCATTTCCCAGTTCTCAGTAAAACAATGTAAAACACCTTTAACCTGACCTTCACCATGCTCTCGTAATAAGCTGATGGTGTCTTCTCTGGCGTCTCGTGTATGAACAATTAATGGTTTATCTAATTGTCTGGCCACTTCGATATGGCCAATAAATGAGTCTATTTGAACTTGTTTTGAGTCTTGAGAATAATAATAGTCTAAACCTGTCTCACCAATTGCCACTACTTTTTTATGAGCAGCTAAAGTCAATAACTCAGATTTATCTAAGGCATCTTTTTGATCTAACGGATGTATGCCACAAGATGCAGAGACATCATCAAAACTTTCAATCTTTGAAAGCATATCAGGAAATTGCGCTAATGTGACAGAAACACATAAAAAGTGTTCTACATCTTTTTCTCTGGCATTATCTAAAACTTGGCTTAAATTTAAGTTCAGTTTATCAAAGTCTAATCGGTCTAAATGGCAATGAGAGTCTACAATCACAGTTTTCTACAGCTTTACATAGTATAAGTTCGGTCGCCGGAGTGTAACATATCAAGCACTAACTTTTCGATTTTATCTTTAACATGCGCTTTATCATCTATAAAGCTCACACCAACACCAGGCGGATTTGAATTTTGGCTCCCCTGGCCTGTGATCCAAGTTACTTTACCTGATACCAGATCATCCTCTAATGCATCGGGTAACGTGATCCTAAGTGCTAAAGACTCACCCATCTCATATTGCATATTCGTTCTAATAAAAAGGCCGCCGTTTTTTAAGTACGGCATATAGCACTTGTAAAGCTCTCTTAAATCTTCAAAATCTATCAGTAACTCTTGCAAAATTATGTCTCTTTTTAATTATTTAAATTAAATTGTTCTTGTAATGAAAATATTAGTTGGCTTATTGCCAATGGTACATTAAGTCCTAATATTGTTTTTATACTAGTATCAAAATTTGCTAATAACTTTATACACTTTTGATAACAGCTAAATGATAATCTTTTTTGTACTAAATAATCTTTAATAGTAGCAAATAAAAAAATACTGAAAACACTTATAAATTCAGGTTTTTGTTTTAATATTTCATTAATTTGCTGTAAATCAGCCTGAGTTTGTAAGTTTTCAATACAAAAATAAAGCTTATCTAATTGATTTAAGTCTCCTTGTTGGTGCCAATTTAATAGCAACAAGGGTTGTTGTGCAAATAAAATATGCCAAGGTTGATTAATTAAATCAAAACTTGAAAGCCAGTTTGATGCATCTTCGTAATGACTTATCGCTAAATTGTGGTCTAAACAACGACTGCGAATAGTGGCACTCAGTCGCATAGGCTCATGTGTTACTAGTAACAGATATCTATGTGCATTTGGTTCTTCTAGGGTTTTTAATAAAGCATTCGCAGCAGACGTTGTCATTAAATGAACATTAAGCAAAATGATCACTTTATTTGCATTTTGCCCTGCTGAAGATTGCACAAATTGCGCAACTTTTCGAACTTCATCTACACCGATTGTTTTTTTATCTCGCCCTATGACAAGTTTGTCTGGATGAGTACCCGCTTGTTGCAATTGACATGACTTACAGTGACCACATGCCTCTAACTGATTAGCAGAGGAGTTACATAACAATCCTTTTGCGAGTTCCTCTGAAAATTCCGCCTTGCCTATTCCCTCTTGGCCACTGAGTAAAATACCATGGTGCAACCTATTAGCACTGTAGGCTATTTCAAGCGGTTTTTTGAACTCATTCAACCAAGGGTAAATCATTTATTTACTTCAGCATTAAAAAAATCATTAAGTACATTGATAATATCTTGATGTACATTTTCTATCGTTTGGCTGGCATCAACAGTTTTTATCGTATTATCTGATTGTGCAATCTCTAGATATTTTGCTCTGGTACGTTGAAAAAATGTCAGTTGTTCTTGCTCTATTCTATCTAAGGCCCCGCGTTGTGCAGCACGCGCTAAACCAATTTTAGGATCTAAATCTAAATAAATTGTTAGGTCTGGCTTTAATTCTTTTAAAACGATATTTGCTAATGATGATAAGGTATTTGATGAGATTTCTCTTCCGCCGCCTTGGTAAGCTTGAGAGCTTAAATCATGTCTATCAGCCAAAACCCAAGTATTGCGATTTAAAGCGGGTACTATAATATTTGTAACCAACTGTGCTCTGGCTGCATACATAATGAGTAACTCAGCTTCTGGACTCATTACCTCTTGATGTTCCGCTTTAACTAGTTCGCGTAATGATTCAGCTAAAGGTGTTCCACCGGGCTCTCTGACATCAATATAGGATACTTTTTTTTGCTTAAAATAATTTTGACATAATGCAATTGCCGTTGACTTTCCGCACCCAAATTTCTTTTTTAGTGGCAGTGTAAACCAGAATATTGCGAATTTAAAAACAGTAATAATCAATTTTTTCTCATACTTTTAATGGGTTGTATTTTTAAAAGTTTTTAAAAATACAAATTTATGTAAACATACGACTGTTTGATGTTAAATAAGACTATTTTGTAAACAGTTACAGGTAATATTTCTATCTATTCATATGTAGTATATATAATGAATGTAAACATAATATCAAATTATACCTTCTAATTACACCTTCTAAACTAGCAATAGAGATTGAAACTTTTATATCTGAACAACTAACAACCAAAGTAAATTACTCAAAATATACTTGACTAAAATGCTAAATAAGTATTTTCATAAACAATGACCAAGAATGAATTGTATTAGTCTAAACTACAATTCAATTAAGGTATTTCTAGATAAGCAAATTATATTTAAATGCATTTAGTTTGTCGTTCATTTATATTTTTGGAAATTTGATCTCAATTTCACTATTTGTCTTGATATTCTTTAAACTCTTTTTCTATAAAATATAACAGCCGTTTATCTTTTTTAAACCATTCGGTGTAACCATCAAATTTATCTTTAAATATATTGAATAGCTCTGATTGTTTAATACCCCTTAAGTTTAGTTTATCTCCTAGATTGTGAGCTTTCCTTTCTAACTCTAAAGCAACAGCGCCATCATCATGCCAGTATGATTTTATAATATTAAAGTCACTTAGTTTTTGGTTTGTTCTTAAATCATTAGTTCGTTGCACTAAATTATTTGATATTCCAATTTTAACCAATAAACCACAGCTAGATTCTAGAATATATAAACAGCCTTCTTCATTTTTATTATATCCTCTCAAGTTGCTACAGACGGGACATCCTTGTAACCCATGAATATGTTTTGTAGGTGATTTATAAAAATCACCATGAATACGACATGTTATAGTTAGTTTTTCATTTGCTCTAGCATACACAGTTTTTGAGTAATCATAATTAGATTCATTATGAAGCTTTTTTGATTCTTCTATAAACTTTTTTGTAGATTTACGTCTAGCTTCCCCAGAAGCTTTACCTGAAGAAATGTCTCCACACTTTTTACATCCACTTCCTTTGGTAAGATGAGAGGTTGCAACTGAGCTAAACTTCCCATGTTCAGGGCAAATAATTGTTATTTTATTCTTAGCTCCTGTATAAATAGCTTCACTATAGTCATATTTATTTCCATGCCGTTTAATTGCAGCTGCTACCCATTCATTTGTAGAATATTGATACCTTTTAGAACAAAGAGTACAACCAACATCTGCATTAATGTGTGATGAAGGAATTACCCTAAAGTTACCATGTATAGGGCATTTCACTGTAACCTTTATTAAAGTACCTTCATATTTAACATTAGAATAATCATATTTGTCACCATGTATTGCTCTAGCATCTTCTATGAATTTACTTTTAGTTTTTGTTGTACATTTAGGGCACCCCTTCCCCCTAAGATGATTATCAGGACTACAGCTAAATACCCCATGATTTGGGCATGTAATAATTAATTTCTTCCTAGCCCCAATGTATATGGCTTTTTCATAACTATAAAATTCTTTGTGAATCTTTTGTGCTTGTTTAATGAAAGTAGGCAAGTCTTTACGTTGGTTATCTGCACTACAACCTTTACAGCCTCGTTTTTCTTTAATGTGCTTAATTGGTTCTTGTTGGAAAGCGCCATGCTTAGAGCAAATTATAGTCCCTTTTGTTGTTTGATTTTTGAATTTAAACAAACTGTAATCATAAGAGTAATTATGGATACTATTAGCAGCATCAATAAACTCTTCTAATGTTCCACTTCTACACAATTTGCAACCATTACTTCCCCTTAAAATACTAGCTGGAGATTGTTCAAATTGATGTGAATGTTTGATGCAAATAACTGTGCTTTTAATGTTTGCATTAAAATATTGAAATTTACTAAAATCAAAGAATCCTCCATGCTTTTCTTTTGCTTTTAGTATGAATGCATTTTGTTTATCCATAAGCTAACTCCATGCTAACCAATTTAAATTTTTCTAGCTGAGTCCGTAGATTAATAAATTTTTATAAATCTATACTATATAAATTCACCTTTTTTATTTTAAATTATCAACCATATTTAGATATATTCGATCTTCCGCACATATTTAAAATAACTTTCACTTTTAAATACCAACCTAAATTTAACTCAAAATAACTCATATACCCCTTGTTTAACTAATAAGCCATGCTAATTACATCTAAAACTTATATCTAGATGAGCGTGTCTTACTCGTAAATGGAATATTTTGATTCATCTTTTAAAGTCTAATCAAATGCAACTTCAGTAATTCTTAGATATTCAATTATTTATATGAATTTTATCGCACCCGACAATGCGCTGATTATCTAATATTTGTTCTCTTAGCTATTTTGACTAAATTGCGGACGCTCACATTAACTCAAAAGTGAACATAAATAAATTATTCCATTTTTTTATTTGAATTAAGCTTTTCGCGCACTATGTAATAGCAAATGTGCTTTAAATCAATCTAACTCATCACTTAACCTGACATCATCATCTTCCATTTTTGCTTCATAGTCATATGATTGGGCAATGTCATTTAACAGGTTCGCTGTCTGAGGGTATATATTATTCAGCTTTTCAGCGAACCCCTTATATTTAGTAGCTAAATTACGCTCTAAATCTCCACCACTTCTATAAGTCTTAGTGATAACTCCTCGGTTGTTATAAACCCCTGCTTTAAATGCCTTTCTAATTTCAGAAGCATCGAACTGCTCAAGTAATTCACATACAGGATAGCAAGGCCATATGCCTTCTTCCTGTTCAGGGCAGTTAGACATCCATTGCCCGATTGATTGATCCGTCATAGTTTCTCTGTCTAACTTACGACCTATTTCTCGCGCTTCAATTACCCATTGATTGAATGCAGCTACATCTACATCCCCACCTTCCATTATACCTGGAGTACCACGACCATAATGTAGGACTTTCCATGCATTTTCTGCCGTATTTTCATTAGAGTTTATATTTTCTTCTAACGGGTGCTTCCCCTCTGCTTTAAACGTAATACAAACTAATTCAACAAATGTTTTAGGTGAAGTAAGTAATTCATTTAGTAAGTTTTTAGGCACATGTCTAGGTTCATGGAAAATAGGTAAAAAAGCAAATTCAATAACAGCTAGTTCACGCTGGTTTATTTCTCCGCTGTCGGAAATATATTCAATAGCTTCTTCAATCCAGTGTCCATCAGTGTAAATTACATCATCTTCTTTAGTAAACGACTGGGCAAATACACCTAGCCCAGTTTTACATTCCAGGGCAGAATGGCATCCAAGTTTTCAGGAGCATGGATAAGATGCTCAAGGCAATGACTGATGTAGTCATATGGCACCAATCCGTTTGCTTTGGCTGTTTGGACTATGCTGTAAAGTACCGCACTGGCTTGTGCACCATTGCGTGTATTACTGAACATCCAATTCTTTCTCCCGATAACAAATGGTTTAACCGCACGTTCGGCACGATTGTTATCAATATCCAGGTGACCGTTTTCAACATAGCGGATCAGTTTTTCCCATTGATTCAAGGCATAATGGATTGGCTTGCCGACTGCGGT